>CAWFQO010000064.1:0-13088 GCA_963817865.1 uncultured Solirubrobacterales bacterium | reverse complement strand
CCCGCTCCGGGCCGCCTCGGCGACTCGGCAGTTGGCCCGGACGGAGACGTTCATGCCGATGTAGCCGGTCGCCCCCGAGAGGATTCCGCCGATCGCGAAGCCGACGGCGACGGCGACGTTCTGGACGAAGATCAGGGCGATGCAGACCACGACGCCGACGATGGCGATCGACGTGTACTGGCGGTTGAGGTAGGCCTGGGCCCCCTCCTGGACGGCGGCAGAGATTCGCTGCATCCGCTCGTTCCCGGGCGAGAGGGCCAGGAGGGAACGTGCCGTCACGGCGCCGTAGATGACCGCGCAGGCCGCGCACACGAGGGCCACGACGACCCCGTGGTTGGTCAAGAACTCAGTCAACGGAACTCCTCAAAGTCGATTGCCGCCATCTCGGCGGAAGCCCAGCCCGTCCCCGGAACACAGACATGCCGGGAGGCGCGTGATCGCCACCCGGCATGAAGCGTCCGGAAGTGTATCGACCCGGGCGCCGGCACGGCCGGGCCGTCGGCCGCGGGCGAAGGGCTCTCCGTCCCCTGGTCCGTCCGGTTGCCCAGGCCGAGCCGGACGCGCCCGGGCGGCTAGCGCCCGGGCACCCAGAGGCGGCTCGCCGGCTTCGCCGACCCGGCCTCGGCAACCGGATCCGGCGCCCCGGGCGGCGGGGGCGGGGGCGGGGGGGCGGCCCCGGCCTTGACCAGCCGGGCGTACTCGACCTGGAGCTGGGCGATCGCGTCCCGCAGCGGCTTGAGGGTCTCCGGCGAGTCGTAGCGCTCGAGCACGGGCAGCAGGCCGCGGACGGCGTCGATCGCGTCGCGGACCTGCGCCAGGTCGCGCTCCTGCTCCCCGTCCGGGCCGAGGCCGAGCCGCCGGCCGGCGATGTTGACCAGGGAGACGGCCGTCTGGATCAGGACGTCGGCGACGGTGATGTGGCGCAGCTGCTCCTCGAACGCCGCCCGGAGCTCCTCCTCGGTCGGCTCGGGTCCGTCTGGCTCGGGCGTGCTCATGCGGGTACCTCCTCGGAATAGGTGGCTCGCGTCTCGCGGACGCAGCTGGCGTAGACCTCCTCGATCGAGGCCCCGGCCTCGACCATCCGGCGCTGGCGCTGGGCGCCGTTGGCGTCGGGCAGGGTCGGCTCGATCCCGAGCTCGGCCCGGACCGGGGCCGTCCAGGCGAGCAGCCGGTCGGCGATCTCGGCCGCCGGGTATTCGACCGCCCGCTCGAGATCGATCATCTGGCCGTCGAGGCCGTGGCGGATCGCCCGCCACATGTTCTCCTCGACCAGCCGGCCGGACGGGTCGGCGTGGGGCACACCGTCGTCGAGGTCGCGCGCCGCCTGGGCGACGCAGGCGACGATCAGCCCGGCCAGGGCGTCCGACTCGCCAGCCGTGGCCTGGACGTCGCAGATCCGCATCTCGACCGTCCCGAACGAGAAGTGCGGGCGAACCGACCACCAGACCTGGGTGTACTCGACGATCGAGTTGGTCCGGACGAGGAGGTCGACGTAGTCGCGGTAGGCCGCCCAACCCCCGAACACGTCGGGCACCCCGCAGCGCGGGAAGCTCCGGGTGAACGTTTGGGTCCGGGCCGAGTGGAGGCCGGCCGGACGGCCGTCGAGAAAGGCCGAGTTCGCCGAGACGGCGAGGAGGAGCGGGAGGACGGGCCGCAGGCGATCGCAGACCCGGACGGCCCGGTCGATGTCGCGGACGCCGACATGGACGTGGAGGCTGAACGTGTTGTTGCGCCAGGCGACGTACTGGAGGTCGGCCGCGACCCGGCGGTAGTGGTCGGTGTCGATGATCGGCTGGCGGCGGTAGTCGGCCCACGGGTGGGTGCCGGTCGCCCCGAGCGCGCAGTCGTGGGCCTCGGCGAGGGCGAACAGCCGCCGGCGGTGCTCGCGCTGGCGGGCGGTCGCCTCGTGGAGGTCGGCACCCCGGCCGGAGATGATCTCGATCTCCGAGGCGATCAACTCGCCGGTGATGTGCTCCCGCAGGAGGGGATCATCCCGTCCGGCCGCGTCCCGGAGGGCCTCGAAGCGCGGGACGAGGTCGAGCGTGCGGGGGTCGAGGATCGCGAACTCCTCCTCGATGCCCACGGTGAAGTCGCTCGCCCCCGCGAAGACCGCGGCGGCCTGGTCGAGATCGATTGGACGGGCCACTAGGTCAGGTAGAAGTAGAGCGCGTAGAGGAGGTCGACGGCCGGGCTCGAGGTATGGACGGTCACGTCGGGGGGGACGGTGAGGAGCCCCTCCGAGTAGTTGAAGATGATCTTCACGCCGCAGCCGACGAGGTCGTCGGCCAGGGCCTGGGCCGCCTGGGTCGGGACGGCGAGGACGCCGACGACGATGTCCTCCTGCTCGACGACGGCCTTCAGCTCGTCGACGTGGCGGACCACCTGGGGGCCGACCCGCTGGCCGACGACGGCCCGGTCGGAGTCGAAGATGGCCACCACCCGGAAGCCGTGGTCGGCGAAGATGTCCGAGGAGGCGATCGCCTTGCCGAGGTGGCCGGCCCCGAAGAGGGCGATGTTGTGCTGCCCGGCAGTGCGCAGGATCCGGCGGATCTGGCCGACGAGGGCGTCGACGTTGTAGCCGACCCCGCGCTTGCCGAACTTCCCGAAGCCGGAGAGGTCGCGCCGGATCTGGGTCGAGTTGACGTGCGTGTACTCGGAGAGCTCCTGGGAGGAGATCGTCTCCCGGCCCATCTTCTTGGCCTGGGTCAGAACCTGGAGGTAGCGCGACAGACGCGCCGCCACCCCGAGGGAGAGGCGTTCGCCCGAACCCTCCGGACCGCCGGGATCGAGGTCGGCGTCGGTCGCGAGCTCGCCGTAGGTCATCGACTTGACTGTAGATCATCAACCCGCCCGACCGGCGGGTGCGAGGCGCGCCCGGAGAACCGCCTCGTCGACGTGGTAGTCGAACACCTCCTCCCCGTCCAGCGCGACGACCGGGACCCGCTCGAAGTAGGCCCGGTGGAGGGCTTCGTCGGCGGTGATGTCGCGCTCGACGAGGTCGAACCCGAGCTCGACGCGGAGGCGCTCGAGCACCTCCCGCGCGGTCTGGCACAGGCAGCAGTCGGCGTGCCCGTAGAGCTCGACCAGCGGCCGGCCGGTCATCGGAGTGGCCCCTCCCCGGTGGCGTAGGCCTCGAGGCCGAGGTACTCCGGGTAGGTCAGGGCCGGGGCGTACCGGGCCGCGCTGGCGATCATCGCCGCATTGTCGGTGCACAGCTCGAGCGGCGGGAGCGAGACCCGGACGCCGAGGGCGGTGAGGCGCTCGCGCAGCGGCCCGTTCGCGGCCACCCCGCCCCCGATGGCCAGGCGGTCGAGCCCGGTCCGCTCGAGTGCCTGCTCGACCCGCCCGGCGATCGCCCGGACGATCGCCTCCTGGTAGGACGCGGCGAGGTCGGAGCGGACCCCGTCCGGCCGGTCGTCGCGGCCCGTGAAGTCGAGGCCGAGGTCCCGCAGCTCGTAGAGGAGCGCGGTCTTCAGGCCGGCGAAGGAGAAGTCGGCGCTCCGCCCGCTCGGGAAGGCGAAGGCGGTCGGGTCGCCGCCCGCGGCCAGCCGCTGGAGGGCGGCGCCGCCCGGGTAGCCGAGCCCGAGCATCCGTGCGCCCTTGTCGAACGCCTCCCCGGCCGCGTCGTCGAGCGTGCGCGCGAGGATCTCCGGCTCGCCGCCCCGGGAGTCCACCCGCAGGAGCAGGGTGTGTCCGCCCGAGGCGATCAGCGAGACGAACGGCGGCTCGAGCGGCTCCGGCTCGAGGAAGGCGACGGCCACGTGCCCGCGGAGGTGGTCGACGGCGGCGAACGGGAGCGTCCGGGCCGCGGCGATCGCCTTGGCGCTGGCCAGGCCGACGAGGAGCGCTCCGATCAGCCCGGGCCCCTGGGTCGCTGCGACGAGCGACACGTCGTCGAGCCGGGCTCCGGCCCGGTCGAGGGCGTCGGCGGTGACGGCGTCGATCAGCTCGAGGTGGTGGCGCGCGGCGACTTCGGGGACGACGCCCCCGTAGCGGTCGTGGACCCCCTGGGAGGAGATGACGTTCGCCAGGATCCGACCGTCCGGCGTCACCACGGCGGCGCAGGTGTCGTCGCAGCTGGTCTCGAGGGCCAGGATCACGGCCGGTGATGGGCGACCGGATCGGCCGCCGGCACGTCATCGAGCCGGCCGCCGAGGGTCGACGGCGTCCGCCACATGATCAAGGCGTCCTCGCCGTTGTCCTGGTAGTAGCGGCGCCGCAGGCCCGCCGTCCGGAACCCGTCGCTCTCGTAGAGCTCGATCGCCCCCCGGTTCGACCGCCGGACCTCGAGCGTGAACTGGGCGTTCGGGTCGCCGACCCGCTCGTAGAGCTCGGCCAGGAGCGCGCGGGCGATGCCCTGCCGGCGAAGATCCGGGTCGACGGCGACGTTCATCACGTGCCAGACCGTGTCGTAGCGCGAGCAGACCGTGTAGCCGACGATCCGCTGGCTGCGCGTCGCCACCAGGCACAGGCCGGACGGCTTCGAGAGCTCGAGCACGAACATGGCCAGCGACCACGGGGTCGGGAAGGCGCGCCGCTCGATGGCGATCACCTGCGGGAGGTCGGCGTAGACGAAGGGGCGGATCTCGGCGACGGTCATGGCCTCGAGCTGCGGAGCGCCAACTCGGCGTCGGGCAGCCTCAGGTATAGGGGGGTGACCGCGCCCCGGGCGTCCACCTCGTCGGCCTGCGCGAGCCCGAGCATCGCCCGAGCGCTCACCCGGTGCGCCGGCGACTCATCCGGCGGGACGGTCACGTCTGCGTCTTCGAATTGCCCCCGGAATCGTAGCGCCCCGCTCCCGATCGCCAGCCACGCCCGCCCGCGAGCCAGGGCGGCCACCCGGCCCGGGGCCACCGCGGTCGGGGCGACGAGCTCGCGGCCGTCCTCGTAGCCGGCCGCGAACACCTCCCCGCGCCCGGCGTCGATCAGGGCCAGGACCGGCCCGGGCCCGGCCCCGGCGGCGAGGACTCGCAGGCTGCCGAGGCCGACCAGCCCGGCCCCGGTCGCCCCGGCGAGGCCGCGGGCGGTGGCGATCCCGATGCGCAGGCCGGTGAACGTCCCGGGCCCGAGGCCGACGGCGATCAGCTCGAGGTCGCCGAAGCCGTGGCCGGCCTCGTCGAGGAGCTCGGCCGCCAAGGCGAGCAGGCGCTGGGTGTGGCGCGGGCGCTGACCCCGGGCGACGTCGTCGCGGGCCTCGCGGACCGCCCCGTCGGCCGTGCGCAGGCCGACCACGGTCGAGGACGTGGCCGTGTCGAGGGCCAGGGCGATCACCGCTCGACCTCGATCCGGCGGCGGTCGCCGCCCAGGTGGCGGAGGGTCACCCGCAGGCGCACCGGTCCAAGTCCGGCCTCCTCGCCGCGCGACCACTCGACGAAGGCGAGGCGGTCGGGCCCGAGGTAGTCGTCGAGCAGGTCGGGGTCCTCGGCGTCGAGCCCGCCGAGCCGGTAGAGGTCGAGATGGGAGACGATCAGCCCACCGGCCGCCCGGTAGCGGTTGGCCAGGGCGAAGGTCGGGCTCGTGATCGGGCCCTCCACCCCGAGCGCCCGGCACGCCCCCCGGACGAACGTCGTCTTCCCGGCTCCGAGCTCCCCCTCGACGAGGACGACGTCGCCGGCGGCGAGGGTTGCGGCGAGCTGGCCGGCGAACGCGGCGGTCGCCTCGGCCCCGGCCGTCTCGATCCGGAGCGGCGGCTCGGCGGCCGGCATCAGAAGAGCCCGAGCTGGTCCGGCTCGACCTTGGTCGGGACCGCCGGCGGCGCGGGCGCGGGCGGGGGCGCGGGCGCGGGCGGGGGCGCGGGCGGCGCGGGGTGGCCGTCCTCCGGCGGGTCGCCGGCCGGAGGCGGCGGCACCGGGAGGTCGAGCAGCGCCGGGAGGCGGGCGAAGTCCTCGCGCAGGGTCTCGAGCATCCGGGGGGTGTAGAGGGCGGCGGCCGGGTGGTAGATCGGGAAGATCCGGACCGCCCGTCCGCCGATCACCCTGACCTCGGCCTGGCCGTGGACCCGGGTGATCCCGGTCGGATCCTCGCGGAGGAGCTTGGTGGCGAAGTTGCCGAGCGTGCAGATGACCCTCGGCTCGATCAGCTCGACCTGGCGGCGCAGGTACGGACGGCAGTTGGCGATCTCCTCCGGCTCGGGGTCGCGGTTGCCCGGCGGCCGGCACTTGAGGACGTTGGCGATGAACACGTCCGCCCGGCTCAGGCCGATCTCGACGAGGAGCTTCTCGAGCAGCTTGCCGGCGGCCCCGACGAACGGGAGGCCCTGGCGGTCCTCGTTGGCCCCGGGCGCCTCGCCCACGAACATCAGGTCGGCGTCGGCGTTGCCCGCCCCGAAGACCACCGTCTGGCGAGTGGCGGCGAGCTCGGGGCAGCGCGTGCAGGCCGACGCCTGCTCGTAGAGGCCCTTGAGGGCCTGGCGACGCTCGGGCGCATTCGGCACGCCCCCGATCGTAGTCGGCGCTCTCCGAACTTCATGGGTGAAACCGGTTCGGGTGAGCTATCTTGTTGATTGGACCGTCACTCTTCCGAGGACGGATCCGGAGCGCCAGCGCCGCCATCGAATCGCGACCGGTATCCCGACGGGAACTGGACCGAGCCCTTGAACCCCGCTTCCACGCACCCTCGCCTCACGGCCGCCGCCGGCACCGGTCGGGCCTGGGAGAAAGCGCGATGAGGACGATCGCGGGGGTGGCCGAGCTCCGCGGTGCCGTGGCCGGCGAGCGGGCCGCCGGCCGGACGATCGGGCTCGTCCCGACGATGGGCGCCCTCCACGACGGCCATCTCTCGCTCGTGCGCCGGGCCCGGGCCGACGGCCGTCTCGTGGTGATGTCGGTGTTCGTCAACCCGACCCAGTTCGACGCGGGCGAGGATCTCGCCGCCTACCCGCGCGACGCCGCCCGCGACGCCGAGCTGGCCGACCAGGGCGGGGTCGACATCCTCTTCGCCCCGCCGGTCAGCGAGGTCTATCCCGACGGCTTCGCGACGACGGTGACGGTGACCGGGGTGTCCGATGGCCTCTGCGGCCACCACCGGGGCCCGGCCCACTTCGCCGGGGTGGCGACCGTGGTGACCAAGCTCCTCAACATGGTCGGCCCCGACGCCGCCTATTTCGGCCAGAAGGACGCCCAGCAGGCGGCCGTGATCCGCCGCCTCGTCCGCGACCTCGACATTCCCGTCCGGATCGAGGTCTGCCCGACCGTCCGCGAGGCCGACGGACTGGCCATGTCGAGCCGGAACTCGCGCCTGCGCCCGGCGGAACGCCGCCGGGCAGCCGGCCTCCACCGGGCCCTCCGCGCCGCCGAGGACGCGGCCGCCGCCGGGGAGCGCGATCCTCTGGCGCTGGCGCGCGTGGCCCGGCGGAAGCTGGCCGAGCACGAGATCGAGCCCGAGTACGTGGAGCTCGTCTCGCCCGAGACCATGGCTCCGGCCGACGGCGTCGACGGACCGGTGCTGCTCGCCGTCGCCGCGCAGGTCGGCCGGGCCCGACTGATCGACAACACCGTCGTCAACCCGAGGAAGTGAGGTCGCTGTGCAACGTACGATGCTCAAGGCGAAGATCCACCGGGCCACCGTCACCGGATCTGACCTCCACTACATCGGCTCGATCACGATCGACCCGGACCTGCTCGACGCCGCGGAGATCCTTGAATACGAGCAGGTTGCCGTCGTCGACGTCGACAACGGCGCCCGCTTCGAGACCTACACGATCGCCGGGGAGCGCGGCTCCCGCGAGATCAAGGTCAACGGCGCGGCGGCCCGACTCGTCCACCGCGGCGACACGGTGATCGTGATCGCCTACGCGTCCTACGACCAGGAGGAGCTCGCCGACTACCGCCCGCGGATCGTCCACGTCAACACCGGGAACGAGATCCTCGCCGTCGACGATCGCGCCTCGGCGCTGCTCACCTGAGAGGAGCCACCGTGTCCACCATCCCCAAGACCGCCCTGCGCAACGACCGCCTGCCGGTCACGCTGCCCGAGCTCGCCGAGAAGAAGCGCCGGGGCGAGGCGATCGTGATGATCACCGCCTACGACCACCCGAGCGCCCAGGTCGCCGAAGCGGCCGGCGTCGACATCGTGCTGGTCGGCGACTCCGGCGCCATGACCGTCCTCGGGTACCCGTCGACGGTCCCGATCAGCGTCGAGGAGATGCTGATGCTGGCGAGCGCCGCCCGCCGCGGGTGCGCCACCCCCCTCCTCGTCGGTGACCTGCCGTTCGGCTCCTACGAGGCGAGCGACGAGCAGGCGGTCCGGACCGCCCAGCGGTTCGTCAAGGAGGCCGGGTGCGACGCGGTCAAGTTCGAGGGCGGCGGAGCGGCCCAGGCCGCCCGGGCGCGGGCGATCGTCGGCGCCGGGATCCCGGTCATGGGCCACGTCGGCCTCACGCCCCAGACGGCGACCGCCCTCGGCGGCTACCGCGCCCAGGGACGGACGGCCGGCCGGGCGCTCGACGTCGCCCGCGAGGCGTTCGCCCTCGAGGCCGCCGGGTGCTTCGCGATCGTCTTCGAGGCGATCCCCGCCGCCGTCGCCTCCGAGCTGACCGCTCGCCTCGAGGTGCCGGTGATCGGCATCGGGGCCGGGCCCGACACCGACGGCCAGGTCCTCGTCCTCCACGACCTCCTCGGCATCTACGACGGCCACGCTCCGCGCTTCACCAAGCGCTACGCCAACCTCCGCGCCCAGATGGTGGCCGCGATCGGGGAGTACGCCGACGAGGTCCGGGGCCGTCGCTTCCCGGCGGCCGAGCACACGTACTCGATCGACCCGGTCGAGCTCGAAGGCTTTCGCGAGGGTCTCAGGTAGACGGCTTCGGCGCGGAGCCCCGCGGCTGCGGGACGAAGGCCGCGGCCGCGTCGCTCCCCGGGACGAGCCCGATCGCGTCGGCGACCGCGGCGTCGAGCTCGGCTCCCCAGAGCGGCTGCTCGAGCTGGCCGAGCGCCTTCCCGAGCGAGCCTCCCACGCCCTTCCAGCCGAGGCCGACCACGGCGAGAAGGCCGCCGAGGCCGGCGACCGCGTGCGCCGTCGAGTCCGGGTTCGTCGCGACGAAGACGACGACTCCGGCGAGGAGCGCGACGACGACTACCACCTCCGGCCAGGCCTTGGCCAGGAACTTACGGGCCAGCGCCCCGACGTGCTTCATCAGGCCCTCGCCTGCCGCCAGATAGTGATCGAACTCGAGCACGTCGGTCGCCTGCTTCTCACCCGAGAGCAGCGCCCGCCAGCGCTCGCCCTGGCGCCGGAGCAGGTCGACGACGTTCGGCGGCTCCGGGCGGCCCTCGAGCGTGGCCCAGGCGACCCAGGCGTCGATCGAGGCGCGGACGCCGTGGCCGGTGTGGGCCGGGAGGGCGCTCGTGAGATCGGTGAGCCGAGCCCGGAGCCCGGCGATCGCGAGCGGTTGGAAGGCGTCGACCACGGCCCGGACGTCCTGGGGCCCCCGGCAGAGGTCGGCCAGCGTCCGGCCGAGCTCGTAACCCTTGCCGACCTTGAAGTCGGCGGCGATCAGTGTCGAGAGCAGCGACGCGTGGAGCTCGACGACCGCGTCGGCGTCGCCACCGGCCGCCCGGACAGCGTCGGTCGTCGGGACCGGCAACCTGACCTTGGTGATCATCGCGGCGAGGCGGTGGAGGGCGACGTCGACCTGGGCGAGGCCGATCAGCGCCCGGGCCTCGGGCGAGAATGCGGCGAGCCCGGGAAGTGGGGGGTCATCCACCGCCGCGGCCGAGGCCAGGCCCGGCGGGTCCGGTCGATAGAGCTCGGCGATCTGCCAGCCGAGGGCGAAGGCGACCGCCACACCCGGGTCGCCCGCCGGCCCGGCGGCCGGCTTGGCCGCCTTGGCCAGCGCCTGGACGAACGCGTCGGCACCGGCGCTCAGGTCATCGGGCGCCTTGACCGGGCGGGGCCGGGGCCTTGCCTTGGGGTGCGTCGCTCGATCCAGGGGCTTCGGCCACGGTTCGTCCCTCGCGTTCGGCAGCGCCCTCCGGTCCCCTCGCCTACCCAACCACACGGCGGTCGCGTTTTCAAGCGCGGCGCGGCGACCCGACTCACTCGGTCGCGCCGAACTCCCAGATCGCGACGGCCAGCATGGCCAGGCCGAGCGCGAGGACGACGCCGGCCTCGAAGACCGGCGGCAGGTGCCAGCCCCACCAGGTGACGCCCGGGTCGAGCGCCGCGCGGGCGGCCGTGCTGATGTGGAGGTGGCTGAACACGAGCCGGCGCATCGGATCGACCGCGTAGGTCAGGGGGTCGATCCGGTTGAGGAAGCCGAGCCAGGCGGGGAGACCCTGGACGGGGAAGAGGGCGCCGGAGATGAAGAACATCGGCATGATCACCATCTGCATTACGCCCATGAAGGCCTGGATCTGCTTGATGCGCACGGCGATCATCACCCCGAACGCGGTGATGCTGAACGCCAGGAGCAGCTGGAGGCCGAAGATCCCGAGGAGCAGGAGCGGGTCGTAGGGGACGTGGACGGCCCCGGCCAGGCAGATGAGGACGATGCCCTGGAGGCTGGCCACGGCCGCGCCGCCGAGACACTTGCCGATGACGATCGAGCTCCGGCGGATCGGCGCGACCATCATCTCCCGGAGGAAGCCGAACTCCCGGTCCCAGACGATCGACGCGGCCGAGAACATGGCCGTGAACATCACCGTGATGCAGAGGATGCCCGGGTAGATGAACGTCTTCAGGTCGACGCCGTGGGTGCCGGCGTGGGAGAGCTGCTGGAGGCCGGAGCCGAGGACGAAGAGGAAGAGGAGCGGCTGGACGAGCGACGTGGCGATCCGCATCCGGTCGTTGGCGAAGCGGATCAGCTCGCGGCGGAAGACGATCCTGATCGCCCGGAGCTCGCTGCGGAAGCTCCGGGGCGGGACGACGACGCGGATGACCTCGGGCGCGGCGACCGGCTGGGTGGGCTCGGCGGGCTCGGCGGGCCGGGTGCCGGTCGTGCTCATCGCCGACCCGCGGACATCGCCTGCATGACCATCCGGTTGCGCGCGGCGCCGCCGGTCTCCTCGGCGTCGCGGATCGTCGAGCCGGTGTAGGACATGAAGACGTCGTCGAGCGTCGGCCGGGAGACGCTGACCGACCTGATCGGGAGGCCGAGCTCGGCGAACAGGCGGGGGACGAACTCCTCACCCGAGGGCACGTAGAAGGTGACCGCGCCCTCGGCGACCGTCGCCTCGATCTCGAAGCGCGCGGCGATCGCGGCCACGGCCGCCTCGTCGTCGTCGGTGTGGATCGTCACGCGGTCGGCCCCGACCTGGGCCTTGAGCGCGTCCGGCGTGTCGAGGACGACGATCTTCCCGTTGTCCATGATCGCGATCCGGTCGCAGAACTCGGCCTCGTCCATGTAGTGCGTCGTCATGAAGATCGTGATCTCCTCGGCTTGCTGGAGCCCGCCGGATGTAGCGCCAGATCGAGCTCCGCGTCTGGGGGTCGAGGCCGATCGTCGGCTCGTCGAGGAAGAGGACCCGCGGCGAGTGGAGGAAGCCGCGGGCGATCTCGAGCCGGCGCCGCATCCCGCCGGAGAAGGTCATCACCTGCCCGTCGCGGCGATCCCAGAGCCCGACCATCTCGAGCACCTGCCTCATCCGGCCGGGCACGAGCCGTGACTCGACCCCGTAGAGCTCGGCGTGCATGCGGAGGTTCTGCTCGGCCGTCATGTACCCGTCGAGGGTCGGGTCCTGGAAGACGAGGCCGATGTTCCGCCGGACGTCGTCGCGCTCGGTGACGATGTCGTGGCCGGCGACCGACGCGGTCCCTCCGGTCGGTCGGGCCAGGGTGCAGAGCATGTTGATCGTCGTCGTCTTTCCGGCCCCGTTCGGCCCGAGGAAGCCGAACACCTCACCGGCGGCGACGTCGAAGCTCACGCCCCGGACGGCTTCGACCTCGCCGAACGACTTGCGCAGGTCCCTGACCTCGATCGCACTGATCACTTGGAAAAGAGTACAGCAACTGTAATCATCGTGCGGCAGTACGGTAGGTTTCACGACATGGATACAGACGAGGGCGAGGGTCTCCGCGAGCGGAAGAAGCGCCAGACGCGCGAGGTGATCGCGGCCGCCGCCATGACGCTCTTCCAAGAGCGAGGCTTCGACGCGGTCACGGTGGCCGACGTCGCACGGGCGGCCGACGTCTCCGAGAAGACGATCTTCAACTACTTCGCCACCAAGGAGGAGCTCGTCTTCCGGGGCGACATCCCCCGGGCGGCCCTGATTGCGGCGATCCGGGAGCGCGCGGTCGGCGAGTCGGTCGTCGCCCCGTTCCGCCGGGCGACGATGGCCTTCCTCGACCGGGTCGAGCATGACCCGACCGAGTCGATCGTCGCCATCCCGCGCCTCGTCGCTGGGAGCATGACCCTCCGCAACCGCCTCTTCCTCGGCTGGGAGGAGGAGTCGGCCGTGCTTTCGCCGATCATCGCCGAGGAGGCCGGCGAGCCGGCCGGGAACCTCGTCCCGGCCGTCGTGGCCCGCACCCTGGCCTGGACCCACCGACTCGCCTTCCGGGCGGCCTTCAGCCGCCTCCTGGCCGGCGAGGAGTCGGGCGCCGTCGCCACCGACCTCCGCGCGCAGGCAAACCGGGCCTACGACGCCCTCGAGCTCGGGCTCGGTGGCTACGGCTTGAAGGTCGCGGCGGGCGACGAGTCGGATCAGCCGCCAGCGTCGGCGCCGACGCTCAGCGGGTAGGTCGGGGACAAACCGCGAGACTGGGCGCAGCCACGCCGCCGGGCGCGGTCCTATCGATCGAGAGGAGAACAACGTGCAGTTCACCGGGATCGTCAAGTCGTTCGACGAGGACGACGGGGTCGGCACGATCGTGCGCGACCGCGACCACCACGAGATCGTCGTGCGGACGGCCGGGCTCGCCCTCGGGGTCAGCGGCCTCAGGGAGGGTGACCGGGTCGCGTTCGACGTCGACATGGGGGTCAACCCGCAGGCCCGTAACGTCATGCTCGCCTGACGCCGGGGACCGGCGCGGCGCTCCTGCGGTCCCCCGAGCTTGTTCGGTCGAGCCGGACTTCGAGCAGAGCGCCGTTCGCGCGGGCGGCTCGGGATATCGGGGGCTTGCTCGAGCCACGGCGGCGAGCAGTCGCCGAC
>CAWFQO010000063.1:0-36989 GCA_963817865.1 uncultured Solirubrobacterales bacterium | reverse complement strand
GCGTCGTAGTAGGCCGGGGTGAGGAAATCGGAGACGGGCAGGCCGTTTATCTCGTACGCGTGGGCGGAGTGCTGGCAGGGATCGCAGATCTCGACCAGGAAGTGGACCTCGGCGCCGTCGGTCGGCGAGTGGCCCGGGAGGAGGCGCTCGCCGAGCGGGTCGACGAGCATCTCAAGCAGCTCGTGACTGGCGCCGAGGGACCAGCCCGGCTCAAACTCGATGGTCGAGAACGGGAGCCCGTCTTCATCGAGGTGGAAGCCGGACTGCTCGTCGCCGACGTGCGCCTTGACCGTCACCCTCCAGGCTCCGGACGGAGGCCTCCGGCCGGGCTCGACGGCGATCACCTCGGCAGCCACCTCCCATACCCGGCCGAAATCGCGCTCGATCTGCGTCTGGAGTGCCGCCGCCACGGCCTGCATCTCGGCGAGCTCGAGCGCCGGAACCTCTGAGACGATCGCTATCAGCTCTCTGCCCATTTCATCCTCCGTTTGGATCGGCCGCGGAAGCCCCCGTTCGCCAGGTAATGATGCGCTGCGCGCGCTCGCCGTGCAACGCGGGGCGTAGGCTGTGGGGATGGACGCCTCGCCGCTGGCCCTGATCGAGTTCCCGGCCGACGACACGGAGCGCGCCCTGCGCTTCTGGGGTGGCCTGCTCGGGGCGGCGCTCGAGCCGCGGGGGGCCGGCGAGGGCGAGGGGTGGCAGCTGCGCTCGGCCGCCCCGGCGGTCGGCGTCCACGAGCGGGGACGCGGCCCGGGCGACTCGTTCTCGCTGCCCTACTTCGCGGTCGAGGATCTCCCGGGCGCGCTCACCCGGGTCGCCGAGCTCGGGGGCAGCGTGGTGCATCCGGGCGAGGCCTGGGCGGTCTGCCGCGACTCCGAGGGGACCCCGTTCGGGCTGGCTGCTACTGCGGCTGCTCGATCTCGCGCTTGAGGATCTTGCCGGTCGGGCCCTTGGGGAGGTCGTCGACGAACCAGACGCGCCGGGGGTACTTGTAGGCCGCGACCCGCTCGCGGACGAACTCCCGGAGCTCCTCCGCGGTGGCCTCGGCGCCGGCGCGGAGGGCCACGGCCGCGCCGATCTCCTCGCCCGAGCTCGTCGTCGGGGACGCCGACCACGGCCGCCTCGCGGACCGCCGGGTGCTCGTAGAGGATCTCCTCGATCTCGCGCGGGTAGACGTTGTAGCCGCCCCGGATGATCATGTCCTTCTTGCGGTCGACGATGAAGTAGTAGCCGTCGCCGTCGACGATCGCCAGGTCGCCGGTGCGGAACCAGCCGTCGGCGTCGATCGCCGCGGCGGTGGCTTCGGGGTTGCGCCAGTAGCCCTTCATCACGTTGTGGCCGCGGATGAGGATCTCGCCGACCTCGCCGGTCGGGACCTCCGCCCCGTCCTCGCCGACCAGCTTCATCTCGACGCCGGCGATCGGGGTGCCGATCGAGCCGGCCTTGCGCTCGCGGTCCGGATGGTTGAAGGAGGCGACCGGGGAGGTCTCCGAGAGGCCGTAGCCCTCGAGGATCTTGCAGGCGAAGGCGGCCTCGAAACCGCGCATCAGCTCGACCGGGAGGGCGGCGCCGCCGGAGGCGCAGACCGTGAGCGTCGAGGTGTCGTAGCCGGCGTGGTCGGGGACGTTGAGGATCGCCGAGTACATGGTCGGGACCCCCTCGAACACGTTGACCCGGTCGCGCTGGATGATCTCGAGCGCCTTGACCGGCTCGAAGCGGGGGATCAGGGTCAGGCACCCGCGAGCGACGATCGACGCGTTCATCGCGCACGTCTGGCCGAAGGAGTGGAAGAGGGGCAGGGCGCCGAGGAGGACCGCGTCGGCGCCGAGCGAGAACAGGCCGGCGGCGAGCTCGGCGTTCCGGGCCAGGTTGGCGTGGGTGAGCTCGGCGCCCTTCGGCGTGCCGGTCGTCCCCGAGGTGTAGAGGATCACGGCGGTGTCCTCGAGTTCGACGTCGGCGACGGCGTGATGGGGCGCCGCGGCGAAGGCGAGCTGCTCGAACTCGCCGGGCGTGACCAGCGTGCAGGCCGTCCCGGCGGCGGCCGCCCCGGCCTCGGCGTCCTCGGCGAACCCGTGCCAGGCGAAGAGCGTCCTCGCCCCGGAGTCGCCGAGGTAGAAGGCGACCTCGCGCCGCTTGAGGAGGACGTTCATGGGGACGACGACCGCGCCGAGGCGGAGGATCCCGTAGTAGACGATGGGGAAGTAGGGGACGTTCGGCAGCATCAGCCCGACCCGGTCCCCCGGCTCGACGCCGGCCGCCGCGAGCAGTCCGGCGATCCGGGCGCTGGCCGCGTCGAGAGCCGCGTAGGTGACGGCGATGTCGTCGAGGCGGACGGCCACGGCGTCGGCGGCCTGGTCGGCCGCCGCGGTCATTATGTTGGCGAGGTTGCTCATCGTCTCGGTCGATCACCCTACACAGTTCCTCCGGTAAGCTTGATTGCACAAGCAACCAACCTTGGGAGACCTGGATGAAAGCGAAATGGAACGGGGCGGTCCTCGCCGAGAGCGACCAGACGGTCGTGGTCGAGGGCAACCACTACTTCCCGCCCGACTCGGTCCACGGCGAGTACTTCCGCGACTCGGCGACCCACACGCTCTGCCCGTGGAAGGGCACGGCCAGCTACAAGTCGGTCGAGGTCGCCGGCGAGGCCAACCCCGACGCCGCCTGGTACTACCCCGAGCCCAAGGACGCGGCGGCCGAGATCAAGGACCACTACGCCTTCTGGAAGGGCGTCGAGGTCGGCTAGGGGCCGAAGATGTCGAGCACCCCGGTCGTCCGATGGTCGTTCGCATTGCCCTCGGGCAGGGCGACGCGGCCGTCGCCGACGACCGGGCTGTTCCAGTGCCCGGGGCCGGCGTCGAGGCTGGCCAAAAGGTTTCCGGTGGCCGGCAGGTAGACGTCGAGTCTGCCGGCGTCGACGTCGTAGACCCAGAGCAGCCCGCCGGCCACGATCGGGCTCGACCCGTGCCCGGGGGCGCTCCAGCGCAGTCGCAGCCGGCGCCCGCTGACGGCGTAGGCGGCCGTGCCGCCGCCGTTGGCCAGGAACACCGTCCGGTGCCAGACGGCCGGGGCGCTGAACAGCTCGGCGCCCCCGGGGCCCCGAAGCCATTGGAGTTCGCCGCCGGTGCGGAACGGGCGGGCGGTCGGGCGACCGTCGAGGTGGGCGAGGTCGAGCAGCCGGAGGATCCCGTCCTTGCCGCCGGCCAGGACGAGGCCCCCGGGGAGGAGCGCGGGGGCGCTCGAGCCGAGATCGGTGTCGCTCGCGTTGAGTGCAGCCTGGTTGGTCGGCGTGTAGGCCTGGTGCAGGCGGAGGGTGGCCGCGTCGAGCTCGATCACGCTGTCGCCGAAGCTCGTGTGGCCGTCGTAGGGTCCGTTGCCGGTCGCCACGAGCAGGCGCCGGCCGCCCGGCTCGACGACGGCACCGCCGCGGGCGAGGATCGCCGAGTCGCTCGCCGCGCAGCTCGAGGGGACGATCAGGCGCCGGCGGTCGGCGCACAGGGAGTTGAACACGCGCAGGACCCGGCCGCTCGACCGGGCGATGCTGACGACGTGACCCTGGTAGGGCGGCTGGTCGCCGTAGTAGCCACTGGTCGCCGCGATCACCGCGCCACCGACGAGGTTGAGGGCGCCGCCGAGCTTCTCGCGCGTGGGGTCGCGGGTGACCGCCACCGGCCAGCCGGCCTGCTCGCGCCCGTCGCGCAGGGACAGCTTGTGGATCAGCCCGTCGGGCGAGGCGGCGTAGACGAAGCGACGGTCGGGATCGGCCACCGGGCTCGTGTTGGTGATCTGCGCGCTCCCCGAGTAGGCGCCGATCGCCCCCGGCGTGAACGTCCAGAGGATCGTCCCGGCGGCGGCGTCGACGGCGACGGTCCGGCCGTAGGTCGTGGTCACGAGGAAGACGTCGTGCGGCGTCCCGGCGACGTCGACCCCGTGGAGGTAGATCGGCGAGGAGTCGACCGTCCCCGGGAGCTGGACCCGCCGGCGCCCGAGGCTCGCGAGGTCGGCCGCGCCGATCCCGCTGGCCGCGTCGGTGGCGTCCGAGCGCGCCGGGTCGCGACCGAACTCGGGCCAGTCGGCCGCCGCCGCCGCCGGCGTGCTCGCCGCCCGGTGGCCGATTGGCGGGCCGAGCGGGACGCCGGCCGTGCTCGCGGCACCGCAGGCTCCGAGCGCCAGGGCGGAGACGGTCAGGGCGAGGAGCGGTGGACGGGCGCCGGGCACGTGGGGCCGATGACCATACCGATAGGCTGGGCGCGATGAGCGAGTTCGACGTCGTCGTCCTCGGCGCCGGGCCGGCCGGCGAGGTCTGTGCGGGCCGCCTGGCCGACGCCGGTCTCGGGGTCGCCCTGGTCGAGCGCGACCGGGTCGGCGGCGAGTGCGCCTTCTACGCGTGCATGCCCTCGAAGGCGCTCCTGCGCCCGGCCGAGCTGCTCGCCGAGGTCGCGCGCGTCCCCGGTGCCCGCGAGGCCGTGGCCGGCGAGCTCGACCCGGCGGTCGTCCTCGCCCGGCGCGACGAGGTCATCCACGGCGGCAGCGACGACGGCCAGCTCGGCTGGCTCGAGCACCACGGGATCGCCCTGCGGCGCGGCCACGGCCGGCTGGTCGGTGAGCGCCGGGTCGAGGTCGACGGGGAGATGCTCGACGCGCGGCTCGCCGTCGTGGTCGCGACCGGCAGCGGCGCCGCCTTCCCGCCGATCCCCGGCCTGCGCGAGGCCGAGCCGTGGACCAACCGCGAGGCGACGACGGCCGGCGAGGTCCCCGAGAGCCTGCTCGTGGTCGGCGGCGGCGTGGTCGGCGTCGAGCTCGCGCAGGCCTGGGCGAGCCTCGGCGCGCGGGTCGCGCTCGTCGAGTCGCTGCCCCGGCTGCTCGCCCGGGAGGAGCCGTTCGCCGGCGAGCAGGTCGCCGACGCCCTGCGCGAGCGGGGCGTCGACGTCCGCGTCGAGGTGACGGCGACGGCGGTCGAGCGGACGGGCGAGGGGTTCCGCCTGACCCTGGAGGGCGGGGACACGCTGGCCGCCCAGCGCCTCCTCGTCGCGGTCGGGCGACGGCCGCTCAGCGACGACCTCGGGCTCGAGGCGCTCGGTCTCGAGCCGGGCCGGACGATCCCCGTCGACGACCGGATGCGCGTCCCCGGCCATCCCTGGCTCTACGCGATCGGCGACGTCAACGGCCGGGCGCTCCTGACCCACATGGGCAAGTACCAGGCCCGGATCGCCGCCGACACGATCCTCGGCCGCGAGGCGCGGGCGACCGAGGACGGCCCGGGCGCCCCCCGGGTCGTGTTCACCGACCCCCAGGTCGCCGCCGTCGGCCTGACCTTCGCCCAGGCGCTCGAGCACGGGATCGCCGCACGGGCGCTCGACCAGGCGATGGCCGCGAGCGCCGGCGCGAGCTTCTACGGACGGGGAGCCCCGGGCACGGCGCGGATCGTCGTCGACGAGGCCGAGCAGGTGCTCGTCGGGGCGACGTTCACCGGCCCGGGGGTGGCCGAGTTCCTCCACGCCGCGACGATCGCCATCGTCGGGCGGGTGCCGCTCGAGCGCCTCGCCCACGCCGTGCCGTCCTTCCCGACCCGGAGCGAGGTCTGGCTCAAGCTGCTCGAGGCGTACTAGCTCTTCGCCGCCGGCTCGGCCGACCGGGCCGTGTGCCGGCGCATGAGCTCGGCCTGGGCGTCGTGCTCGGGCTTCCCGTCCCAGGCGCGGCGCTCCCAGGTGCCGTCGGCCGCGAGGTCCCAGGCGTTGCGGGTGTCGGCGAAGTACAGGTCGAGCGCCTCGAGGATCTCGGCGCGGAGGTCGTCGCTCTCGATCGGCACGGCCAGCTCGACCCGGGTGTCGAGGTTGCGGGGCATGAGGTCGGCGGACGCGATGTAGACCGGGCAGACCCCGCCGCGCTCGAACGTGTAGACCCGCGAGTGCTCGAGGAAGCGGCCGACGAGCGAGACGACCGAGATGTTCTCGGAGACGCCCGGGATCCCCGGGCGCAGGCAGCAGATGCCGCGGATGTTGAGCTCGACGCGGACGCCGGCCTGGGAGGCCCGGTAGAGGGCGGCGATGCAGCGCTGGTCGACCAGCGAGTTGATCTTCATCCGGATCCGCGCCGGCTGCTCGGGCGAATGGGCTTCGATCGTCCGCTCGATCTGGTGCATGATCCCCTCGCGGAGATGGGTGGGGGCGACGAGGACCTTGCGGTAGCTCGACGGCCGTCCGAAGCCGGTCAGGTAGTTGAACAGCTCGCCCACGTCGCGCCCGATCTCCGGGTCGGTCGTGAAGAGCCCGAAGTCGGTGTAGAGGCGGGCGGTCGCCGAGTGGTAGTTGCCCGTCCCGATGTGGACGTAGTTGCGCACGCCGTCGCCCTCGCGCCGGACGACGAGGACGCACTTGGCGTGGGTCTTGAGCGCCGGGTGGCCGTAGACGACGTGGACGCCGGCCTGCTCGAGGGCCTTCGCCCACTCGATGTTCGTCCGCTCGTCGAACCGCGCCTGGAGCTCGACGAGGCAGACGGCCTGCTTGCCGCGCTCGGCCGCCCGGATCAGCGCTGGGACGAGCGGGGAGTCGTCGCTCGTGCGGTAGACGGTCTGCTTGATGGCCAGGACGTTCGGATCGGCGACCGCCTGCTCGACGAAGCGCTCGACCGAGTTGGTGAACGAGTCGTACGGGTGGTGGACGAGGATGTCGCCCTCGCGCATCGCCGTCATCACGTCGGCCCGGCCGTCGTCGTCGGCCCGGAAGCGCGGGTGGATCGTCGGCGCCCACGGCGGGTCGCGCAGCTCGCCGTGGCCCGGCAGCTTGACGATCTCCCAGAGGCCGGTCAGGTCGAGCGGCCCGTCGACCGGGTAGACGTCGTCGGCGCGCACGCCCATCGCCCTGGTCAGCTCGTCGAGCAGGGCCCTCGACATCCCGGCGCCGACCTCGACCCGGACGACCTCGCCGAAGCGGCGGCGGCGCAGCTCGTCCTCGACCGCGCGCAGGAGGTCCTCGGCCTCGTCGGAGACGCTGAGGTCGGCGTCGCGGGAGACGCGGAAGACGCCGTACTCGACGATGTCCATGCCCTGGAAGAGCGAGTCGAGGTTGTGGGCGATGATGTCCTCGAGCATCACGAAGGTGTTCGTCTGACCGATCGCCACGAAGCGCGGGAGGATCTCGATCGGCACCTTCACCCGGGCGAACGTGGTGTGGCCGCTCTCGGGATCGCGGACGATCACCCCGAGGCTGAGGGAGAGGTTGGAGATGTAGGGGAAGGGCTGACCCGGACCGACGGCGAGCGGGGTCAGGGCCGGGAAGATGACCCGCCGGAAGCGTTCGCGCAGGAGCTCGCGCTCCGCGTCGTTGACGTCGGCCACCCGGGCCACCCGGATGTCGTGCTCGGCGAGCGCCGGGAGCAGTTCGCGCTTGACGCACGCGGTCAGCCGCTCCCCGAGCTCGAGCACGCGCTCGCGGATCCCCTCGAGGGTCTGGGGGGCGGTGAAGCCGTTGATCCCCGGCTTCTCGACGCCGGCCTCGATCTGGTCCTTGAGGCCGGCGACGCGCACCATGAAGAACTCGTCGAGGTTCGACGAGTAGATCGCGGCGAACTTGACGCGCTCGAGCAGGGGGAGGGACCCGTCCTCGGCGAGCTCGAGCACCCGCTCGTTGAACTCGAGCCATGACAGCTCGCGGTTTATGTACAGGCCCGGGTCGGCGAGGCTCGCCGCCGTGCCGGTCTCGGTCGCCAGGCCGGTGGCCTCGGTCATGGAGGTGATTCAATCACGCCCGGGGTCGGCGGCCGCCCGGAGCGCCGACCGATTAGGCTCCGCCGGGCATGCCGCGCCAACTCTGGCTGCTCCGCCACGGCGACGCCGAGGACCCGGGTGCGGGTCCCGATGCCGCCCGCCCGCTGACCGACAAGGGCAGCCGCCAGGCGCTGGCCGCCGGCCGCGCCCTCGCCCGCCTGGGCCTCGAGTTCGAGGCCGTCTACGCGAGTCCGCGCAAGCGCGCCCTCGAGACGGCCTTCCTCGCCGCCGGTGAGCTCGGCCTCCGCGCCCGGATCCACCAGCCGCTCCAGGGCGGCTTCACCCGCGCCGACGCCGAGGAGCTCCTGGCCGGGACCGGCGCCGACGCCCGCCTGCTCCTCGTCGGTCACGAGCCCGACTTCTCCCAGCTCGTCTGGGACTTCACCGGCGGGCGGATCGATCTCAAGAAGGGCGGTGTCGCCGCCCTCCGCGACCCCCCGTCCG
Organism: uncultured Solirubrobacterales bacterium; assembly: GCA_963817865.1. Classification (GTDB taxonomy): domain Bacteria; phylum Actinomycetota; class Thermoleophilia; order Solirubrobacterales; family Solirubrobacteraceae; genus Palsa-513. Next base: position 28,780 of record CAWFQO010000063.1, on the reverse strand, counting down.
AGCTCGTCGCGCTCCTACGTCCGCGCGAGATCGAAGCGCTCGCCGGCGCCGGGTAGCCCGGGGCCGGCCGCGGACGTCCGGCCGTTCGTCACCGGCTCGGCGGCGAAGCGATAGCCGATGCCGAAGTGGGTGTGGATGTAGCGCCAGCCCGGCGAGGCGCGCTCGAGCTTCTGGCGCACCTTGCGCACGAACACGTCGACCGACCGGTCCCCGCGGACCATCGAGTAGCCCCAGAGCCGCTGGTAGATGAACTCCCGCTCGAGCACCCGCCCGTCGGACCCGGCGAGGAGCTCGATCAGCTCGAACTCCCGTCGCGTCAGGTCGACGCCCTGGCCCGCCACGAAGGCCTGGTACTGGTCGCTGCGGATCTCGACCTCCCCGGCGAGGATCGGCTGGAGGTTGCGCGGGGCCTCCATCCGCCGCCGGCGCCGGACGACGGCCTCGATGCGCGCGATCAGCTCCTCCGGATGGCAGGGCTTCGAGAGCCAGTCATCGGCCCCGAGGCGCAGCCCGCGGACCCGCTGGGCCACGGTCGACGAGCCGGTGCAGACGACGATGCCGAGCTCGGGCAGGGCCGCGCAGAGCCGGTCGAGCCAGTCCCAGCAGTGGGGGCCGAGCACGGCGAGGTCGACGACGACGGCGTTCAGGCGCATCGCGGCGATCGCGTCCGGGGCGACCGTCGAGGCGAGCACGCGCTGCTCCCACCCGGCCCGCTCGAGCCGCTTTCCGAGGACGGCGAGGAACCCGGAGTCCCGGTCGAGGACGGCGATCCGGAGCCCCGGCGGCGCGGCCAGCGCTCCCCGCGCGTCGGCCCCCACGGTGGCGGAAGGGTGGTCCGTCATCTCGGCGGGAGTCTAGCTCCCCGGCGGACGGATGCCGGGGCGGCGCTGCTGCGTCACGCGATCTTCACATCGGGCCGGGGATCAACGGCGGACGGGGGGGCGCGAGGAGTCCGAGAACTCCCGAAAGAGGCCGGTCACCACGAAGGCGGTCTGCTCGCCGATGTCGACCGCGTTGTCGCCGATCCGCTCGATGCAGCGGGCGATCAGGATGATCGTCATCGCCCACTCGCGGACGTCGGCGTCGTCGCCGATCTCGATCGCCCGGCGGAAGATGTCGCGCTGGATCGCGTTGACCTCCTGGTCCTGACGCACCAGGTCCTCGGCCAGCCGGACGTCCCGGGCGGCGAAGGCCGCCTTGGCCTGGACGACCTCGGCCCGGGCGAGCGCGCCCATGCGGAGCGCCATCTCGAGGATCCGGGGCTCGGTCGGCGGCTCGTTGCCCGACAGCGGGATGAGCTTGCAGATGTTCACGCACTGGTCGCCCATGCGCTCGATGTGCTTGATCACGTGCAGGAGGGCCGCGACCAGGCGAAGATCGCCGGCTACCGGGGCCTGGCGGGCGAGCAGCGAGAGGATCCCCTGGTGGACCTCCAGGTAGCGCCCGTCGATGCGGTCGTCGTCGACGATGACCAGCGAGGCGAGCTCGACGTCCTGATGGCAGAGCGCGTCGATCGTGCGGTCGAGCTGGTCGAGGAGGAGGTCGACGCCGGCGAGGGTCTGCCCCTCGAGCTGCTGGAGCTCCTCCTGGAAGTGCGGCCGGCCGGGATGGCTATCCGAACTTGCCGGTGACATATTCCTCCGTCCGCGGGTCATCCGGGTTGGTGAAGATCTTCTGGGTGGGGCCGACCTCGACCAGCTCGCCGGCGAGCATGAACGCCGTGCGGTCGGCGACCCGTCCGGCCTGCTGCATGTTGTGGGTGACGATCACGATCGTCACCCGGAGCTTGAGCTCCTCGATCAGGTCCTCGATCTTGAGGGTGGCGATCGGGTCGAGCGCCGAGCACGGCTCGTCCATGAGGAGGACCTCGGGCTCGACGGCGAGCGAGCGGGCGATGCACAGGCGCTGCTGCTGGCCGCCGGAGAGGCCGACTCCCGGCTGGCCGAGCCGGTCCTTGACCTCCTCCCAGAGGCCGGCGCCGCGCAGAGCGGACTGGACCCGCCCGTCGAGGTCGCCGCGGCTCGTGCCCGACAGGCGCAGCCCAGCTGCGACGTTGTCGTAGATCGACATCGTCGGGAAGGGGTTCGGCTTCTGGAAGATCATCCCGATCGCCCGGCGCACGGCGACGACGTCGACCGCCGGCGAGTAGATGTCGACGTCGTCGAGCAGGACCCGCCCCTCGGCGTGGGCGCCGGGGATCTCCTCGTGCATCCGGTTGATGCAGCGGACGAGGGTCGACTTGCCGCAGCCCGACGGCCCGATGATCGCGGTCACCTGGTTGGCGTGGAAGTCGAGGTCGACGCCCTTGACCTGCTCGGCCTTGCCGTAGAAGGCGCGCAGCCCGTCGAGGCGGACGGCGTGGGCCGCCTTGGACGGCGGCCGCTTGTCCGCCGTGGCGCTCGCAGCGGGCGCCGGGGCCGCCTTCGCTGCACTCGCGGCGCGGCGACCGGTCGCCCCCTGGGTCTGCGGACTCGATGCGTCGGGGTTCATGCGACTCGGCTCCTTCGCGATATCAGGCGGGCGACGAGGTTGAGGATCAGGATCATTACCACCAAGGTCAGTGCGGCGCCCCAGGCCCGGTTGATCACGGCGGTGGTCGGGGAGATGATGTCGTTGTAGATCTGGAGGGGGAGGGCGTTCATCTGCGAGCCGAGGCCGTAGGTGGTCCGGTTGGCCCCGCCGATCGTGAAGAGGAGGGGCGCGGTCTCGCCGGCCGCGCGGGCGATGGCCAGAAGGACCCCGGTGACCATCCCGGGGAGCGCCGTCGGGAGCACGATCCGGAGGATCACCTTCCAGCGGGGAGCGCCGAGGGCCAGGGCCGCCTCGCGGAGCGCGTTCGGGACGAGCAGGAGGATGACCTCGGCCGAGCGGATGACCACGGGCAGCATGAGCAGCGACAGGGCGAGCGAGCCCTTGTAGCCGGCCAGGCCGCGGCCGACGGTGTTGGTGATCACGAGCGTGATGTAGATGAAGAGGCCGAAGACGATCGACGGGACCCCGGTCAGCACGTCGACGAAGAAGCGCACGAGGTTGGCGAACGGGTGGGTGCGGCCGTACTCGACGAGCCAGACGGCGACGCCCACGCCGATCGGGATCGCGATGACCGAGCCGAGGGCGATGATCTCGAGCGTGCCGAGGATCGCGCTCTTGATCCCGCCGATCGAGACGTTCCGGAAGAAGCTGGCGCCCGTCGGGTCGGTCGAGAAGAAGGTCCAGCTCCACGACCCGAGCCCCTTGTGGAGCAGGTAGTAGACGATCAGGACGAGCGGGATCAGGGCGATCACGGTCAGCCCGGCGATCGTCGCCCGGGCGAGCCGGTCGCGCCGCCGGCGGGCCGGGCTCGGGGCGAAGGCGGCGAGCAGGTTGGGCGGCGCGGGGTCGGTCATGCGCCGACGGCGACGGCCGCCCCGACCCCGGAGGCCGGCTCGGAGGGAACGATCCGGGTTGCCCGGGCCGCCCGCAGGACGAAGTAGCGGGCGATCCCGTTGACGACGAGCGTGAGCACGAAGAGGACGAGGCCGGCGGCGAAGAGCGCCGAGCGGTGCAGGCCCGTGGCCTCGCCGAACTCGTTGGCCACCACCGCGGCCAGGGTGTAGCCCTGGCCGAAGAGGTTGTGGCCGAGCACGGGCGAGTCGCCGATCAGGATCGTCACCGCGATCGTCTCGCCGATCGCCCGCCCGAGGCCGAGCATCGCCCCGCCGACGATGCCCGAGCGGCAGTAGGGGATCACGGCGAGGCGGATCATCTCCCAGCGGGTGGCGCCGAGCCCGAGCGCGGCCTCCTTCTGGTCGGCCGGGACGGTGGCCATCACCTCGCGCGAGATCGCGCTGACGATCGGGAGGATCATGATCGCGAGGACCAGGCCGGTGACGAACTGGTTGGGGATCGTGACCGTCCCGCCGCCGACGTAGGGGATGAACGACAGCTTGCCGGCCACCCACTTCTCGGCCGGGAAGAGCTTGGGGGCGAGGAAGAAGATGCCCCACAGCCCGTAGACGACCGACGGGACGGCGGCGAGCAGCTCGATCAGGATCGTCACCGGCGTGCGGATCCGCCGCGGGCAGAGCTCGGTGATGAAGAGGGCGGTGGCCACGGCGACCGGGACGCCGATGATCAGGGCGAGGAACGAGGTGACGAGCGTCCCCACCAGGAGCGGGAGGGCGCCGAAGTGGTCGAGGTTGACGTTCCAGTCGTTGTCGAGCGTGAAGCCGAAGACGCCGAACTTCGAGAGCGCCGGCTGCGACTCGCCGACCAGGCGGACGAAGAAGAACACGATCAGCGCGAGGATCAGCGCGGCCAGGGTGGTCAGGCCGTATCTGAGCGCGCGGTCGGGAAGGCGCGCCAACGGCGACCGCTCGAGGAGCGAGCGGTCGCCGTGGGGGGATGGTTCGCCGGGCACTAGGGTCGGGTGGGCCGGCCCTCGGAGCCTACGATGCGCTGACGGCGGCGCCGTTGCACAGGAGCCCGGACGCCGCGGCCTTGGCCTTGGCCAGGATCGCGGCCGGCAGGGCCGCGTAGTCCGCCGCGCTGAGAACCGACTGTCCGCCGCCGAGCCCGTAGGCCAGGAACTTCACGACGCCCTTGGCCGCGGTCGGGGAGCTCCCGGCCTTGCAGAGGTCCTTGTTCACGACGATGAACGTCTGCGAGGTGATCGGGTAGGCCTGCGCCCCGGCCGGGTTGCTGATCGCGAAGCCGAGGTTGGCTGGGACCTTCACGCCCTGCGCGGCCGCCGTGGCGGAGGCGAGGCTCGGGGCGACGTAGTTGCCGGCCTTGTTCTTGACCGACGCGTAGGTGAAGTTGTGGAGGAGGGCGTAGGCCTGCTCGACGTAGCCGATCGCCCCCGGAGTCTGCTGGACGGCGCCGGCCACGCCGGCGTTGCCCTTGGCGCCGGTCCCGCCCGGCCAGTTGACGTCCTTGCCCGATCCGACCTTCGTCTTGAACTCGGGGTCGACGGCGGCGAGGAACCCGGTGAAGCCGGCGGTGGTGCCCGAGGAGTCCGAGCGGTGGATGGTGGTGATCGCGGTGCTCGGCAGCGTGACGCCCGGGTTGAGCGCCTTGATCTCGGCGTCGTTCCAGGTCTTCACCTTGCCGAGGTAGATGTCGGCCAGGGTCTTGCCGTCGAGCTTGAGCCCGGTCTTGACGCCCGGGAGGTTGTAGGAGGCGGTGATCGCGCCGAGGAACATGGGGATCTCGACGGCCGGGCTCCCGTTCTTGGCGATCGCCGCCTCGTCGGCCGGCTTCAGCGGCGGATCGCTGGCGCCGAAGTTGGCGGTCTTGGTCTCGAGCGCGGTGATCCCGGCGCCCGAGCCGACGGCCTGGTAGTTGACGGCGACACCCGAGGGACCGCCCTGGGCACCCCACTGGGAGTAGACGGGCGCGGCGAAGGTCGAGCCGGCGCCGGTGATGGTCGTGCTCCCCGAGGTGCTCGCCGTCGAACTCGAGCCCGAGCTGCTCGAGCTGCTCGAGCTCCCGCAAGCGGCTAGGCCGAGCGAGAGCAGGGCGGTCGCGGACAGCGCGACCAGATTGCGTGGCTTCACGTGGACTCCTTGTTTGTCATGACCTGGCCGCGATCGCTCGCCCGGGCGCTCGACCCGGCCGTACGGCTGGGCGCGGGCTAGAGTCTGTCGCCGGTGGCAGTCTGCACGGGGGTCGCCGCCCGGTTGTCAAGATTTCGTGAAGGCTGCGCCTGGAAACGGTAGCCGAAGCCGGGGTGCGTGTGGATGTAGCTCTGGTCGGGCATCGCCGCGTCGAGCTTCGAGCGGAGCTTGCTGACGTAGACGTCGACCGAGCGGTCGCCCGGCCGGAGCTCGGCGCCCCAGACGGCGCGGTAGAGCTCGTCGCGGCGGAGGATCCCGCCGGCGCGCCGGGCCAGGGCCGCGAGCAGCTGGAACTCGCGCACCGACAGGGTCAGCACGCCCCCGGCGGTCCGGACGAGTCCCTCGCGGAGCCGGATCTCGAGCTCGCCCGCCTGAAGCACCTCGGGGTTCTCCATCCGGCCAAAGGCTCGCGGGCGGCCCGGGCCCGCGTGTTATCAAACGGTGATCGACTCGTGAACAAGGCGTGAGAGCCGCGTCGTGGCGGCGGCCCGGACGTCAGGCTGGCCCGATGGCCCTCCTCCTCGGACGATCGGACGACGACGGCCTGCTCACACTGATCGAGGAGTCCGGCCGCAACGCACAGCGCGCGTGCGTCCTCCTGCGCGAGCTCCTGAGCGACTACCCCGAGCAGGCGGCCCTCGCCGGGGACATCCTCCGGTGTGAGCATGAGGGCGATCGCATCACCCACGATGTGATCCACTGGATCGGCGGGACCCGGCGGATGCGGGCGCCGTTCGACGCGGGCGACGGCTACGCCCTGGCCACGGCGCTCGACGACATCGTCGACCACGCCGAGCAGGTCGCCGACACGCTCGGCATCTACGCCGTCGAGGCGACGATGGAGTCGGCCGTCGAGCTGGCCGACGTGCTCGTCGGGGCGGCCGAGCAGGTCGCCCGGGCCCTGCGCTGCCTGCGCAGCGGCGCCGAGCCGGCCACCCACCTCGTCGAGGTCCACCGGCTCGAGAACGAGGGCGACCGGATCCGCCGTGACGCCGTCGCCTCGCTTTTTGTGAGCGGGATCGATCCGATGGTGGTGATCCGCTGGCGCGACATCTTCGAGTCGCTCGAGGCGGCGGTCGACGCCTGCGAGACGGTCGCCCACCTGCTCGAGGGCATCTCGCTCAAGCGGCGCCGGCGCCGGCGCTAGCCGCGAGGTCGTCGTAGGTGATCGCCGTGCGCCCCGACGAGCGGCGCAGGAGCGACTCGAGCGCCAGCATCCGGCCCGTGGCCGCGAGGTCGCCCGGGTGCAGATCGAGGCGGAGCGTGCGCCCGGCGGTCCAGCCACCGAGCCGCAGCAGGGCGGGCGGGAGGATCCGCAGGGGCGGCCCGAGCTGGCGGTGGTCGTCGCCGCGGCGACCGTGGAGGCGCATCAGGCCGGCCCACCAGTCGAAGCGGGCGCTGAGAACCTCGCGCAGCGCGGGCGTGTAGGCGTAGGCCGGGGCGACGAAGCCACGGGGCTCGACCCCGGCCAGCTTGAGCACGCGCAGCCCGGCGTCGACCGCCCGCCGGGTGTCGTCGCGGTCGAGCCCGACGAACTCCGCCCCGTGCCCGTGGACCCGGGCCCGGGCGTCACGGGGCCAGGCGGACCGCCCGGGACCGAGGTGGCGAAAGCCGTGCTGGGCGACGGCGTCTCCGGCGAGCTCGCGCTCGCGCAGCCAGCTCGCCATCTCGGGACGGCGGTCCGACAGCGGGTGGAGGTCGCGGGCCGGGATCACGAGCAGCGTCACCCGCTCGACGCCGTGGTCTGCGAGCCAGTCGCGGATCAGGGCGCAGTGGTCGTAGGTGGCCGGCTCGACGTCGTGGAGGGCGACGGCGAGCATCCGGCGGGCGCGCCGCGGGCGGGCGCGGGCGGCGGCCGCGTCCGGGCGGTGCGCGGCCGGTGCGAGCGAGATCCCCATCCCGGTCAGGTTCGCCCCGGGCCGGGTTGTGAGTGTGATCAGGCTGTGAACTCCGGGACGGGCTTATCAGGATCTTGACGTCGCGCGCCTTCGCCCGTGGTGGAGTCCACTCCGCGAGCCTGACCACCTCGCCAGCGAGCTCTCGCAGATCACGGCGCTTCCCCACGGATCGCCCACGAGAGCCCTCCCCACCCACGCCCCGGGCCGCGCGCCCGGGGCGCTAGGGAGGGGCCGTCGAGCGCCTCGCTCAGGCCCGAGCCGTCCGCGGTCCGCTCGAGAACCAGACGAAGGCGAAGCAGGCGAGCGCGACCAGGACGGCGGCGATGCCGTGCTTGTTGTGGTGGTAGTTGCCGGTCGAGGCGTAGCCCGGGAAGAACGACGGGAGCGACTTCGCCGGCTCGGCGAAGTAGATGCCGGCGATCACGAGGAGCACGACCCCGGCGGCGGCGGCGAGGAGGGCGAGCGTTCGGGAGTTGGTCATCGGCGGCAGTCTACGGTGCCACATCTTCACACGCCGTTAAGGCCGGGTCCGCATCATCGGAGGCGCAGCGATCCACAACATTCGGGAAAGAGGAGCCGCCATGCCCCGCATCATCGTCGAGGCGCTGCCCGCCGACACCGACGAGCCGGTCATGATGATGGCCGAGCGCGTCGTCCCCACCGATCTCGAGAGCGAGCACTTCACCAGCCAGCTCGTCGAGCGCCTCGGTTGGGCGATCTCCGACGCCAGGGCGGTCGAGCAGAGTCAAGCCGACCCGCGGCCGGCCTGAGGAGGCTCAGTCGAGCAGCAGCTCGAGCGCCGCGGCGGTCGCCGGCGACGGCGCGTGGGGGATGCCCATGCGCAGCAGGAACCGCGGATTGGCCTGGGTCAGGTGCCAGGCCTGGACCGACGAGGCCCCGGCCCGGAGCGCGAGCTCGAACCCGAGGCGCAGGGTGTGGCCCCGGGTGCCCGGATGGGCGTCCGAGGCGATCGCGTAGCTCAACCCGTTGCGGAGCAGGTGGACCGCCGTCTCCTGAATCCGGAGGCCGTGGTTGCCGAGAAGGGAGCAGACGTTGATCTGGAGCACGGCTCCGGCGCCGAGCTGGGCGCGCAGGAGCTCGAGGCCCCCGTCCTCGAGCAGGTTGCCGGCCCGCTCGGGATGGGCGATCACCAGGCCGTAGCCCCGCGCGCGCAGGCCGTCGCAGACGGCCGCGAACTTCTCGTCGACGCCGGAGAACGGGGTCTCGAGCAGGAGCCACCGGCTCCCGGCCGGACCCTGGGCGAGGACGGCCAGCTCGGCGTCGGTCAGGTCGAGGGCCAGCGACGGATGGAGCTCGCCCCCGGCATGGAGCCGGACGCCGAGGCGCTGCTCGTCGATCAGGCGCTGGAGGGCGGCCACGCGGCCGGGGATGCTCGCCACGTCGAGCTTCCAGGCCGGGCTGATGTGCGGGGTGACGGTCACCTCGCGGACGCCCTCCTGGGCGAGGCGGCGGGCGTAGGTGAGCGCCTCACGCTCGTCCTCGGCCCCGTCGTCCACTCCAGGGAGCAGGTGCAGGTGCAGGTCCACGTAGGACACGACGATCGTTCCTTTCCGGCGGATCTTCGCTGTCCGCCACCACTTGCGTTCGTCTGTTCACCTTCGACCGTAGCAGGAGCGATCGGCGCGAGCGGGGGGAGCGGGCGGACTCGTCACCAGCGGGTAACAATGTCCCCGGGCGATGACTGACGAGCCACCCGAGGAGACCGGACGCCGGCGCCATTGGCGCGAGCTCGGCCTCGCCCGCCAGATCTCGGCCGCCGCCGCCCGCCGGGCGCGGGTCAAGGCGATGGGGCTGACGATCGTCCTGGTCGCGGTGATCCTGGTCTTCGAGAGCCGCTACCAGCTCCTGGGCGAGCGGGAGATCGACAGCACCGCGACCCTCCGGGTCTTCGACGCTCCGATCCGCGCGATCGTGGCGATCGTGGTCGTGGCGCTCGGCTGGGCGCTCGCCCGGGACGTGGGCCGGGCGCTCGGGCCGGCCCTGATCCGCCGCATGGACCCGGCCGGGGCCGGGACCGTCGGGTTCCTGATCCGCCTGGTCACGGTCGCCGCGACCGTGATCGTCGCCGCCGGGTTCGCCGGGGTCGACCTGCGCGCCCTCGTCGTCGGCGGGGCGTTCACCGCGGTGGTCGTCGGCCTCGCCGCCCAGCAGACGCTCGGCAACCTGATCGCCGGGACCGTGCTGCTGACCGCGCGCCCGTTCCGGGTCGGCGAACGCGTCCGCCTCCAGGGGTCGCCGGGCCGGGTCGAGGGGGTGGTCAGCTCGCTCGGCCTGCTCTACACGACGTTCGCCGACGGCGACGACAACGTGCTGGTCCCCAACAGCGTCGTCCTCGGGTCGGCCGTCGCCTCGCTGCGCGAGCCGGCGGCGGTCAACCTCCGGGCTCGCCTGCGCGCCGGGGTGACGCCCGTCGACCTCGAGCAGTCGATCGGCGCGGGGCTGACCACGCCGCTGCGCTCCGGCCCGCAGGTCACCCTGATCGAGCTCGACGGCGAGGAGATGGTGGTCGAGATCGCCGCCACCCCGCAGGCGGCGGCCGACGGCACGAAGCTGGCCGCCGAGCTGCTCGAGGTCGTCTCGCGCGAGGCGGCGGCGGCCACCGAGGAGGGCGCGAGCGGGAGCGTCGACCCGGCCGGCCGGGTCTCAGCCTCAGCGGGCGATCACGCGATAGCGGGTGTAGAGGAGCCCGGCGTGCTCGAGCACCCAGACCAGCTCGAGGTCGGTCCGCCCGGTCGGGCCCTCGACGATGGTCAGCGGATCGGAGCCGCCGAGGAGGAGCGGGGAGATCGTGAGGAAGAGCTCGTCGACCAGGCCGGCCGCGAGCAGCGCGGCGTTCAGCGTCGGTCCCCCCTCGCAGACGATCGAGCGCACGCCGAGGTCCCGCCGGGCCGCCGCGAGCTGCTCGGCGAGTGAGCCGCCCCGCAGGTAGGAGACGTCGGCCGCGGACGGAGCGAGCTCGCCGCTCGACGGGGTCAGCACGACCACGCGGGAATCGGGATCGGCGAGGAGCGGGAGCTCCGGATCGAACTCGAGGCTCCGGCTCGCCGTCATCGCGAGCGGCTGGGCCGGCTGGCCCCGGGCCTCGCGCAGGGCGGCGAGCGCCGGGTCGCGGATGAGCCGACCGTAGCGCTCGTCGCGGATCGTCGAGGCGCCGGCCATCACCGCGTCGGCCTGGGCGCGGAGCCGGTGGAACATCTCCCGGTCGCCCGGCCCGCCGAGGCCGCGCGTCCGGCCGTCGAGGGCCCCGCGGCCGTCGAGCGAGGCGATCATGTTGAGCGCCAGGTGCGGGCGCCCGGGCGGCGCCCGCAGCTCCGGCCGCAGGTCGTCGAGGAGCCCCGCCGCGTCGATCGGCTCGCCGGGTGGGAGGAGCCGGCGGAAGCGCTCCGGCGGAACTAGTCGCCGGCCGTCGGGTCGAGCTTCAGCGCCGCCGAGTTGATGCAATAGCGCAGACCGGTCGGGTTCGGACCGTCGTCGAAGACGTGGCCGAGATGTCCGTCGCAACTCGCGCAGAGCACCTCGGTCCGGCGCATGAAGAACGATCGGTCGGTCTCGGTCTTGACGTTCTCGCCGTCCGGCCGGCTCGTAGAAGCTCGGCCAGCCGGTGCCCGATTCGAACTTCGCATCCGAGTGGAAGAGCTCGGCCCCGCAGCCGGCGCAGCGGTAGACGCCGGCCTCCTTGGCGGCGTTGTACTCGCCCGTGAAGGCCCGCTCGGTGCCCTTCTTGCGCAGCACCTCGTACTGCTCGGGAGTGAGCTCCTCGCGCCATTCCTGATCTGACTTCTTCACCTTGTCGGGCACGGGTCTAAGCCTAGCGCGTGGCGACTAGGATCCGGCCCGGTGGACGAGCCGGTCTTCCAGAGCGCCGGGCGGCGGTTCGTGCCGACCGCGCACGCCCGGGGGCCCTGGGACGCGGGCGCGCTCCACGGGGGTGCGCCGGCCGCGCTGCTCGCGCGGGCGGTCGAGCGCTTCGAGCCGGCGGAGGACCTCGCCGTCGCCCGCCTCTCCTACGAGTTCCTGCGTCCGGTGCCGCTCGCCCCGCTCGAGCTCGAGCTGGCGATGCTCCGACCCGGCCGCCGGGTCCAGCTGGTCGGGGCCGGCCTGCGGGCCGGCGGGGTCGAGGTCTGCCGCCTGACGGCGCTCCGCGTCGCGCGCGTCCCGGACGACCCCGAGCTCGCCGCCGGGCCGGAGCCGCTCGAGGTCGCCGGGCCGGCGGCGCTCCGGCGGACCCCGTTCGTCCTCGACGCCGGCACCGGCCCGAGCTTCGCCGGGACGGCGATCGAGATGCGCTTCGCCCGCGGGCGACCGGCCGCCGGGCCGGTCGCCGTGTGGATGCGCCTGCTCCGGCCGATCCTCGACGCCGAGCCGCCGACGCCCCTGATGCGGGTGGCCGCCGCCTCGGACTTCGGCAACGGGGTCAGCGCCGAGCTCGAGTTCGCCCGCACGACGTTCGTGAACCCGGACCTGGTCATCCACCTCCGGCGTCTCCCGGCCGGCGACTGGGTGCTGCTCGACGCCCGCACCGAGATCGAGCCGGGCGCCGGGGCGCTCGCCGTCAGCGCCCTCCACGACGAGCGGGGACCGCTCGGCGTGGCCGCCCAGTCGCTCCTCGTCCGCCGGCGCTGAGGGGCCGGCCCGGCGCTCGCGGCGCAGAACTGCTACCGTCGTGCGCGAAATCTGCCGGACAGCCGGCGCAAAGGCAGTGCGAGCGCTCGCAGTCGAAGCTTTCTCGAAGCATCCTCCGCGTCGCTGGCAAGGACAATGACAGTGGAGGGACGTATGCCTACGGGCACCGTGAAGTGGTTCAGCGATGACAAGGGATTCGGCTTCATCACGCCGGATGACGGCGAGAAGGATCTCTTCGTCCATCACACCGGGATCGTCGGCGAGGGATACCGCTCGCTGCAGGAGGGCGCCAAGGTCTCCTACGACGCCGAGGCCGGTGACAAGGGGCCCAAGGCCGTCAACGTCGTCGCCATCTGAGCGACCCAGCTGACGCAAGGGGGTGCGACGGAGCCCGCGGGATGCGCGGGCTCCGTTTGCGTTGTGCCTGCAAGCGGGCCTTCCCGGCTCGACCCGGCCGGTATCCTCGGGGCAGCCCGGCTCGCGGCCGACCGGCGCGGCTCGCCCCGGGGGAACCGTCGCCGCGCCCTCAGACATTGTCCAGCGAGCGGATAACAGCCAGCTCCACCGGCTCGGTCCTCGGCCCCGATGCGGCGACCGCGCCGCGGCGCCCTGCGGCCCGGCCGCTCGGCGCGCAGGCGCGGGGCGGAGACGAGCGGGCCGCCCTGGCCACGGCCGCCGGGACGGTGGCCCTCGTCCTCATGATCCTCGGCAGCTTCGGCTACGTGGCGGTCGTCGCCTCCCGGGCGCTCGATCCTCTCGCCCGGAAGCTTCAAGGCCTTTCCCGGCTGGATGGCCGGTCCGCTCGCCCCGCTGGCCGCGGCCTATCACCCGAGCGACGCCGCCCGCAAGGTGCTCCTGACCGCCCTGGTCGCGGTGATGTACGTCTGCTACCTCGTCGTCCTCGGCTGCTCGTCGCGGCTGCGGGCGCGGTGGGCGATCGCGGCGGTCGTCGTGCTCGAGCTGATCTTCTTCCTCTCGCCGCCGCTCTCCCTGACCGACGTCTTCAACTACGTCAACTACGGCCGGATGCAGGTTCTCTACGGGCTGAACCCCTACACGACGATCCCGGCCCTCGGACCCCACCTCGACCTCAGCTACCAGCTCAGCAACTGGCATTCCCTGCTGAGCCCGTACGGGCCGCTCTTCACCCTCTTCACCTTCGCCCTCGTCCCGCTCGGGATCGGGGCCTCGTTCTGGGTGCTCAAGGGCACGCTGCTCCTCGCCAGCCTCGGCTCGCTCTGGCTGGTCTGGCGCTGTGCCGAGCTGCTCGGCCGCGACCCGCTCCGGGCGGTCCTCTTCGTCGGCCTCAACCCGCTCGTCCTCGTCTGGGGCCTCGGCGGCGACCACAACGACTTCATCCTCGTCTTCTTCGTGATGCTCGCCGTCTACCTCCTGCTCGACGCCCGCGCCCGGCGCCCGGCCGCCGCACCGGTGGGCGGGGCGCGCCTCCTCGGGGCGGGCCGCGAGGTCGGGGCCGGGTTCCTGCTCATGGCCGCGGTCGCGGTCAAGGCGTCGGCGGGGATGCTCCTCCCGATCGTCCTCCTCGGCGCCCCGCGCCGCCTGCGGCTCCTCGCCGGGATGGCGATCGGCGCCGTCGTCCTCGGCGGGGCGTCGCTCTACGCCTTCGGCGCGCACGTTCCCAACCTCGCCCAGCAGAGCACGCTGATCACCCTCGTCGGCCTCCCCAACGTGGTCGGCTACCTCCTCGGCTACGGCGGCGTCACCGACACGATGAAGGTGATCCTCGACGCGATCCTCGCCGGCTCGGTCGTCGCGGCCGCCGTCTGGGCCGCGCGGACGCGCGACTGGATCGTCCCGGCCGGCTACGCGACGGTCGCCCTCCTCCTCACCCTGACCTGGGAGCTCCCGTGGTACGTCCTCTGGCTGCTCCCGTTCGCCGCCCTCGCCCGCGGACGGGCGCTCCGCGTCGCGGCCCTGCTCATCAGCCTCTACCTGATGCTCGCCTGGATGCCGCTGATGACCGACCTGATCCACTCGATCGGCTACAAGCCGAGCCTGACCCTGCTCGGCAAGATCCGCCAGGTGAAGACCCTGACGCTCCTCCACTGAGCCCTCAGTGGTCGGCTACGTGGCCGCCCTCCGGCTCGATCGGCAGGCCCGCGGCCACCCAGGCGATCAGCCCGCCGGTCAGCGTGTAGGCGTCGTAGCCGTCGGCCCGGAAGGCCTGGGCGGCCATCGCCGAGCGGGCGCCGAGCCGGCACTGGAAGACGACCGGCCGGTCGCGCTCGATCGTCGCGGCCTGGGAGGCGAGCCGCTCGAGCTCGATGTGGCGGGTCCCGGCGATGTAGCCGGCCTCGCGCTCGTAGCTCTCGCGGACGTCGATGAACTGGGCGCCCCGGGCCAGGAGCTCGGCGGCGATCTCCGGGGGGATCTCGATCTGGCGGCGTCGGCGGGGCTCACCGGTACGAGGTTAACGGCAAACGCCGGCGGCCGGCGGTTGCGATCATGGTCCGGATGCCGTCGCGGGTCCCCACATCGATCGTCCTCGCCGGGCTCGGGGCGGCGCTCGCCGGCTGCGGCGGCGCTCTCGCACCCCCGGCCGCCCCGCCCGGCGCCGGCGCGGGTGGCCAGGTGCCGGTGATCCGGGCCTGGTCGCAGGCGCTCGCCCGGGGCGACGTCGCCGCGGCGGCCGCCTATTTCGCCACGCCGAGCACCGTCCAGATCGCGCCGGGACAGCCGGTCGCCGTCGTCCGGACCGGGGCCGACGCGCGCGCGGTCAACCTGGCGCTCCCCTGCGGGGCGAAGCTCCTCGATACCCGGCGGGTCGGCGGCTACCTCGATGCCCTCTTCCTCCTGATGCGCCGCCCCGGTGCCGACTGCGGGGCCGGGGTCGGGGGGACGGCCCGGGTCGCCTTCGCCATCCGCGCCGGGAAGATCGTCGTCTGGCGCCGGATCGCCGACGAACCGGGCGACGCCGCGCGCGCCGCCCCCGGGTTCCGGGCGCCCGCCCAGCCGGCGCCCCTGCCCTCGACGGCTCGCAGCGTCTGATGCGCCGGCGAGCGGCGGGCGCCCGGAGGCGGTGCATTAGCATCAGGCCACGGATGGAGACGCTCGCCGACGCCTACCGGTTGCCCCCGGAGATCACCGACTTCCGCGAGGCGATCAGCCAGATCTGCGTCGCCCGGGTCGCCCCCCGGGCGGCCGAGATCGACGCGCGGGCCGAGTATCCGTGGGACGTGCGCGAGCTGTTCGCCGAGCACGACATCCTCGGCCTGCCGTTCTCGGTCGAGCACGGCGGGACGGGCACGGGGACGCTGATGCTCAACGTGGCGATCGAGGAGATCGCCAAGTCGTGCGCCTCGAGCGCCCTGATCCTGATGGTCCACGAGCTCGGCACCCTGCCGATCCAGCTGTTCGGGACCGAGGAGCAGAAGCAGCGCTTCCTCCCCCGCTGCGCGTCGGGCGAGTGGTCGCCGGCCTTCGCCCTCTCGGAGCCCGAGGCCGGCTCGGACCCGGGCGGGATGGTGACGAGCGCCGTGCGCAGCGGCGAGGACTGGGTCATCAACGGGACGAAGAACTGGATCACCAACCTCGGGGTGGCGGACTTCTACATCGTCTTCGCGGTGACCGACCGGGCCAACCGCCGGATCACCGCCTTCATCGTCGAGGCCGACCGGCCGGGCTTCACGGTCGGCAAGCTCGAGCACAAGCTGGGCATCCGCGGATCGCCGACCGGACAGCCGATCTTCGAGGATGTCCGGGTCGGCCCGGAGAACGTCCTCGGCGAGGTCGGCAAGGGCCTCTCCGTCGCCCTGACCGCGCTCGAGCGGACCCGGCTCGGGGCAGCCGCCCAGGCCGTCGGGATCGCCCAGGGGGCCACCGACTACGCCGTCGGATACGCGCGCGAGCGGCGGCAGTTCGGCCGGGCGATCAACGAGTTCCAGGCGATCCAGCTCAAGCTGGCCGACATGGAGCTGCGCACGGCGGCCGGACGCGAGCTCCTCTACCGGGCCTGCGCGATGGTCGACCGCCAGGAGCCGGGCGCCGGGAAGTACGCGTCGATGGCCAAGGTGTTCTGCTCGGACACGGCGATGTTCGTCACCCTCG
The DNA here is from genome assembly GCA_963817865.1 of uncultured Solirubrobacterales bacterium. Classification (GTDB taxonomy): domain Bacteria; phylum Actinomycetota; class Thermoleophilia; order Solirubrobacterales; family Solirubrobacteraceae; genus Palsa-513. The sequence continues at coordinate 12,573 of CAWFQO010000063.1, read as the reverse complement.
AGGCGATCCAGGTGCTCGGCGGGTACGGCTACGTCCAGGACTATCCGGTCGAGCGGATGATGCGCGACGCGAAGATCACCCAGATCTACGAGGGCACCAACGAGATCCAGCGCCTGGTGATCGCCCGGAGCCTGCGCTGACATGCCCGCGCCGCCACCACTCTCGAAGGTCCTCCGCGCCGCGGTCGCCGCCCTCTGCGTCGGGCTGACCGTGGTCTGGCTGCTCGAGGGCCCGAGCCCGTCGGGGCCGATCCGGCTGCTCGAGTTCCTCGCCACGCTGGTCGCCGGGGTCGCCGTCATGGGCGTGGTCGTCGCCCTGGTCTCCTCCCGGCTCGGCGACTGGCGCAACCCGGCCTCCGAGGAGGAGTTCGAGCTCCTCGTCCAGCACTCCGAGCGCCTCGCCCACGACGGCCTGGCCGCCGACCCGGACGAGGTCGAGTTCATGGAGCTCGACCCGCTCTCGGACGACGACTTCGCCGAGCTCGTGCGCGACGCCCTCGACGAGCTGCCCGATCTCCTCCAGAACGCGCTCAAGCACGTCCCGGTGGTGATCTCCGACCACGGGCGTCGCGTCCGGGCCTACGGCCTCTACCAGGGCGACGGCGCCCACCGCGACGACCACCCCGACCGGATCGTGATCTTCCGCGACACCCTCCGGCGCGACTTCGGCGCCGACCCGGAGGCGCTCCGCGACCAGGTGACCCGCACGGTGCGCCACGAGCTGGCCCACCACGTCGGCTTCGACGAGATGGGCGTCAAGGGACTCGGGCTCTGAACCTCAGCGGATGAGGGCCGTCAGCGCGCTGAGCAGGCGGGTCAGCCGCGCGGGGACGCCGGCGGCGCCCGCCGCCACGCTGACCGACCGACCGTTCCGGGTCACCGTGTCGGTCCCCCCGTCCATGACCACGACGTTCGCCGCCGGCACGTAGGAGCGGCGCAACCCGCTCAGAGGCGCGGCGCGGATCGCCGCCCGCAGCTTCGCGAGCTGGTGCGGGGTGAGGCGGAAGCTGAGCGTCGGCGCGGCCAGACGCCGCTCGCGCACGCGGCCGGAGACGTCGACCTCGAGGCGGCGAGCGACGCCGGCGCGGAGCGGTTGCTGGGTGAAGATGATCAGGCGGGCGTTCGCGTGACTCGGCCCGGCGGCGGCCAGCGACACGACAACGGATACGGCCACGGCGAGCGGTCCTCGGCGCATCGGGCATCATGCCAGGCCGCCCGGGCCGGCGTTCCCCTCACCCTAGAATCGATCACCCGCCCCGATCAAGGAGATCCCTGGATGCCCGAAGCAGTCATCGTCGACGCCGTCAGGACGCCCATCGGCCGGGCCTTCAAGGGCTCGCTCAAGGACGTCCGGGCCGAGGATCTCGCGGCGGTGGCCCTCCGCGCCCTGCTCGAGCGCAACCCCGGCCTCGACTCGGCGGAGATCGTCGACGTGATGATGGGCGCGGCCTTCGGCGCCGGTGAGCAGGGGTACAACATCGGCCGCAACGCCGCCCTCCTCGCCGGCATCGACGTCCACGTCCCGGGCTGCACCGTGAACCGCTTCTGCGCGTCGTCGCTCCAGACCATCCGCATGGCCTTCCACGCGATCCGGGCCGGCGAGGGCGACACCTACGTGGCCGCCGGCGTCGAGGCTGTCTCCCGGGCCGCCGGTGGACCCGACTTCCAGTTCCATCCCCGCCTCGACGGCTCGGACGGGGCGATCTGCAACGTCTACATCCCGATGGGCCTGACCGCCGAGAACGTGGCCGACCGCTACGGGGTGACCCGCGAGGCCCAGGACGCGTGGGCCCTGATCTCCCAGACCCGCGCCGTCGCCGCCCGCGACTCCGGCCACTTCGACCGGGAGATCGTCCCCGTGACCACGCCCGACGGGACCGTGGTGACCCGCGACGACGGACCCCGGCCGGGGACGACGATCGAGAAGCTGGCCGACCTGGAGCCGGTCTTCAAGCCGGACGGGACGGTCACGGCCGGCAACGCCTGCCCCCTCAACGACGGGGCCGCCGCCGTCCTCGTGATGAGCGAGACCCGGGCCGCCGAGCTCGGCTTCACCCCCCGCGCCCGGATCCTCGCCTCGACGATCGCCGCCGTCGAGCCCGAGTACATGGGCATCGGGCCGATCCCCGCGATCCAGGCCCTCCTCGCCCGGACGGGCATGACGATCGACGAGGTCGACGTCGTCGAGATCAACGAGGCCTTCGCCGCCCAGATCGTCCCCTGCATGGCCGAGCTCGGCATCCCCGAGGAGAAGCTCAACCCGTTCGGCGGGGCGATCGCCCTCGGCCATCCGTTCGGGATGACCGGCGCCCGCATCATGACCACGCTCCTCAACGACCTCGAGACGACCGGCGGCCGCTACGGCATCGAGTCGATGTGCGTCGCCGGGGGGATGGGCCAGGCGATGCTGGTCGAGCGGCTCGGCTGAGCGACCGGGCTAGGCCGCGGCCGGGGCCGGGGCCGGGGCGGGGGCGGCCAGGACGAGGGCGAACTGCTCGTCGTCGTCGGTCAGCCAGTCGGCCAGGGCGAGGCCGGCGGCCGCCAGGTCCGCGTCGAGGCGGGCGCGGGTGAACTTGGCGCTGATCTCCGTCCGGAGCTCCTCGCCCTCGGCGAACTCGATCTCCAGATCGAGCGCCCCGATCGCCACGTTCTGCGGAGCGGTCGCCTGGAGGCGCATCTCGATCCACTCGTTGCGACGGTCGAAGAGCGCCACGTGACGGAAGCGCTCGGGATCGAAGTCGGCGTCGAGCTCGCGGTTGAGGACATGGAGGAGGTTCAGGTTGAACTCGGCCGTCACCCCCTGCGCGTCGTCGTAGGCCGCCTCGAGGACGAGCGGGTCCTTGACCAGGTCGATGCCGACCAGGAGGCGGTCGTCCGGCCCGAGCAGGGCGGCCACGCCGCGCAGGAAGCGGCGCCGGCTGCCCGGGGCGAAGTTGCCGACGGTGCCGCCGAGGAAGGCGATGATCCGCGGGCCCGCGGCCGCGGGGAGGCGATCGAGGTGGCGCTCGAAGTCGCCGACCACCCCGTGCACCCGCAGGCCCGGGTACTCGTCGACGAGTTCCTGGGCGCAGTCGCGTACGACGGTCTCGGTCACGTCGACGGGGACGTAGCGGGCGAGCGTCCCGGCCTCCTCCATCGCGTCGAGCAGGACCCGCGTCTTGGTCGCCATCCCCGACCCGAGCTCGACCAGCTCGACAGCGCCGTTGGCGGCGACGATCTGCGCGGCGTACCGCTCGAGGATCGACCGCTCGGTCCGGGTCTGGTAGTACTCGGGCAGCTCGCAGATCCGATCGAAGAGCTCGGCTCCCCGCTCGTCGTAGTTGTGCTTCGGCGGGAGCTCCTTGAACGGCTTGGTCAGGCCGTCGAGGACGTCGTCGGCGAGCGAGCGGTCCTCGTCGGCCCAGCAGTCGATCCGGATCGCGTCGCCCGTGCCGAGCGTGGGCTCGATCATGCGTCGGCCGCCACGCGCACGCCGGCGAAGATCTGCCGGCGGTGGGGGTAGTCCCAGTTGCGGAAGGTCGGGGAGATCACGGCGGCGCTCGTCGCAAACGACCCGCCCCGCAGGACCCGGTGGTCGGGCCCGAAGAAGACCTCCGAGTACTCGCGGTAGGGGTGAGCCTCGAAGCCGGGGTAGCCGCCGAACGGGCTCGCCGTCCACTCCCAGACGTCGCCGATCATGCCGAGCGCACCGCACGGGGCCGCCCCGTCGGGGAAGGAGCCGACCGCCGCCGTCCCGAGGATGCCCGACTCGAGCAGGTTCGCCGCGCCCGTCGCCCCGGCGGCCTTGGCCTCGCCGTCCCAGGTCGCGGCGGCCTCCCACTCGACCTCGGTCGGGAGGCGCAACCCCCGTGAGCGGGCGAAGGCGTCGGCCTCGTACCAGGAGACGTGGACGACCGGACGGGCCGGGTCGAGCGCCGTGGCCCCGTCCGCCAGCCGCCATTCGAGCTCGTCGCTCACCCAGTTGAGCGGGCGCTCGATCCGCTCGGCGCACCGCCACGCCCACCCGGCCGCCGTCCACCACGCCCGGCGCTCGTAGCCGCCGTCGCTCACGAAGCGCAGCCAGTCGCCGTTGGTCACCGGCACCCGCCCGATCCGGAACGGCCGCACCGCGACCGGGTGGACCGGTCGCTCGTTGTCGTAGCTGAAGCCGTCCTCGGGTCCGGCGCCGAGCGGAAACGACCCGCCGGCGACCGCTACGAGGTCGAGCCCGCTCGCGGCCGTCGGCCGCTGCGGCTCCTCGCCGCCCGGCCGGGCGATCCGGGCCAGGTTGAGGGTCTGGAGCATCGTCTCGTGATGCTGGCGCTCGTGGCGGGCGACCAGCTCGTGGAGCTGGCCGTCACCGACCGGGAGCTCGCGCACCCGCCGCCGGACGTCGTCGAGGAAGTCCTCGGCCTGCGCCCGATGCAGGTAGGGGAGCGTGCCCCGGTCGGCCCGCGGCGTCTCGAAGGCGTCGTAGACCTGCATCAGCTCCGGGCGCAGCAGCGGCAGGCCGCCGTGCCGGTGGCCGAGCCAGAGGTCCTCGAACGCGGCGATGTGACCGAGGTCCCAGACGAGCGGGCTCATCAGCGGCGAGTGGACCCGCTCGAGATCGTCCTCGTCGAGGCCCGCGACGAGGCGACGCGTCCGCTCGCGGGCGGATTCCAGCCCGGTGGTTTGGAGTTGTGCCATGTCAGCGGTGCCCTGCCCTGCCCGGAACGCCCCGAGCGCCGTGTTGGGACTGTATGCGCACCCGGCGGACGATCGGATCTCTCCTACCCCGGTTCGCCGGATGTTCACACCCACACGACCCCTCGCCGCACAGGCGAGGATACCCGCCTCAGGCGAGGAGGCCGGCGGTGGCCCGGAGCGCCTCTTCGTAGATGCGGTCCCGGAGCATGGCGTGGCGCATCCCCTCGCCGAGGATCCCCCCCTCCCCGCGCGAGGCTCCGAGAAGGGTCCACTGCTGGCGGCGGCCGTCCGCCTCGGTGCGGACGGCGTGCAGGCCGCCGCGGCCCCGGTCGAGCGAGAGCGACGTCCCCCCCCGGAGCCCGACGGTGAGCCCCGAGAGGCCGGGCACGTCCTGGGGGACGATCTCGAGGCGGATCGTCACCGGGCCGGTCGGGCCGCTGAGCTCGCCGTGGGCGCGGCCGTCGCCCGTGCGCTCGAGCGGGGCCGGGTCCCAGCCCAGCCGCGAGGCGAGCCAGCCGCAGAGGAGGAGCGCCCCGGCGCCCGAGGCCGCGTGGTGGCGGACCTCGAGCCCCGAGATCTCCGGGAGGCGAGCCCGCGTGGCCGGCGGGTCGAAGGTCGCCGCGACGCGCTCGCGCCACGGGGCCGAGCGGAGCCAGGCGAGATCCACGACCTCGCGGCCGTCGGCCAGGAGGTCGCGCGCCCGGCGCAGGGCCTCGCCGACGTCCGGGTCGGCGCTCGCGTCGAGCAGCACGATCGGGGCGATGCGCCGCAGGGCGGCGACCGCGTCCCAGTGATCGTGGGGGGCCCAGACCATCGTGTGGATGTCGGTCACGACCAGGGGGTCGACGATCGAGTCGATGTAGGGGACGTGCCGGGGGCCGATGTCGACGATCACGGTCTCGCGCGTCAGCGCGAACGACCCGGGCTCGGGACTGGCGGTCGCGGCGACGCTGGCGACCGCGTCGAGGGTCGTCCGTCCCCGGCTGACCGTGCAGACGATCGTGCGCGACGGGTGGTGGCGACCGACGGCCCGCAGGCGGTTGGCGATCTCCCCGCTCCACTCCTTCTCGACGATGCAGACGAGGTTGAGGACCCGGGCCGGGACGTAGAGGCTGCTCTCGGCGTGGCGCTCGACCAGCAGCCGGCGGAGCGCCGCCTCGATCGCGCCCGGCGTCGTGTTCTCCTCGGCCCAGACGGTGTCGTTGACCGCCGGGCTCATGGCCGCCGGTGGCTCAGACCGCGCGCCATCGGTGCCCCTCGAGGAGCACGTCGTCGGCCTCGACCGGCCCCTGGCCGCCGGCCGGGTACTTCGGCAGCTCGACCGGGTGCGCGGCCCAGCGGGCGAGGATCGGGTCGCAGATCCGCCACTGCGCCTCGACCTCGTCGTTGCGGGTGAAGAGGGTCGCGTCGCCGCGCATGGCGTCGAGGATCAGCCGCTCGTAGGCCTCGGGCGACTGGGAGATGAACGCCGTCCCGTAGAGGAACTCCATGTTCACCGGGCGGATGCTCATCCGCGTGCCCGGGATCTTCGCCCCGAGGGAGAGGGAGACGCCCTCGTTCGGCTGCATGGTCAGGACGAGCACGTTCGGCGGGACCTCCTGGCCGCCGAAGGCCATGTGGGGGACCGGCTTGAGGATGACCGCGATCTCGGTGACCCGCCGGGCGAGGCGCTTGCCCGTGCGCAGGTAGAAGGGCACCCCGGCCCAGCGCCAGTTGTCGACCTCGAGACGGAGCGCCACGTAGGTCTCGGTCGTCGAGTGGGGCGGCACCCCCGGCTCGTCGAGGTAGCCGGTGGCCTCGACGCCGCCGACGACGCCCTCGTCGTACTGGGCGCGGACGGCCATCGCCTCGATGTCCTCCGGCGTCTTGATCGCGTGGAGGACCTTGACCTTCTCGTCGCGGACCTCGTCGGCCGAGAAGACGACCGGCGGCTCCATGCACAGGAGGGTCAGGAGCTGGAGCATGTGGTTCTGGACGAGGTCGCGCAATGCGCCCGCCGTGTCGTAGTAGCCGGCCCGGGTCCCGATGCCGATCTCCTCGGCCGCGGTGATCTGGACGTGGTCGATGTAGTTGCGGTTCCAGAGCGGCTCGAACATGCCGTTGGCGAAGCGGATCGCCAGCATGTTCTGGACGGTCTCCTTGCCCAGGTAGTGGTCGATCCGGAAGACCTGGGCCTCCTCGAAGACCTCGAGCACCTGGAGGTTGAGCTCGCGCGCCTCGGCCAGCGAGGTCCCGAACGGCTTCTCGATCACGATCCGCACGGGGCCGGCGTCCGAGCGGTTGAGCCCGCGCTCGCCGAGGGCACGGACGATGACCGGGAAGAACGCCGGGGCCGTCGAGACGTAGAAGCACCGGGCCATCGGCTCGCCGGCGTCCTGGTCGAGGACGTCGAGGGTGACCTCGAGGCCCTCGTAGACCGTCGGGTCGTCGAAGGTCCCGGCGATGTAGCGGACCCCGGCGAGCAGGCCCTCGAGCACCGCCTCGTCCGGCGGGCGGCGCGAGAACTCGCGGATCGCCTCGGCGGCCAGCTCGCGGAACTCCTCGTTGTACATGGCCGACCGGGACGTCCCGACCAGGTTGAAGCGCTCGGGGAGGGCGCCCTCGTGGGCGAGGTTGTAGATCGCCGGGAGGAGCTTGCGCTTGGCCAGGTCGCCGGTGGCCCCGAAGATGACCAGGTTGGTCGCCGGGACCGGCAGCCGCTCGAGGCCGGCGGAGAGCGGGTTCACGCTCATACGGGGGCCGCCTCTCCGGAGTGGTGGGCGAGCTCGGTCCGAGCGAGGAGCGCCGCTCCGCGCACCCCGGCGGCCGGGCCCGAGTGGGCGATGCGGATCTCGGTGCGGGTGCCGACCCCCGAGAGGACGTAGTCGGCGGCCGCCTCCCGGGCCGGACCGAGGAGGAGCTCGCCGGCGGCGGAGACGCCCCCGCCGACGGCGACGACGTCCGGGTCGAAGGTGTTGATCGCGTTGGCGATGCCGATCCCCAGGCGCCGCCCGAGGCGGGCGACGACGGCGATGGCCACCGCGTCCCCGGCCTGGGCCGCCGCCACCGCGTCCGGGCCGGTCGCCTCCGACCCGTGGCGGCCGAGCGCCGACTCGGGATGGCGGACGGCGGCTTCCCGGGCGAGATCGTCGAGGACGTGCCCGGCGGCCATCGCCTCGAGCGACCCCGGCTTGGGAAAGCCGGCGGCCACCGGGGCGTCCGGGTCCGCGGCGATCAGGGTGTGGCCGAGCTCGGCCGCCGCCCCCGTCGTCCCCCGGTAGACCCGCCCGCCGATCACGATGCCGCCGCCGACCCCCGTCCCCACCGTGAGCATCACGAGGTTGGGCGCCGCGAGCGTGCCCGTGTCGTCATGGGCCTCGGCCAGGGCGGCGAGGGTCGCGTCGTTGTCGACGAACACCGGGACCCCGAGACGGGCGGAGAGCTCCTCGCGCAGGGGGACGTCCTCGAGCGGGATGTTCACGCTCGAGCGGACGCGTCCGGTGGCGAACTCGACGACCGACGGGATCCCGACGCCGACGGCGGCGATCTCCCGGTCGCCGGCCGCCGTGCGCACGAGCCGGACGATCTCGGACATCAGCTCCTCGGGCCCCTCGCAGTCGGTCGGGGCGAGCAGCGCGTCCTCGCCGAGGGCGGCCACCGCGACCTTCGTGCCGCCGACGTCGACGCCGATCACCAGGCCGCTCATCGCGACACATCCCGAGCGGGGCGGGCCTCGGGCCACGGCCGCCTGGTCGTCGACGGGTGCACAGTGAACGCAAACTATCACCAGCCAGCGGGTCGTCAGAAACTCATGCTGGCGCGCGGCATCCGCGCCCGATAGGCTGGCCGGCGACCGACTCACAGCGAGTGCTCGGCGCCGGGCCGATCGTCCGGCCGGCTGTGCGCCATCCGGGCGTCGCGATCCGTAGAGCGAGCCGGTCGGGCGCCCGCAAACCACCGGGGACGATTGGATGAGCATTCCAGACAGAAGCAGCAGTCTCAGCGGCATCGGCACCGACCGCAACCTGGCCCTCGAGCTCGTCCGGGTGACCGAGGCCGCCGCGCTCGGCTGCGCCCGGCTCGTCGGGCGCGGGCACAAGGAGGACGCCGACCAGGCGGCGGTCGACGGGATGCGCCACGCCCTGCGCTCGGTCGCCATGGACGGCGTCGTGGTGATCGGGGAGGGCGAGAAGGACGAGGCCCCGATGCTCTACAACGGCGAGCACATCGGCGACGGCTCGCCCCCGTCGGTCGACATCGCCGTCGACCCGCTCGAGGGCACGACGCTCGCCGCGCGCGGCATGCCCAACGCCCTCGCCGTGATCGCCCTCTCGCCCCGGGGCACGATGTTCGACCCGGGCCCCTGCTTCTACATGCACAAGATCGCCGGGTCCGCCGAGATCGCCGACCTCCTCGACCTCGACCGGCCGCTCGGCGAGACGCTCCACCTGATCGCCAAGCGCAAGCGCACCGACATCGGCGACGTGATGGTGGTCATGCTCGACCGCCCCCGCCACGACGAGTCGGTCAAGGCGGTCCGCGACGCCGGGGCCCGCGTCCGCTTCATCACCGACGGCGACGTCGCCGGCGCCCTTCTCGCCGTCACCGACAACGCCCCGGTCGACCTCCTCTGGGGGTACGGCGGCACCCCGGAGGGCGTCCTCTCGGCGGCGGCGATCAAGTGCATCGGCGGCGGCATGCTCGGCCGCCTCTGGCCCCGCAACGACGAGGAGCGCCAGGAGGCGATCGACGCCGGCTACGACGTCGACCGGGTCCTCTCCCACGACGACCTCGTCGCCGGCAACGACGCCTTCTTCTCGGCCACCGGGGTGACCGACGGCGACGTCCTCCAGGGCGTCCGCCTCCTGAGCAGCGGGTCGGCGACCACCGAGTCGCTCGTCATGCGCTCGCGCTCGGGCACCGTTCGCCGCATCAAGGCCACCCACGACCGGCAGAAGATGGCCGAGCTCCGGGACACCTAGCCCTTCCCCGGGCGGCTCGCCGGGCGAGGGCCGCTCCGAGAAAGCAGGCTCCTCCCCCCGGGCCGTCGCCGGCCCCGCCGGGGCGCTCGTCACCCGGCCGGGCCGGCACACGCGCGTAACCACGTCGTCTCGCGCGTCGGGATACAGTTGCCGGGGATGGGGCCGCCGGGAAGCGTCGCGGGTCGATCCTCCCCTTCGAGCACACGACGACCACCAGAGGCAGGCAACACTTAGTGGCTCTCACCACCGATCAAGAGCAGCTGTCCATCGAGACGATCCGCACCCTGGCGATGGACGCGATCCAGAAGGCCAACTCCGGGCACCCCGGCCTCCCGATGGCGATGGCTCCGGCCGCGTTCGTCCTCTTCCGGAAGATCATGCGCCACGACCCGACCGATCCGGCCTGGCCCGATCGCGACCGCTTCATCCTCAGCGCCGGGCACGGGTCGATGCTCCTCTACGCCGTCCTCCACCTCACCGGCTACGACCTCCCGATGGAGCAACTCGAGCGGTTCCGCCAGTGGGAGTCGAAGACGCCCGGCCACCCCGAGCTCGACCGCACCAACGTCACCCCCGGGGTCGAGCTGACCACCGGTCCCCTCGGCCAGGGGTTCGCCAACGGCGTCGGCATGGCGATGGCCGAGCGGTTCCTCCGCGAGCACTACGGCGCCGAGGTCATCGACCATCGGATCTACGCGATCTGCTCCGACGGCGACCTGATGGAGGGCATCGCCTCCGAGGCCGCCTCGCTCGCCGGCCAGCTCGGGCTCGGCCGGATCGTCTACCTCTACGACGACAACGACATCTCCCTCGACGGGCCGACCTCGCTCAGCTTCGATCGCGAGAACGTCGACCAGCGCTTCGAGGCCTACGGCTGGCACGTCCAGGACGTCCACGACGCCAACGACACCCTCGCCCTCGAGACGGCGATCAAGCACGCCCAGAAGATCGAGGACAAGCCGTCGCTGATCCGGGTCAAGTCGATCATCGGCTATCCGTCGCCCAACAAGGCGGGGACGAGCAAGGCCCACGGCGCGGCGCTCGGGGAAGACGAGGTCGCCCTGACCAAGAAGGTCATGGGCTGGGATCCCGAGAAGAAGTTCTTCGTCCCCGACGGCGTCTACCAGACGTTCGGGATGGCCGAGGCCGGCGCCCGCCTCCACGACGAGTGGAACGAGCGCTTCGACGCCTGGCGGGCCGAGCACCCCGACCTCGCCGCCGAGTGGGACCTCGCCTGGAAGGGCCGGCCCCTCCCCGGGCTCGCTGCCGCGCTGCCGACCGACTGGGAGAAGGAGAAGCTCTCGACCCGGGTCGCCGGGGGCAAGTCGATGGCCGCCTTCGAGCCGTTCACCCCGACGATGGTCGGCGGCGCCGCCGACCTGACCAGCTCGACGATGACGATCTGGGCCGACGCCGAGCGCTTCACGGCCGAGCACTCCGGCCGCAACGTGTTCTTCGGCGTCCGCGAGCACGGGATGGGCGCGGCGGTCAACGGGATGGCCGCCCACGGGGGCATCCTCCGGCCCTACGGGTCGACCTTCCTCCAGTTCGCCGACTACATGCGCGGCTCGGTGCGCCTGTCCGCGCTGATGGGGTTGAAGGTCGCCTGGGTGTTCACCCACGACTCGATCGCCCTCGGCGAGGACGGGCCCACCCATCAGCCGATCGAGCACTTCGCGGCCTTGCGGGCGATCCCCGGCCTCGTCTTCCTGCGCCCCGGCGACGCCGCCGAGACGGCCGAGGCCTGGCGCGTCATCCTCGAGGATCTCGAGGGCCCGGCGGCGATGGCGCTCTCGCGCCAGGACCTGCCCGTCCTCGACCGCTCGCCCGGTAGCGGCTACGCCTCGGCCGACGGGGTGGCCCGCGGCGCCTACGTCATCGCCGAGCCCGACTCCGGCGACGCCGAGGCGACGATCATCGCCACCGGCAGCGAGGTCTGGGTTGCCCTCGCCGCCCGCGACGAGCTCGACTTCCCGGTGCGCGTCGTCTCGATGCCCTCGTGGGAGCTCTTCGAGCAGCAGGACGACGACTACCGCGAATCGGTCCTCCCCGAGGACCTCCCGACCCTGGCCGTCGAGGCGGGTATCGCCATGGGCTGGGAGCGCTACGCCGACGACGTCGTCTCGATCGAGCGCTTCGGCGCCTCGGCCCCGGGTGGGCTCCTGCTCGAGAAGTTCGGCTTCACCCCGGCCAACGTCGCCGCCCACGTCCGCCGCCTCCTCGAGGACGAGTAACCGGAAGGAATCGAGCCGGCCGGCGTCTCCCTGGGGGAAACCCACCAAAGGGAGGTACGACATGCGCAGGTTGCTCTTGGCCGTCGTCGGAGCCGTGGTCCTGACCGGGGCGCTCGCCGCCTCGTCGCTCGGGGCCGGGAAGTCCGTCGAGGTCGGCGACAACTACTTCGTCCGCGACGCCGGCCACGCGACGGTCACGCTCAAGAAGGGGCAGAGCCTGACCTGGCACTGGACGGGCAAGAACCCGCACAACGTGACGGTCAAGGCCGGGCCGCAGGCCTTCCATTCGGCCACCCAGAAGGCCGGGAACTTCACCCACAAGTTCACCAAGGCCGGGACCTACAGCATCATCTGCACGATTCACGTCGGTCTGGGCATGACGATGAGGGTGGTCGTCAAGTAGCGTCGGACCGCGGACCGCGGGCGGCGGGCGGCGGCCGGGGCGGGGCGGGCCGGGGGCGGGGCGGCGCGGGGGGGCCGCCCCGCCCCTTGACCGCGGAGGCGGGGGCGAGGATCGTGGGGGAGTGGCGTTCCCCTCACCGGCCGACTGGCGCGACGTAGTCGTCTACTTCCTGCTCGTCGATCGCTTCGCCCATCCGACCGACCCGCCCCGGGCCCCGCCGTGGGACGGGGCCTACGGCGGCTTCCAGGGCGGGTCTGCTCGCCGGCGTCGAGGCCCATCTCGACTATCTCTCCGCGCTCGGCGCCGGG
>CAWFQO010000062.1:0-44883 GCA_963817865.1 uncultured Solirubrobacterales bacterium | reverse complement strand
GGCTCGTGGCCGCCGTGCTCGCCGGGGATGTCGAGATCGGCTGGCATACCAACACCGCGTTCGTCGCGCTCGAGCAGGAGCTCGGTACCGAAGGCCGCATCCTCGGGATGCGCGACGTCGACGCCGAGTTCGCCACCGTGATCGTGACGCGTCGCGGCGACGCGTTCGACGGGGTGCCGGGGCTGGCCGGCCGGCGCCTGGCGCTCGGCAGTCGCGACTCGGGACATGCGGCGATCCTCCCGCTCCACTACCTGGCCGCGGAGGGCCTCGACGCGGCCTCGGAGTGCGAGCTCGTGCGGTTCGACACCGACCTCGGCAAGCACGGGGACACCGGGGACTCGGAGCTCCGCGTGATCCGCGCCGTGTCCGAGGGCGCGGCCGACGCCGGCGCGATCGGGGAGCCCACGCTCGCCGCCTTTCGGGCCGAGCTCGTCCCGGCGGCCGCGAGCCTCGAGGTGGCCTGGCGCAGCCCGACCTACTACCACTGCAACTTCACGGCCCTCCCGTCGCTCGACGAGGAGCTCGGGCTGCGGTGGCAGGCCGCGCTCCTGGCGATGAGCTACGACGATCCCGGCCTCCGGCCGGCGATGACGCTCGAGGGCGTCAAGCGCTGGCTGCCGGGCGACCGGTCGGGCTATGCGGCGCTGGCGGAGGCGATGGCCGCCACGTCGTGAGGTGCCTCCAAACAGACGGGCTCGAGCTCGGCGGCGGACTGGAGGTTCTCCTCGCCGCCGCCCTCGACGGGATGGCGGCCGGCGAGCGCATCGAGATCCTCACTCCGTCACGCTCGACGGCGCTCGAGCTCCACGGCTGGGCACGGCTCGCCGGGCATGCGGCGGTCGGCGAGCGAACGCCGCCCGGTGGGCCCTATGCCGTCGAGATCGAGCGGGGACCGTTCGCCCGCGTCCTCGCCGCGCCGCTCCCCGGCCGGACGTCGGGCCCGCCGCTGCGGGACGGAGACCTCCACACGGCCGATCTCCGGGCCGAGGTGCCGGTGGCGTCCGTCGACCCCGCCGCCGGATTCATCCCGCTCGGCGCGATCGCCGAGCTCGGGGCGCCGACCTTTCGTTGGACCCTCAACGAGCGAGACGCGATCTGGGCCGACGACGTCGCCGAGCTCACCGAGCAGGCCTCGGCCGGGCAATGGGACGCCTCGCGCGACGTCCCGTGGGAGGCGGCCCGCGGGCTCCCCGACTTCATGGAGCGGGCCGTCTCCCAGGTCATGACGTTCATCGCCCAGAACGAGTACGCGGCGCTCTACGCACCGGCCGCGTTCCTCGCGAACATCAACCCCCGCTACCCCGAGCTCCTGATGTGGCTCACCGGGCACGTGCACGACGAAGCTCGCCACATCGAGGTCTTCACCAAGCGATCGCTGATCGGCGGCCAGTCGAGCTACGCACTCGCGTCCACCGAGCTCTCACTCCACACGCTCCTCGAGGAGCCCGACTTCACCGGCGTCGCTCTGCTGCTGAACGTCCTCGGCGAAGGCACCTTCCTCGACCTCCTGCGCTTCGTCGAGCGACACGCCCCCGACGCCGCGACGCGGGCGGCGGCGGCCCTGGCGCACCGCGACGAGGTCCGTCACGTCCATTTCGGCATCTCCCACGTCCGCCGGCGCATCGCCACCGATCCATCGCAGGAGGCCGTGCTCGTCGCCGCCGCCGAACGGCGCGCCGGCAAGCTCACCGAGATGTCGGGACTCAGCCCCCTGCTCAGCGAAGGCCTCACCCTGATGGCCGCCGGATCGCTCCAACCGGCCGAGCTCTCGACCGGCGCCGCCGCCGTGCGCGAGCTCATGCAGACGATGGAAGCCAACCGCATCCGCCGCCTCCAGGCCGCCGGGTTCGACCTCCGCACCGCCCGGCACCTCTCCGACCTCCACACACCGAACCTCATGTGAACGGGGGTCTCCCCGACGTGGCGCACCGGCGGGCCGGCGGGGCGCCGGGGAGAGCGGTCACTCCCCCCGGCGCGCCGGCTGACCTCGGCCCCTACACCCTCCCCGCGGCCTGCCGCTGCCGCCGCGCCAGCGCGTCGACGATCACCGCGACCAGGAGCACGCCGCCGGTCACCATGAACTTGACCGACGAGTCGAGGGCGAGCAGGTCCATCCCGTTCGAGATCGACCCGATGACCAGGGCGCCGAGCAACGCCGTCCACACCGACCCGCGGCCCCCGAAGAGGCTCGTCCCGGCGATCACCGGGCCCGCGATGGCCAGCAGGAGCAGGTCGCTGCCCCCGGAGTTCTGGCTGACCGCGAGCAGGCGGGACGCCGCGAGGATGCCGCCGATGGCCGCCATCGACCCGGCGATCGCGAACACCGCGATGCGCACCCCGTTGATCCGGATGCCGGCCCGGCGGGCCGCCTCGGCGTTGCCGCCGACCGCGAACACGTGGCGCCCGAAGCGGGTCCGGGTGGCCACGTACTCCATCGTCGCCACGAAGGCGATCAGGATCAGCACGGCGAGGGGCAGCCCCCGGTCGTGATCGAAGACCGAGACGACGGCGATCGTCGCCGCCGCCATCACGACGACCCGGACGATCGGACCGGTCAGCGACCGGTCGGCGAGCCCCGCGCTCACGCGCTGGCGCCACGCCCACAGGGTGCCCCCGGCGTAGACGACGATCACGCCGATCCCGATGATCCAACTGACGGTCGACGAATAGAAGGTGTTGGCCAGGCCGGTGACCTTCGGGTCGGTGATGTTCACCGTCCCGGTGCTCCCCAGCACCTTCAGCAGGGCTCCCTGCCAGATCAGGAGGCCGGCGAGGGTGACGACGAACGACGGGATCCCGAAGTGGGTGAACAGGAAGCCCTGGACGGCCCCGATGACCATCCCGGCGACGACGCCGGCGGCGATCGCCGTGTACGGGCTCCAGCCGTGCTTGACCTGGAGGACGGCCGTGACCGCCGCGGCCAGGCCGCTGACCGCCCCGACCGAGAGGTCGATCTCCCCGAGCAGGAGCACGTACACCACGCCGACCGAGATCAGCCCGACCGCCGTGATCTGGAGGAAGAGGTTGGTCAGGTTCTGCGCCGTGAGGAAATGGCTGTTCTCGATCTGGAAGACGGCCCAGATCAACCCGAGGACGATGAAGACGCGCAGCGAGGCGAGGTCGCCCTGCACGAAGCGCTTGATCAGATGGGTGCTCGGCGGGCCCAGCTTCTCGGGCAGCGGCGCCGCCGCCTGTCCAGGTGTCGAGCTCATCGCGTGCCTCCAGTCGCGCTGCCGTTGGTCGCCACCCGCTCGGCCGCACCGGTGATGGCGGCGACGACCTCCTCGCGGCTGGCCGTCCCCGTAACGAACTCCGCCTCCGGCCGACCGAGTCGCAGGACGAAGATCCGGTCTGTGACCTGGAACACGTCGGAGAGGTTGTGGCTGATCACGACGACCCCCAGCCCCCGCTCGCGCAGCCGCGTGATCAGGGCGAGGACCTGGGCGGTCTGGGCCACGCCGAGCGCGGCCGTCGGCTCGTCCAGGAGCACGAGCTTCGGCTCGCCGAGCAGCGACCTGGCGACGGCCACCTGCTGGCGCTGGCCGCCGGACAACGTCCCGACCTCGGTGCGCAGGCTCGGGATCGTCACCGCGAGGTTCGAGAGCAGCTCCGCCGAACTCCGCTCCATCTCGGTCTCGTCGAGCTGGCGCGTCACCGAGCCCGGACCGCTCGAGATCTTCTCCCGGCCGAGGAAGAGGTTGGAGACGACGTCGAGGTTGTCGCAGAGCGCCAGGTCCTGGTAGACGGTGGCGATGCCGAGGTCGACGGCCGCGGTCGGACCGCTGATGGTGACCGGCTTCCCGTCGAAGGAGAACGCGCCCTCATCGGGCGTGTAGATCCCGGCGATGATCTTGACCAGGGTGGACTTGCCCGCCCCGTTGTCCCCGACCAGGCCGACCACCTCTCCGGCGGCGACCTCGAAGTCGACCGAATCGAGGGCCTGGACGGCTCCGAATCGCTTGCTCACCCCCCGTAGCTCGAGCAGCGGACTGGCGGCGTTCATGTGGTGTCCTTTCGCGTAGTCGACGGCGATGGGACGGGCCGCCCCTCGACGGCCCGTCCCCGAGCGGTCCTACTGGATGCCGGCCTTCGTGCACGCTGCCGCGTAGGCGCTCGTGCAGATGTCGGACACCTTCCAGAAGTTGTCCTTGATGACCGTGGCCTTGATGTTGCTGACCGTGACCGCCACCGGGGTGAGGATCACCGACGGCACGTTGCCCATGCCGTTGTTGGTCTGCTGGTTGACCAGGCCGGCCGGCGGCTGCTGGCCCTGGGCCAGGGCCGCGGCGACCTCCGCCGTGTCCTGGGCCTCGGTCGTGACCGCCTTGTAGACCGTCATGTACTGGGTACCGTCGAGGATCCGCTGCACCCCGGCCAGGGACGCGTCCTGACCGGTCGTCGGGCGCGTCTTCGGGTCGATCCCGGCCGACTTCATCGCGGCGATGCCGCCCTCGGCCATGTCGTCGTTGGCCCCGTAGATGGCCGCGAAGCCGGAGTTGCCGAGCGCGGTGATGGCCTGCTGGGCCTCGTTCTGGGCGTTGCTGCCCAACCAGCCCGGCGTGTCGTACTGCTTGGCGATCTTCACCCCGTCGGCCGCGAACTGCGTCATCGCGCCCTGCTTGAACAGCTTGGCGTTGTTGTCGGCCGGGTCCCCGTTGATCATGATGATCGGGCCGGTGGCCTTGCCCATGCCCTTCAGCTTGGCGTCCAGGGCCGAAGCCTGAAGCTTGCCGACCCGGGCGTTGTCGAAGGACACGTAATAGCTGATGGCCGCGTTCTTGATCAGGCGGTCGTAGCTGATGACCGGGACGTTCCGCGCCTTGGCCTTGGCCACGATGGCCACCGCCGACCCGGCGTCGACCGGGTCGAGCACGAGCACCTTCGCCCCCTGGGTCAGCGCGGCGTCGGCCTGGCTCTGCTGCTTGGTGGCGTCCTGGGTCGCGTTGCTGTAGAGGAGCTTGCAACTCGGGCACGCCACAGTGAGCTTGGCCTGGAAGTCCGGCTTGTCGTGGGTCTCGTAACGGGCGGTCTGGTTCTCGGGGAGCAGCAGCGCGACCGTCGGTCCGTTCCCGCTCCCGGAGACGCTCCCGCTGGCCGTGCTGCTGCTCTTGCTGCTGCTCCCGCAGCCGGTGAGCGCCAGCGCGAGCGCGGTGAGCGCCGTCCCGGCAGTCCCGACCCGTGTCCATGGGCTGTGCGACGTCATGTGCGACCCCTCCGTTCCTTGTTTTGACAGGCTGAATGCATGCGCGGCGCCGAGGCCGCGCCTTCCGTCTCGTAGAGCACCAGGGCGACCGCGCCGAGAACCTCGGCCCGGTCGCCGAGGACCCCGGCGACGATCTCGACGTCCTCGCCGGCCGACGGGATCGCCCGCCGCTGCGCGGCGACCCGCATCGGCTCGAGGAGGATCTCCCGGGCCGCGGCCAGGGTCCCGCCCACGACGATCCGCGACGGGTTCAGGAGGTTGCAGAGGTTGGCGACGGCGTCGCCGACGTGGCTCCCGGCGGCGGCGATCGCCCGGCAGCTGGCCGCGTCCCCCTCGGCCGCCCGGCGGAGCACCCCCTCGACGGTCAGGTCCTCGCCGAAGGTCGGCTTGAGCAGGCCGACGATGGCGGGAATGCCGGCCACCGTCTCGAGGCAGCCGCGGCTCCCGCACCGGCAGATCGTGCCGCTCTCGTCGATGATCGTGTGGCCGATCTCGCCGGCGGTTCCGCCCGCCCCCCGGAAGAGTCGCCCGAAGATCACGAGGCCCGCCCCGATCCCCGTGGCCACCTTGAGGTAGACGAGGGTCTCGCACCCCTTGCCGGCGCCCCAGTGCAGCTCGGCCAGGGCGCCGAGGTTCGCGTCGTTGTCGACGTGGACGGGCAGCTGGAGCCGCTCGCCCATGTCCTCGGCCACGGTCACCCCGACCCAGCCCGGGAGGATCGCCGACGACCCGACCTTCCCGGTGGCCAGGTGGATCGGGGCCGGCATGCCGAGCCCGACGCCGATGACCTCGTCGCGCTCGATCCGCGCGCGGTCGAGAACGTCGCCGAGGACCGCGGTAGCCTCGTCCATCCCCCGCCGGGCGTCGTAGCCGTCGGGCATCGGCTGGGACGTCTCGGCGAGCACCTGGTGCGAGCGGTCGCACGCCACCACGGCGAGATGCTGCTTGCCGAAATCGATGCCGACGGCCACCCCAGCCGCCCGGCCGAGCGCGATCAGGCGGGGCGGGCGCCCGCCGCGAAGCGTCGGGTCCTCCCCGGGGACCTCGTCACGGTCGACGACGAGCCCGGCGTCCTCGAGCTCGGAGACCAGCGTCGAGACGGTCGACGGAGACAGCCCGGTCCGCCGGGCAACCTCGGCACGGCTCGCGACGCCCAGTTCCTCGAGGGCGCTGACCACACGCTTGCGGTTCAGCTCGCGAAGCGAGGCGAGCGAGCCACCTTCCTTGCCGGCCACGGGACGCATTCTCTGCCGTCCGGCCCAGGTTTGTCAAGGCTTCGCACAAATCTCGCGCCTATAGCCCCCTCGTTCATGCAAGAATCGGCCGAATTGCCCGATCACCTCGGTCGGGCCGACCGGATGGAGGCGACGTGGACGAGCTGGGCGGGAAGGTCGCGCTGGTCACCGGGGCGAGCGGTGGCATCGGAGCCGCCGTGGCCCGGAGCCTCCACGAGGCCGGGGCATCGGTGGCGCTGCTCTCGCGCCGGGGCGGCGATCTCGGGCTCGAGCGGGGTTTCGGCCTCGCCTGCGACGTCCGCGACCGAGGCGCCGTCGAGCGGGCGGTCGACGCTGCCGTCGCCCGCTTCGGCGGGCTCCAGATCGTCGTGGCCAACGCCGGGGTCGGCGCTTACGGCTCCTTCCTCGAGCTCCCGCCCGAGCAGCTCGAGGCGATGATCGACGTCAACCTGAAGGGGACGCTCTACACCGCGGCGGCCGCGCTCCCCCATCTGATCCGCTCGGGCGAGGGCGACTTCGTGGCCCTGGCCAGCGTGGCCGGGGTGCGCGCGTTCCCCGGGGAGGCGGTCTACAACGCTTCGAAGTTCGGCCAGGTCGGCTTCACCCGGGCCCTCGACCACGAGCTGCGCGAGCACGGGGTGCGGGCGACGACGATCGCCCCCGGGGGCGTCCACACCGAGTTCGCGATCGGGACAGGGCGCCAGGCGGGCGATCCCCAGCTCGAGGCGATGCTGACGCCCGATCAGGTCGCCGAGGTCCTCCTGTTCGCCGTGACCCGGCCGCGGTCGATGCGCATCCTGACCACGACCTTCCGGCCGATGAGCGAGGGCTCCTGGGGGTGAGCCCGACCGAACCGAGACGCCGGTCAGCCGTGGTGGCGGGTGCGCGGGTGGGCGAGCTCCCGAATGGCGCGGGTGACCCGTAGGCGCGCCGCCTCGAGGCTCCGCGGCCGGTCCGCCGGATCCCACCAGTTCACGAGCAGGGCGAGCACGATCACCTGCCCGATCAGCACGAGCGCAAAGCCCAACATGACGTTCCCTCCCGGCGGAGCAACCAGACGGGCGGGACGCTACCAGAGGTTGTGCCGTTTGTGACGATACTCGCCGGACGTCGGCCCCGCGGCCTCTCGGCGGGTTAGGAGGGCGTAGTGCCCGGTTAGCTCCCTGTGAGGGAATGTGCGGTCCCAAACCGATGGCCGCACCATGTCGCTCGTGGCCGCTCCCCGGGTGCATGGGCCGCGTCCGTCCCTGATCGGGCCGAGCGCCAGCGCGCCGGCTGGGCCGACGGAGCGCCGGGCGAGTGGAGCGCTCTAGCGGCGCGCGGAGTCCGCGCGACCCCGGAGCGCGGATCCCGGCCGCCGGGCCCCTCGCCGTGGCGGTCGTGATCCTCGCGGGCGCGCTGCGCCTCTGGTCGCTGAACCGGGCGCCATCCAACCCGTTCTACGACGCGGCGGTCCGCAGCATGGGGCTCTCGTGGCACAACTTCATCTTCGGCGCGATCGACCCCGGCGCGGCCGTGAGCATCGACAAGCCGCCGGCCGACCTCTGGCTCCAGGTCGCCTCGACCAAGCTCCTCGGCTTCAACCGGTTCGCCCTCCATCTCCCCGAGGCGCTCGGTGGGTCGATCGCCGTCGCCCTGCTCTACGCGGCCATCCGCGCGGTCTGGGGCCGCGCGGCCGGCCTCCTCGCGGCCCTGAGCCTGGCCGTGCTCCCGGTCTCGGTTCTCACCTCACGCAGCGACACCATGGACTCGGTGATGGCGGCCCTCCTGATCGCCTCGCTATGGGCCTCGGTCCGGGCGCTCCAGACACGCCGGGCGACATGGGTCCTGGCCGCGGCGGCGCTGGTCGGCGTGGCCTTCAACGTCAAGCTGTCCGAGGCCCTGATCCCCCTGCCCGGCCTCGTCGTGCTCTGGTGGATGGCCGCCGCCCCGCGGCTCCGGATTGCCGTCCTGGCCGGCGCCGCCGCAGCGCTCGCCCTGGTCGGGATGGTCTGGGTCGTCGGCGCCTCGCTGACCCCGATCGGGCATCGCCCCTACCCGATCGGCTCGAAGACGGGCAGCATCTACCGCGTCGTCTTCGTCTACAACGGCCTCGATCGCCTTCGCGGGGCTCCCCAGCTCGGCCCGACCGACCCGACGACACCCGGCCCGCTGCGCCTGCTCGGCTCGCGGGCCGGCTACAACCAGCTGATCGGCACCGAGCTGATCGCCGCCCTGACGCTGGCGCTCGGACTCGGGCTGCTCGCCGCCCGCCGGCGGGCGCCGGCCGCGGGCTCGCCGCCCGAGGCCCCGACCGCGATCCCGCCCTCCGCGGCGCCCGGCGCGAGCGATCCGACCGGCGTCCCCGGCGCCGAGCACCGGCGCGTCGCGCGCTGGACCGCCGTCGGGCTCGGCCTCTGGCTGCTGGTCGCCCTCGTCCTGTTCAGCGTCATGGGCCACCTCCAGACCCGCTACCTCGAGGCCGGCGCACCCGCCGTCGCCGCGGCCCTCGGCGTGTCCGCGGCCGGACTCCTCGCCCGGGCGCGCCAGCGCGACGATGCGCGCATCGTCCTCGCCGCCGCGCTCGCCCTCGCCGGCCTCTATGCGCTCACCGCGGCGACCGACTCGCTCGGCCGCGCCGCCGGCGGGCTCGACCTCGCCCTCGCGCTCGCGCTCCTCGCCGGAGCGGTCGGCCGGCGCCGCACGTGGACCCGGAGCACCGGCCTCTCCGTCCTCACCGGCCTGGCCCTCCTCGCCGCGCCGGTGCGCTTCTCGCTCGACCTGATCGACCGGCACTCCGGCAACGCCCCCCAGGTCGGATCCGGCGCCCAGTACGGGCCGTACCTCCACGCCCACCGGGGGGGCGCCCCCTACGAGGTGGCCAGCAGCGACCCGCTCGGCGTGGTCGGCCTGATCGCCGCCGACGACCAGCCGGTGCTCATCCTCAACGACGTCAAGGGCCCCCTCGTGCGCCTGGCCACGTTGAAGCAGCTCGTCGGACGCGGCGCCGTCCGCTACGTCCTCCTCGCCCATCCGTGCACGAGCGGCTTCCGGTGTCCGTCGACCACGTCGTGGTCGCTGCGGCACACGACGCGGATCCGTGGCTACCTCTACCGCTTCACGACCGCCGGGGATCCGGCCCGGACGGCGGCCGCCGTCTGACCGGCGCACGCTGGGCTCTCATCAGACTCTCATCGAGCACGGGAAGACTTGTCAGATGAGGGTCTTGGTCGTCGAGGACAGCGTGAAGCTGGCGTCGCTCCTGCGGCGCGGACTCCGGGGGGAGGGCGTCGCGGTCGATCTGACCCACAGGGGCGAGCACGCCCTGTGGATGGCCGGGTCGACCGGCTACGACGCGATCGTGCTCGACGTGATGCTCCCCGGCATCGACGGGTTCGAGACCTGCCGGCGCCTGCGCGAGGACGGTGTCTGGGCGCCGGTGCTCATGCTGAGCGCCCGCGACGCGATCAGCGACCGGGTCGCCGGGCTCGACGGCGGAGCCGATGACTACCTGACCAAGCCGTTCTCGTTCGTCGAGCTCCTCGCACGGCTGCGGGCGCTCGACCGGCGGGGTCCGGTCGAGCGGCCGGCCGTGCTCGAGGTCGGGCCGCTGCGCCTCGATCCGGCGTCGCGGCGGGCGTGGCGCGGCGAGGCCGAGCTTGGTCTCTCGACGAAGGAGTTCGCCCTGCTCGGGACGTTCATGCGCCGCTCGGGCGATGTGCTCAGCCGCCTCCAGCTGCTCGAGGCGGCCTGGGACGGGGCGTACGAGAACCGCTCCAACGTCGTCGACGTGTACGTCCGCTACCTCCGCCAGAAGATCGACAAGCCGTTCGGCGTGCAGAGCATCGAGACCGTGCGCGGAGCTGGCTACCGCCTGCGGCGCGACGGCGGGGTGCGCGGATAATGGTGCTCGGCAGGCGCGCCATCGGCGGGCTGCCGATCAGGCTCCGCGTGAGTCTCGCCTTCGCCGTCGTCCTCGCCGTGGTTCTCGTCGGGACCGGACTGTTCCTCGACCTGCGCTTCGGCGCCGAGATGAACCGGGCGATCGACCAGAGCCTCCGCTCCCGGGCGGGGGACGTGATCGCTCTGGTCAGCCAGGCCGACTCCGGTCTGCGCACGGCCGGGCGGAGCGGACTGCGCAACAGCGGCGGCGGCTTCGCCCAGGTCCTCAAGCTCGACGGCACGATCTTCGACGCCTCGCCGCAGACCAGCCGCAGCGCCGTGCTCAGCCGCCGTGAGCTCGCCACGGTGCCGGTGTCCGGCCGCTTCATCGACCGGCGCTCGGTGGCCGATCTCCAGGGCCCGGCCCGCATCCTGGCCGTCCGCACCAGCGCCCAGGGAAACCAGCTCGTCGTCGCCGTCGGCGCGACCCTGACCGCACGCCAGCAGGCGCTCGACAGCCTGCGCGCGCTGCTCCTGATCGGCGGCGC
Source organism: uncultured Solirubrobacterales bacterium (assembly GCA_963817865.1). Classification (GTDB taxonomy): domain Bacteria; phylum Actinomycetota; class Thermoleophilia; order Solirubrobacterales; family Solirubrobacteraceae; genus Palsa-513. The sequence continues at coordinate 34,036 of CAWFQO010000062.1, read as the reverse complement.
CGGAGCGCTCATCCTCTGTGCCCTCGCCGGCTACCTGGCCATCGCCGGCGCGCTCCGCCCGATCGAGTCGATGCGCCGGCGCGCCGAGGAGATCACCGCCACCGCGCCAGGACCGCGCCTCCCGGTGCCGCGCGGCGACGATGAGGTCGCCCGCCTCGGCGGCACCCTGAACTCGATGCTCGACCGCCTCGAGGGCGCCCTGCGCCACGAGCGGACCTTCGTGGTCGACGCGAGCCACGAGCTCCGCGGTCCGCTCGCCATCCTCAAGGCCGAGCTCGAGCTCGCCCAGCGCGACCCCCAGACCCGCAGGGCGCTCGAGCTGACGATCCGCTCGGCCGCCGAGGAGACCGACCGCCTCGTCCAACTCACCGAGGACCTGCTCCTCATCGCCCGCGGCGAAAACGGCCAGCTCCCGGTCAACCTCGCTCGCGTCGACACCGGCCAGCTCCTACGCGACGTCCGGGATCGCCTGGTCAGGCACCCGCGCGCCGGCGAGCGCCAGATCCTCGTCGCGAGCGTCGAGCCCGCCCCACTCCAGGCTGACCGGGCCCGGGTCGGCCAAGCCCTCGGCAACCTCGTCGAGAACGCGCTCCGCCACGGCGACGGCGACGTCACCCTCTCGGCCATCGCGCGCGACGGGCAGGTCGAGCTCCACGTGGTCGACGACGGGCGCGGATTCGACCCCGAGTTCCTACCCGACGCCTTCCGGCGCTTCGCCCGCGCCGAGCCCGGACGTTCGACGGACGGCGCCGGACTCGGTCTCGCCATCGTCGCGACGATCGCCGCCAGCCACGGCGGCGCCGCGCACGCCGCCAACTGCCCCACCGGCGGCGCAGACGTCTGGATCTCGCTGCCGGCGACGGCCCGCCGGTGAGCCGGCTCTCATCTGCGTCTCATGGCCCCTTCCTAGGTTGCTGAACGCATCGTTCATCCACTCGAAGGAGCACACCGTGTTCAAGCGACTCAAGTACACCGCAGGGGCGGTCGCCGCCCTCGCCGCCCTCGCTCTGGGCGGCGCCGCGATCGCCACCGCCGCCGGCAGCTCGTCCGCCGCCAAGGCGCCCGCGGCCCAGACGGCGCCCGCGGCGACCAGCAGTCCGGACACCGACACGATCCAGAGCGGCGACCAGATCGCCCCGGAGACCGGCGCGGTGGCTACCCAGGCCGATGTCGCGACCGCCGGCGACGCGACCGACGCCGGCACACCGGAGAGCACCGCCCCCGAGACCGGGGCGAGCGACGGACCCGCCGGTCACGCCGACGAGCCGGGCAATGCCAACGCCAACACCGATCAGCAGGGGCAGCACTAGCCCGGCCGGACCCGCCGCGCGCGGCCCGGGCTGCGCGCGGCGGTCGCCGTCCGACCGGCCCCCGGGGCCCTCATCGACGCCAACCTCGACGGGCGGCGCGCGCTCAGGGCGTGAGGCCGTAGGCGAACCGGGTCAGCCGCTCGGCCCCCGCCTCGGTCACGACGACCAAGTCCTCGAAGCGCACGCCGCCGATCCGCGCGTCCCAGAGCCCGGGCTCGAGCGCCAGCACGTCGCCGGCGACCAGCGGCTCGAGCCCGGCCAGTCCGAGGTGGGGAGGCTCGTGCACCTCGAGGCCAACGCCGTGCCCGAGGGAGAACTGGAACCCCTCGACCTCGTCCACCCGCTCCGTCGTCCGCTGCGTCAGGTAGCCGGCCGACTCGAACCGGTCGCAGGTTGCGTCGTACAGCTCGCGGCCTTTGATGCCCGGACGGACGAGCCCCTCGGCCCGGTTCAGCGCCGCCCGGACGAGGCGCTCCTGCTCGGCGATCAGGCCGGCGTGCTCGGGGGCCGGACGGCCGACCACGAACGTCCGGGTCATGTCGGCCCAGCAACCGCTCGCCTCGTCGCGCGGCCAGAGGTCGACCTGGATCGGGAGGCCGGACGGGAGCGGGCCGTGGCCCGGCTCGTGGCCCGTCCCGTTCCACACCGACGCGACGATCGCGTCCGGCGGGCACGCGGCCCCGTGCGCCGCGCAGGCGGACCGCAGGGCCGCCCGGACGTCTTCGGCGAGGAGGGGCTCGCCGTCGCGCCGCAGGGCTCCCTCGCCGTCCGGCGCGGCCTGGCGGAGCAGGTCGCGCGCCGCCGCCATCCCCGCCTCGGCGGCGCGCTGGGCCGCGCGGATGCCCGCGACCTCGACCGCGGCCTTCGCCCGCCGCCGGAGGGCGACCGTGTCGTCGTCGACGGCCACGAGCACGCCGTCGTCCCGCAGGCGGTCGGCGATCCCGAGCGGGAAGTCGCCGGGGACGATCGCCTCCCGGATGCCGAGATGCCGAACCGCCCGGGCCACCGCCTCGCGCTCGGCCGCCGCGTCGGCCATGCCGTCCCGGACGAGCTCGCGGTAGCCGAAGGCGAAGAAGTCGAGCACCTCGGCCTCGGGCAGCGCCCGCGCGACCCGGTCGCGCTCGAGCATGCTCGTCAGCACGTAGCGCCGACCGTCGACCTCGGCGAAGAGCACGGGGTCGATGATCGCGACGGGGATCTCGTGGCGCAGGGCGGCGGCGCGCTCCGTGTCGCCGAACAGCAGCAGCCCACGCATGCCTCCAGCCTATCCCGCCCGCCGGCGACCCCCGCCGGCGACCACCCGCCGACAGCCCTTCCCAACCCCGGGGCGACCGGTTACGATCCGCCCGAGATGCGTCGGGGGCGCATCTCGGGCCCACTCCGTTGGTTGTCGATCTCGCCGCTGCCGCGACCGGACACCGCCGACCCGAATGGAGCAGATCATGGCGCACCCCACCGCAACGACGACCGTCCCGCCCTACGTCCAGGCCCCCGGGGACGTCGAGCCCCTCCACCTGCCCGACGGCTCGGTCGTCCGGACCGTGGCGACCGGCTCCCAGACCGCGGGCGACGTCGGCGTGATCGAGGTCACCTACGCCCCCGGCCAGGGCTTCCCGATGCACGTGCACCACAAGGAGGACGAAGCCCACTACGTCCTCGAGGGGACGCTCCTCTTCGTCTGCGGCGAGACCCGGGTCGAGGCCGGGCCCGGGACGTTCATGTTCGGCCCGCGCGGGGTCCCCCACGGGATCAAGGCGATCGGCGAGGTCCCGACGCGGTTCCTCGAGTTCTTCCTCGGCGCCGGCCTCGAGCAGCTCTTCGCCACGCCCGACCAGCTGATCGCCGACGTCAAGGCCGGCCACACCGGCCCGCCCTACGACCTCGACATCGTCGGCCCGGTCCCCGCATAGGCGCCCCCGGCACAGACCGCCCCGACCCCCGGCGCGTCGAGCACCACCGCGACCGCGACGCGGAGATCTTCTTCGGCCCTGGCGCGCTCGCGGCGAGCGGGATCCTCGACCCCGGGGAGCCCTACACCCTGCTGAGCACGCCCCGGGCCCGCGGCCAGGCTCCGGAGCTGGCCGCGCTGGCGGCGGCGGTGATCGACGTCCCCCCGGGCGCGGTCGACGAGCTCGCCGCCGGGCTCGCCGACGCGGTCGGCCACGGCCGGATCGTCGCCCTCGGCGGCGGCCGGGTGATCGACGTCGCCAAGGCGATCGCCGCGGCCCGCCCGCCGAGCGCGGTGACCGCCGTCCCGACGACGCTCTCCGGGGCGGAGATGACCCACTTCCACCGCCAGGCCCGCGGCGCGCCGCCGGGCACCCGGCACGTCCGCCCGGCGCTCGTGGTCAACGACCCCGCCCTCAGCGCCTCCGCCCCGACCGACCGCCTCGCCGCGAGCAGCGCGAACGCCCTCGGCCACGTCCTCGTCGCGATCGCCAGCACCGAGAGCAGCGCGATCACCCGGGCCGCCGCCCGCGACGCCGGGCGGCGGATCGCCGCCGCGTGGGCGGGCGCCGGCGACGAGGAGCCCGACCGCGACCGCCTCGCACTCGGCGCGTTGATGGCCGGCTGGGCCGTCGACCACAGCGGGCTCGGCCTCCACCACGTCATGACCCAGTCGGCCGTCCGCGCGGTCGGCGTCGCCCACGCCGACGCCAACGCGGCCCTCCTCCCGGAGACGGTCGCCGCGATCGCGACCCGGGTCCCCGAGGTCGGCCGGCTCCTGCGGCTCGCCCGAGCGCTCCGCGTCCGCAGCGGCGCCGCGATCGCCGCCCTCGCCACCGACCCGGCGGCCCTCGAGCGGACGATCCGGCTCGCCGTCGACCGCCCCGAGCTCGCCCGCATCCCGCCGCCGCCCGGCGCGGACGAGCTGCGAGACATCTACCGCCGGGCCGCGGCGCCCCCGCCCGCCTGAACCGCCGCCGCCCGGGCCGCGGTCACCGGCCGGCGAGGAGGCCGGGCAGGTCGGCCATGTCGACGAACGGCTCGCCGCCCGCCCGGGCGAGCTCGCCGGCGTCGGTCTGGCCGGCAAAGGCGAAGGCCCGCATGCCCGCGGCGACGGCCGCCTGGACGCCCGGGAGGCTGTCCTCGACGACGGCCGTGCTCGCCGGGTCGAACCCCATCCGCCGGGCGGCGTGGAGGAACAGATCCGGCGCCGGCTTGCCGGCCGCGACCTCGCTCGCGCTGAAGATGCGCCCGGCGAAGCGGTCCCAGAGCCCGGTCGTCCGGAGGGTCACCTCCATCTTGTGGTGCGGCCCGCTCGAGGCCACGCAGTTCGGGAGGGCGATCCGGTCGAGGGCGTCGACGACGCCGGGCACCGGCTCGAGCGAACGGGCGAAGATCGCCTCGATCGTCGCGTAGTAGCGGCCGGCCAGGTCGAAGGGCAGCGGGCCGCCGAGCCGCAGCGACGCGTCGGCGAGCACGGCGGCCATCGCCCGCCCCCGGTGGTCGCGCAGGCAGTCCTCGAGCGTCGTCGGGAGCCCCGCCTCGGTCAGGAGGCCGGCGAGCACCCGGTTCGACGTCAGCTCGGTGTCGACGAGGACGCCGTCGCAGTCGAAGATGACCGAGCGGATCAGGGCCGGCGCTTCTTGCTGCTCCGGGCCTCGGCCCGCCGCTCGGCCCGGTTCATCGGGCGCATCGTCGTCGACTCCCGGGGCGAGCCGACGTGGGCGAGCGCCTCGTCGATGCTCGGGATCGCCCGCTCGACCGTCCCGACCCGCAGGCACGAGCTCAGGACGTCGTAGTCCGCCGGCGTTCCCTCCCGGGCCGTCGCCCGCTCGATGACCTTGGCCGGGACGAGGAACAGGCCCGTCCCGGCGACCTGGAGCTTCTTCAGGATCGGGGCGACCGCCCCCACCGCGAAGAGGTAGCGCCGCTCGAGCGCGGCCGGCGCCCGGACCCGGATCGCGAAGCGCAGGAGCGCCTGCTCGTCCGGCCCGAGGATGACCCGGGTCAGCGGCTCGTCCTCGATCTCCCAGGCGGCGGCGTAGTCCTCGTCGCTCGCCGAGGCCCGCCAGGCGAAGAGGTCGCGCAGCTCGGGGTCGCGGCGATCGGCGACGACGAGCGCGATCCCCGGGCTCCTCCCCCCCTCTGGCGGGCGGAGCTCGACCATCCCGAGGGCGAAGTCGGTCCGCTCGAGCGTGTCGGCGACCTGGGACGGGGTCAGCCCCCAGCCGGCCAGCGCCTCGGCGAACCCCTCCCGCGTCTCGTCGCGCTCGACCTCGGTCACGGCGTCCGGCTCAGTCCCGCCCGGATCGGCCGGGCCGGGTTCCGACACGACCAAGGCTCAGACGCCGACCGGGATGCGCGGGGCCGCGGCGATGCGCTCGCGCGCCCACGTCCGCGCGGCCTCGACACTCGAGAACGACGTGCTCGGGCACCCGGCGAGGCTCACCGGCGGCCGGTCGGTCACGTAGGCGATCCCTCGGCACATCCGGGCCAGCGGCCCCCGGCAGTGGCGCAGCCAGCGGGTGTCGATCGGGCCGAGCACCGGGGCCGGACGCGCCGGGGCGGTCGGCTCGCCGATGACGACGACCGCGAACGGCTCGCCCCGGTGGAGGCCGGCCCGAAGGGTGTCGATGACGACCCGGGCGTAGCAGGTCGGCTGCGGGGCCCGGACCCGAACCTCGAGCACCGGCCAGCCCGACCAGTCGATCTGGGCCATTAGCGTGTCCTCTCCACGGACATGCCCTTAGGTTACCCTAACTGCGCGGCCGGGGCGAGGGTCTTCGAAACGAACAGCCCCGTCCCGCCGGCGCCCCCACGCCGGCGGGACCTTCGTACCCTGAGGGGTCCGGGACCCGTCCGGGTCGGGGACCCTAGGCGCCCTCGCGCCTGGGTGGGGAAGGTCCGCCGCGCAGCATCTCCCGGACTCGAGCTTTGAGCTTCACGGCCGACGCGGCGGCCGGATCCGAGGAGCGCGACGACGACGGGGTCTGACCGAGCCCCCAGACCGCCCGGAGCGGGCCGCCGCAGAACTCGCACGGCGCGCCGGTGGCCGCCGCGCGGCGGACGTGCCGCCCGCACGAGGAGCACTCATGGAGCTGGTTCTCGGTGGGGCCGGGGCCGCCGGTCATCACGAGGCCGGCCGGTCGCCGCCCGCGGGGAGCCCGGCCCGCCCCGCACGGGACCGGCCCGGCGGCGGCGCGACGTCGCGCGGACGCTCGCGGCCACCGGCCCGCCCGCAGGTCGGCCGGCGCTCGCCGCCCGGGCGCCCACGCGACCCGCCGATCCGGCCGGCGCCGACCCAGGTGACGCGGAGCCGCCCGACGGCCCGGGCCCCGGCCCGAGCGACCATCTCGCGCCCGGCCGCGTCGATGAACCCGACGCCGAGGAGGTCGAGCTCGACTCCGCCGGGGGCGCGGTCGAGCGCGTCGGCGACGACCTCCTCGATCACGTCGACCGACGCGAGGTCGACCTCCCCCGCGACGCGGACGCGCGCCCTCCCGCCGTCGACCTCGACCTCGAGCTCGACGCCGGTGGCACCCCCGAGCCAGTCGAAGTCCCGTCCCTGCCCCGGGGCCAGCCGGTGAGGGTGGGTCCTGCAGAGAGACGGCATCACACGCTCCGGTCCGGTTACCAGCGAGGCGTTCGATGGTCCGGGGCGCCGCCGCGAATGCCGAGCGCCGTCTCATCGCTTCATGTCCAGCACCGGAGCCCTGTGTCTCCGCGAACCACCACAAAGGCTAGCGCGCTCGCCGAGCGATTTCACCCCGAGTCAGGCGACCCCGGCCGCGAGCATCGCCCCCAGGGTCGCGGCGGCGCCGCCGTCGGCGACCGCCGCCTCGGCCAGCTCCAGTCCGTCGCGGGTGTCATCGACGAGGCCGGCCGCGTAGAGGCGCAGACCGGCGTTGAGGGCGACCGTGTAGGCGAGCGGACCGCCGACCTCCCCGGCGACCAGGTCGGTGGTCAGGGCCGCGGATCGGGCGGCCTGGTCGCCGGACGCCGCCGGGGCCTCCGGGCGGCCGACCCGCGAGTCGGCGCGCTGGGGGAGCTCGAGCGCCCGGCCGGGCTCGAAGGCCTGGGGGCGGCCCGGACGCATCACATCCGACCCCTCGATCCCGCGGACGGCGATCGAACGCTCGGCCCCGAGGAGCACGAGCGCCCCGAGCAGCCGCTCACTGTAGGAACTGTGCGTGTGGCCGACGACGAAGCGCCGGGCCCCGTAGTAGTCGACGAGCTTCTCGGCCGAGTGGATCGGACCGCGGACGCCGACCTCGTCGCGGGTCCCGGCCAGGGCGCGCCACCCGGGGAGCGCCTCCCCGGCGTGGACGACGGTCACCCCGGCCGCCTCGAGCATCCGGGTCGACTGGCGCTCGGTCGGGGCAACCGGCCCGCCGAGCGCCCCGAGCACGTCGGCCACGGTGATCCCGTACTTCGGACCGAGGGTGTCCCCGCAGTGCAACACGATCCCCGCCCCGGCGGCCGCGGCCACGACGCCGGCCGCCAGGCTCAGGTGGGGCGCGTCGGCCACCCCGTCGTAGGCCCCGGCGCAGGCGACGAGCGGCCGCCGGGAGGTCGTCTCCGTCCCGCTCCAGGCGTCGCGCAGGCCCTGGGCGAAGCCGGCCAGCTCGGCCGGGGACTCCCCCTTGATCCGCATCGCCACGAGGAAGGCGCCGGCCTGGGCCGGGGTCGCCTCCCCGGCGAGGAGGAGGCCCATCGCGGCGCGCGCCTCGGCGAAGCTGAGGTCGCGGCTGCCCCGCACGCCGGTCCCGACCGCCTTGATCGTCTGGCGAAAGCCGCCGTAGATGGCGCGGCTCTGGCCACCCCGGCGGGTGACCGCCGCCTCCTCGGCGCGCGCCGGGCCGGAGGTACCGGAGAGCTCAGCCATCGAACCGGTACCCGACGCTCCGCACGGTCTGGATCCGCCCGCCATAGTCCTGGCCGAGCTTGGCCCGCAGGCGGCGGATGTGGACGTCGACGGTCCGCTCGCCCCCGTAGTAGTCGTAGCCCCACACCCGGCTGAGGAGCGCCTCCCGGGTGAACACCCGACCGGCGTGGGTGACGAGGAACTTGAGCAGCTCGTACTCCATGTAGGTGAAGTTGATCGGCCGGGCGTCGATCGAGACCTGGTAGTTGGCCAGGTTGAGCTCGAGCCCGCCCACCCGCAAAACGTCCCCGTCGGCGCCCGAGAGCTGCTGGCGGGCGCGGGCGATGCGGATCCCGAGCTCGACCCCCGAGTAGGGCCGGACCAGCAGCTCGTGCCCCTCGGCGACCCCGGCCCCGGCGTCGAGATCCTCGGTGTCGAGGGCGACGACCCGGGGGACCTCGCTCAGCTCGACGTCCTCCTCGAGGCGGTGGCAGAGGTCGCCGACCGTCGGCCCGTCGCCCCCGGCGAGCACGAGCATCAGGGTCGGCCGCCGCTCGGCGCCCCCGTCCTCGGCGCTCGGGCGCAGCGAGCCCGAGCCGTTGACCGTCACCCGGCGGGCGCTGAACCCGAGGTCGGCGAGGAGCCGGGCGTTCTCGGCGGCGTCCCCCGGATCGGTCGCGTAGATCCACGCCTCGCTCATAGCCGCAGGTACCGGCGTCGCTCGAACGGACTGACGGTCGTGCGGTACTCGGCCCACTCGCGCCGCTTGTTGAGGACGTACCAGTCGCACAGGCGATCTCCCAGGGTCTCGCGGGCAAGGTCCGACGCCTCGAAGAGATCGGTCGCCTCGGCGAGGTCCTGCGGGAGGCGCCGCTGGCCGGGCGCCGGCTCGTCGACCGTCTCGGCTTCGAGCTCGTACCCCCGCTCGATCCCCCGCAGGCCGGCGGCGAGGACGAGGGCGAAGACGAGGTAGGGGTTGGCCGCCGGGTCGGGCGAGCGGAGCTCGATCCGGGCCGCGTGCGGCCGATCGCGGCGCCGGGACGGGACGCGGACGAGGGCCGAGCGGCCGTGGTGGGTCCAGCTGACGTGCTGGGGGGCCTCGAACCCGTTGGCCAGGCGCTTGTAGGAGTTGACCCACTGGTTGGTCACCGCGCACATCTCCGGCGCGTGGGCGAGCACCCCGGCGAGGAACGAGCGCCCGAGGGGCGAGAGCGACTCGCCGCGCTCCGGGCTGTGGAAGGCGTTGCCCTCAGCGTCGTACAAGGACAGGTGGAGGTGCATCCCCGACCCGGGCTGGCCCTCGACCGGCTGGGGCATGAAGGTCGCGTAGCAGCCGACCGTCCGGGCGGCCTCCTTGACCGCGAGCCGGAAGGTCATCAGGCCGTCGGCCATCGACATGGCGTCGGCGTGCTGGAGGTCCATCTCGTGCTGGGAGGCGGCGACCTCGTGGTGGGCGCTCTTGACGGGGATCCCCATCTGCTCGAGGTACTCGATCGTCCGCCGGCGGAAGTCGCTCCCGACATCGAGTGAGGTCAGGTCGAAGTAGGCGCCCTGGTCGAGGGGGACCGGGAGCGCATCCTCCCGGTCGCGGTCGGCCGGCTCGCCGCCGGCGTAGAGGAAGAACTCGATCTCGCCGCCGACCTCGAAGGTGAAGCCGAGCTCGGACGCCTGGCGGACGACGCGGGCGAGGGCGAGCCGCGAGTCCGCGGCGAACGGCCGGCCGTCCGGGGCGCGGACCTCGCAGAACATCCGCGCCACCAGCGACCCGGGGCGCCAGGGGAGGATCTGGAAGGTCAGGGGGTCCGGATGGGCGACGACGTCCCGCTCGGCCAGCCGGGCCGACCCCTCGAGCGCCGACCCGTCGATCCCGATCCCGTCCTCGAGGGCCGCGTCGAGCTCGGAGACGGGGATCGCGATGCTCTTGAGATTGCCGAGGACGTCGACGAACCAGAGGCGCACGAAGCGCACGCCGCGATCCTCCACGCTGCGCAGCACGAAGTCACAGCGAGCCTCGACCGAGCCATCGACGTTCACCGTCCCAGTCTAGGTCGACCCCCCCGGGCCTCACACCGACCGCACGGCACATGCGGCTGGACACCCGGTCCAGGCCGCCTCAGCTGTGACAGGCCCCGCTCGACACCGGCGCGACGGCGCCGGCGAGGTCGTGGGCGACCGCGGCGTTGGCCACTCCGTAGCCCCCGATGATGCCCCCGCCGAACGTCTCGGCGACCACGGTGGCGACGACCCGCCCCCGGGCGTCGATCATCGGGCCGCCGGAGTTGCCCGGGCGGACGAGGCCGCGGAGCGGGGTCAGGAGGCGGGAGACGGCGCCCCGTCCGAAGGCGTCGGGGGCGCGGCGGGTCTCGGTCGGGCCGATCCGCCCGGCCCGGACGTCGTAGGGCCCGTCGCGGGGGAAGCCGAGGATCGCCGCGGCCCGCCCGGCCGGCGGGTCGACGGCGAGGGGGAGGACCGGCGCAGCGAGCCTGTCGACCCGGAGGATGGCCACGTCGTTGCCCGGGTCGAAGCCGATGACCTCGGCCGAGAGGTCCGGGGAGACGCCGCCGACCTCGACGACGGTGTCGGTCTCGCCGGCCACGACGTGGGCGTTGGTGACCACGACGCCCGGGGCGGCGACCCAGCCCGACCCCTCGAGACCGGTCCCGCAGGCGCTCCCGAGCACGCGCACGACGCTGGCCGCGGCCCGGTGGACGGCGCTCGCCCGGGTGATCTGCGTGGTCGGACGGGCGATCCCGGCCTGGGGTCCCTCGAGGGCGGGGAGGGGGTCGAAGGGGGCGAGCGCGGCGAGGACGCCGCCCGGCGGCGGGAGGAGGGCGTCGAGCCCCTGGAGGGTGGCCGACCGCGAGACCGCCGCACGCAGGCCGAGGCTGTCCCGGGGGACGGCGAGGGCGACGGCGCCGAGCGTCCAGGCGACGCCGAGGGCGATGCAGGCCGAGAGGGCGGCCCCGAGCGGGCCGTCGGCCCGGCCGGGGAACCGGTGCGGGCGCCGGGCGCGGACGCGGGCGCCGACCCCGCCCATGGCCAGGGCGAGGAAGCTCCCGCCGAGGAGGGCGGCGAACAACCCGAACACCGGCGTGGCCAGGGATGCCCGGCGCGGGGGGAGGAAGGCGTCGGCGATCGCGGTCGCGACCACGGCCCCGACGAGGAAGCCGCCGAGCGAGAACAGGCTGACGATGAACCCGCGGCGCAGCCCGATCACCGCGAAGCCGACCGTCGCGACGACGATCAACAGGTCGAGCACGCGGCTCCGCTCATCGACGCCTCACCCGACCTAGGTTCGCGGGCCCGGCCCGGACTCCTCGGCCTGGGGAGGCGGTCGGCCGTGAATCTGCGCTACACCTAATGGGGTGGCCACCACCGCACAGCCGACGAGCCAGGCCTTCCCGGCCGCCTCGCTCCTCGCGCGCCTGCGCGCGATCTGCGGGGACGCGAACGTCCTCACCCACCCCCACGACCTGCGGACCTACCAGTCGGACGGGCTGCTCCACTACCACGTGGTGCCCCCGGTCGCCGTCCTTCCGGCCAGCGGCGCGGAGGTCCGCGACGTCGTTCGCGCCTGCCACAAGCTCAAGGTCCCGTGGGTCGCCCGCGGGTCGGGGTCGGGCCTCTCGGGCGGGGCGCTCCCGATCGCCGACGGCGTCCTGATCGTGCTCAGCCGGATGCGGCGGGTGCTCGAGGTCGACCTCCCCAACCAGCGGGTCGTCGTCGAGCCGGGCGTGACGAACATCGCGATCTCCCACGCCGTCGCCCCCGGCTACTTCTTCCCCCCGGACCCGTCGAGCCAGATCGTCTGCTCGATCGGCGGCAACGTGGCCGAGAACTCGGGGGGGGCACACTGCTTCAAGTATGGCTTCACGACCAATTACGTCACCGGCCTCGAGGTCGTCCTCCCCGACGGGGGGGTGGTCGAGCTCGGCGGCAAGCACCTCGACCCACCGGGCTACGACCTCCTCGGCGCCTTCGTCGGCTCGGAGGGGACGCTCGGCGTGGCCACCCGGATCACCCTCCGCGTCGTCCCGACGCCGGCGGCGGTCAAGACCCTCGTGGCCTTCTTCGCCGACACCCGGAGCGCGGGGCAGGCGGTCTCGGCGATCGTCTCGGCCGGGCTCGTCCCGGCGGCGATCGAGATGATGGACCAGCTGGCGATCGAGGCCTCCGAGCAGATGGCCCACGCCGGGTGGCCGGCCGACGCCGGGGCGGCGCTCCTCGTCGAGCTCGACGGGCCGACGGCCGAGTGCGAGGCCCAGTTCGGCGAGCTCGAGGCCCTCTGCCGGGCGAGCGAGTCGACCGGCGTGCGGGTCGCCCGGACCCCGGAGGAGCGGGCGGTGTTCTGGAAGATGCGCAAGTCGGCGTTCCCGGCGGCCGGGCGGATCTCCTCCCACTACTTCGTCCAGGACGGCGTGGTCCCCCGGACCCGCCTCCCCGATGTGCTCGGCCGGATCGAGGAGCTCGGCCGGGAGTACGGGCTGCGGGTGGCGAACGTCTTCCACGCGGGCGACGGAAACCTCCACCCCCTGGTCTGCTATGACGGCCACGCGCCCGGGGAGGCCGAGCGGGCCGAGGAGCTGTCCGGGCTGATCCTCAAGGCCTGCCTCGACGCCGGGGGGTCGATCACCGGGGAGCACGGGGTCGGCGTCGACAAGCGCGCCTACATGGGCAAGATGTTCGGCGAAGCCGACCTCGCCGCCTTCCAGATGCTCCGCTGCGCCTTCGACCCGGACGGCCTGGCCAACCCCGGGAAGGTGATGCCGACCCCGCGCCTGTGCGGCGAGGTGCCCGGGCCCTACCGCGTCCACCCGCTCGAGGCGGCCGGGCTGGCCGAGCGCTTCTGATGTCGACGTCCGCGGCGGCCGCGCTCGCCCGACCGGCGGACCCGTCGGAGATGGCGGCTGCTCTGGAGGGGGCTCGGCGGGTGCGGCCGCTCGGCGGGGGCACGAAGGTCAACTGGGGCTCACCCGGGGAGGACCCCGACCTGATCGTCTCGACCGAGCGCCTCGACCGGGTCGTCGAGCACAGCGCCGGTGACTTCACCGTGGTGCTCGAGGCGGGCGTCGGCCTGGCCCGGGCGCAGGCGCAGTTCGCCGCGCAGGGCCAGCGGCTGTCGCTCGACCCGCCGGACGCCGACGGGCGGGCGACGATCGGCGGGATCCTCGCCACCGGCGACAGCGGACCCCTCCGCCACCGCCACGGCGGGGTGCGCGACCTGATCCTCGGGGTCCGGGTCGCCCTGCCCGACGGGACGGTGGCCCGGGCCGGGTCGAACGTGATCAAGAACGTCGCCGGCTACGACCTGGCCAAGCTGATGTGCGGGGCGCTCGGGACGCTCGGGGTGATCTGCGAGGCGACGCTCCGCCTCCATCCCCTGCCCGGGGAGACCCTGACCGTGGTCGGGCGGGCCGCCGACCCCGGCGCCCTCGCCCGCGCGGCGCGCCTCGTGGCGGCCCGGGCGCTCGAGCTCGAGGCCCTCGACCTGCGCTGGGACGGCCCCGAGGCCGGGGGCGCGCTGCTCGCCCGGGCGGCCGGCCGCGCCGGCGAGAGCATGGGGCTCGCGGTGGCCGAGCTGATCGGGGAGGCCGGGCTGGAGACCGAGGTCGTGACCGACGACGAATCCGTCTGGGCCGACCAGCGCGCCCGCCAGCGGGCGGCGCCCGGGGGTGCAGTCGTCCGGGTCTCGGCCCTCCCCGGCGACCTCGAGCGCCTCCTCGGGGCGTCGGCGAGCGCGGTGGCCCGCGCGGCCCTCGGCCTGGCCTGGGTGCGGGTGGCCGGGGACGACCCGGCCGCGGTCGCCGAGCTCCGCGCCCGCCTGGCCCCGGCCCCGTGCGTCGTCGAGGACGCGCCGGCCGCCCTGCGGTCCGGCGTCGACGTCTGGGGCGTCGCCGACGGTCCCGAGCTCGACCTCCTGCGCCGGGTCAAGGCCCGCTTCGACCCGGCCGGCGTGTGCAATCCCGGCCGCTACGTCGGGGGGATCTGAGCCGATGGCCACCGAGCCACCCCCGGTCGAGCGCCCGGAGTCGGCCTGGGACGAGAAGCACCCGCCCGACCCGGCGCTGATCGACGACTGCGTCCACTGCGGCTTCTGCCTGCCCACCTGCCCGACCTACAGCCTGTGGGGGGAGGAGATGGACTCCCCGCGCGGGCGCATCGCCCTGATGGCGCTCGGGCACGAGCAGGCCGACCTCTCGGACGAGATGGTCACCCACTTCGACCGCTGCCTCGGCTGCATGGCCTGCGTGACGGCCTGCCCGTCGGGCGTCCAGTACGACCTCCTCCTCGCCCAGACCCGCCCTCAGGTCGAGCGCCACTACGACCGCCCGCTGGCCGACCGGGCCTTTCGCCGCCTCGTCTTCGCCCTCTTCCCGCACCCCGGGCGCCTGCGGGCGATGGTCCCGGCGCTCGTCCTCAACCGCCGCCTGCGCCTCGAGCGATTCCTGCCCGAGCGCCTGGTGCGCCTGCGGGCGATGGCCGCGATGACCCCGGACGTCGCCCTGCGGGCCAGCTGGCAGCGGCTGCCGGCGCGCACGCCGGCCCGGGGCGAGCAGCGCGGGACGGTCGCCCTGCTCCAGGGGTGCGTCCAGCGGGTGTTCTTCGCCGCGGTCAACCGGGCGACGATCGACGTATTGTCCGCCGAGGGGTTCGAGGTCCACGTCCCGCCCGCCTCGCGCTGCTGCGGGTCGCTCGCCCTCCACACCGGCTACGAGGACGAGGCCCGAGCGTGCGCCGAGGAGACGATCGCCGCCTTCGCCGGCTACGACACGATCGTCGTCAACGCCGCCGGCTGCGGCTCGGGGATGAAGGAGTACGGCCACCTGACCGGGGACGAGGAGTTCCCGAAGCGGGTCCTCGACGTGCACGAGCTCCTCGCCGGCATCGAGCCCCGGGCCGAGCGCGGTCCGCTGCCGCTGCGCGTCGCCTACCACGACGCCTGCCACCTGGCCCACGCCCAGCAGATCCGCGACGCCCCCCGGGAGCTGCTCGGCGCGATCCCCGGCCTCGAGCTGGTGACCCCGGCGGACTGGGAGATCTGCTGCGGGTCGGCCGGCGTCTACAACCTGCTGGAGCCCGCGGCCGCCGCCGAGCTCGGCCGGCGCAAGGCGGCCAACCTCGCGGCGGTCGGGGCCGAGGCGATCGCCGCGGCCAACCCCGGGTGCGCGCTCCAGATCGCCCGCCACCTCGAGCGCCCGCTCCCGATCCTCCATCCGATCGAGCTGATCGCCCGCTCGCTCGCCGCCGGCCGCTGAGCACACCCGCCTCCGGCTGGGGGGCTCGGGTGGCGGCGATTGATCCGTGAGGCGGGGTTGCGCGCAAGAAGGGGAAACCCACCTGCCGTCCGGACGAGGCGGCGCGGGGTGTCACTCACCTGGGGACCGTGTGCGAGCACCGTGCGCGGTCCCGGTGTCTTCCAATCGGAGGTATCCGAAATGTCTCACCCCGCGACCGAGGAAGCCGGCCCCCAGCCGGCCGGCGCACTCGATGTCCTCGCCCGTGACCCGAGCGAGCGCAAGAAGTTCCTGAAGATGGTCGGCAAGGGCGTCGGCGGCGCGGCGGCGGCGAGCTCGCTCGCGGCGTTCATCGCGGCCTGTGGCAGCAGCTCCAGCAGCAGCAGCTCGAGCAGCACCGCCGCCGGCACCTCCCAGGCGGCGACGGGCGCCTCGGCCAACACGGGGGACATCGCGATCGTCAACTACGCGCTGACCCTCGAGTACCTGGAGACGGAGTTCTACAAGAAGGTCATCAAGTCGGGGCTCTTCTCCGGCAAGGTCCAGGATCTCCTGAAGGTCCTGGGCGCCCAGGAGCAGACGCACGTCAACGCGCTCAAGGCGACGGTCAAGAAGCTCGGCGGAACCCCGGCGACCAAGCCGGTCGGCAAGTTCCCGCTCGGCAGCGCGACCGCCGTGGCCAAGCTCGCGGCCACCGTCGAGAACCTCGGCGCCGCGGCCTACCTCGGGCAGGCGGGCAACATCGTCGACCCGGCCGTGCTCGGCGCCGCCCTGTCGATCCACACGGTCGAGGCTCGCCACGCGGCGATCCTCAACGAGCTCACCGGCCAGTCGATCACCCCGGACGGCGCCTTCGCCAAGCCGATGACGATGAGCCAGGTCCTGGCCGCCGTCAAGCCGTTCATCGCCTGATCAACCGCAAGCCCAGAAAGGACAAGTCACATGGCAGATTCCACACTTGCGGTCCCTGAACTGGCCGCAGTCGAAGTCAAGGGCGTAACCCGCGAGGCCTTCCTCATCCGGGGGACCCTGGCCGCAGTCGCCGTCGGCGGCCTCGGGGCCGTCGGACCGTTCCTCAGCGACGCGTTCGCCCAGTCGCCGTCCGGCGACCTGGCCATCCTCAACTACGCGCTGACGCTCGAGTACCTCGAGTCGGACTTCTACAACGTCAAGGCCAAGACCGTCGGCCTCACCGGCGCGGCCAAGACCCTGGCGGCGCTGCTGGGAAGCCACGAGGCCGCTCACGTCAGCGGGCTCGCCGCGGCGATCAAGGGGGCGGGCGGGACGCCGGCGACGAAGCCGAAGTTCAGCTTCCCGGTCACCAACCAGGCGACGTTCCTCGCCCTCGCGTCGGTGCTCGAGAACACCGGGGTGTCCGCGTACAACGGGCAGGGACCGAAGCTCCAGAACAAGCAGTACCTGGCCACGGCCGGGTCGATCGTCCAGATCGAGGCGCGCCACGCCGCGGCGATCAACTACATGATCGGCAAGTCCCCGACGCCGGACGGCGGCTTCGACAAGCCGCTCGAGATGGCGGCGGTCCTGAACGCGGTCAAGCCGCTCATCAAGTGATCGGTCCCCGCCCCTGGACGCCGGCTGGCGCCGGCTCCGGGGGCGGTGGGCCCGGTCACGCGCCTTCGCCGTAGGGGCCGCGTCGGGTGAGGCATTCCGCGCCGCAGCGGGCCGCGAGGGCGAGCGCCGCCGCGACGGTCTCACCGGCGCCGAGGGCGAAGGTGAGGGCGGCGGCGAAGGAGTCGCCGCAGCCGTAGGCGTCGACGATCGGTCCGGGGAGGGGCGTCGCCGCCCAGTCGCCGCCCGGCCCGGCCTTCGCCGTCCAGCGTCCGCCGTGGGCACCGTGGGTGACCACGACGAGGTCGGCGTTCGGGGCGAGGGCGTCGGCGGCCGCGCACTCGATCGGGTCGCCGGCGCTGAAGACGAGCGCGTCGAGGCGCACCGGGACGGCGGGGTCGACGCGGGCCCGGGGGGTGGCGACGAGCACCCGCGCCGCGCGCGCCGCCTCGAGCGCGAGCCCGTCGCCGGCGGTGAAGAAGACGGCGTCGGCGCCGTCGAGGAGCTCCCACGGCAGGTCGTCGGCCCCGGCCGGGGCGAGCCGGTTGCCGAGCGTGGTGATCGTCCGCTCGCCGGCGTCGTCGACGAAGGTCAGGGCCCGCCGGGTGGGCTCGGCCCGGGGCGCGGCGTAGACGGACACGCCGAGCTCCTCGAGCCGGGCGCGGGCCCGGCGGCCGAGATCGTCCTCCCCGAGCGCCGTGTAGAGGGCGGCCCCACCGGCGAGCCGGGCGAGCTGGACCGCGGCCACCGCCCCGCCCCCGGCCGCCTCCGACCACGTCCCCCCGGCGTGGACGACCTCGCCGGCCCGCGGGACGCGGGGGACGCGGGCGAACTCGACCCACTCGACGTGTCCGACCACCGCCACCCGCATCCCGGGAGTCTCACACGGCGCGCCGGCGGGCGGTTAGGAAGCCGCGCCGGCCGGGTAGAGAACCCACCCCCGAGAAGAGGAGCGTTGATGGTTCGAGGTCTCGTCGGTCTCTTGATCCTGGTCGCGATCGTGCTGTTCCTGCTGAAGGTCGCCATCTTCGGCGGCATCGTCGGCGTGATCGCCCTGATCCTGCTCGTGCTGCTCCTGCTCGGCCGGCTCTAGCGGCGCGCGCGGCCCCCGGCAGCGGCTCAGGCAGGGGCCCTGGCGGGCTCGCCGCTGACGGTCAGGCGCTCGCCGAACGCCCGCTCGAAGACGGCCGTCTCCCGCTCGGCCGCCCAGCGCGGGACGGCGAGGTCGCCGTCGGCGACCATCAGCAGCTCGACCCCGTCCTCCCCCCGGCGGACGTGGGCCGAGCGGACGGTCTGGTCACGCGAGCGCTCGAGGTCCTCGGCGAGGCGCAGGAGCGCGGCGAGCCGGAAGAGGCGCGCCTCGTCGCCGTCCTCGAGCACCGGGGCGAGATCGCCGGCGTCGGGCATCCCCTTGCGGTGGTAGCGGGCGGCCTGGGCGATCAGAGCCACCTCGTTGGGGGCGTAGCCGGGGAGCCCGGCGTTGAGGATCAGGTAGCGCGAGTGCTTGTGGTGGTCGTCGTAGTCGACCGACATGCCGATGTCGTGGAGGACGCTCGCCGACCAGAGGAGCTCCCGCTCGACCGGGTCGCCCGGGTGCAGGCCGGCGGCGGCCAGCTCGTCGAAGAGGCCGAGCGCCAGCTGGGCGACGTGCCGGGTGTGGGCCTCGTTGACGCGATACTGGGTGGCCAGGTTGACCACGCTCGCGTGGCGGACGTCGTCGAAGAGGGGGGGATCGCCGCCGATGTGGTGCTCGAAGAAGACGCCCTCGCGCAGGCCGGCCTCGGTCGCCTCGAGGCGCTCGAAGCCGCCGACCTCGAGCACGGTGGCCACGACCACTGCCCCGGCGAGGATCAGGTCGCCGCGCGCCGACTTGATCCCCGGGACCCCGGCCCGCTCGCCCGGGGGGAGCGCGGCCAGGCGCTCGATCAGGTCCTCGAGCGCGTCGCGACCGATGACCATGCCCTGGACGCCGATCGACGGCTGGCCGGCGGCCCGCTGGGCCGCGGTGGCCAGGTTGCGCACGGTGCCGCCGAGGCCGACGAGCCGCCGCCCGGTGCCCGCGAGCCAGGGCGCCCGGCCGAGCTTGCGGGCGACGTGGCCGCGGAGGTCGTCGAGCTCGCGCCGCTTGGCCGGGCGGTTCTCGGGGAGGAAGCGCTCGGTCATCCGGACGGCCCCCAGGCGGAAGGAGGCCGACTCGGTGTCGAGGCGCCCGTCGACCCGGACGAGCTGCATCGACCCGCCACCGAGGTCGAGGACGCAGCCGTCGGCCAGGGTCGTCGAGTTGACCGCGGCCAGGTACCCGTACCGGGCCTCCTCCTCCTGGCTGAGGACCCGGATCCGCAGGTCGGTCTCCCGCTCGGCCCGGCCGAGGAAGTCGCGGGCGTTCTCGGCGTCGCGGATCGCGCTCGTGGCCACCGCCTTGATCGAGTCGCCGGCGAGCCCGTTGGCCCGGCAGAAGTGGGCGAACACGTTGGCCGTGGACAGTGCCCGGCGGATCGACGCCTCCCCGAGCGACCCGGTTGCCGCGAGGCCCTCGCCGATGCGGACGGCCTCGAAGATCTCGTCGGTCCGCTTCCACCAGCCGTCGCCGGCGGTGAAGACGACGAGCCGGAAGGTGTTCGAGCCGAGGTCGATCACGGCGAGGCGCCGCTCGCTCACCGCGGACGGTCCCCCGGCCGGCCGGACCGTTTCGCGTCGGATCGATCTGGGCACCATCGCCGCGGCCGCCGAAGGGACCGAACGCGCTTCGATACGCTTTGACACTGCACGTCTCCATGCTAAACATGGCTGATGCTCCGACCGGCCCTCGCTTAGTGCCTGCCGCTGGCTCGCTGCCCAGAGGCCCTTCCCCATCGCCGCCCGACCCCGGCCCGGGAGCGCGCGGCTGATGCCCACCCGGTCCGTCTTTCGCTGCCAGTTCTGCGATGCGACACCGGACCACGGGACCTGGAGGAGCCTCCAGGGGCAGGTCACGGAGCGGATGTTCGGCGAGTACCTCGACGCCTTCCCCGGGCGCTGGCTGGTCTGGAACGGCGGCGGCCCGCTCGGCCCGCGGCGCTACGCGTGCCGCAAGCATCGCGGCGACCTCGTCGCCTACCTCCGCTACCACTACGCGACGGTGGCCGCCCAGGTCTGGAAGATGCCGCCCTACGAGCAGCGCTGGCCCGACGAGAAGCGCCCGCACATGGGGGGCTCGATGGGGATCATCAAGTTCGGCCTCCGCGGCGGCCTCCTCCAGGACGCGCCGCCCGCCCGGCCCGATCCGCCGGCGCCGGCTGGCGTCCCGGAGCCGGCCGCGCCGGCCCCAGTCCCGTCCCCGCCGGCCGAGGGACCCGACGGGATCGAGCTCTTCCCGCCCGGCGAGCTCTTCCTCCCCGACGACCTGCTCGCCCCGGACGACCCGATCGACCTGCCCGACCTCCCGGCCGAGGACATGTGGCGCGACCTTCCCCCGGCCGAGGACATGTGGCCGCCCGACGGGCCCGGGCCCCCCGGGTTCCCGCCCGAGGAGCCGCCCGGGCTCGATCCGCCGCCGGCGGCGTGAGGACGCTCAGGCGTCCCGGCGCTTGATCACCACGGCGCCGGCCGCGAGGGCGACGGCGGCGTAGATGCAGAAGACGCCGAAGCCGGACCAGGCTCCGAGCGACCCGGGGTCGTGGCGGACGGCGAAGATCTGGTGGCCGGCGTTGAACGGGAGATACGGGTTGATCGTGTCCGACCAGGACTGGGGGAGCAGAGCCGTGATGATCGGCGGGACGAAGAGGAGGCCGAAGAGCGCCGAGATCGCCCCGGCGCTGGCCCGGATGATCGCCCCGAGACCGAGGCCGAGGAGCCCGAGCGCCGCCAGGTAGAGGCCCCCGCCGACCACGGCCAGGAGCACGTGCGGGTCGCCGAGGGACGAGTGGGGGGCCGAGCCGGAGAGGATCGCCTGACCGATGAAGTAGGCGACGAAGCTGGCGATCAGCCCGACGACGAGGGCCGTCGCGGCGAACACGAGGGCCTTGGCCGCGAGCATCATCCGGCGCTGGGGCACAGCGCTGAGCGTGGCCCGGATCATGCCGGTCCCGTACTCGCTGGTGATGGTCAGCACCCCGAGCACGCCGATCGCGATCTGGGCCAGGTTGAGCCCGCCGAGGCTCAGCTGGGTGGGCTCGAACTCGGCCTGCCGGCGGGGGCTGAAGGTCGAGTAGTTGCTGGATACGACGATCGCCGCGATCACCGAGAGCCCGACGGTGAAGACGATGGCGGCGAAGAGCGTCCAGTAGGTCGAGCGGACCGACCGGAGCTTGGTGAACTCCGAGCGCAGGACGTTGACGAAGTTGGCCGTCGGGCTGTACGCGGCCGGGCCGCTGCCGATCTGGGGGCTGCTGATCGCTTCCATCAGGACCTCACCTCTCCCGCCGGGACGAGGGCGTCCCCGGCGGTCCGGAAGTCGACGGAGTCTCGGGTGAGCTCCATGAACGTCTCCTCGAGCGACGCCTTGTGCGCCGAGAGCTCGTGCAGGGTCAGGCCGTTGCCCGCGGCCAGGTCGCCGACCACCGCGCAGCCCGCCCCGTTCACCTCGAGCGAGTCGTCCGGTTTGCGCGCGACCGTGAAGCCCTTCGCCTTGAGCACCTTCGTGAGCTCCACCGCCTGGGGCGAGCGGACGCGGACGAAGTTCCCGGTCCCGCCCTTGAGGAAGTCCTCGACCGTGGTCTCGGCGATCATCCGCCCGCGGCCGATGATGATCAGGCGATCGGCGGTGATCGACATCTCGCTCATCAGGTGGCTCGAGACGAACACGGTCCGGCCTTCGGCGGCGAGCGACTTCAGGAGGTTGCGGATCCACAGGACGCCCTCCGGGTCGAGGCCGTTGACCGGCTCGTCGAACATGAGCACCTTCGGATCGCCGAGCAGCGCCGCGGCGATGCCCAGGCGCTGACCCATGCCGAGCGAGAAGCCGCCGGAGCGCTTCCTGGCCACCGCGGTCAGCCCGACGGCCTCGACCACCTCGGCGACCCGGCGGCGGTCGATCCCGTTGCTCTGGGCCAGGCACAGGAGGTGGTTGTAGGCGCTCCGTCCGCCGTGGATGGCCCGGGCCTCGAGCAGGGCGCCGACCTCGAGCAGCGGCCGGCGGTACTCGGCGTACGGACGACCGTTGACGGTCACCGACCCGGCCGTCGGTCGGTCGAGCCCGAGGACGAGGCGCATCGTCGTCGACTTCCCGGCCCCGTTCGGCCCGAGGAACCCGGTCACCTGACCGGGCGGTACCGTGAAGGAGAGATCGTCGACCGCGAGGGTGTCCCCGTAGCGCTTGCTCAGCCCGCTTGCCTCGATCATCTGAGGTACTCCATTGCTCGTTTGCAGTGTCCTGGCCGCCCAGAGTAGGCGCCGACCTTGAGGTTTCCGTGAACAACCCGTCCCTGGAGGCTCGCAGACGCGCCGGCCGCCCGCCCCCCCGGACGATCCGGGTCCGCCGGGCCGCCCTCGCCGGTGTGCTGGCCGCGGTCGCCCTCGCCCTCGTCCTCCTCCTCGGCGGGGGCGGCGGCCCGAGGCGCCTCGTCCCGGGCGGGGGTGGCGTCGCGGGGACCTTCGACCCGCTCGCCTACACCCCGGCCCGCGCCGGCCTGCTCGAGCAGGCGGCGGCCGACGGGCTCTCCCACGTGCTCTACGCCAAGAGCCCCGGCGGCGTCCTCGCGGCCGCCGGGCGGACCGCGGCCTTCCGCCCGCTCGTCGAGGCGGCCGCCCGGAGCGGGCCGATCGACGCGGACACGCTCGAGGCGATCATCCTGCTCGAGAGCGCCGGGCGTCCCGACGTCGTCGCCGGCGCCGACCCGAGCGCGGCGGCCGGCCTCACCCAGATCGTCGCCCAGACGGGGAGCGGCCTGCTCGGGATGCGCGTCGACCTGGCCGCCAGCCGGCGCCTGGCCGCCCGGATCGCCGCCGCCCCGCCGGCGCGGGCGGCGGCCCTCCGGGCCCAGCGGGCCCGCGTCGACCAGCGCTTCGATCCGGCGGCGGCCCTGGCCGGCACCGAGCGCTACCTGGCCATCGCCCGCCGGGCGTTCGGTCGCGACGACCTCGCCGTCGAGTCCTACCACATGGGGATCGGCAACCTCCAGACGGCGCTCCGCCGCTACGGCGCCGGGAACGGCGTCGGCTACACCCAGCTCTACATCGACTCGACCCCCCTCCACCACGCCGACGCCTACGCCTGGCTCGCGCGCCTGGGCGACGACTCGGCGACCTACCTCTGGCGGGTGGCGGCGGCCCGCCAGGTGATGCGCCTCTACCGCACCGACCCGGGCGCCCTCGCCCGGGAGGCGGCGCTCCAGGCGGCGGCGCCCTCGGCCGAGCTGGCCCTCCGCCCCCCGGGTCAGACGCCGGCCTTCGCCGACGCCGCCGCGGTCGCCGCGGCCCTGCGGGGCGGGGTCCTCGTCCCGGTCCCGGCCACCGCCTTCGCCCAGCCGGGCGGTCCGGGCTACCTGCGCCCCGACGCCGTGGCCGTCGCCGTCTACCTGGCGGCGGCGGTGCGGGCGATCGGGGGCCCGGCGGCCCCGCTCGAGCTGACCGCGGCGACGACGCCCGTGGCCGACCTGAGCGCCGCCGCGCGGGCGAGTCACCGCCTCGCCGACCGGGACCCGCTCCATGGCACCGGCTATGCCTTCGACGTGGGCCGCACCTACGCGACCCCGGCCCAGGCCGTCGCCTTCCAGTTCATCCTCGACCGCCTCCAGGCGCTCGACGTGATCGCCTGGGAGCGGCACGCCCGGATCATCCACATCGTCGCCGGCCCGCGGGCCGCCCTCCTGCGCGGCGTCCTCATCCGGGCCGGGGGATGAACGCGGTCGGGTCCGTCCGCGGCTGGGCCCGGCGCCGGGCCGAGCGCCTGCTCGACGCCGGGCCGCCGATCGTCCAGACGGCCGTGGCGGCGGCCGCGGCCTGGGCCGTCGCGACCGTCGCCTTCGGCCACGTCAGGCCGTTCTTCGCCCCGGTCTCGGCGGTGATCTCGCTCGGCGTGGCCCGCGGCCAGCCGCGCCGGCGGGCGCTCGAGCTGGTGACCGGCGTCGCCGTGGGGATCGCCGTCGCCGACGTGCTCAGCCGCCTGCTCGGGACGGGCGTGCTCCAGATCGGCCTGGTCGTCGCCCTGGCCATGGGGGCGGCGCTCCTCGTCGGGGCGGGGACGACCCTCGTCAACCAGGCGGCCGTCTCGGCGATCCTCGTCATGACCCTCCCGGGGGCCGGCCAGGGCGCCGTGCCCCAGCGCTTCGTCGACGCGCTGATCGGGGCGGCCGTCGGCCTCCTGATCGGCCAGGTCCTCTTTCCCCGCAACCCGATCACCCGGGTGGCCGGGGCGGCGGGCAAGGTGCTCGCGCAGGTGGCCGGCGGCCTCGAGCAGGCGGCGGCGGCCCTCGCCGCCGGCGACGTCGCGCGAGCCGAGGCGGCGCTCCTCGCGCTGCGCTCGCTCGACGCGCCGCTCACCGCCTTCTATGACGCCCTCGCCGTCGCCCGGGAGACCGCCTGGCTCTCGCCCCCCCACCGGCGGGCCCGGGGGCAGCTGCGCGCGTATGCGGACGCCGCCGCCCAGGTCGACCTCGCCCTGCGCAACAGCCGCGTCCTCGCCCGGGCGGCGATCGGGGCCGCCCGCCGGGGGCCAGCCGCCGACCCGACCCTCGTCGAGGCGATCCGCAAGCTGGCCGCCGCGGTCCGCCAGCTGGGCGCCGACCTCGCCGAGTCGCAGGACGGGGCCGAGTCGCGGCGGCTCGCCGTCGAGGCGGCGACCGCGCACCAGGTACTCGAGCGACACCACGACCTCCCGACGAGCATGCTCGTCGGCCAGGTCCGCGCCACGGCGATCGACCTGCTCCGCGGATCGGGCCTCGACCGCGAGGCGGCGCGGACCGCCGTCGACGCGGCCGAGGTCCCCTCCTGAGGCGCGACCGCGACTCTCGGACCCGCCGGTTGTTCGCTCAAGCGACGCGGGGTGCGTCCCGCATGCCTGTCACCCGACCGCCTGGAGAACTATGCGACTTCGCCTCACCCTCGGCCTCTGCGCCTGCGCGCTGCTCGCGCTGCCTGCCGTGGCCGACGCCCGGCCCCTGACCCGGAGCTTCACCACGACCTACCCCGTCGCCTCGTCGCTCTGCAACCGCGTCGCCGGCGGGCACGTCCCCGCGCGCCTGTCCGGGTCGACCGCCCAGGTCACCGCCGCCTGCGCGACCCTCCACACGAGCTTCACCAACGCCCAGAACGCCTACGCCACGACGGTCGCCCCGCTGCGCCAGCAGGCGATCAACGCCGTGACCGCCCTCCGGGCGACCTGCCGGGGAGCCCAGACCTCGGTGGCCTGCAAGACGGCCCGCGCCCAGACCCGGGCCCTGCTCGCCACGCTGCGCGGCCAGGTGCGCACCGCGGCCCAGACCTACCACGCGGCGGTCGACGCCGCCCGCAAGACGTTCTGGGCGACGATCCACGCCCTCCCGCACGGGGCGTCCGTGCTCGCGGACCAGACCGTCGGCCCGCTCCCGGTCACCATCCTCCCGGCCGCCTGATCGCTCAGGCCGAGAGCCGCGCGTGGAGGCGCGCGGCTCCGGCCGAGAGGCCGTCGCGGGCGCTGCTCGTGACGACGACGAGGCCGCCCCGGAGGATCCGGCCGGGGGGCAGGGGGAGGACGACCTGCCAGCGGCCGGCCGCCGCGGCCACGCTCCGGCGCAGGGCGAAGGGGCGCCCGCCCGTCGTGGCGCTCAACGCGACCGAGAGCAGGCCCCGGTAGGCGGGGCTGATCGTCCCGGCGACCCGCAATGCGCCGCCGCGCAGGAGGTGGCTGAGGATGCGCAGGTGCGGGGCGACCGGCCGGGGGCAGGCGTAGTCGCCGTCGAGCCCGTTCGTCGCGTACTGGACCAGGCGGACCGGGCCGCCGGAGAACGTGTCCTGGCAGTGGGCCTCGGCGTAGGCGAGGGTCGCGCGCCCGGCGACCCAGTCGGGCAGGCTCGACGGGAACCGGCCGGACGTCGGGCCGAGGCCGGTGATGGCCAGCCACTGCGCCGGGCTCGAGTAGAAGCCGATCGGGCCGCCGGCCCCGGAGATGCGCAGGCCGGCCACGAAGCCCTGGATCGTGGCGATGTTCGCCTCGGCCCACCCGGGGTGGGTGCCCGGCGAGGCCCAGGAGCTGAGCGTCTCGACGTCGAGCCACCAGGGGACGCTCGCCGGCGCGGGCCCGCCGGCGGCGGCGAGCAGGGCGTAGCTGGAGGCGGCGCGGACCGCGCCGTAGAGGTAGCCGCAGGCCGGGCTCCAGGTCCCGTCGCACGCCCCGTAGGGCGTCGTCGCCGTCTCGCTCCCGGTGGCCGGGGTCGGCCAGTCGGCGACGCTGTTGCCCGGGTCCGCGGTGTTGATGTAGACGGAGACCGCCGGCTGGGCGGCCCCGAGCCCGGGCGTCGTCGCGGCCCAGGCGAGCTCTCCGGCCAGGCACGGGTTCGCGTTGTTGGCCAGGCCCCCGTTGACTCCGACGATGGCGAACGCCGCCCCGGCGGGGAGGGTCCTCCCGCAGAGCGGAAAGGAGATGTCGTAGCCCGTCGTCCCGACGCTGGCCCCGGCCGGCGCGGCCGCCGCGAGGACGGCGAGCACCACCGTCAGGAGCGCCCCGGGCCGGGCGCGTCGCGACCGTCGTATCCGGGTGATCCTAGTGGACGCTTTTTGGGTTCCGCGTGGAATCGGCGCGGCGCAGGCGCTCAGAACCTGCCGACGCGTCGACTAGCTTGGATAAGGTGCGCCGATGACGGGGGAGCGCCGGGGAACGGGCGGCTGGGAGGAGCTGCTGCGCAGCACCGGTGAGGTGGCCCCGGGCTCGGAGTGGCGCTCGGAGCTCTACGCGATCACCGTCGAGCAGTTCGACGCCGCGGCCGACGCGATCGGGCTCGAACCGGATCTGCGCACCCGGCTGCTCGAGCCGCGCCGCGCCCTGGTCGTCAACTTCCCCGTGCGCATGGACGACGGCGAGGTCCGTTCGTTCACCGGCTACCGCGTCCAGCACACGCTGGCCATCGGCCCGACCAAGGGCGGGATCCGCTACGCGGGCGGCGTCTCGCTCGGCGAGTGCGCGGCCCTGGCCATGCTGATGACGTTCAAGTGCGCCCTCCTCGGGCTCCCGTTCAGCGGGGCCAAGGGCGGGGTGCGCTGCGACCCGAACCGCCTGAGCGTCGGCGAGCTCGAGCGGGTCACCCGCCGCTACGCGGCCGAGCTGATCCCGGTGATCGGGCCCGACCGGGACATCCCGGCCCCGGACATGGGCACCGGGGCCCGGGAGATGGCGTGGTTCATGGACACCTACTCGCAGCAGGTCGGCTACGCGGTGCCCGAGATCGTGACCGGCAAGCCGCTCGTCCTCGGCGGCACGGTCGGGCGCCAGGCCGCGACCGGTCACGGCGTGGTGATCTGCCTCGAGGCGGCGCTCGCCCGGCGCGGCCGGCCGATCGCCGGGACCCGGGTCGCCGTCCAGGGTTTCGGGAACGTCGGCTCGGTGATCGCCGGGGAGCTCCACGCCCGCGGCGCGGTGATCGTCGCGGTCAGCGACATCAGCGGGGGCATCGCCGACCCGAACGGGCTCGACGTGCCGACGCTCCTGGCCTGGACGCGCGAGGGGTCGCGCTTCCTGCGCGACTGGCCGGGCGCGCGCCACGTCGGGCGGACCGAGGTGCTCGAGGTCCCGTGCGACGTGCTCGTCCCGGCCGCGCTCGAGCGCCAGATCGACGCCGAGCGGGCCGGGCGGATCAGCTGCGACCTCGTCGTCGAGGCGGCCAACGGCCCGACGACCCCGGAGGCCGACGAGATCCTCGCGGCCCGGGGGATCGACGTCGTCCCCGACGTCCTGGCCAACGCCGGCGGCGTCACCGTCAGCTACTTCGAGTGGGTCCAGGACCAGCAGAAGTTCTTCTGGGGGGCCGACGAGGTGGCCACCCGGATGCGCCAGCTCATGCACGCCGCCTTCGAGCGGGTCATCGAGGCGGCCGACCGGCTCGACGTCAGCTGGCGCACCGCGGCCCTCTCGGTCGCCGTCGAGCGCGTCGCCGAGGCTGCGCGGATGCGCTCGCTCTACCCCTAGGACCGGCGCTGGCGGCCGGGCAGGAGCTCCTGGATGTAGACGTCGTCCTCGGTCTCGCCGCTCGGGGCGATGGCCAGGAGCTGCTGGAGTCGCCCGGCCTGGAGGGCGACGACGAGGCGCTTCGAGCTGGTCAGGGCCTCGACGCTGACCGCGATCCCGTGATCCTGGTGCTCGATCCGCAGCGCGGCGAGCTGGCGCGCCTGGGGGTCGCTGAGCGCGAACGGACTCTGGGCGAACTGGGCGTCGACCGCGTTAGGGTCGAGCTCGCACCAGACGTGGGTCCTGCCGTTGCTGTGGACGCCCCACCGGGAGGCCGCCGTCTCGACGAGCTGGAGGCCGTAGCCGTCGTCGGAGCGCAGCCCGGCGAGCGCCTCCGGGGCCTCGGTCGTGGCGCCGTTGGACACGGCGATCCAGAGCGTGCCGGCGGTCGCGGCCAGGCGCAAGCGGATCACGGCCCCGGCCGGCTGGTGCTCGTCGAGGAAGGCATTGGTGACGAGCTCGGACCCGAGCAGGCGGGCGATGTCCACGCGGGCCTCCTCGACCCCGTTCTCCTGCGCGAACTTGGCGATCGCGTCGCGGGCGAGGGCTGGCGCCTGGGGAGTGCTCGCGAACTCGTGGGTCTCGTCGATCTGGATCACGCTGGCCGCCACACTTTACGCGTTCCCATGCCACGGGGCTGCCCAACCCGGCTGGTCACGAAACCGGGTGCGATCGTTCGCGGCGTGGCTTGGCCGGCGCGAGCCGCGAAGAGGCGCCGTGGAAAGCGTCGCGCTCGCCTTCGGCCTGCTCGCCATCGCGGCCATCCTCGGCGGCGTCGCCCGGCTGACCGGGCTGCCCCACCCGAGCGTGCTCGTCATCGGAGGGCTCGTGCTCGGGGTGGTGCCCGGGATCCCGACCGTCCGGCTCGACCCGCAGCTCGTCCGGCTCGGGTTCCTCCCGCCGCTCGTCTACGCGTCGGCGTTCCGGGCGGTCGACTTCGATCTCCGGGCGAGCGTTCCCCACATCCTCACCCTCGCCGTCGGCCTCGTCGTGGTCACGCTCGCCGCGGCGGCCGTGGTCGGCCACTACGCGGCCGGCCTCCCCTGGGTGCCCGCCTTCGTCCTCGGGGCCCTGGTCGTCCGACCGACCCGGTCTCGGCCAGCGCGGTCGTCCGCCGGGTCGGGGCGCCCGAGCGGATCGTGGCGATCCTCGAGGGCGAGGCGCTGGTCAACGACGGGACGGGCCTGGCCGCGTTCCAGGTGGCGGTGGCCGCGGCGGCCGGGGGCTTCTCGCTCGCCCACGGAATCGTCGAGTTCGCCGTGATCTCGGCCGGCGGGACGGCGGTCGGGTTCGCCACCGGGTGGATCTTCGTGCGTCTGCTCCACCGGGTCGACGGGCCGGCGGCGGAGTTCGGGCTCGGGCTCGGCGCCGCGTTCGCCTCCTACGAGACGGCGCAGGCCGCCGGGTTCTCGGGGGTGCTCGCCGCCGTGGCCTGCGGTCTCCTCGTCGGGCACAGCGCCGCCCGGGAGACGACCGCGCGGACCGAGCCCGCCTGGGAGGGCCTCGGCCACCTGCTCGAGTGATCCTCTTCCTCCTCATCGGGCTCGAGTTCCTGCCCGTCGTCCACGGGCTCCGGGGCGCGACCGCCTGGACTCCGATCGGCGAGGCCGCCGCCGTCGTCGGCGCGGCCGTGGTCGTGCGCTTCGCCTGGATGTTCAGCGTCGGGCGCGTCCTCTCGAGCGTCGGGCGGACGCTGCCCGAGCACGTCGAGCGCCTCGGCCGGGCCGAGCTCGGGGTGCTCGGGTTCTGCGGGATGCGGGGGGCGCTCTCCCTGGCCGGGGCGCTCTCGATTCCATTGCTGGCCGCCGGCCGGCCGTTCCCGGCGCGCGACGAGGTGATCTTCCTCGTCTACGCCGTCGTCCTCGGAACGCTGATCGTGCCCAGCCTGACCCTCGAGCGACTCGTCCGCCGCGCGGGCCTGGCCCGCGCTCCTAGACTGGGTGCGGAGCGCTGATGACGCCCCGGCCGCCGCCACCCGCCCGCCGCCTGATCGCCGGGCTCCTCGGCGCCCTGGTCGTCCTCGGCGGGATCCTCTACGCGGTCATCCCCGGCTCGACGGCGACGCCGCTCCCGGGCGGCGCCCATCCGACGGGGCCGGGCGGAGGCCTGCGGGGCTCGCTGGTCGCGCCCGTCCGCCCGGCCCCGGCCACCGTCCTCACCGACTCGCGCGGCCGGTCGATCGACCTGTCCGGCTACCGGGGCCGGGCCGTCCTCGTGACCTTCCTCTACACGCACTGCCCGGACGTCTGCCCACTGATCGCGGCCAAGCTCGCGGCGGTCCGCTCCCGGCTCGGCGCGGAGGCGGCCCGGGTCCAGCTGGTGGCGATCTCGGTCGACCCGCAGGGCGATACGCCGCGCACGGTCTCCGCGTTCCTCGCGGCCCACGCCCTCACCGGGCAGATGGAATACCTCCTCGGGAGCGCCGGTCGGCTCGGCCGGGTCTGGGCGGCGTGGAACGTCGGGTCCGAGCGGGAGGCGGCGGCGCCCTCGCTCGTCGCCCATTCGGCGCTCGTCTACGGCGTCAGCGCGAGCGGCCAGCTGACCACGATCTACACCTCCGACTTCGACCCGGCCGACGTGGCCCACGACGTCCCGGTCCTGGCCGCTCGATGAGGCTCGCCCGGGCTGGCGTGCTCGCCGCGGTGGCCGCGGCCGCGCTGGCGCTCGGGCTCCAGGGTCGCAGCACCCCGCCCCGGCCGGCCCCGCCCCTCCCCCGGTTGGCCGTGCGCGGCCCGGCCGTGACGCTGGTCGCGCTCCGCGGCCGACCGGTGCTCGTCAACTTCTGGGCCGCGTGGTGCATCCCGTGTCGGAAGGAGGCCCCGGTGCTCGCGGCCTTCGCCCGGAGCCGGGCGGGCCGGGGGCACCTCGTCGGCGTCGACACGGGCGACGACGCCGGGGCCGCGGCGCGCTTCGTCGCCCGCTACGGGTGGAGCTTCCCGGTGCTCCGCGACCCGGCGAGCGCCACCGCCGTCGACTACCGGGTGCCCGGCCTCCCGACGACCTTCGCGCTCGACGGGCGCGGGCGGATCGTCGCCGAGCTCGCGGGCGCGCAGACGGCGGCGACGCTCGACCGGGCCCTGGCGGGGGCCGGGCGGGGGTAGCCGGACACGATCGTCGGCGAGCTGGAGGCCGGACGGCTTCGCCTGTGCGACGCGGAAGGCCAGCATTCCCATAACAAAACGAGGCGTCTCGTTTTGATACGCTGCGGTGGTACTCACAGGCGATGCCCATCGTTGAGCGTGGGCAAAGGAGCGAAGATCGATGCAACAGACGCAGCTGGCCACCAGGGAGCTCGGGACGACGGGGCTCGAGATCACGCGGGTCGGGTTCGGGGCGTGGGCGATCGGGGGCGGTGGATGGGAGTTCGGGTGGGGACCGCAGGCCGACGAGGAGTCGATTGCCGCGATCCATCGGGCGCTCGAGCAGGGGATCAACTGGATCGATACGGCGGCGGCGTACGGCTTCGGCCACTCCGAGGAGGTCGTCGGTCGCGTGCTGAGGGGTCTGTCCGAGCGCGATCGGCCGTACGTCTTCACCAAGGCGTCGCTGCTCGAGGGCCCGGGCCGCCGCGTCATCCACAGCTTGAGCCGTGAGTCGATCCTGCGCGAGGCCGACGCGAGCCTCAAGCGCCTCGGCGTCGAGGCGATCGACCTCTACCAGATCCACTGGCCGATCCCCGAGGGGGACATCGAGGAGGGCTGGGCGGCGTTCGCCGCGCTGAAGGAGGAAGGTTTGGTGCGGCACATCGGCGTCTCGAACTTCGATGTCGAGCAGCTGCGGCGCATCCGGGAGATCGCGCCGGTCGAGACGCTTCAGCCGCAATACTCGCTGATCGAGCGCGACGTCGAAGGGGAGATCCTCCCGTTCGCCGAGCGGGAGGGCATCGGCGTCATCGTCTACTCGCCGATGGGGTCCGGCCTCCTGACCGGGGCGATGACCCGGGAGCGGATCGAGAACCTCGCCGACGACGACTGGCGCAAGCGCGACGCCCGCTTCGAGGAGCCACTGCTCTCGCGCCACCTCGACCTCGCCGAGCGACTGAAGGCGGTCGCGGAGCGGTACGACACCACCCCGGGAGCGGTCGCGATCGCGTGGACGCTGCGCAACCCGGCCGTCGACGGGGCGATCGTCGGCCTGCGCCGGCCCGATCAGGTCGACGACCTGCTCCCGGCGACGACGATCGAGCTCTCCGACGAGGACGCCGCGGTGCTCGAAGGGACCCGGCCATGACCGCCGTCGGCTTCGTCGGCCTCGGAGCGATGGGCAGCCGGATCGCCGGCCGCCTCCTAGGTGCCGGGAACGTCGTGTACGCGACCAACCGAACCCGGGGCAAGGCGGACCGGCTGGTCGAGGCGGGCCTGATCTGGCGCGACTCGCCGCGCGAGGTCGCCGCGGAGGCCGAGGTCGTGTTCAGCATGGTGACCGACAACCGGGCGCTCGAGGCGATCACCGCTGGGCCAGACGGGATCTTGGCCGGCCTGGGCCCGGGCAGCGTCTACGTGGACATGAGCACGGTCAGCCCGGCCGCGAGCGTCGAGCTCGCCGATCGGGTCCGGGAGCTCGGCGGCGTGATGCTCGACGCGCCGGTGTCGGGGAGCGTGTTGGCCGCCGAGGAGGGCACCCTCGCGATCATGGTCGGCGGCGATCCGGCGGCGTTCGCGCGCGTCGAGCCGCTGCTGGGCGAGCTCGGCCGGACGGTTACGCACGTCGGGTCAAACGGCAAGGCGCTGCTGATGAAGCTCGCGGTCAACATGAGCCTCGCCGTTCAGATGATCACGTTCAGCGAGGGCGTCCTGCTCGCCGAGCGGGGCGGCATCGATCCGAAGGTGGCGATCGACGTGCTGATCTCGAGCGCGGTCGGCTCGCCGATGCTCCGGACCCGGGGCCCCCTCCTGCTCGATCGCCCGGACGAGGCCTGGTTCAACGTCAACCTGATGCGCAAGGACGTGGACCTGGCCCTCGAGCAAGGCCGAACCCTCGACGTCCGACTCCCGAGCACGGCCATCGCGGACGACCTCCTCGTCACGGCTCGTTTGCTCGGCTACGGCGATCAGGACATCGTCGCGGTGTTCGACGTCCTGGGCCACCTCGCCGGCGACGAGGTGCCGGCCTGATGGCCCAGCCCGGGCCCCCGGCAGACGGACCTCGCCGGGGCGGCCACGGAGCGAGACCACCCGCAAGGCGATCCTCGGGGCGG
Organism: uncultured Solirubrobacterales bacterium; assembly: GCA_963817865.1. Taxonomy (GTDB): domain Bacteria; phylum Actinomycetota; class Thermoleophilia; order Solirubrobacterales; family Solirubrobacteraceae; genus Palsa-513. Next base: position 801 of record CAWFQO010000062.1, on the reverse strand, counting down.
CGGCCGAACTGCTCCTCGAGCACGGCCTGAACTCGATCAGCATGGACGCCGTCGCCGAACGGGCCGGGGCCGGGAAGGCCACGATCTACCGTTGGTGGCCGTCGAAGGAGCTGCTCGCCCTGGACGCGCTCTTCAGCGAATGGGAACCGGTGGGGCCGCGAACGTACGACACGGGCACGCTCGCCGGGGACCTGCTCGCGCTCATCCGCCCGTGGACGCGCCACCTCGGGGCAAAGCCATACGCACGGGTGATCGCCGCCCTCATCACCAAGGCGCAGGACGACCCCGACTTCGCCGCGGAGTACGACGCACGCTTCGTCCAGCCGCGCCGCGATCAAGCGCGAGCCATCTTCGCCCGCGCGATCGCGCGTGACGAAATCCCGTCCGACACCGACATCGAAGCCGCCCTCGACCTCCTCTACGGCCCGATCTACCACCGCATTCTCCACGGGCACGCGAAACTCACCGATCAGTTCACGGGCACCGTCGTCGACTACGTTACAGCCGGGGCGACGCGACCGGCCGCCCGAACCGAGCAAGGCCCCGCGACATCGAAGCGACAGTCGACAGCCCCGGCGAGAGGCCGCGGACGGCAGGGCCTGAGAGGCCGCCCGACCGACCTCGGCCTGCGGCCGCCGGCGACGGCCGCCCCTGGCAGCGAGCAGGCGCGCTCGCGTGGTCGGAGCGTTGCGCTCACGCGATCGGACGACGACCCAGGCGCCAGCCCGGTCGCGCACCGCACGCGCCGCTCCTGCCTGCCCAGCTTGGAGCGGGACGCCCGATTCCGTCCGCGCGAGAGAC
>CAWFQO010000061.1:0-17149 GCA_963817865.1 uncultured Solirubrobacterales bacterium | reverse complement strand
GCGTCTGGCCGATGATCGAGAATCTGCCCCTCGTGCCCCTGCCCGAGGGCTCACCGGTGAGTCGCGCGTCAGATCAACTCGACGCGACCTTCACCGGCCTGATCGACGAGCTCCAGCAACGTTCGACGGGGCCCGGACGTCCTCGGCTCAGCCCTGGCCCAGATGCACGCCCTCCGCCTCGAAGACCAAGGGGCTCATGCCGCTGTACGTCCCCAGCACCGCCGGCACGGCCGGGCCGCGGTTCCTGTACCTCGACCGAGTGCCGTCGCGCTCGGACCGGTGACCCGGTGGAGATCGGACCGGTCGGACCGACCAGGTGAGCGGAGGCGCGCCTCATCCGGCGAGCGCGACGACGGCCGCCCCGGCGAAGCGCCCGGCCCGGAGGTCCTCGAGCGCTCGACCCGTCTCGGCCAGCTCATACCGGTGAGCCTCGGTGTGGATCGGGAACTCGCCGGCGAGGGCGAGGAACCGGACGGCGTCGGCCCGTGTCAGGTTCGCCACCGACCGGACGACCCGCTCGCCCCAGAGGAGGTCGTAGGCGAAGGCCGGGATCCTCGACATGTGGATGCCGGCGCAGACGACCACCCCGCCCCGCGCCAGCGCCCCGAGGGCCGCCGGGACGAGCTCGCCGGCCGCGGCGAAGATGATCGCGGCGTCGAGCTCCTCCGGCGCGGGCTCGTCCGATCCGCCGGCCCACTCGGCGCCGAGCCCGAGCGCGAACGCCTGGGTCCGCGTGTCGCCCGGCCGGGTGAAGGCGAACACCCGGCGTCCCTCGTGGGCGGCCACCTGGGCGATGATGTGGGCGGCCGCCCCGAACCCGTACAGGCCGAGCCGGACCCCGTCGCCGGCCAGCAGGAGCGCCCGGTAGCCGATCAGCCCGGCGCAGAGGAGCGGGGCCGCCGCGAGGTCGGAGTAGGCCTCCGGGAGGGGAAAGCAGAAGCGGCGGTCGGCCACGGCGAACTCGGCGTAGCCGCCGTCGATGTCCCGGCCGGTGAACCGGGCCCGCTCGCAGAGGTTCTCCCGACCGCTGTGGCAGTACCCGCAGCGGCCGCAGGTCCAGCCGAGCCACGGGATCCCCACCCGGGCGCCCGCGGCCAGGCCGTCGCCCGGGCCGCCCGGGACCTCGAGGACGGTCCCGACGATCTGGTGGCCGGGGATGATCGGCAACCGCCCGACGGCGATCTCGCCGTCGAGGATGTGCAGGTCGGTGCGGCAGACTCCGCACGCCCGCACGGCCACCAGCACGTCGTCGGGTCCCGGCGCCGGCCGCGGCACCTCGACCGCCTCGATGCTCCCCGGGTGCGCCATCTGCATGGCCTGCATCGCCGGATGATCTCACCCGCGTCGGGCGGCGAACTAGAGTTGTCGGGCTCGCTGTGTTGCGTCTACCGGGAGGGACGATGTCAGTACCTGAGACCTTGATTCCGACCGACGAGGCCGGCCGGCTCGCGGCCGTCCGGCGCTACGACGTCCTTGACACCCCACCGGACGGCGCGTTCGAGCGGATCACCGCGCTCGCAGCCAAGCACTTCGGCGTCCCGATCGCCATCGTCAGCATCGTCGACTCCGACCGGATCTGGTTCAAGGCCCACCACGGGGTCGACGTCCCCGAGATCGGCCGCGACCCGGGGCTGTGTGCCTCGGCGATCCTCGGCGACGGCGCCTGGGTGGTCGAGAACGCCGCCGCCGACCCGCGGACCCTGGCCAACCCGCTCGTGGCCGGGGAGCTCGGTCTGCGCTTCTACGCCGGGGCGCCGCTGATCACCCACGACGGCTACAACCTCGGGACCCTGTGCGTGATCGACCGCGAGCCGCGGGCGTTCTCCGCCGCGGACGAGGCCACCCTGACCGACCTGGCCGCCGTCGTCATGGACGAGCTCGAGCTCCGGCTCGCGAGCCGCCGCGCCGTCGACCACGAGCTCGACCTCCGCCGGCGGGCCGAGTGGCTCGCCCGCGCCCTCCAGGCCAGCCTCCTCCCGCCCGATCTCCCCACCTTCGCCGGCGCCGACATCGCCGCCCTCTACCGCCCGGCCGCGGCCGCCGTCGTCGGCGGCGACTTCTACGACGCGTTCCAGTCCGGCGAGTCCTGCTTCCTCGTCGTCGGCGATGTCAGCGGCAAGGACGCCGGCGCGGCCGCGGTCACCGCCCTGGCCCGCCACGCGATCCGCACGGCCTCGCTCTCGGCGACGTCCCCGTCCGGGATCCTCGACCTCCTCAACCGGGCGATGCTCCTCGGCCGCGGCCCCGACCCGGCCAAGATCGAGCACTTCTGCTCGGTCCTCGTCGTCTCGGCCCGGGCCGACGGCGACGGCCTCGAGCTCGTCGTGACCGCGGCCGGGCACCCGCCCGGCCTGATCCTCCGGGCCGACGGGTCGACGGCCGAGCTCGGCGCCGAGGGCCCCCCGGTCGGCTGGTACCCGGACCCGGCCTTCGCCGAGACCGCGGCCCGTCTCGACCGGGGCGACGCGCTCCTCCTGTTCACCGACGGCGTCACCGACGCCCGGACCCCGGCCGGCTTCCTCGGCCACGACGGCCTCGTCCGCCGTCTCGGCGCCGCCGCCGCCACCGCCACCAGTGCCCAGGATCTGGTCGATGCCCTGGCCGAGCTCCTGGCCGGCGAGGACATCGAGCTTCGCGACGACGTGGCGGCCCTCTCCGTCCGGGCGGTCTGACCGTGGCCGCGGCCAGCCCCTACGCCGGACCCGGGGACCCGGCGCCGCCCTTCGCGGCCGACCGCGACGAGCGCGACGGGGCCACGGTGGTCGCCCTCCGCGGCGAGCTCGACCTCCACAGCTCCGGCGTGCTCCTCGCCGCGACGACCGACATCGCCGCCGGATCGCGGCTCGTGCTCGACCTCTCGGGCCTCGGCTTCGTCGACTCGGCCGGGCTCCGGGCCCTCATGAACCTCGATCTCCGCGCGCGGAACGAGGGCTTCGAGCTCGTCCTCGCCGCCCCGGGGCCCGCCGTCCTGCGCGTCCTGCGCCTGACCGGCTTCGACAAGCGGCTTCCGATCAAGGACACGGTCCGGTAGGCCGCCGACCGGTTCGGCTACCCTGGCCACTGCGCCCCGGCCCCCTCCGGCGGCAGATCCCGCCGTTCCCGATCCCTTGAGAGGAGTCGCCCGATGCCGCTCTACGACTACCACTGCGAGCGCTGCGGCTCGTTCGAGGCCCAGCGCCACCACACCGAGGCCGGGTCGCCGGCCGAATGCCCCGAGTGCGGCGGCAAGTCCGAGCGCCAGTGGTCGGTCCCGGTCGTGGCCTCGAACGGGCAGCCGACCACGTTCAACGCGCGCAAGGCGCGGATGACCGCGCCGCCGCTCCCGACCGGCTCGACCGCCTTCCGGGCCCCGAAGAAGGACAAGAAGCAGGCGGCCACCGCCGACCCGGCCGGCTGACCGCCGTCGCCCGGCGCCGGCGCCCCTTCAGGGGAGCTGGGCGGCGATCCCGCCGGGGCGGGCCGTGAACGTCTCGCCGGCCGGAACCTGGGCCGGCCCGAGCCCCTCGCCGCCGCCCGGCCCGAACGTCTTGTAGGTCGGACCGAGGGGGTAGCCGTACTGGTCGAGTCCGACCGAGTCGACCGCCACCTTGAAGCGGGGCTGGCCGTACTTGTAGAGGCGCTGGGGCACGCCGTTCTGACCGCCGGAGCAGTCGGCCCGGCCGGCGTTGTCGACCGCGTGGGCGTAGGGCTGGTTGTGGAGGAAGACGGGCGTCCCGCCGGCCACGACGCCCTCTCCGTTGGCCGGAGCCACCGCCCCGGCGATGCTGTAGGAGTTGTTCTGCACCGTGGCCAGGTCGAGCATGACCCGCTGGGCGGTGCCCTGGGGGGTCGGGGCCGAGAGGTGCTCGCTGAGGAACGTCCACCAGATGTTCCAGTAGTTGCAGACGGTGACGAACGGGCCGAGGAAGCGGAGCTGGGGCTGGAGCGTGGTCACCGTCGCCGTCAGGCCCCGGAGGGCGGCGTTGGTCGTCGGCGTGGTGACGAGGTCGAGGAGCGAGGACAGGGCCCGCTGGAGGTTGGCGTAGAGCGACGACGAGCGCTTGGTCACCGGGATCGCCGCCCGCAGCGCCCCGTTGAGGTCGGGCAGCGCCCGGCGGAGCTCGACCGTCGCCTTGTTCAGATCCTTGCTGAACGCCGCCGTGTCGCGGAGGAACGGGAGCTGGGCGGTCAGCGACCGGGTCCCGACGTCGAGCGTCCCCGGCAGCTTCTCGATCGTCTGGCCAAGGGCCTGCGGGTCGCGGGAGAGGGCGGCGAAGGTGTCGGCCATCGAGGTGAAGGTCCGGGCGAACTGGCCGGCCACGGGCGCGATGACGGCCAGCGTCCGCTCGATCGCCGGGAGCAGCGCCGCCAGGCCGGTGCGCGCGGCGGCCAGGTTGGCGGCGACCGGCGTGAGCAGCCCGAGCGTCCGGGGGAGGGCCTTGATCGACGCGTTCAGGTCGGGTCCCCGGCCGGCGAGGGCGTTGCCGAGCTCGGTCAGGTTGCCCTGGATCGCCGATCGGGTCGGGGCGTCGAAGATCCCGTAGATCTGGTCGAGCTCGACCTGCTGGCCGGTCTGGGTCAGGGGGATCGTCCCGCCGTCGGCAATCAGACGCGGGGAGCGCCCGCGGGTGATGTCGAGGTACTCGAGGCCGAGCGCCGACCGGGTCCGGATCGTCGCCGTGCTGTCGACCGGGAGGGCGCCGAGCTTCGGATCGAGCTTCAGCGTGGCCAGGGCTCCGACCGTCCCCCCGGGCAGCTGGGCCGCCGCCAGCTGGTCGACGATCCCGATGCGGGTGCCGCCCTCCCGGACCTCGTTGCCCCGGAGGAGCTCCTGGCCGTTCTGCATCTGGACGTGGAGGGTCCGGGTGGGGACGAACGGGAGCCCCTGGTTGGCGTTGTAGGCGAGGAAGACGGCGACGACGACGATCAACGTCGTCAGCGAGCCGACGAGCAGGTTGCTCGTCAGCCCCGAGTTGGCGGTCCGTCTCCCACGCACGCGACGGAGAGCCTAACCGCCCCGGAGAAACGGCATCCACTCCGAACCGGCGAGGCTCAGTGGCGGAAGTGGCGCCGCGCGGTCACGACCATCGCCGCGCCGGCCCGATCGGCCGCGGCGATCGTCTCGTCGTCGCGGATCGAGCCCCCAGGCTGGATGACCGCGGTCACCCCGGCCTCGAAGGCGAGCTCCGGCCCGTCGGAGAACGGGAAGTAGGCGTCGGAGGCGAGCGCCGAACCGGCGAGCGACTCGAGGCGGGACTTCTCGATCGCCAGGCGCACGGAGTCGACCCGGCTCATCTGGCCGGCGCCGACCCCGGCGGTCGCCCCGCCGCGGACGATGACGATCGCGTTGGAGCGGACGTGCTTGCAGATCCGCCAGGCGAAGAGGAGGTCGTCCCACTCGGGCTCGGTCGGCGGCCGGACGGTGACCACCTGCATCTGCGCGCGCTCCTCGAGCACGATGTCCCGGTCCTGGACGAGGAGGCCGCCCATCACCTGGCGGACCTCGGGCGCCGCGGGGTCCCGCCGGCGCTCGATGCTCTCGAGGACCCGGACGTTCGGCTTCGCCGCGAACGTCTCGAGCGCCTCCTCGGTGAACGACGGGGCGACCACCAGCTCGAGAAACTGCCGGCCGAGGGCCCGGGCGAGCTCGCCGTCGACCCCGGTGTTGAACGCGATGACCCCGCCGAACGCGCTCAGCGGGTCGGACTCGAACGCCCGGGTGTAGGCGTCGAGCCCGGTCTCGCCGAAGGCGCAGCCGCACGGGTTGTTGTGCTTGACGATCGCGCAGCTCGTCCGGTCGAACTCGCCGATCAGGAGGCGGACGGCGTCGAGGTCGAGGAGGTTGTTGTAGGACAGCTGCTTGCCCTGATGCTGGCGGACCATCGAGAGGAGGTGGGCCCGGGCGCCGATCTGGCGGTAGTAGGCGGCCCGCTGGTGGGGATTCTCGCCGTAGGGGAGGTCGACCACCTTCTCGTAGGCCGAGACCCGCAGGGACGGGAAGTCCTCGCCCTTCTCGGCGAACCACCGGGCGATCGCCGTCTCGTAGCGGGCGGTGTAGGCGAACGCCTCGGCGGCGAGGCTCTCGCGCGTGGCCATCGACAGGAGGCCGTCGCCCAGGCGGAGCTCGTCGAGCAGGGCGTCGTAGCTCTCGGGCCGGACGACCGCCGCCGCGTAGGCGTGGTTCTTGGCCGCCGCGCGGATCATCGTCGGCCCGCCGATGTCGATGTTCTCGATCACCTCGTCGTCGGGGACGGCCCGACGGGCGACGGTCCGCTCGAACGGGTAGAGGTTGACGCAGACCAGGTCGACGAACTCGATCTCCTGCTCGGCGGCCGCCTCCATGTGCTCGGGGTTCTCGCGGACGGCGAGGAGGCCGGCGTAGAGCCGGGGGTGGAGGGTCTTGACCCGCCCGTCCATGATCTCCGGGAAGCCGGTGAAGTCGTCGATCGCCCGGACGGGGACCCCGGCCGTGTCGAGCTCGCGCGCCGTCCCCCCGGTCGAGACGATCTCGACCCCGAGCGCGGAGAGCCCGCGGGCGAAGTCGACGATCCCCCGCTTGTCGGAGACCGAGAGGAGCGCCCGGCGGATGCGAACCATGCCCGGCGCGGTCGTGTGGTCGGGCTTGGCGGGCGTCGCGTCGGCAGGGGCCACGGCGACCCGAGCATATACGAGCCGGGCTCACCGATCCGGGGGCAGAACGAGGATCCGGCGCGGGTTCGCCGGATCCCGGCGGAGCGCCCCGCGGGCGTAGAGCCGGACCGCCTCGGGGAGAAGGGCGTGCTCGAGCGGGCGCAGCGCGGCCACCACGTCGCCGGGGTCGCGGGCCTCGGGGAGGGCGATCGCCTCCTGGAGGATCAGGGGCCCGGTGTCGATTCCGCCGTCGACGAAGTGGACGCTGACCCCGAACACACGGGCCCCGTAGGCCAGCGCCTGCTCGATCGCCCCGAGGCCGGGGAAGGCGGGCAGCAGCGAGGGGTGGACGTTGATCACCGCGTCGGGGAAGCGGTCGAGGAAGCTCGGACCGAGGAGCTGCATATAGCCGGCGAGCACGATCAGCCGGGCCCGGCGGGCGAGCAGCCACCCGGCCATCCGCTCGTCTCTCTGGGAGCGGTCCTCGCCGGATCGGAGCGGGAACGCCTCCCGATCGATGCCCGCACGCTCGGCCCTGTCCAGGGCGGGCGCGTCGGGACGGTTCGAGGCGACGCCGACGATCCGCGCCTCGTGGCCGTGGACCTGGTCGATCAGGGCCTGGAGGTTCGTGCCCGTCCCCGAGGCGAGTACGCCGATCGGAAGGGGCTCGGTCACGCGGCCGGACGATACCGGGGTGCCGCATGGCGTCGACGATCACACCGCGGCCCGCACACTCCTCGCCGTTGTGATTCGGTGACCACGTTGTAGGTCACCAACCGGCTCCGGCACAAGGGCCGCGCGGGCGACTGTGGCTTCGGGCAGCGTCGCGTCGGCCGCGATAGCGACTACGAGCAGCGATGCCACGTTCGCACAGTCGACACCCGAGACATCGACGATGCCTCGCGGCGTGGGCAGCCGATTTGGTGTCAACCCGGCGCTGACTCGCCTCGCCGGGAGACCGGGCGGCGCGCCCGTCTGGCTCCTCCCTGGCTCCTCGGGCGCCTGCCTTCTCGACGCCAGCGGGGGTGGCGGCTGCGGGCCCACCGACGGTCCCAAGGGCATCGCGAGGCAAGGCATCTACCTCGTGCTCGTACCTGTGAACGGCGATCCGCCGACCGCCCGGGGCATCCTTCCCGACGGTGCGACCGTGGCGGCCGTCGATTCCACGGGAAGCCCGATCGCCGGCGTTCAGCAGTCAGGCCAGGCGTACGCATTGCCGCCGGGAACCGCGAGCTTCACGCTCCACTTGAAGGACGGCAGCACCATGAATCAGCCGGTCTCGCCGACGGGTGCGGTACCTGCTCCTCCTCCGCCGACGACGACGCCGTAGCCGGCTGTCGCGTGCCCCGCCGTCCGGGGCCGCGGCTCAGAGCCGGGCGAGCACGCCGAGGAGATCGTCGCCGTGCTTCTCGACGAAGGCCGGCCCGATCCCGCGGATGGCCAGGAGCTCGTCGGCGGATGCCGGGCGCTGGCGCAGGACCTCCTCGAGCGTGGCGTTGGCCGCGACCGTGTAGGCCGGCTTGCCCTCGGCCCGCTCGTAGCGCCAGCGCTTGAGCGCGTCGAACTCGGCCACGTCGACCGGCGGGCCGGTGGGCGCCTTCGGGGCCGCGCCGGACGACCGGGCGCGCGGGGCGGCCCGGATCGCGTCGAGGTCGATCCAGTCGATCGGCGAGCAGACGTCGCAGCAGCGCCCGTCCGGGGCGGTCGGGGTGTCGTCCCCGAAGTGGTCGAGGAGCTGGCGGCGGCGGCAGACGTCGCGGCTGTCGGCGAAGCGCTTGAGCGACTGGTAGGCGGTCCACCGCCGGTTGGTCGCCTCCCGGCAGACCGCCCGGGCCGCGTAGGCGTCGAGGCGGCCGGTGATGGTCGCGGCCAGGCGCCCGCCCGGGGCCGGGGCGAGGACCACCGTCCCGGCCCGCTCGGCCACGGCGAGGGCGATCCGGTCGCGGTCGTCCTGGGCGCGCGGATCGACGATCGCCACGCCGTCCTGCGTCTGGCGGCGCAGGCGGGCGACGACCGCCTCGACGTCGGCCACGGTCATCTCCGAGTTCTTGATGAACTGGATCAACCGGCCGAGGTCGCCGCGCATGGCCAGGAGCACGGCCCGGGCCGGGGCCCCGTCGCGCCCGGCCCGCCCGGCCTCCTGGTAGTAGCCCTCGACGCTCGACGGGAGCGCCCAGTGCCAGACGCTGCGGATGTCCTGCTTGTCGATGCCCTGGCCGAAGGCGTTGGTCGCGACGACGACCGCGGCCGTCCCGTCCATGAACGCCGCCTGGCTGCGGTCGCGGGCGGCGGCGTCCATCCCGGCGTGGTAGGCGCTGGCCGGGATGCCCTGGCCGGTGACGAGGGCGGCGACCTGCTCGGTGTCCTTGCGCGTCCCGCAGTAGACGATCGCCGGCCGGTTGGCCGGGTCGGCGAGGCCGGCGAGGAGGATCGCCCGCTTGCGCGCGACGGCCCCGTCCCCGCCGAGGGCGATCACGTCGAAGCTGATGTTCGGCCGGTCGAAGCCGCGACGGACGATCAAAGGGTCGCGCAGGCCGAGGCGGGCGGCGATCTCCTCGGCGACCCGGGGGGTGGCGGTCGCCGTGCAGGCCATCACCGGCGGGCGGCCGAGGAGGTCGATCACCGGCCGCAGCCGCAGGTAGTCGGGACGGAAGTCGTGGCCCCACTCGCTGACGCAGTGGGCCTCGTCGACGACGAAGAGGCCGATGTCCCGCTCGAGCAGGGCGGCCCGCAGGGCCCGGCTCGCGAAGCGCTCCGGGGCGCAGAAGACGATCTGGGCCGCCCCGGAGCGGATCTCCTCGAGGCCGGCCCGGTTCTGCTCGGCGCCGAGGTTCGAGGCGAGCATGACCGACCGGTGGCCGGCCGCCCGGAGGCGCCCGTGCTGGTCTGAGATCAGGGCGATCAGCGGGCTGACGACGACGGTAAGGGCGTCGCCGGCCAGGGCCGGGAGCTGGTAGCAGAGGCTCTTGCCGCCGCCGGTCGGCATGACGACGAGGCTGTCGCGGCCGTCGAGGGCCGACTGGACGGCCTCGCGCTGGCTCGGGCGGAACGAGGCCAACCCCATCAGGGCGAGGAGCTCCTCCGGCGTCCGGTCGGAGCGGATCCCCGTCGACCGGGGGCGCTCGAGCGCCGCCTCGCGGGCGACCTCACCGGCGAAGTCGTAGCCCTCGTAGGGATCGTCGTCGGCCGCGAGGCCCTCCTGGGCGGCCAGCCAGGCCGCCTCCTCCTCGTCGGGCTCCGGCGGGGCGGGGGCGGCCAGATGGCGGCCGATCGGCGCGACGAGGTCGCGCTCGGCCGGCGAGAGGGCGCCGGTCGCCCGGCGGGCTCGGTCGAGATCGCCGGCGGCGAGGGCTTCGAGGACCCGGCTCAGGCCGGGCGACGGCGCCTCGAGCCCGGCCAGGTGGCGGCCGAGCTCGGCGAGGAGGGCGCGCTCGACGGCCGGCACTCGGCTCCACCGGGCGCGGGCGTCGGCCAGGGCGGCCGGGTCGCCGGCGGCCGCGCGGGCGAAGGCGGCGATGACTGACTCCACCCTGTCAAGGTAGCGACCGGGTCGGTCAGGCCGGCGCCCCCGACCGCCAGGTTGCCAAACACAACTAAGTATCAGATACTTTATCCCCAATGCGCTTCCGCGATCGGCCCCTCCTCGTCGACGGCCTCGACGCCGCCCTCTACCTCGACCGGCCCGACCTCGAGCGGCGGGTGGTCGAGCCGCTGGCCGCCGGCGGGAACGTCCTCCTCCTCGGCGAGGCCGGATCCGGCAAGAGCACCGTCCTGCGCAAGGCCGCCGCCGGGCTCGCCCGCCCCGAGCGACCGGCGGTGATCGTCAACGCCGGGCTGGCCGACGACGCCGCCGGCCTGCTCGAGCTCGTCCGCGGCGCGCTCGGCGGCGAGCACGACGACCGGGGCGACCCGGCCGGGGAGCGACCCGGCAGCGGCGGTCCCGGGCTCCTGCGGGCCGTCCGGCGGCTGCGCCGCGACCCGCCGGCGGTGATCCTGGTCGACGGGCTCGTCGATCCGGACGCAGGCTACGACCTCTTCGGCCGCCTGCGCGACGAGCTCTGGGGCCTCGGCCACGCCTGGGCGGTCGCCGCGCGGCCGCGTGACTCGGCCCCCCTGCGGACCCCCCCGGCCGACGCCTTCTGGTCGGCGGTGGTCGAGATCCCGCCGCTCGGCGACGAGGAGATCGGGCGTCTCCTGCGCCTCGGGCTCGCCCCCGACGAGCTCGCCCGCCTCGACCGCACCCGACCGCTCGCCCCCGCCCATCCCCGCCAGGTGATCCGCGCCGCCCGGGAGGCGCTCGAGCCCGACCGGGGGGGCGCCGGGGCGGCCGCGGAGGCCCAGCTCGCCCGGGCGGCGGCGCTCGGCCGCAGCGAGGCCCTGGCCGCCGCCGAGCTCCAGGACCTCGGGCGCCCGGTCAGCGCCCACGACCCCGACCTGCTCGGGCGCCTCTCCTGGTCGCGCCCCTACGCCCAGCGGATCCTCGCGAACCTCGAGGAGCACGGGGTCGTCCGGTCGATCCCGGAGCGAAGCGACCGCCCCGGCCGCCCGCGCAAGCTCTACGAGCTCGACCCGACGCCGCCGCCCCGATGAGCCTCCGGGAGATCAGCGACGGGCACGTCTTCGACGACGCGACGAGCGACGAGCGCCGGACCCGGGTCTACGTCGGGTCGGGCGAGCTCGGACCGCCGGGCGGGGACCGGCCGGAGGTCGACCTGATGGCGGCGCTGAGCGTCGCCCCGGCGCCGCAGCGCATCCACGTCGTCGGACCGAGCGGGGCCGGGAAGACGAGCCTGATCCTCCGCGTCGTCGCCGACCTCGCCCGGCGGGAGCTCGCCGTCCACCACGAGGTCCTGATCCTCCGCGTCGGCGATCGCCCCGAGCGCCTGGACAGCCCGGAGGCGGTGATGAAGATGGTGCTCGAGACGATCGCCGTCGAGGGCCACCGGTTCTCGAACGTCGACGCCGGCGTCCTGCGGGCCGGGGCGGCCGACGCGCGCACCCAGGAGGGGACGCAGGTCGAGCACCGGGCCGGCCTGAGCGCGCCGGTCGTCAGCTACGCGGCGACCATCCGCCAGGCCTACGAGACGGCCGAGTTCGGCCAGAACGCCGCTCAGGTCCGCCATGACCTCGAGGACGTGCTCGGCCAGGTCGTGGCCGCCGGCTACCGCCCGGTCCTCGTCATCGACGACACCGAGAAGTTCGTCGGGCCCGGCCCGGACGGCCGGCTCGACGAGGTCTCGGTCGAGCACCTCTACCACCACGGCGTCCGCGCCCTCGGCGAGCTCCCGGTCGACCTCGTCGTGGCCATGCACCCCCGCTTCGAGGACGTCCCCCGGGTGCGGGAGGTGATCGAGCGCCTGGCCATGGCCAGGATCGGCGTCGCCGAGCTCCCCGCCGACGCCGACGCCCCGGCCCTGGCCCGGATCCTCGAGCGGCGCCTCGAGCGCGACGGCCTCGACTCGCGCCTCGACGCGGTCATCGACCCGGTCGCCGTCGAGGAGCTCCAGGTCCTCTACCACGAGCGCGACCGCGATCTGCGCTCGGTGCTGAAGCTCGCCCACGCCGCCGCCGGCCACGCCCTCGACCGCGGCGCCGCGCGGATCGCCGCCCGCGACGTCCGGGCCGTGGTCGCCCGGGCCGCCGGCTGAGGCGCCGTGTCTTTTCGCCCGCCGCCGTTCGTCTGACTCGACGAAGGCTCATCTCCGAAACCAAGCCCAGGAGGCACACGATGTCCGATGTCACGATCAAGCGCGTCGACGAGTTCGACTCCCCCAACGGAGGCGGGTTCTGCCGCGCCCGGGCCAGCCTCGGGGTGAGCGCGTTCGGAATGCAGGTCGAGAACTTCCCGCCGGCGTTCGAGCACTTCCCCGAGCACGACCACACGGCCGACGGCCAGGAGGAGGTCTACACCGCGCTGTCGGGCTCGGCGACCCTCCACGCGGGCGGGGAGACCTACCGCCTCGAGCCGGGGACCTTCGTCCGGGTCGGCCCCGGCGTGACCCGCAAGATCACCACGGCCGACGAGCCGGTCCAGGTGCTGGCCATCGGCGGCACGCCCGGCCAAGTCTACTCGCCCCCGGCGTTCACCGAGGCGGGCGCCCCCATGCCCGGCTGAGCTCGCCCGACGCCCCCGCCGTCAGGCGAAAGCCGGGCGCCGGCGACCCCGGGTCCCGCCCCCCACCCCGGCGAGACCCGCGGGCGGCGGGGACTAAAGGACCCCGTCGTCGCGCAGGCGGCCGGCGAACAGCCGCGCGAGGATCACGTCGGCCGCCCCGGACAGGTGGAACCCATCGGACTCGTGGACGACGATCGTCTGCCCCCGGTAGGCGAGGCTGTCGATGTAGCGGCCGGCCGGGGAGAACACCGGCCGCAGGTCGAATACGTGCACCCCGGTCGCGAACCGGCCGGCCGCCAGGCTGATCCCGAGGTCGACGGCGTGGACGAGGCTGACGAAGGCCGGGGCGCTCGGCGTCGGGATCAGGAACCAGTAGACGTCGGCCGCCCCACCCTGACGGTAGACGCTCATCATCGACGCGACGAGACCGGCGTACCGGCGCGACCAGGCCGGCCCGCAGCAGGCCGCCCCGCCGATCGCGAAGCCCTCGTTTCCGCCGAGGAACATCGCGACGACATCGGGATGGAGGCTGGCGACCTGCTGGCCGGCGTGGGCCGGCCAGTCGAAGAACGACGGCGAGGTGATGGCCGTGCTCTGCCTGGCGTCCCCGACGACGCGGGCGCCGCCCGGTCCGGCGAGATCGGTCCCGAGGATGTCGTCGAGGACCTGCATCTCGGAGTCGCCGGTGGCGAGGAGGACCGGCCGGCCGCCCCGCACCAACACGCGCCGGTCGATCTGCTCGTACGCATCCGAGACGGTCAGCCGGGCCCGGCCGGCGAAGCGTGGCCGCAAGGGGAACGCTGCCGGCCGGCCCGCTCGGAGCGTCCGGGTCAGGCAGCCGCCGGCGAGGCACCCACGGACGCGCAGGTCGCCCCGGCCCCAGGCGTCCGAGACCTGGATCGCGGCCGGATACCCGGCGCGCAGACGTCTCGGCCCGACGGCCACCGACAGGCGCTGGGCGCAGGACGGCGTCCGCGTCGTCGCCTGCGCCGGCGGGACGCCGCCGTACGGCGTCGCCTCGATGGCCTCGATCGTCGGCTCGAGGTCCGTGCAGCTCCAGGGCACGGCATTCCGAAGGAGCACGGTCGTCTGGCGGAGGATCACCGTGGCCACGGGGACGGGCGGGCGCCCGGTGGGTTCGACCTCGACAACCGCCAGCGTCGCACCGACCGGACCCCGCACGACGATGCTCAGGAATCCGGTCGCCCCCGGCTCGATCGACACGCCGATATCCGGCGCCTGCGCCAGTCGCGCCGGCGCCCCGGCCGGCGGCTGCGCGAGTCGAGCCGGTCCCCCGGCCGGCGGCTGCGGGAGTCGCGCCGGCGCCCAGGCCGTCGTCGGCGCCACCGTGGCGAGGCCGACGCTCGCGGCGACCAAGGACGCCCAGCGGGTGAGCGGCGAGGCCCGGCGCGGGCCCCGGCCGCGCCGCCCCCAGGTCGGGCTCACGACGCCCGTCTTCGACCGCATCCCCGCCCGACCCGGCCGGCTGGTCCGAAGCCGCGCCGACCGAGCGGTCAGCGGCGCCAGGCCGATCCGCTGAACGCGATGCGCTGGAACGTGACGCCCCCGGCCCGGGCGACGAGCGCGAAGTAGTTGCCTCCGGCCGTCAGGCGGCCCGTCCCGACCCGGAGGCTCCCCGACCCGCCGGCCAGGGTCGCAAGCAGCCGGCCGGTACTGATCTGGCCGGGGTGCGGGCTGTCGAGGATCGCGACCTGAACCCCGGCCGGCAGACCGGTCGAGGACCAGCGGAGCGTCACGACCTTGCCCGCCGTCAGTGGGTGGCGCGACGAGGTCGCCGGGCGGACCGGGAAGGTCCGGATCAGCTTGAGCGGGCGGATCGTCTGGGCCGCCAGCTGCACCGGACCGCTGGACGTCGAGCGGACGTGCCAGGTGCCGGCGACCGGGTGGAGGATCGTCACCGACGTCAGATTGAACTCCGGCTGGCGGCCGACCAGCATGTTGCCGGGCGGCTTGGCCGAGCTGTATGTATTTCCGTGCGGATCGACGAGCGCGACCTCGGGCGGTCCGGTCGGGTCGGTGAAGGTCAGGGCGAGCAGGCTGCGCCCGGCCGGGACAGTCACGGCGCTCGACGATCCGGCGGCGGACGTCTTCACCGTGATCAGGCGCTGCGGGTCGGCGCCGAAGACACTGCCCAGGGGGCGGAGGTCGCCGCCCAGGAGGGCGTGGGCCTGGGTCCAGGTCAGAGCGAACCCCATCTGCTGGCAGAACGTGTGGACGATCGTGTGGAAGCAGAGCTGCCCGCTCGCGCCCAGGCCGGCGTCGGACAGCACCTCCTCGCCGCTCCCAGTCAGGTTGTCGACGCTCAGCGTCCCCTTGCCGTCGAGGGTGAAATGGCGCGCCGTGAACCCCGCCCCGGCGGCCACGTGCAGCTTGATCGTCGGGAGCTTCCCGTCGACCACGACGTTGCCCGTCGCCACGAACGGGTTGACGCCCAGTTTCAGGTGAAGCGTCCCCGAGACGGGGCTCTTGTCCTTGAGCACGAAGCTCACGGCGCCGTCGATCGTTGCCGAGCCGGAGAAGTCGACCGTGAGCTTCGCGCTGTCGAGGTAGAACGGCTCGACCGGGGCCTTGGGCGCGCCCCAGAACCCGGCGGTGCTGGCCGAGAGCCGCAACGGTCCGGATGCGAGCCCGTCGGCGCTACCGCCGAAGTCGGTGAAGAAGAAGCCCGAGTCGGCGAGCGGCACGGTCTGGCCGCCGACGTTCAGGCTGATCGAGTCGAGCCGACCGCCGACGACGCTGCCCGACGCCTGGAGCGACGCCAGGGGGACGGTCAGCCCGCCCGAGGCCGTCCACGTGTCGGTCGGCTCCTGATAGGTCAGCACGAGCCCGTCGAAGGACCAGCCGCCGCCGAACTGGACCTTCCCGAGGGTGAGCTTGCCGCCGAGGAGGATCACCGGCCGGCCGGTCGTGCTGTAGAAGCCGATGGTCCCCGAGCCGGCCGGCGCCAGTCCCCCGAACAGGGGCAGGGAGATCTGGGCCGTCCCGACGAGGCCGCCACCCTTCTGGGCGTCCAGATAGAGCGCCGTCCCGTCCACGCCGGGGAGGCTGAATGGCAGGCCGCCGACGCGGAGCGCCCCGAGCGGGCCGAAGCTGACGGAGTTGACGGTGACCCGGGCCAGGTTGGTCAGACCGGACGTCGGGTCGGTGGTCGCCGCCCCGGCGATCGTGAACCCGAAGCTCCCGAGCGCAACCGGGCCGCTCGGGCGCGAGACGGCGACGGCCGCCGGGCTTTGCGTCGTGATCGTGTTCGTCGCCGTGTCGATCTCGATCGGCCCGTCGCCGACGGTGACGCCGCCGTCGAGCGTCACGCCGCCGGTCGCCTCGAGCTGGGTGCTCGCCCCTCCTCCGGCGCCGGTGATCGAGTTGGCGCACACGGTCACCACGCCGACCACGACGCTCTCCCCGCCGCAGATCCCGGGGCCGACGGCCGGGTTGGAGTGGGGAAGGGTGTCGGGGTCCCAGGGCAGCGCGAGCTCCTGGTACCAGAGCTTGGCCAGCCAATCGTGGCCCGAGGGCTCAGGACTGCCGATCTGGTCGGTGTCGAGGCCGTTGAAGATGATCAGTCCGCCGTCGGTCGCGTACCCGCCGACGTGGCCGCCGACATCGTTGTCGTTCGTCACCGCCATGTCGATGTTCCAGCGGGGATCCTGGGTCTTGATCACGTTGGCGTCGCCGGCCGCGTCGGTGTTGCCGGGCAGCTCGCTCAGATCGACGTAGTACGGCGACGCCGGGTCGCCGCTGACCAGGTTGTTGGCCTGCTCGGCGACCACCACGGAACCGTTGGTCTTGCCGCAGTTCTGACACGATTCGCCGGTGTGGGCGGGCACGGGCAACCACGAGTAGTCGTTGCCCGTCGTGCCGTCGGCGTCGTGGATGACGAGCTTGCCGCCGGCGACCACGAAGTCCGAGAGGACCTTCTCCTGGGCCGCCGACAAGTCGGAGGTGAACACCTGGTTGAGGACGACGGTGTCGTAGGCGGCGAGGGTCGCGGTGTCGATCGCGTCGCCGCCGAGCGTCGTGAAGTTGAACGTCGTGAAGTCGTCGGCCGCCGTCCCGGCGACCGTCCCCGACGTGGGCAGCGTGCCGGCGGAGGACGCGCCACCGCCGTTGATGATGGCGACGTTCTTGCTGCTCTGGGGCGATGCCTCGGCTGCCCGTGCGCCGACGCCGGCCACGACGAGCGCTGCGAGCACTGTGACGAGCAATCGACGCACGAGACACTCACCCCCGTCAGGGTCTCCGGCTCCGAGCCCGCAGACCACCAGATGACCACCGCTTCCGACGCAGGTCTACACGGCACCTGGTGTTGTGTCAAGCGACACGTCCGCGTCGCTTATTTGTCACTACACTGTAAGCGTGGGCCCGAGGACCGCGCGCCTGCGCCTAGACCTTGGCGAGGGGCAG
>CAWFQO010000060.1:0-15944 GCA_963817865.1 uncultured Solirubrobacterales bacterium | reverse complement strand
CCTATCCTCGGTGCGTGCTGGTCCGCCCGGCGACCCTCGATGACGTCGACGCCCTCGCCGCCGGGTTGGCCGAGGTCGCCGCGGAGGGGATGTTCCTCGCGGCCGAGGCGCCGGTCGACGTGGCCGACGCGGCCCTGCGAATCCATACGGCTACCGTCTCGGCGGCCCACGAGCTCTGGGTGCTCGACGACGGCGCCCGCCCGGCGGTCGGGTGCGCGGGCCTCCACCCGACGGCGGCGGCGGGGGTCGCCTCGCTCGGGATGTGGATCGTCGGGGCCGCCCGCGGCCGGGGCGGGGGACGAGCGCTCCTGGCCACGGCCGTCGACCACGCCCGCGCGGCCGACCTCCACAAGATCGAGCTCGAGGTCTGGCCGGGCAACGCCCGGGCGATCGCCCTCTACGCCCGGGCCGGGTTCGCCGTCGAGGGGCTGCGCCGCGACCACTACCGCCGCGGCGACGGGGCCCTCCACTCGATCCTGATCATGGCGCTCCCCGTCTGAGCGGCGTCACCCGGCCCGGGTGGCCAGGGCGAGCTCGAAGCGGGCGTCGGGGTCATCGAGCGCCGGGCCGAACAGCTCGCGCAGGCGGGTCAGCCGGTAGCGGACGGTCTGCGGGTGGACGTGGAGGGCGGCGGCGACCTCGGGCACGCTGCCCTGCCAGCGCAGCCACTCGCGCAGGGTGTCGCGCAGGCGCTCGGCGGCGTTCGGCGTCAGCTCGGCCAGCGGGGCCAGGCAGCGGGCGGACAGCTCGGCGAGGAGGGCGGGGTCGGTGTGGAGGATCAGGGTCGCCAGCTGATCCTCGGCGACCACCAGGCCGCCGGCCGGGAGGGTCCCGGTCGCCTGGAGGCGCAGGCAGGCCCGGGCCCGGGCGAAGCTCCGTCCGGCCTCGCCGGGGGCGACCGTCGGACCGATCGCGGCGGTCGTCCGCCGGAGCGCGGCGGCCACGGCCGGGCGGCGACCGGGGGCGTCGGGGTCGGGGAGGAGCAGGCAGCAGCAGCCGGCGAGGGGCGCGGCCACCGATCCGTGGCCGACCCGGGCGGCGAGGCGATCGGCGTCGAAGAAGTCGCAGGCGAGCACGGCGAGGCTGCGCGGGAGCCGCCAGCCGGCCGCCTGCGCGGCCGGCTCGAGCTCGTCGGCCGGGGCCCCGTCGACGAGCAGGCGGATCAGGCGCTGGCGGCGCCCCTGGCGCTCACCGGCTCGGGCGGCCTGCTCGCGGGCGTAGCCCTCGATCGACTCGGCCGAGAGCTCGTCGATGTAGGCGAAGATCGACTCGGCGAGGAGGGACAGCTGCTCGGGATCGACCTCGCCGCCCCGGGCGGCGACGCTGGCCAGGCGCCGCCAGGCGATCCGGGCCCCGAGTCGGTAGGCGGCCTGGAGGGCGTCGAGCCCGCGACCGGCCCGGAGCTCGCCCCGGCCGAGCTCGACGTAGACGCTGCGTCCGGGGCGGGCGGCGGTCTCGGGAGCCGGTCGCCCCATCTGCTCGACGAACTGGCGCAGAGCCTCCTCGATCGCCTTGCGCACGGTCGAGGCGAAGACGCCCTGCATCGCCCGCCGGTACTCGGGGATGTGGGTTCGGATCCCGGCGGCGATCTCCTCGGCCAGGCTGGCGAGCTCGGGGAGGAGGATCGCGCTGAGGGCGGGGTCGAGGGCCTGCCAGGGCTGCGTGGAGACGAGATCTTGTTCGATCTTGCCAAAACTGCGCTCCATGAGTGGACATCATGCCAAGAAATGAGGGAGTTTGTGCGTCTACGGTTAACCCCATGACAAGAGCTGCTCGGAACATCAACATCTCCGCCGTGGTCATCCCGTTCCTCGGCGTGATCGTCGCCGCCTACCTCGCCTGGGGCGACTGGTTCGGGCCGCGCGACGTCGCGATCTTCGCGGCGATGTACGTCTTCAGCGCCTTCGGCGTGACCGTCGGCTTCCATCGCCTGCTCACCCACCGCGCCTTCGAGACCTACCGGCCGCTGCGCTACCTCCTGGCCACGATGGGCTCGTTCTCCGTCCAGGGCCCGGTCCTCGACTGGGTCGCCGACCACCGCAAGCACCACGCCTTCACCGACGAGGAGGGCGATCCGCACTCGCCGCACGCCGGGCAGGGCGCCGGCCTCGGGGGCATGGTGCGCGGCCTCTGGCACGCCCACGTCGGCTGGCTGTGGGAGAACAACGGGATGGCGCAGAAGCGCCGCTTCTGCCCGGATCTGCTCAAGGATCCCGGACTCCGCTGGATCCACAGGAACTTCCTGCTCCTCACCCTGGCCAGCCTGAGCGTGCCGTTCCTGGCCGGTTTCGCCCTCAGCGGGACGCTCAAGGGCGGCGTCGAGGGGCTCCTGTGGGGCGGCCTCGTGCGGATCTTCCTCATGCACCACGCGACCTGGAGCGTCAACTCGGTCTGCCACTTCTTCGGCTCGCGCCGGTTCGAGACCGACGACCAGTCGACCAACGTGTTCTGGCTGGCCCTCCCGACCCTCGGCGAGGCCTGGCATCACAACCACCACGCCTTCCCCCGGTCGGCCCGCCACGGCCTGCGCTGGTACGAGCTCGACCCGTCGGGCTGGCTGATCCAGATCTTCGCCAAGCTCGGCCTGGCCTGGGACGTCGTGCTCCCCGACCGCGAGCAGCAGCGGGCCAAGCTCGCCCGGCCGGCCGGGGCTGCCCGGCCCAAAGCGGCTCGGGTTGGCGCCTGAGGGGGCGAGCGCCGGCGCCGCTCGTCCGGGGTTCGCGTCTGACTTGGCGCGGCACACCAGCGTGATCTGCGAGAGCCACGGGCAGACGGCCCCGCCAAACCGAGTCGTCGAGCGGCAACAGATCGTCGCGCAGCGCCGATTGAGTGGTGACCGTCAGCGACGAGCGCAGCCGGGAAACGGATAGGTGCGCGCCGGGAGTCGGCGACACTGGCATGATCGGGCCAGAAAGTCCGATTACGCGCTACGAGCCCGACGACAAGCATAAGAAGCCGTGGCAGCGCGGAAAAAAGCGCGGGTCGCTCTGCCCAGCGTCGCTTGACCTCGGGAGCGCCCAGCGGCTCCTGCGAGGGAGCGTGCCTCACAACACCAAGCGATATGCCTCCGACGGAGCACGCGCGTTCTGCGCCCAGGAGCATCAACCGGGGACCTGGCACGGCTACCCCGTAGGTTGGGAAGAGGTACCGCCCAAGGTTCGAGCCGACCTCATCCGCGACAATGGGGTGACCAGGCGGTCCATCAGGCAGTACTGGCGCCACGAGCCCGGTCGATGAGCACGCGTTGGGAGCTGCTGGCTGGGAATACCAGCGTCTTTGCGGTGCGCATGGGCTTTCACGAGGACGACTCAGCGATCGCGCTGGCCGCCGACGTGGAGGCGAGCTGGGGCGCGCTCGAGATCTGGGTCAACGGGATCAACCTCTGTGCACACGTTGAGGCAGGCGAGACCCTCGACGCCGTCCATTGGTATCTGCTGCCGCTGCTCGAATGGCTCGCCAATTCGTGGAACGCGTTTCTCCACGAGGAGCGCCTGCCTGTGCGCAATGCTGGGGTAGACGCGATCGAGTCCCTCTACAGGACCCGGTTTCCTCCGCCTGGCCTCGCTCCAGACTCGGCTCGGGAACATGAGGACGCCTGGTACTCATGGCGGGAGCGGCACGCTCTGCACGCCGCCCGCGACGGGGGACTCTTCCCGGAGGTCTTCGTCAGGCGCCTGGGAGACCGGATCGAGGTCTCCTGGTCAGACCAGACCCCGACGGGAGCTCCCGAGGACTACGCGTTCCTGATACCCCAAGGGCGGGCGCTGCTGGATCCAGAGGACGTGGCCCGCCCGTTGTTCCTCGTCTTGCGCGATGCCGTCGCCCAGCTTCGCGGTTGGGTACCGGACTCCCCCCGACTGGCGGCTCTCGCCCGAGCGACGAGCGAGCTGAACAAGCCCGCCAAGCAACGGCCCTCACGCCTGGATTGGCTATTCGATATCCAGGTCGAGGGATCAGCCGCACCTGATTCTTGGGAAGCCGTCAAGCGGCTGTTCGCGGGGACATCAGCCGCCGTCCGAAAGGCCACCCTGATCCCGACCGGGTCGGGTCTAGTTCTCCGGGGGTCCTCTCATGCGGTTCTGCTCTTCGGGTCGGTCAGCCCGACCGTCTCCGCTGGCGACGCGCGCCAGCTGGCGCGGCTCCTGGTGAATCTCTTCGACGAGCGCGGCGACTCCTCCGAGCTCAGCCGTTTGGTGGACGCTGTGGCCTCGAGCGGCGGCGACGGCCTGCCGTGGGAGCAGGGCTATGACCTCGCGGAGGAGGCGCACCACGCAATAGACGAGGACGTGCCGGGAGGGGTGAAGATCGAGACGATCCTGTCCGCGCTTGGGGTTCGCGTCGAGCCGGTCGCGCTGACTGACGCTCGCATACGCGGTGTGGCCGTCGCCGGGTCGCAGCATCGCGCTGCGATCTGCCCGAACGATTCGCATCCTCTCAACAAGAGCCCCGAGGGCTTGCGCTTCACGTTGGCGCATGAGTTGTGCCACCTTCTGATCGATCGCCAGGCGGGCCGGAAGCTGGCTGTAGCGAGCGGACCGTGGGCGCCGGTCGACGTCGAAAAGCGAGCCGACGCGTTCGCCGCCGCGTTCCTGATGCCCCCGGACCGGGTGAGGACGAAAATAGAGCGGCTAACCGGGCCGGTCCATTCGTCCGAAGCCGTGCGTACGCTTGCCGCAGCCTTCGGGACAAGCGTGAGTGCGACGGTCGAGCACCTGCATAACCTCGGTTGGCTCGACGAATTCGAACGCGACGAGTTGAGAGGGGTTGGGTGACGGTGACGCTTCACGCGACCGAGGTCAAGAGCCAGGCTCCTGGTCGCCCCGCGGGATCTCCTTCGGCCCTCGAGAGCTCGGGCGCCGGAGGAGAATCGCCGACGGGCACATCCGGGCGAGCTCGCACTCCCCGCACGCCGGCGACCGGGCGTGGCAGGTGCGCCGGCCGTGGCGCAGGAGGTTCAGGTGGAGCTCGAGCTCCGCGCCCGGGGGCGTCAGCGCGAGCATCGCGTCGTGGAGCTCGGGGAACGGGGCGCCCGGGCGCAGGAGGCCGAGGCGGGTGGCCACGCGCGAGACGTGGGTGTCGACGGGTACGTCGCGGCTGCCGAAGCTGAAGAGGAGCACGCAGGCGGCGGTCTTGCGCCCGACCCCCGGGAGCGAACACAGGTACTCGCGGGCCGCGGGGACCGGGGCGTCGCCGAGCCAGTCGAGGTCCAGCGGGTCGCCGATCGCCCGGAGGATCGCCTGGATGCGGGCCGACTTGACCTTGGAGATCCCGCCCGGGCGGATCGCCTCCTCGACCTCGCAGAGCGGGGCGTCGCGCGCGGCCTCCCAGCTCGGGAAGCGCTCCCGCAGGCGCTGGAAGGCGACGTCGCGGTTGCGGTCGTTGGTGCTCTGGGAGAGGACGGTGAGGATCAGCTCGTCGACCGGCCGCCGGTGGGGAGGGGCGGCGGGGCGGCCGTAGCGGCGGCGGAGCCGGTCGCGGACGCGGCGGACCCGGGCCCGGGTCGGCGGGGTCCAACCCCCGGCGGCGACGGTGCGCGTGGCTGGTTTCACGCCGCTATCCTCGCCGCTGGGATGCCGGCCGTCGAGGAACACCAGGCTGAGCTCGACGGCCTCCCGTCGAGCTACGAGTCGGAGACCTCCCAGATCGACGGCCTCCCGGTCTTCTGGCGGAGCGCCGCGTCCGACGGGGTCCCGTCGCTCTACGTGCACGGGGCCCCGGCGAGCGCCGACGACTGGACGCCGTTCCTCGCCCTCGGCGGCGGGATCGCCCCCGACCTCCCGGGGTTCGGCCGGTCGGGCAAGCCGAACAGCTTCGACTACTCGATCGACGGCTACGACCGGTTCATCGAGCGCTTCCTCGACCTGCTCGACGTCGACCGGATCAACCTCGTGGTCCACGACCTCGGGGCCGTCGGCCTCGCCTTCGCCCAGCGCTTCCCCGAGCGGATCTCCCGCCTGGTGATCATCGACGCCGTCCCCCTCCTCCCCGGATACGAATGGCACCGCCTGGCCCGGGCCTGGCGGACCCGGGCCGTCGGCGAGCTCGCGATGGGCTCGATGACCGAGCGGGTCGTCCGCCGGCTGGCCCGCGAGGTCAACGTCACGCCGCTGCCCGAGGAGCACCTCCGCTCGGTGCTCGACCATTTCGACTACGGGACCCAGCGGGCGATGCTGAGGCTCCATCGGAGCGCCTCAATCGAGGCCCTCGCCGCCGCCGGGGCCGGCCTCGGCGAGATCGACGCCCCGACCCTGATCGTCTGGGGCGAGCGGGACCGGTACTTCCCGCCGTCGTTCGCCGATCGGTACGCCGAGGCCCTGGGCGGCGAGGCCGAGGTACTGGTCGTCCCCGACGCCGGCCACTATCCCTGGCTCGACCGCCCGGAGCTGGTCGAGCGCGTCGTCGCCTTCCTCGAGTCGTAGTCCGCGCCCGACCCGCCGCTGCCGCCTGGGCCGGGCCGGCGCTCGCCGGCGCGCTCGCGGTGGCCTACCTGATCTGGCAGCCGCCGAGCGCCGACCTCGCGACCGCGGTCTACCGGGCCGGGCTCTTCGCCGGGCACGGCTTCGTCGTCTACGACCCCCAGTGGTACGCCGGCTACCACCCGCTGGGCTACAGCCTCCTGCTCGGACCGATGGGGGCGGCGTTCGGAGTCCGCCTTTTGGGAGCGGTGGCCGCCATCGCGGCCGCGGTCCTGTTCGCCCGCCTCGTCGGGCGCGAACGGCCGCTCGCGGCGCTCTGGTTCGCCGCGGGCATCGGCGTCTCGCTCGGCTCGGGGCGGATCGCCTTCACGCTCGGCCTGGCGCTCGGGCTCGCCGCCCTCCTCGCCGTCCGCCGCCCGGGCCGGGCCTGCGGCGCGGCCGGGGTCGTCCTGGGCGCGGCCAGCGCCCTGGCCAGCCCCCTGACCGGCGCCTTCCTCGCCCTCGCCGCCCTGGCCGGGGCGCCGGACCCGGGCCGGCGATCCGGTCCGGCCCGCCTGGCGCTGGCGGCGGCCGGCCTCGTCCCGGCCGGCCTCCTCGCCCTCGCCTTCCCGACCCCCGGATACGAGCCGTTCGCCGCGTCGAGCTTCTGGCCGGCCCTCGCGCTGATCCTGGTCCTCGCGGCCGTCGCCCCGGCCCTGCGCCCCGGGCTCGCCCTCTACGCCGCGGCCTGCGTCGCCGCGTTCGCCGTGCCGACGCCGGTCGGCGGGAACGTCGTGCGCCTCGGCGCGCTCTTCGCCGGCCCGCTCGCCGCCGCCGCCCTCGGTCCCGACCGCCGCCGGGCCCTCGCGCTCCTCGCGCTCCCGCTCGCCTACTGGCAGCTCCAGGCCCCGATCCGCGACGTGATCCTCGCCGACGGCGACCCGTCGACCCGGACGTCCTACTACGTGCCGCTCGCGCGCTTCCTCGCGACCCGCCCCGGCCGGGTCGAGGTCCCCTTCACCCGCGAGCACTGGGAGGCCGCGCTGCTGGCCCCGCGCGTCGCCCTCGCCCGGGGCTGGGAGCGCCAGCTCGACATCGCCGTGAACGGCCTCTTCTACCGTCCGGGCCTGAGCGCCGCCGCCTACGCCGCCTGGCTGCGGGCGACCGCGGTCGCCTACGTCGCCCTCCCGGACGTGCCGCTCGACTACTCGGCCCGGGCCGAGGCGGCGCTGATCGGAGCCGGTCAGGGCTACCTGCGCCCGGTGGCCCGGTTCGCCCACTGGCGGGTCTATGCGGTCGCCGGGGCCCCGGCGCTCGCCTCCGCCCCGGCCCGCCTGAGCGCCCTCGGCCCCGGCGGGTTCACGCTCCGTTTCGCCCGGGGGGGGACGAGCCTCGTGCGCCTGCGCTTCACCGACTACTGGATCCCCCCCCGCGGAGGCTGCGTCCGACCGGCGCCGGGCGGCTTCACCGCGGTCACCGCCCCGGGCCCGGGGACCGTCCGCGTCGGCACCTCGCTCGACCTCGTGCGGCGCCTGCGCGGCGGCGGCGGCTGCGCCCCGGCCGCCGGCGGCCGACCCGCCGGCGGGGCAGGATAGGATCTCGACCCTGCGATGCTGATCCGCCCCGGCTCCCTCCGTGCGCGCATCCTGCCGCACGGTTGGTTGGACATCGTCCGCCAGCTGCTGCTGTTCGGCGGCGCCTACATGCTCTACCGCGTGGTGCGCGGTGTGGCCGACTCGCGCACGACGGCCGCCTTCCAGCACGCCCGGGAGCTGATCGGCGTCGAGCGGACGCTCCACTTCTTCGTCGAGCCGAGCGTCCAGGCCTGGGCCTCGGGCAGCCACCTGCTGATGGAGGCGTCGGCCTGGCTCTACGTCACCGCCCAGAGCTCGGTCCTGATCGGGGTCCTCCTGTACCTCTACATGTTCCACAACGGGCACTTCTACTTCGTCCGGAACATGGTGATGGTGGCCATGGCGATCGCCCTCGTCGGCTACGTCGCCTTCCCGACGGCCCCGCCCCGCTTCCTCCCGGAGTGGGGCTTCTTCGACTCGGTCGCCGACTTCACCGGCGTCCCGGCCACGACCGCGTCGGTCAACGCCCTGTTCAACCCGTACGCGGCGATACCGTCGATGCACGTGGCCTTCGCGCTCATGCTCGGCTGGCCCCTGGCCCGCCTGGCCCGCCACCGGGCGGTACGCGTCTTCTGGGTCTGCTACCCATTCGTCATCACGTTCGTCACGGTGGCCACCGCCAACCACTTCCTCGCCGACGCGATCCTCGGCGCCCTGACCGCGGCCCTCTCGGCGTACGTCGCCAGCCGCCTCGGGCGGCTGCGGCCCCACGCCTGGAACTTCGGGACGGCCCCGGCGGTCAGCCTCACGTGACCCCGCTCGAGGCCCCACCGCGCCCGCGACCGCCCCGGAGCTCGGGCGACGCGCGCGAGATCATGCGCAGCCGGCTGATCGAGTCCCGGCTGACCCCGAACGCGATCTCCCTGACCGGCCTCGCCCTGAACGTGGTCGCCGCCGTGCTCGTCTGGCAGGAGTACTTCTTCCTCGGGGGCGTCGCCTTCATCATCGGCTCGATCATGGACACCCTCGACGGCCGCTACTCCCGGATGTCGGGCAAGGGGACGCCGTTCGGCGCCTTCCTCGACTCGACCCTCGACCGCTGCGAGGAGGGGATCGTCCTGACCGCGGTCGCCGTCAACTTCGTCCGCGAGCAGAACCAGGCGGCGACGGCGGCCGTGGTGATCGCCGTCCTCGCCTCGCTGATGGTCTCCTACACCCGCGCCCGGGCCGAGGCGCTCGGGGTCGAGTGCAAGGTCGGGATCGCCAACCGGGCGGTCCGGGTCGTGATCCTCTCGGCCGGCCTCGTCTTCGCCCGGGGCGCCTCGCTCGGGGACTTCCAGCTGCTCGAGCCGGCCGTCTACGTGCTGGCCGCGCTCAGCGCGATCACCGTCGGTCAGCGGATCTTCCACGTCCGCAAGGCGCTCTCGGCCGCCACCTGAGGCACCCGCGGGTGTAATCGAACGCCCGCCACCGGGTAGCTCAAGGCAACGCATTCAAGAAGGGATCACCCAAACGTGAGCAAGACCAACGGCAAGGCTTCCAGCAGCAACGGCGCCGCGCGCCATCAACCGGACAAGGTCCGGGTCGCGATCATCGGCGTCGGCAACTGCGCCAACAGCTTCGTCCAGGGCGTCCACCACTACCGCGACGCCGACCCCGACCTCCAGGTTCCGGGCCTGATGCACGTCGACCTGGGCGGCTACCACGTCCGGGACATCGAGTTCACGGCCGCCTTCGACATCGACAAGGAGAAGGTCGGCAAGGATCTCGGCCAGGCGATCTGGTCGGGGCAGAACAACACGATCAAGTTCGCCGAGGTCCCGACCGAGCTCGGCGTCCCCGTCCACCGGGGGATGACCCACGACGGCCTCGGCAAGTACCTCAAGGAGAAGATCGAGAAGGCCCCGGGACCGACGGCCGACATCGTCGACATCCTCCGCGAGACCCGCACCGACGTCGTCGTCTCCTACCTCCCGGTCGGGTCCGAGCAGGCGACCAAGTGGTACGTCGAGCAGATCCTCGACGCCGGGTGCGGCTTCGTCAACTGCATCCCCGTCTTCATCGCCCGCGAGGACTACTGGGACAAGCGCTTCCGCAAGGCCGGCCTCCCGGTCGTCGGTGACGACATCAAGTCGCAGGTCGGGGCGACGATCGTCCACCGGACCCTGGCCCGGCTGTTCGCCGACCGGGGCGTGAAGATGCTCCGGACCTCGCAGCTCAACGTCGGCGGGAACATGGACTTCTACAACATGCTCGAGCGGGAGCGGCTCGAGTCGAAGAAGATCTCGAAGACCAACGCCGTCACCTCGATCATGGACCACGAGCTCCCGGCCGGGGACGTCTACATCGGCCCGTCCGACTACGTGCCGTGGCTGACCGACCGCAAGTGGGCCCACATCCGGGTCGAGGGGCAGGCGTTCGGCGACGTGCCCCTCAACCTCGAGTTGAAGCTCGAGGTCTGGGACTCGCCGAACTCGGCCGGGATCGTCATCGACGCCGTCCGCTGCTGCAAGCTCGCCCTCAACCACGGTCTCGGCGGCCAGATCGACGGGCCGAGCTCCTACCTCATGAAGTCGCCCCACAACCAGCGCCCGGACGACCAGGCCCGGGACGCGACCGAGGCGTTCATCGCCCAGTACGCAGGCAAGCCGGCCGTCGTCGCGCCGGCCGAGGCCCCGGCCGGCACCGTCGACTGACGGGGCCGGCTCAGATCGGGAACTGGTCGTAGAACTCGAGCCGCAGGGCGAGGACCCGGCGCTCGGTCGCCGCGAAGCGCTCGACCCCGTCCGGGGCGGCGAGGAGCCCGGCGAGGCAGGCGCCCAGGCGGCCGGCATGGGTCCTCGCCGCCGCCCCGGCCGTGCCCAGCGGGTCGCGGCCGTCGTGGTGGTGGTGGGGGTGGTAGAAGCGCGACGTCGCCCCCGCCGCCGCGAAGCGCGCCTCCATCCGGCGCCAGTACTCCCCGTACTCGACCGAGACGAGGACCTCGCCCCAGAAGCGGAGGATCGTCATCACCTCGAGGTCGCGGGCCGCGGCGTCGGCCATCAGGGCCAAGGTCCGCCCGATCACCGCCGCGGTCGTCGGCGCCGGCCGGGCGCCGAGGATCCGCTCCCGGGACACCCCGAGAGCGAGGAGGTCCTCGACCAGGTCCTCCCGGTGCGACGGCGTCCGGCCGCTCGGATCGGGGTACTCCTCGCGCAGGATCTCCCGCACGAGCCGGATCGCCGGCCCGTCGGTCATCCCGTCGATGCCCAGGTCGTAGACGACCGGGAAGCTCAGCGAGAGGAACCGGCGCTGGAGCAGGAGCTCGTCGAAGACGGCGGGGGAGAGGCGCTCGATCCCGGCGAGCACCGGGTGGGCGGTGAACCGGGCGACGAGCTCGCCCTCGACGGCGTCGGCCCTCAGGGCGACGGGTCGAAGCACCGGCTCATGCTCTCGATCTCGGTCTGCCATCGCGTGATGTCCTCGAAGTGCTGCGCGATCTCCCAGAGCGTCTCCAGCTCCCCGAAGACGAGCTGGCCCATCGTCGAGTCCCGGCCCTGGACCTCGATCTGCGCGGAGCGGACGGCGAGCCGGCCGTGGAGGAACACGCTGACGAACGCCCGCTCGTCCACCCCGTAGACGGAGATCGACGGAAGCGAGTCGTAGAGGCCGACCCGGAGCCGCCGCCGGCCGTCGTCGTCCACCTCGCGGGCGATCGCCGCGAGCATGTCCAGGCAGTGGCGGACCCCCGGCTCGACGCGGTCCTCGAACGAGCGGGCCGGCGCCGACCGGGCCAGCGCCCGGCTGCGGAGCTGGGCGACGGGCGAAGCCGGGTAGAGCATGAGGATCGAGACCTGAGCTCCCCGGGTGAGTGCCTCGACGAGCGCCGGGTCGAGGATGTTGAGCTCGGGAATCCAGGTGTTGAGGATGGCGATCTCCTGGGCGGTCCCCATGTAGTCGGTCAGGAGGTCGTAGTCGAGCCGGGGGTGGACGGCGACGATGCCCGAGACCGGGGCGGCCGGCGCCCGCGGGGCGTCGACCCCGGCCAGGCGGTCCTCGTGGTCGAACTCCTGGAAGCGGCGGGCGCACTCGAGCAGGAGGCGCGGCTCCTGCCGGCGGCCGAAGTCGCTCGCGGCGTTGACGAGGTGGGCGGCGGCCTTGTGGTAGCGGGTGGTGAGCGACTGGATCTCCCCGTCGGCGTCCTCCCAGCTGAGGAGCTCCCGGATCGCCCGGCCGTCGCGGCCGGCCGGGAGGCGCTCGCGGTAGTCGGGGATCAGCCGGTGGAGGATGAAGTGCACCTGGGCAGCCCGCGTCGAGTGGACCGGCGGCGGTGACCCGGTGGAGGGCCGACAGCGCCGGCAGCTCGCCCTCGAGCGCCTCGTAGTCGCGTCCGGCCAGCCGGATGACCTTCTTCAGCTCGTCCGCTATCTCCCGTCGGGCGCTCACCGGCGCCATCGTAGCGTCGGGTCGGCGTCGGGTCGGCGGCTGACGGTCGGACGCCCGGGGCCGGCGTCGTCACATCGCGGTGAGGGCGGCGTAGCGGCCGCGCGGTCACCCGGCGATGCTCGCCTGACCGAGATGTCACACCCACCGCCCGCCCGGCGCGGGCCCACCGAAAGTGAGCCTGGTCATGCCCGTCGCCCACCTCCACGTCTCCCCGCTCGTCGCCCGCGTCGATGACACATGGAACATCTCCGGGCCCACGTTCCTCTGGGCCTACCTCGGGCTCGGCGCGCTCCTCGCCGCCGGGGTCTGGCTCTACCGCCGCCCCGGGATGGGCCCGCCCGCCGCCGGCGCCCTGGACGCCTATGACCTGGCCCTCCTCAACGGGGGTCCGGCCCTCGCGATCACCGCGGCCACGGCCACCCTGCGCCAGCTCGGCCTGATCCTCCCCGGCGCGACGCCGCACACCCTCCGGGCCGCGCCCGCCGAGCGCACGAGGCGGGCCGACGCCCTCGAGCGCGAGATCTACGACGCCGTCGCGCGCACCCCGGACCTCGCGCCGCGGACGCTCGAGGCCGAGCTCGCCGACAGCGCGGCCGTCGCCGACCGTCGGGCCCGCCTCCGCACCTACGGGCTCCTGCTCGAGCCGGCGCCCGCCGCCCGCCTGCGGCGGGCGTGGTTGCTCGGCGCCCTGCTCGTCGTCCTCGGCCTCGCCCGCCTGGGCGCCGGCATGGCCAACGGGCGCCCGGTCGGCTTCCTCCTCCTCGCCGTCCTCGGCGCCGCCGTGGGCACCGTCCTGCTCGTGCGCTGGCGTCCGTCGGCCACCGCCCGGGGGCGGGCCGAGCTCGCGGCCCGGCGCAAGGACCGTCGCGGGCTGAAGCGCACGGCGACCGGGGCGACCGACATCCCGCTCGCCGTGGCCCTGTTCGGCACCGGGGTGCTCTGGGCCGCGGACCCGTCGTTTGCCACCGTCGTGGGCGCCCCACCCGAGGCGAGCTACTGGGCTGGCCGTGGCGGTGGCGGATGCGGCGGCGGCGGGTGCGGCGGCGGATGCGGAGGGGGGTGCGGCGGATGAGCCCGTGCCCGCCGGTCCCCTCCCCCCGCCTCGGTCGCGGCCTCGGCTGGAGGCCGGAGCTCGACCACCTTGTCGGCGCTCTCGACCTCGGGTTCCTCGAGGTGGTCGCCGAAGGCGTCGTCCCCGGTCGCCTGCCCGCCGGGCTCCTCGCCGCCCGAGCGCACGGCCTGGCCATCGTCCCCCACGGGCTGCGCCTGTCCCTGGGCGGCGCCGATCGCCCCGACCGGCGGCGCCTCGACCACCTCGCCCGGGTCGCCGACGAGCTGGCCGCTCCGCTCGTGAGCGAGCACATCGCGTTCGTCCGGGCCGGCGGCCTCGAGGCCGGCCACCTGATCCCGGTCGAACGGACCCGCGCCGCCCTCGACATCCTCAGCGAGAACGTGCTCCTCGCGGCGGCGGCGCTCCCGGTCCCCCTGGCCCTCGAGCACGTCGCCGCCCTCGTCGAGTGGCCGAACGCCGAGCTGGACGAGGCCGAGTTCGTGACCGAGCTCCTCGACCGGACCGGGGCGCTGCTGTTGCTCGACGTCTCGAACCTCTACGCCAACGCCCACAACCACGGCTACGACGCCAGCGCCGCGCTCCACCGCTTCCCGCTCGAGCGGATCGCCTACGTCCACGTCGGCGGGGGCGCCCACCGCGGCGGCCGCTACCACGACACCCACGCGGATCCGGTCGTCCCCGGGGTCCTGCGGCTGGTCGAAGAGCTCTACGCGGCGACCGACCCGCCGGGGATCCTCCTCGAACGCGACGACAACTTCCCGGCCCCGGCCGAGCTGACCGCCGAGCTCGCGGCGATCAGGGCGGCCGCCGAGCGGGGGTCGAGCCTCGGCGGCGCGGGTGTCCGCTGACCGCGCGGTCCCACGAGGCGCGCCAGACCGCGCTCCTGGCCGCGCTGATCCGGGGGGCCGAGCTTCCCCCCGGATTCAGCGCCGAGCCGGCCGCGGCCGCCGCGCGGTCGCTTCGGGCCAAGCGGGCCCGCGCGGTCGCCGCCGCCTGGCCGGCCCTGTCCGGCGAGCTCGGGCGCGAGTTCCCGACCCGCTTCGACGCCTACGCCCGCGCGAGCTCCGGGCCGCCGCCGGACGGGGGCGGGCTCGCCGACGGCCTCGGCTTCCTCGAGACGCTCGCCCGGCGCCCGAGCGACGCGGTTCGGGTCGAGGCCGCCTTCGCCCGGGCGCTCCTCGCCGGCCGCTGCTCGCTGCGCGTGCTCAGGCTCGCCGAGCCCCGCCGTCTGCTCGTCGTCGGGCGCGCCGGCCGGGGCCGCCCGCGCCACTTCACCGTGCCGCTCTGACCGGACGGCGGGTCGCCCGCCGCTCGACCCCCGCCTATGCTTGATCTGGATGGAGTCGAGCCTCTCGATCGCCCAGGTGACCCCCCACCCGTGGGAGATGCGCTCGGAGCTCAACCTCTACGTCGAGCGCCTGGCCGCCGAGCTCGCACGGCGCGGGCACCGAGTGGTGATCGTCGCCCCCTCCGAGTCGCCGCGGCTCGTCCGCGCCTCCCGCCAGGCCCTCCGGAGCGCCCGCGACCAGCCGGACGGCCTGCTCGGCGACCCGGGCGGCCAGCCCGCCCTGTTCGCCGCCGGCGAGGTGATCGCCGTCCCCGGCCCGGCCGGCCGCCGCCAGGCCGGCCTCCCGGTCGACGTCGCGCGGACGGTCGAGGAGTTCCTCACCCTCGTCCCGCTCGACTTCGTCCACGTCCACGAGCCGTTCGCCCCGAGCATGGCCAGCGCCGCCCTGCGCCACTCCCGCTCCCTGAACATCGGCAGCTTCCATGCCCCCAACGACCTCCTCGTCTCGACCCAGGTCGCCCGCCGCTTCGTCGAGCTCTTCTTCGGGCGCCTCGACGCCCGGACGGCCAGCTTCGCCGCCACCGCGGCGATCATGGCCAAGCATTTCCCGGCCGAATACCGGGTGATCATGCCCGGCGCCGACCTCCCGGCCGGCGACCACCGCTCCCAAGCATCGCCCGACGACCAGCCGGTCCACCTCGTGTACGTAGACGAGGAGGAGCGCGGGGCCCTGCGGCTCTTCCTCCGCGGCCTGCGCCGGCTCGACGAGGCCGGCGGCTGGCGGGCGACCGTGGTCAGCCCGCGGCCCTCCCCGGCCCAGCTGCGCGCCTCGCTGCGCGAGCGGGTCCGCTTCGTCGGCCCCGCCGACGTCGACCGGGACGGGCTGCTCGCCGGCGCCGACATCCTCGTCTGCACCTCCGACGGCCAGGCCCCGGCCCCGGCGCTCCTCCTCCGCGCCCTCGCCGCCGGCGCCGTCCCGCTCGCCTCCCGGGTGGCCGTCTACGAGGAGGCCCTCGCCGAGGGGGAGCGCGGGCTGTTCTTCGAGCCCGGCGACGCCGACACGCTCACCGCCCAGCTCGACCGGCTGCTCGGCGACGCGCGCCTGCGCCGCCGCCTGCGCGAGGCCGGCGCCCGGCTGCGCGGCGAGCTCGCCTGGGCCCGGGCGGCCGGCGAGTTCGAGGACGTCTACG
>CAWFQO010000059.1:0-55026 GCA_963817865.1 uncultured Solirubrobacterales bacterium | reverse complement strand
CACCTCGGGCATCGCCCCGGGTCCGACGCCCGCCCCGATCGCCTCCCCGGCCGCGGCCTCGCCGATCGCCCAGGCGGCGGCCCACGCCGGCGGTGGCGGGGCGAGCGCGCCGGTGCCGCTGATCGCCCTGGCCGCCGTCATGGTCCTCCTCGCGCTGGCCGCGATCTGGTGGTCGGTGACCACCCTGCGGGGGACCGAGTCGACCCGGATGAGCACGGCCGGCCATACCCTGGGCGAGGCGCGCGTGCGGGCCGGGGGGACCCTCCGGGAGTTCGCCGACTGGCTTCGGCTCGGCCGCTGAGCCCGGGCTCGCGGACCTCGCAAAGAGCGGCCGAACGGGCGCTCGAGCGGGACCGCCTCTGATAGAATTCTACCTGCGTAGAGCGGCAAAACGGGAGCGTGCCGAGCCGGCCGAGGCGCCTCGCCTCCCACCGTCCGGCCCGCGTTTTGATCCGTCCGACGGCTTTGCGACGATCGTCGACCCCGCTTACGGAAAGCCAGTCAGAGGAGCAGGTCGATGGAAGCCATCTCGCAGCCCAGAACCGAAGACGTCAGGCCCGGCGAGGCGCTCTCGATCGCCCGCCGCTTCACGACGGCCGGAGTCCACCCGTTCGACACCGCCGAATGGGAGCGCCGGGATGCGCGCATCGGCCACGGCGGCCACGTCGCCTTCGAGCAGCTCGACCTCGAGTTCCCGAGGACGTGGTCCCAGAACGCGACGAACATCGTCGCCCAGAAGTACTTCCGCGGCCAGATGAGCTCGCCCCTGCGCGAGCGGTCGGTCAAGCAGATGATCGGTCGGGTCTCCGGGACGATCGCCGACTGGGGCCGGGCTCGGGGCTACTTCGCGACGCCGGAGTCGGCGGACGCCTTCGAGGACGAGCTGACCTTCATCCTCCTGCACCAGTACGCCGCCTTCAACTCGCCGGTCTGGTTCAACGTGGGGTTCGAGGAGAACCC
Organism: uncultured Solirubrobacterales bacterium; assembly: GCA_963817865.1. Classification (GTDB taxonomy): domain Bacteria; phylum Actinomycetota; class Thermoleophilia; order Solirubrobacterales; family Solirubrobacteraceae; genus Palsa-513. The sequence continues at coordinate 54,066 of CAWFQO010000059.1, read as the reverse complement.
GCAGTGCTCGGCCTGCCAGCCGGGTCATGCGCTGGTCTCGACCCCCCACGGCATGATCCCGATCGGGGCGCTCGTCGAAGGCGATCTGGTCGGCCAGGAGGTCTTCGACGCGAGCGGGGTGACGCGCATCGTGGCCACCAAGGCGAACGGACGCCGGCCCGTGCTCCGCGCGCGCCTGCGCAACGGGAGCTTCGTCGAGGCGACCCCGGACCACGTGGTCAGGGCGGTCACCGAGCGGCGCACGTCGCCGGCGTGGGTGCGGATGGACGAGCTCGAGGTCGGCATGCGGATGCACCTGCACCCGCACCGCGCCAAGGTGTCGGATCCGATCCGTGTCGGGGTGGGCGCGGACGGAGACGAGGCGGTCCCCGCCGGGCTCGAGGAGGTCGACGGGATCGCGGTCGCCGAGGCCGCCCTCGCGGGCTGGCTCCAGGCCGACGGGTTCGTCGGCCGGTTCACGGGGACCAATCGCTCGCTGACCATCGAGTTCGAGGTCGCGAACGACGCCGAGTACGACTGGGTCATGCGCCACCTGGACGTCGCCTTCCCGGACGCGCATCGCAAGGTGCGCGAGGCGGAGACGCAGCACGTGCGCGTCCGGCGGATCCGCCTCTACGGGGAGGTGCTCAGGGAGTTCGTCGAGGCGTGGGGGCTGCTCGCGCGCGGGACCGCGATCCGCGTGCCCGAGCGCCTGTTCACGGCGTCGCGCCCCGTGGTCGCCGCGTATCTGCAGAGCATCTTCCAGGCCGACGGGTACGTGACCATCCGCCGGGACGCCGAGCGCGGCCAGGAGAGCGGGCGCATCGGGTTCGCGGTCATCGGCGAGCGCTGGACGGAGGACGTCCAGCTGCTCTTGGGTGTCCTCGGGATCTACTCGCGCCGCCTGCGCAAGGCCGAGCCCCGGGGCGATCGGCACGACCTCCACGAGGTCTCCGTCTCGATCGGCTCCGAGCGGGCCCGCTTCGCCGAGCTCGTCGGCTTCGTCGACGCGCGCAAGCAGGAGCAGCTGCTCGCCTCGCTGATGCTCCGCAACCCCAAGCGCTGCCCGGATCTGCGCGAGGAGGAGATCGTCGCGATCGAGGATCTCGGCGAGATGGAGGTCTACGACATCCAGACCGAGTCGGGCGAGTACCTCTCGAACAACGTGGCCGTCCACAACTGCTTCATCCTCTCGGTCGAGGACACGATGGAGTCGATCCTCGACTGGAACACCAAGGAGGGGATGATCTTCCGCGGGGGCTCGGGGTCGGGCATCAACCTGTCGAACATCCGAGCGTCGTCGGAGCCGCTGGCCAAGGGCGGGACGGCGTCGGGGCCGGTGTCGTTCATGCGCGGAGCCGACGCCTGGGCGGGGACGATCAAGTCCGGGGGCAAGACGCGGCGGGCGGCGAAGATGGTCGTGCTGAACGTGGACCACCCGGACATCCGCGAGTTCATCTGGTGCAAGGCCAAGGAGGAGGACAAGGCGGCCGCGCTGCGCGACGCCGGGTTCGACATGTCGATCGACGGGGAGGGCTTCCGGTCGATCCAGTACCAGAACGCCAACAACTCGGTCCGGGTGACCGACGACTTCATGCGGGCGGTCGAGGAGGACCGCGACTGGCATCTGCTCAGCCGGGTCACCGGCCAGCCGGTGGGCGAGCCGGTGCGGGCGCGCGACCTGATGCGCGAGATCGCCGAGGCGGCCTGGCGCTGCGCCGACCCGGGCATGCAGTACGACACGACCATCAACCGCTGGCACACGAGCCCGGCGAGCGGTCGGATCAACGCATCCAATCCGTGCTTCCCGGCCGATGCGCGGGTCCACACGACGATCGGCCTGCTGCCGATCGGCGAGCTCGTCGCGCGGGGCGAAGCGGGCGAGGAGTTCCGCGTCTACACGCATCGCGCGACGGCAGCGGAGCCGGGTCACGGTGTGGCGGCGACGCATCCGCTCGCCTTCATGCGCAACGGCGTCAAGCCGCTCGTGAGACTGCGCTTCGCCAACGGGGCCGAGCTGCGCTGCACCGCGAACCACCGGATCTGGACGCGCAACCGCGGTTACGTGGCGGCGCACGAGCTGACCGGAGCCGATCGGGTCCTGCTCAACGACGTGCCGACGCCGGCCGAGGAGGCGAGCTGGGCCCTCCCGGTGGAGGTGGTGGCGCCCGCCAAGTCCTTCGCCCGGGGCGGGTCGGTCGTCCACCGGGCGCTACCGGACCGCTGGAGCGAGGGGCTCGGCGAGCTGACCGGTCATCTGATCGGCGACGGGTGGCTGACTGAGGTGCAGACCGGGTGGGTCTACGGGCAGGACGACCGCGACGACGGGCTCGGCGACAGCCACGAGGCGTTGCTGCACGAGCTGGTCGGCGGAGTCTCGCGGGAGGAGATGGACAACGGGAGGCTCCAGCTGCGGGTGGGCAGCGCGGCCGTGCGCGAGCTCTTCCGGGGGCTCGGCGTCACCTCGGCCCGGGCGCCCGGGAAGCGCGTCCCGGACGCGATCTTCACGGCGCCGCCCGAGGTCCAGGCGGCTTTCCTGCGCGGTCTGTTCGGGGCGGACGGGTGCGTGTCGCGGGTGGAGGCGGGGGGCAAGGCCAGTCGCTACGCCGGCCTCGGCAGCCGGAGCGAGGCGCTCCTGAAGGACGTCCAGCGCCTGCTGGGCGCCTGGGGCATCCGGCCGCGGATCTACCGGATCAGCGAGAGCCGCGAGGCGTCGTTCGGCTACACGCGCATGGACGGGACCGAGGTCGAGTATGCGTCGCGCGAGGGCTTCGACCTGCGTATCACCGGGTCCGACCTTGCCCGCTTCGCCGAGGCCATCGGATTCTCGACCCCGCGCAAGCAGGCGGCGCTCGAGGCGATCATCGCCGAGTGCTCCCTCTACCGGACCAAGGCGACGACGGCGCTCGCGGCGCGTGAGGACGACGGCCAGGAGGAGGTCTACAACCTCACCGAGCCGCTCCACCACTCCTACATCGTCGACGGCTTCGTCGTGGCCAACTGCTCGGAGTACATGCACGTCGACGACTCGGCCTGCAATCTCTCGTCGCTCAACCTGATGAAGTTCCGCCGGTCGGACGGGAGCTTCGACGTGGGCGCCTTCGAGCACGCGGTGGACGTCATGCTGCTGGCCCAGGAGATCATCGTCGGCCCGTCGAGCTACCCGACCGAGAAGATCGGGATCAACGCGCGGGCCTTCCGCCAGCTCGGCCTGGGGTACGCCAACCTCGGCGCCTACCTGATGTCGAACGGCATGCCCTACGACTCGGACACGGGGCGGGCCGCGGCCGCCGCCATCACCTCGTTGATGACCGGACGGGCGTACGCCCAGTCGGCGCGGGTGGCTGCCGGCCTCGGACCGTACGAGCACTACGAGCCGAACCGGGCGGCGCACAACAACGTGATCCGCATGCATCGGGACGCGGCCTACGCGATTCCCGAGGAGGCGAGCATCGACAAGGGGCTGCTCGCGGCGGCGCGGACGGCGTGGGACGACGCCCTGGATCTCGGCGAGCGCTTCGGCTACCGCAACGCCCAGGCCACGGTCCTGGCCCCGACGGGGACGATCTCGTTCCTCATGGACTGCGACACGACGGGCGTCGAGCCGGACTTCTCGCTGGTCAAGTTCAAGGAGCTGGTGGGCGGCGGTCAGATGACGATCGTCAACCGGACGGTGCCGATGGCGCTGGCCACCCTCGGCTACACCGACGAGCAGATCGCGCGGATCGAAGCCCACATCAACGAGCACAGCACGATCCTCGGGGCGCCGGAGCTGGCGCCCGAGCACCTGCCGGTGTTCGACGTCGCCGTCGGCGCGCGGCCGATCTCGCACCTCGGGCACATCAGGATGATGGGGGCGGTCCAGCCGTTCATCAGCGGGGCGATCTCGAAGACGGTCAACCTCCCGCAGACGGCGAGCGTCGCCGACATCGCCGACGCCTACACCGAGGCGTGGCGCCTGGGGATCAAGGCGCTGGCCATCTACCGCGACGGGTCGAAGACGGCGCAGGCGCTGCGCACCGATGCCCAGGACGAGAAGTCGGCGCCGGTCGACGTCGAGGCGGCGATCGCCGCTGCCGTGACCGCGGCCGTCGCGAAGGCGCCGCCGCGCCGGCGGCGGATGCCCCAGACCCGCGAGTCGATCACCCACAAGTTCTCGATCGGTGGCCACGAGGGCTACATCACGGCCGGGACCTACGAGGACGGGACGCTCGGGGAGATCTTCCTCACCGACATCGGCAAGGAGGGCTCGACCCTGCGGGGGATGATGAACTCCTTCGCCACGGCGATCTCGATCGCCCTCCAGTACGGCGTGCCGCTCGAGACGCTGGTCGAGAAGTTCAGCTTCATGCGCTTCGAGCCGGAGGGGATCACCCAGAACCCGGAGATCCCGTTCGCCAAGTCGATGCCCGACTACATCATGCGCTGGCTGGCCTCGCGCTTCCTCGACGTCGACGTCCAGGAGGAGTACGGGATCCTCACCCCCCAGGTCCGGGCGCGCAAGGCAGCCGAGGAGGCCGCCCAGTCGGCGGCGATGGGCGACACGGCCGGCCCGTCGACCCCGCCTGCGCCGGGGGCCCCGGGCAACGGGGGCGCCACCGTCCACAAGCCGACCAACGGCGGCGGGGTCCACGGCGGCGACGCCCACGGCGGCGGCGCGAAGCCGGCGACCTCCGCGCTGACCGACCACCCGCCGGTGGTGCCGGCCCGCCTCAAGGGGCTCGACCTGGGACCGGCGTGCGCCCAGTGCGGCGGGATGATGCAGCGCACCGGGTCGTGCTACACGTGCGGGAGCTGCGGGAACAACACCGGCTGCGGGTAGCCGAGCCGGGAAGTGCCCGGTCCTCGCCGGCCCGGCTCAGACCGTCGGGTTGGCGACGGCGAGCTTCGAGCGGACGAGCACGAGCGGCGGCTTCGGGTCGTGGGGCTGGGGGATCGCCGCGAGGCTGAACTCGGCGATCGCCCCGGGGCGGAAGACGAGGCAGTGGGTCGAGCCGCCGTACTGGAAGTGCCCGAGCTCCTCACCCTTCCCGACGTGGTAGCCCGGCTTCACCTCCCCGGCGATCTTGCAGGAGGAGACCTCGGACATGCCGACCGGGACGAAGGCCAGCAGGCCGATCACCGGGTCGTCGGCCTCGATCACGATGATCGCCCGGGCCGCGACGTGAGCCAGATAGGACTGCGAGTTGGTCGGCTCGGTCGCGTCCTTGCCCTCCGAGTCGGCCTCCGAGTAGTAGGTGCCCTCCTCGACGAAGGCCCGGACGATCGTCCCGGCCACCGGGCTGTGCCACCGGTGGTAGTTGTTGGCGCTCAGGAAGGCCTGGTAGACCGTGCCGCCGACGAGCTCGTCGACCGCCTCGTCGCCGGCCAGCATGTCCTCGAGCGAGTACGGCTGGCTCTTGATCCAGAAGCGGTCCTGGCGCTGCACGTCGATGCTGATGCCGTAGGGCGTCGACTCGCACGCGCTGACGATCACCTTGTCGTCCTCCGGTGAGGCCACCGGACGGGCGCCGTCCTTGAAGCGTCGCGTGAAGAAGTCGTTCCACGACGCGAAGCCCCAGTGCTCGTCGTCGGGGTCGTGCTCGTACTGGTCGATCCCGACCACCCGCTGGGCCTCGTCCGACTTCCAGCCGGACGGCGAGTCGTTGAGCACGTAGAGCGACTCGCCGCTCGAGAGGAACTCGCACCACGCGGTGAGGATCTTCCGCAGCATCGCGTTGATCCGCGGGTCCCGGAAGGCGGCGAACCCGGCCTGCGTCCCCATCGTCCAGTCGAGGATCGCCCCGAGCGGCGTGGCCACCATGTCCGGGCCGAACTCCGGCGCCATCGTCAGGACCTCGTTGATCAGGCGGACCAGCTCCTTGACGCTCTCGACGTGCCGCTTGCGGTACGGCTTGCCCGGTGGGACCTGGGCGACCATCTCGTTGACGTACATCCGCACCACCGGATCGCCGGCCAAGAGCTCCTCGAACTCGACCATCACCGGATGGAGCACGACCTGCTCGCCCCGCGCCTCCACCCGGTCCCGGTGGCCCGCGAGCCACGACTCGAGCGCCTCGTGATCCGCCGGCAGCCAGCCGGCCCGGCGCTTGACGTCCATGGGCTCGGTCACGGGCGGGGACCTACCCGCCCGCGCCCATTCTCAACACCACCCCCCGCCCGCACTACCCCCCAGCCGGCTGCGGTCGGGTGACCCGGGAGGCCGGAACCCGCAGGACCCGGGCGACCCCGCCCGGCAGCCACCAGTTCCACCGGCCGAGGACCGAGACCAGGGCCGGGACGAGCAAGGCTCGGACGACGGTCGCGTCCAGGAGGATGCCGACCCCCAGGCCCGTGGCCAGGACCTTGATGTCCGTGTTCGGGGCCGAGGCCAGGGACGCGAAGGCCAGGAACAGGATCAGGGCCGCGCTCGTCACCAGGCGGCCCGTCCGCCCGAGGCCCGCCGCCGCCTCGGGCGAGCTCACCAGCACCTCGACCGGGGTGAGCACCCCGCTCGAGCCCCGCCATCCAGGAGCCGGGCGTAGCCGGCGTGAGCCGGCCCCGACTCGGCCAGCGCCTCGGCGCTCGTCTCGCCGGTGGTCAGCTGGAAGACCGGAGCGATGAAGACGGCGAGCATGATCAGGGCCACCACCACCGTCGCCCCCCGATGGCGGACGATCCCCCGCGTCCACGCTCCTTCCGCCACCGGGTGACGATCAGCAGCGAGTAGTCGATCGCCACCCCCAGACCGACGAGAGACACGAGGAACTGGACTATGAAGGACACATCGGTGAACGTGGTCAGCCCGAGGATCACCAGCAGGGTCGAGAGGATCGAGACGGCGGCGATCAGGAGCGGGACGAAGGCGAGCATCGACGCGAAGACGAACGCGAGCACGGCCAGGGCCCCCCCGGCCCCGATCAACGTCTCGACGAGCACCCCCGGGCCCGTGCTCGACCCGCCGTTCGCCAGCTGGCCGAGGCCGGTGAGCTGGACCTCCGCCCCCGGCGGGACCGTCCCGGCCAGGGCGCGGGCCACCGCCGCCGGCGCGGCCGGGGCCCCGAAGCTCTTCTCGAGCGGCGTCAGCACGATCGCGAAGGTCGAGCGACCGTCCCGGGAGACGAAAAGGCGGTCGCCGGTCGCTCCGTAGTCGATGATCCGGGCGGCCGGGACCGCCGCCCGCGCCCGGGCGAACGCTCCGGCCAGCCGCCCCCGCGCGGCCGCGACCGTCTGGCCGGCCGGGAGGGTGACGACCACGACCGACGTCGGTCCGTCGCCCCCGTTCCCGTACAGCCGGTCGATCTTCTTGGCCGTCTCATAGCCCGTCTCCCCCGGGAGCGAGAAGTCGAACGACAGGCGCTTGGACACCGCGCTCGCCCCGGCGCCCCCGGCGATGAAGACCACCACCCAGGCGACGATGACCAGACGGCGATGCCCCAGCACCCAGCCCGCCAGCCGCGTGATCGTGCTTTCCGGGACCGGCACACCCTTCGATCCCCTCGCCAGTCCCGTTCCGGTCGGTCGGCTTCACGATCTCGACGCTCGGCTACGAGATCGCCCGCCGCTTTCGCGAGATGCTCGCCCCGCTCGGCCTCGAGCCGCGCGAGTTCGCCCTCCTCCGGGCCGTCGGCGCCGACGAGGGGCGCTCCCAGCAGGCCGTCGGCGCCCGCCTGAAGATCGCCTCCAGCCGCATGGTCGGGTTCGTCGACGTCCTCGAGGCCCGCGGGCTCCTTGAGCGTCGCCTGAACGCCGACGACCGCCGCACCCGCGCCCTCCACCTCACCGATCAGGGCCGCGACCTCCTCGAGCGGGCCTTCGCCCGCGCGGTCGACAACGAGCGCAACCTCTGCCGGGACCTGAGCGGCCCCGAGCGGGACCAGCTGCTCGAGCTGCTCCAGCGCGTCGGCGTCCGGCTCGACATCCCACCCGGGGTCCACTCCGACCACGGCCACTCGGCGCTCGCCGACGAGTAGCCCGGTCGATCTCACCGGGCTCGCCCGAGCCCGAGCCCGCCGCCGCCTGGCATCATCAGCGAGGTGGCGAGCATCAGCGGGGTGGCGAGGACCGGACCCGGACTCGGAGCCTTCGTCCCCGCCGACGTCCGCTCGGCGATCGCCCGCGGCCAGGCGCTCCCCGATCGGGCCGACGGGTCGGTTCTCGAAGCCGACGTCTCGAGCTTCACCCCGCTGACCGAGGCCCTCGCCCGCGAGCACGGCCCCCGGCGCGGGGCCGAGGAGGTGGCGGCGCTCCTGACCCGGGTCTACGGGGCCCTCGTCGCCGCGGTCGACGACGCCGGCGGGAGCGTCGTCGAGTTCACCGGCGACGCCGTCTCCTGCTGCTTCCACGGTGACCGGGACGGCACCCGGGCCCTTCACTGCGCCGTGGCCATGCAGGCAGCCATGGCCGAGCTCCGCAGCAAGGCCGCCGAGTCCCCGGCCCTGACGGTGACCGTCGCCGTCGGCGCGTTCCGGCGCTTCTCGGTCGGCGATCCGAACCTCCGCCTGCTCGAGGTCCTCGCCGGCCCGGCAGTCGATCGCCTCGTCGCGCTCGCGCCGTCGGCCGCGCCCGGCGAGGTGCTCGTCGATGCCGGCGTCGCCCGACGGCTCGGCGCCCGCCTCGGAGTCGCCGGCTGGCGCCGGTACGGCGGTGGGACGGCCGCCCTCGTGGACGGCCTCCACGACCCCGCCCCTCCGGTGGGGCTCGCGGTCCCCGAGATCGCACCCGAGCGGGCGCGCCAGTGGATCTCACCCGACGTTCACGAGCGTCTCGCCGATGGCGACGGGCACCTGATCGGCGAGCTCCGGTCGGTCGTCGCGCTGTTCGCCGGCTTCGGCGGGATCGACTACGACGCCGACGACGCCCGCGACCGGCTCGACGTCTATGCCACGTTCGTCCAGCGCACGGTCGACGAGTACGGCGGCACGCTCTACACGATCGCGGTCGACGCCAAGGGCAGCTACGTATGCGCCGGCTTCGGCGCCCCCCGCGCCCACGACGACGACGAGATCAGGGCGGCCGCCGCCGCCCTCGCCCTGCGCTCGCTGCCCGCCACCGCCCGGGGCGTCGAGGCCGGGGGCATCGGGCTCGCCTGCGGTCGCCTCTACGCCGGGCTCTACGGCGGGCAGACACGCCGGACATTCGGCCTTCAGGGCACCCCGATGAACCTCGCCGCCCGCCTCATGCAGAGCGCCGGCCCTCGCCAGATCGTCGTCGACGAGCCGCTCGCCCGGAGCCTCGAGCAGCGCACCGAGCTCCGCCCGCTCCCGCCGCTCCTCGTCAAGGGCAGGGTCGGGACGGTCGCCGTCCGCGAGCTCGTCGGCGCTCGCCAGCCCACCCCGGCCGCCGCCGCCGCCGCGCCGCCCCACCTCGTCAATCGCGATCGCGAGCGGGCGGTGATCGAAGCCCGTCTGCGCAGCCTCGGCAACTCGACGGGCGGCGTCCTGGTGATCGAGGGCGAGCCCGGGATCGGCAAGACCCGGCTCGCCCGCCATCTGACCGATCGCGCCACTGCCGAGGGCTACGCGGTCCACGCCGGCGCCGGCGATCCGATCGAGCGCGGAGCCCCGTACCACGGCTGGCGCACCGTCTTCGCCGACGCGCTCGGGCTCGGCGCGTTGCCCGACGATCCCGGCGCCCGGCGCGAACTCGCCCTCGAGCGACTCGCGATCGCCCGGGAGCGGCCACCCGAGCCTGACGAGCGCCGGCTCGCCGCCCTCCTCGCCGCCGTCCTGCCCCTGGCCGCGCCCGACGGCTCCGCCGCCCCCAGCCTCTCCGGCGAGGCCCGGGGCGAGGCGACCCGAGATCTGCTCGCCGAGACCCTCGGCGCCCTCGCCACCGCCACACCGACCCTCGTCGTCCTCGAGGACGCCCATTGGCTCGACTCCGCCTCCCTCGCCCTCGCCCACCGGTTGGCCGCCGCGCCGGGCCCGCTCCTCCTCGTGCTGACCACGCGGCCGATCGCCGAGTCCGCGCCGGTCGAGCTCGAGCGGCTCATCGAGATGCCCGGGTGCGAGCGCCTGCGGATCGGCCCGCTGCACACCGCCGAGGCCATCGAGCTCGCCGTGCGGGCGATCGGCGGCCCACCGATGGCCCGCCTGGCCGCGCTGATCGAGGACAAGGCCGGGGGCAACCCGCTCTTCACCCGCGAGCTCGCCTACGCCCTGCGCGACGGTGACCTCACCGCCGGCGTCCGCGACGGCCGCCGCAGGTCGACCCCCGACCCCCACGGGACCGCCGAGTCGCCCGACCGGGTCGAGACGGTGATCGCCAGCCGCGTCGACCGGCTCCCGGCGGCCGCTCAGACGCTCCTGAAGGTCGGCAGCGTGCTCGGCCTGTCCTTCAGCGCGGATGCCCTCGCAGAGCTCGCCGGTCCCCGCGCGCTCGACCACCGGGCGCGTCTCGAGGAGCTCGAGCTCCTCGCCCCGACCTCGCCGGCCGCTCCCGGGACGCTCGCCTTCCGCCACGCCCTGATCCGCGACGTCGTCTATTCCCAGCTCCTCTATGCCCACCGCCGCGACCTTCACCGGCGGGCGGCCGAGTACTACGAGCGCACCGGCGCCGCCGGTTCCACCCGGGCCGCCCTCGCCCACCACTGGGAGCAGGCCGAGCTCCCGGACCGGGCGGTCGAGCATCTGGTGGCCGCCGGCGAGGCGGCCCGCGACGCCGGTGCCTTCCGCGAGTGCCTCGATGCCTACGAGCGGGCGCTCGACCTCGCCCCCGCCGACCCGCCGGACGCCCGGCGCGCCGAGTGGACGTGGCACGCGGCGGAGGCCTGCTACCGCCTGGGCGAGATCGACCGCAGCCGCGAGCTCGGCGACCAGGCGATCGCCGCCCTCGACCGACCCGTCCCCGCCGGCGGCCAGGCCGGCGTCGGGGTGGCCGTGGTCGGCGAGATCGTCCGCCAGACGCTCCAGCGCGCGCTCCCCCGCTTCCTCCCCCGGCCCGTCCCCCCCGAGGAGCGCGAGGCGCTCCGGCTGGCCGTCGAGGCGCTCGTGATGATGTGCGAGGTCTACTACGTCGCCGCCGACAAGGCCCGCTCCGGCTACGCGGCCCTCCGGGCGCTCAACCTCGCCGAGCGCCTCGGGCCGTGTACCGAGCTGGCCGGCTGCTACGGCGCGATGTGCGTGATCGCCGGGCTCGTCGGGGCCGACGGCCTGGCCGAGCGCTATGCCGCGCTCTCGCGCCGGACCTCAGACCTGCTCGACGACCCGGAATGCTCGGCCCACACCCTCCAGCAGATCTGCATGTACCGCTCGACCGTCGGCCCATACGACGCCTTCAGCGACCTCTACGCCACGGCGATCGAAGAGTTTCGCCGGCTCGGTCACCGCCCGCGCCTGCGCGACACGGCAGGGATGGCCGGGATCGCCGACCACCTCTTCGGCCGGGCCGACGTCGCCGAACGGCGCCTGAACGAGCTGCTCGCCGCCGTCGAGCCGCAGGAGGCGACCCTCGGCGCGGCGTGGTCGCACCTCTGGCTCGGGATCGCCGCCCTCCGCCGGGGCCGCCCGGACGAGACGCTCGACCGGCTTCGCACCGCCGACGAGCTCCGTGACCGCGAAGCCGTCGACGTGATCTCGGTCGACGTCCACGCGATCTCGGCGCTCGCCCTCTGGCGCAGCCGCCGGGACGCCGAGTCCCGCCACGAGGAGGAGGCGGCCTGGGACCTCGTCCGGAGCCTCGGCCGGCGCCCGGCCGCGCACGTCGTGCTCGACGGGTACGCCGCCCTCGCCGAGCTCGCCCTCGCCCGCTGGGACGAGGCCGGCTCGCCGGTAGAGCGGCTCCGCGCCCGCCGCCGGGCGCGCGACGCCGGCAAGAACCTCCGCGCCTACGCCAAGGCGTTCGCGATCGGCGAGCCCGCCCGCTGGCTCTATGAGGCCGAGCGGGCCTGGCGCCGGCGGCGGCCAGACCAGGCGATCGCCTCCTGGCGCAAGGCGCTCGCCGCCGCCGAGAGGCTCGACATGCGCCATGAGATCGCCCTCGCCCACGCGGCGCTCGGCGACCATCTGGCCGCCGGCCCCGACCGCGACGCCCACAAGGGCCGGGCGGCGCGGTTCCTCGCCGAGCTCGGGCTGCCGCCCGCCACCCGGGCCGTCACTCCGAGGTCCCCCGCCGGCGCGTCTACCCTCACACACATGGTCGGTTCCGACGCCGCCGAGCAGCAGCTGCCGGAGCTCCACGCCCTGATCGAGTGGAGCAGGTCACACGGGTCCCGGATGGGCTACTTCGCCGCCCTCTACACACACGTCGGCAACGCGCTCGAGCTGGCCCTGACCCGCGGCGAGTTCCAGCATCCCGAGAGCCTGCGCCGCCTCAACGATGTGTTCTTCGAACGCTACCTCTCGGCTTCGCGCGCCTACCGCAGCGGACAGCCGACGACCCGGGCCTGGGCGGAGGCGTTCAGGGCCGGGGAGGAAAAGGGACTATCGGTGCTCCAGCACCTCCTGCTCGGAATGAACGCACACATAAATCTCGATCTGGCGATCGCCGTCGCCGACGCCATCCCCGCCGGCGAGCTCCAGGCCTTCCGCGCCGACTTCGACCACATGAACGGACTCCTCTCCGCGCTGGTGACCGGCGTGGCCAACGACCTCGCGATAGTCTGGCCACTGCTCCGGTGGATTAACCGTCAGTTCCGTGACGAGGACGATGTCGTCATCGATTTCAGCATGCGCCGCGCCCGCGAGCAGGCCTGGGAGGGCGCCGGGCGATTGTCGAAGCTCACGGGCGCCGAGCGCGCGCGCATGATCGAGGAGCTCGACGACGAGGCGACGCTCCTCGCCGGGATCGTCGCCAGGCCGCTGTGGCCGGCTGACCTCATCGCGGCCGTCATCCGTCGCGGGGAGCGGGGTACCGAGGCCCAGATCATCGACGACCTGCTGCGTCCGTGAGCAAGCGGCGGGTCGCGATCCTCGGCGGCGGTCAGGCCGGCCTGACCGCCGCGCTCCAGCTCACCGATCCCCGCAACCCGGCGGCGCCCGAGACCGAGGTGACGATCTATCAACTCGGCTGGCGGCTCGGCGGCAAGGGCGCGACCGGACGCCCGGCAAACCCTCCGGCGCGCATCCTCGAGCACGGGCTCCACAACTGGTTCGGGTTCTACGACAACAGCGTCCGGCAGATCCGCACGGTCTACGACGAGCTCGGCCGGCCGCCCGGGTCCCCGCTCGCGACCTTCGAGGAGGCCTTCGAGCCGGCGAACCAGGCGATCTTCGTCGAGTGGATCGAAGGCAAGCCGCTCCTCTGGCAGGTCACGAATCCCGACAACGACGCCACGCCGGGCGAGGGCGGGCTCTGGCTGACCCCGCTCGAGTACATCGCGATGGCGATCGAGGCGATCGAGGGCCAGGTCCGCACCTCGCCCCTGGCCGACCACGGCTCCGAGGACGACCACGTCCTCGCGCGCCTCCACGCCCTGCTCGATCCCATCAACATCGACGAGGCCTCGGCCGCGCGCGCCCACCACCTGCTCAAGGCCGCAGCGTCGATCGCCCGCCGGGCGGCTGAGGGGACCCCCCACCCGATCGCCGGGGTCCTCGACCGCCTCAAGGACGAGGTCGAGCGCGAGCTGCCCGACGACGCCGCCGTCCCCGACTGGGTTCGCGGGATCGCGGACGCCGCGCTGCGGCCGCTGTGCTGGACGCTGTGGCTGTTCATGGCGGTGGTCTGGCGAGCGGTCCGGGACGGGATCGCGACCAGCGCGCGGACCGACGAGCGGCGGCTCTGGATCGAAGCCAACCTCGCGTACGCCTGCATCGTCGGCGCCGTCGGCGATCGGGTGATCGCGGACGGGTTCGACGTCGTCAACGATGTCGACTTCCGCGCCTGGCTGCGCAAGCACGCCTACCCCGACGACGGCATGCTCGTCAACTCGCCGGTCGTCGAAGCCGTTTACAGCGGCTCGTTCGCCTACCCCCGAGGAGACACCCACGGCGGCCTCGACTTCGCGCCGGCGGAGAGCCTCGAGGCCGGGATCGCCCTCCGCGGGATCGTCCGGTCGCTCTTCACCTACAAGGGCTCCTTCGCCTACCGCTTCACCGCCGGGACCGCCGACACCTGCTATGCCCCGACCTACGAGGTGCTCCGCGCGCGCGGCGTCGAGGTCCGCTTCTTCTCGCGGGTGGAGCGGCTCGAGCTCGGCGCGGGTGGCGTCGGCCGGGTGCACGTCGCCGACCAGGCCGCGATCGTCGGCGGCGAGCCATACGCGCCGCTCGTCGACGTCGACGGCCTCCCCTGCTGGCCGCTCGAGCCCCAGTGGGACCAGCTCGTCGACGGCGTCTGGTTCCGCGCGGAGCCCGCCGACTTCGAGTGGCCCTCGGAGGCGGTCCGCGCCCGCGAGCGCCCGTTCGTGATCGAGGCCGGCCGCGACTACGACGACGTCATCCTCGCCATCTCGATCGCCGCCCTCCCGCCGATCTGCGCCGAGCTGATCGCCGCCGACCCGGCGTGGGCGGCCGCGGTGGAGAAGGTCGAGACGGTCCGCACCCAGGCGCTCCAGGTCTGGCTGACCAAGAGCCCGGCGGAGCTCGGCTTCGCCGTCGCCGGGCGCCCGATCTGCGGCTGGCGCTACGACGAGGAGAGCCCGCTGAATGTCTGGGGCGACTTCACCGAGCTTGTCCCGATGGAGCACTGGAGTCCCGACGGCACGCCGGTCAGCCTGGGCTACTTCTGCTCGACGATGCCCGACGACGCGCCGAGCGACCCCGTGCCCGACCAAGCGGCCGCGAACGCCCGGGTCCGCGCGAACGCGCTCGAGCTCCTCCGGCGCGGCGTCCCGGTCCTGCTGCCCGGGGTGCTCGACGCCGCCGGCGAGTTTCGCTGGGACCTGCTCGTCGACCCGCGCTCCCCTCCCGGCGAAGGCCCCGACCGCCTCGACGCCCAGTGGATCCGCGGCAACGTGCTGGCGACCGAGCGCTACGTCCTCTCGGTGGTCGGGCAGCTCCCGCCACCGGCTCCCGGCCCACGACCCGGCCGGCCCGGCGAACCTCTACCTGGCCGGCGACTGGACAGCCTGCACGATCAACGCCGGCTGCATGGAGGCGGCGACGATCTCCGGGATGCTCTGCTCGAGCGCCCTCTGCGGATACCCGCCGCGCGCCGCCATCGTCGGCGTGGACTTCTGAGCCGGACCCGGGCGGCCGCCCTCGAAGACCGCGGGGCGCCACCGCGCTGACCACGTACGCATGCGGACGTCCGCACGGATACCGCGCGCCGGCGGCCGACCCCCGGCGCGGGCATACATATCTCCGGAAAGCCAACCGAAGGAGATCCAGATGCTTCTCGCCCTCGCACTAATCCTCTTGGTCCTCGCCGTCGCCGGCGGTGTGATCGTCCACCCCCTGCTCTTCCTGCTCGCCATCGTCGCGCTCGTGCTCTTCTTCAGCGGCGGTCGGGGCGGCACCCGCGCTCGCCTCTGAGCCGGTCAGCTGATCGCCGCCACCAACCGGTGGCGGCGCAGCTGCTCGGGCGGCGACCCGTGGAGCATCCACGCGCCGCCCTTGGCCCGGCTGACCGCCCCGGACCGGGCGAGCTCGCCCATGGCCGCCGTGACCGACGGCCGATGGGCCCCGACGAGATCGGCCAGACGCTGGTGGGAGAGGGGGAGGGGGACGGCGATCCCGTCGACGCGAACCCGCCCCCACCGCTCGGCCAGGTGCCAGAGGGTGAGCAGGAGACGGTCGTCGACCCGCGGGTGGTGGGCGATGGCCAGGGCCACGGCCAGCGAGTGGGCCCGGCGCGTCCCGCGGCTGAACAGCTCGACGCCGAGCGCCGGCCACGGCGTCATGCGGGTGACCAGGCCGTGGTCGAGGACGGCGAGCCGAGCCGGCTCGAGCACCTCCCAGCCGACCTCGGCGTGGACGTGCGAGCCCTCGGCGTCCCAGCGCCAGGGGCGCATCACGTCGCCCGGCCCGAGCAGCTCGACGCAGCGCCGGCCGAGGACGTCGACCTCGCGGGTGAGGAGCCCGTCGATGATCAGGAACCCCCGGTGGTGCTTCTCCGGCTCGATCGCCGCGCCCGCGTCCCACCGTCCGGCCGAGAGCCGGCGGACCCGGGTCAGCGCCTCCCGCTGGGCCCGCGCGCGCTCCGGGGGGTCGAGCAGCTCGCCGAGCTCGGGGTCGGCGTCGACGATGCTGATGAGATCGATCCGGCCCCCCACGTCAGCTCCCGTCGAGGCCCCGGCGCCGGAGCTCCTCCTGCGCGGCCGCGGTCTTCCCGAGCCCTTCGAGCCCGAGCGCCCGGAGCACCGGCGCCGTCTTCGAGAACTGGATCTCGTCGTACTGGACGACCTGGATCCGGTTCCCCCACGGGTCGCGGAAGTCGAGGCCGGCGCCCGCGAGGATCTCGACGCCCGCCTCCTCGAGGGCCGCGCGGAGCGCCCGGCGATCGTCGACCACGAGCCCGAAGTGACGCGCGTCGTCGGCCGGCTGGGTCCGCCCGGCCGAGAGCGCGACGAACTGGTCGCCGGCGTCGAGGAAGGCCATCCGCCGGCCGACCCGCCCGCGCAGCTCGAAGGCCAGGAGGCCGCCGTAGAACTCGAGTGCCGCGTCGATGTCGCCGACCTCGAGCGCGATGTGGTTGATCCCGACGAGCCTGGCCCGTCCCATCCGCCGCCTTTCGTTTCTCCCCGCAGCCTAGTGGTATAACGGCTCCCCCAGATGAAGGTTTACGGACCTACTCCCGAGACGAGGGCCCGGACGATCGAGCGCTACGGCGAGCTCGCCGACCGGGGCGGCGACCCCGAGGAAGCCGCCCGGGCGTGGACGAGCGCCGGCTTCGACGACCCGGTCACCGCCCTCTGGCTCGACGCCCGCTGCTTCGACCCGGCCGCCGCCCGGGCCCTGGCCGAGCTCGACGTGAAACCGCGGCAGGTCTCCAAGCGCACGCGCGACGGGCGGGGCGACTACATCGACACGATCGGCTACAAGGTGGCCGCCGGCGACCTGACCCCCCGCCAGGCCGCCGCCCGCTGCCTCTCGAGCCGCTGATCAGGCCAGGACGACCGGGCCGGCGTGGTCGTCGCGGGGGAGGTCCCCCTCGACCACGGCGAACACTCCGACCGACGTGAGCTCGACCGTCCCGCTCAGAGTCGTCGCGAAGGCCGTGTCGGCGGCGTCGCGACCGGTCGCGATTCGCACCAGGGAGTTTCTGGGCGCGAGCCGGGTCGCGTCGTGGACCTCCCAGGAGCCGCCGCGCCGGACCTCGGCCACGGCGTGGAAGTCCATCGGCCCCAGGCCGGGCGCGTAGACCGCGACCATCCGAGCCGGGGCCCCGAGCGCCCGGCAGAGGGCGACCGTCAGGTGGGCGTAGTCGCGGCAGACGCCGCTCCCCGAGACGAGCGTCTCGATCGCCGTGTCGAGCGGTCCGCTCGCGCCCGGCTCGTAGGCCAGGCGCTCGAAGACCCAGGCGGCCACCGCCGCCCCGACGTCGCGCTCCGGTCCGACGCCGGAGAACTCGACGGCCGCGAAGCCGGCCAGGGCATCCGACGGGCAGAAGCGGGACTGGCGCAGGCCGACCACCGCCTCGAGGTCGAACGCGTCGGGGACGTCCTCGGGACCGGCCGGCGCGGCCGCCCGGAGCGTCGCCGCGTAGGCGATCGGCAGGTTCCCGGCCGCGGCGCGCACCACGTGCATGCGCCCGCCCTCAAGCCCGGCGACCTCGGTCACCTCCGGCTCCGGGACGCGTCCGTCGCTCGTGACCTCGAGGTGCTCCTCGACCAGCTCCCCGGCCGAGGTCGCCGGGGCGAGTTGGAGCACGAGCACGACCTCGTCGGACGCGGCGAAGCCGAGCTCGCTCGCCACGTGGCGCAGGCCCCCGGTCACGGGGCGAGGATCGCGGCGGCGGTGCCGGCCGCCTCGAGCCGGGTCATCCGCACGCTCGTCTCGAGCTGCGCCGATCCGCCCCCGCGGAAGACGCCCTTGATCGGCGGCACGTCCGGGTAGTGGCGACCGTGCCCGATCTTGACGTGCCGCTCGCCGGCCCGGCTGCGGTTCGTCGGGTCGAAGCCGACCCAGACCGGCGCACCCTCGGTCGGCAGGAGCGCCTCGAGCCAGGCGTGCGTGTCGACCTCGACCGAGTTCGACCCCCCGTCGGCCGGAGCGGCGAAGAGATAGCCGGAGACGTAGCGGGCGGCGATCCCCCGGCGGCGCAGGAGGATCAGCGCCAGGTGGACGAAGTCCTGGCAGACGCCGGCGCCCGCCTCGAGGAGGTCGGCGACCGTCGAGCCGACATAGGTCACCCCCGCCTGGTAGGCGAACTCGTCGGGGATCAGCTCGGCCAGGCGCTGGACCGCCTCCGCCGGGGTCGCGGCCGCCATCCGCCGGCCCAGCGCGTCGAGCCGCGGGTCGCTCGTCTGGGCCCCGACCGGCAGGAGGAACTCCCCGGCCACCTCCCGGTAGGCGGCCAGGTCCAGGGCCTCCCACGGCGCCGCGGGCGGCGGCGCCGGCGTCGAGGTCACGACCCGGGCGCGGGCGTCGACCGACAGCCTCGTGTGCGGGCGGGAGACCCCGAACTCGATCACCTCGGTGCCGAAGTAGTCGACGTGGCGCCCGAGTCGGGTCTCCGGGTCGATCAGGAGGTGGAAGTCGTCGCACCGCTGATGTGGCGTGTTGGCCGGCTGGACGCGCAGGGCGTTGAGGTTGTCGGTGACCGGCGCCGTGTAGAGGTACTCGGTGAGGTAGCGGATCGAGAAGTTCATCGGCGCAGGTGAGCGTCGGTCGACTGGGCGCCGCCGAAGTAGCGCTCGGCGATGTCCTGATCGGCCAGCGCCAGCTCCCGGCCGACGATCTCGCACGCCTCGATCAGCTCGCCCCCGTCGCCGGCCATCCGCCCGCGGAACTCGAGGTCGGCGAGCAGGCGCGAGAGCCGGAGCACCGGCTCGGACGCCCGCGGGTTGCCGTCGGCCACGCTCAGGGCGTAGCGCGCCGCGTTGATCGACGCCGCCACCGAGTCCGGATAGCTCAGCCGGAACAGGAGGAAGCTCGCGACCGGCGCCGCGTTCGGCGGCGCCGGGACCGCCCGCCGGTAGGCCTGGAAGCCGCCGCCCGCCTGGAGCAGGGCGAGCGCCTGGCCGTCGCGCGTCGGCGAGGACTCCCCGTTCTCGGTCACCCCGGCCGGCGGCAGGGCCACCCGCAGCATCCGCAGCACCATGTCGGCCGACTCGAACCGCCCGCCGGCGTCGAGGAAGGCGTGGGCCTCGTCGCGGAGCATCGTCCGCGCGGCCACCCCCCAGAACAGCGCGCACCGGGCCTTGACGTAGCTGACGAAGGCGTACGGCCCGCTCGAGACCCGCTGATCGCCCAGCTCGAGGTGGAAGGTGTTGATCGCCTCCCACATCTCCGCGCTGATCACGTCCCGCAGGGCCCGCGCCCCGGTGCGCGCCCGCGTCACGCACGAGGCCACCGAGTTGACGTTCGACTGGTCGTGGGTCAGCGCCGCGAGCGTCACGTCCCGCGAGGCGGTCCCTCCGCTCGGGGCGCTCGAGCCCATGATGGCCAGGAGCGAGTCCCAGGAGAGCGTGATCCCGCCCGGATCGTCCGGGCGCCCCTGGAGGTCGGCGTGGAAGACGCCGTCGAGCATCCGCGCCGTGTGCTCGGCCCGGCCGAAATTGCGCCCGAGCCAGAAGAGCTCGTGGGCGATCCGCGCGAGCATCGGCTCCCGGCCTGCTGCTGCTGCTGCTGCTGCGAGCTCCACGAGTCGAGGCGCAGGTCGGGGAGGAGCGGTCCGGCCCGGTCGACGATCCGCGCCGGCGCCGCCCGCTCGTCGATCCCGTCCTCGAGCACCCACGTGTCCTTCGACCCGCCTCCCCGCGAGGAGTTGACGATCATCGATCCCTCCTCGCAGGGCCACCCGGGTCAGGCCACCCGGGACGATGTTGATCGTCTCCCCGAACACCGCGAACGGCCGCAGGTCGACGTGACGCGGCGAGAGCGCGCCGGTCGCGTCGACCACCGGCACGGTCGAGAGGCCGATCACCTCCTGGGCGATCCAGTTCGCCGGATCCCGGCGGATCGTCCGCTCGAGCTCGCGCAGCACCCGCGGCTCGGCGTGCGGGCCGATCACCACGCCCTTGCCGCCGACTCGCCCGTCGACTTGAACACGAGCTCGTCGAGCCGGTCGAGCGCCCGCTCGAGCAGCGCCGGATCGCTCAGCAGGTAGGTCGGCACGTTCTCGAGCAGCGGCTCCTCGTCCAGGTAGAAGCGGATCATCTCCGGGACGTACTGGTAGACCGCCTTGTCGTCGGCCACCCCCGTCCCGATCGCGTTGGCGAGCGCCACCGTCCCCGCCCGGTAGGCCCGGATCAGCCCCGGGACCCCGAGCAGCGAGTCCGGCCGGAACTCCAGCGGGTCGACGAACGCGTCGTCCAGGCGCCGGTAGATCGCGTCGACCCGGGCCAGGCCGTTCGTCGTGCGGATGTAGCAGACGTCGTCGCGCACGACGAGGTCCGAGGCCTCGACCAGCTCGACCCCCATCTGCCGGGCCAGGAACGCGTGCTCGAAGTAGGCGCTGTTCATCGGGCCCGGCGTCCACACCACGACCGTCGCCTCGCCCTCGGCGGCCGGCGCCACCGCGCGCAGCGCCGCGAGCAGGAGACCCGGATAGTGGTCGACCGGACGCACCCGGTAGCGGCCGAAGAGCGACGGCACCAGGCGCGTCATGGCGATCCGGTTTTCGATCACGTAGGAGATCCGCGACGGCGTGCGGACGTTGTCCTCGAGCACGAACCACGACCCGTCGACGTCGCGCACGAGGTCGCAGCCCGACACGTGGCAGTAGACGCCGCCCGGCGGGCGGATCCCGTGCGCCGCCCGCGCGAAGTGCGACCGGCTGGCCACGAGCGTCCACGGGATCACGCCTCGCGTGGACGATCCGCCGCTCGTGGTAGACGTCGTCGACGAAGTGGTTGAGCGCGCGAATCCGCTGGGCCAGCCCGCGCTTGATGTGCCGCCATTCCGCCGCCGGGATGATGCGCGGCACGAGGTCGGGCGGAAACGGCCGGTCGTGGACGGCGCCGTCGTTGCCGGTCGCGTCGAAGGTGATCCCCTGCTGCATGGAGATCGCGTCGCGCAGCCGCCCGGCCGCCAGCAGCCGCTCGGACCCGAGGCGCTCGAGCCCGGCGGCCAGGGCCACGCCATCGGCCCGGGCATGCCCGCCGTCGTCGAAGAGCTCGTCGAACAAGATGCCCGCATTCTCCGCCCGCGGGCGCCCGGCGCACAGCGCCCGTTGGGCCATACCTGGGCCCCTCCGCCTGGCCCCGATGGCACCCCCGCGCTACCGTCAGGGCGATGGCCGACCGCGACCGCGACCTCGTCTGGTCGAGCAGCGACGGCGACGCGCGCCGCCGCGGCCCGACGGCGCCCGCCCCCCGCCCGCCCGTGGCCGGCCCGGCCCGGGTCCGCCGCGAGACCGCCGGCCGGCGCGGCAAGGCGGTGACCACCGTGTCCGGCCTCGCGCTCGACGACGCCGGCCTGCGCGAGCTGGCCGGGGTGCTCAAGAAGCGGTGCGGCGTCGGCGGCTCGGCCAAGGATGGGGTGATCGAGCTCCAGGGCGACCACCGGACCGCGGTCGTCGAGATCCTCCGCGCCCGCGGCTACGAGACCGTCCTCGCCGGGGGCTGAGATAGGGTGAAGGACATGTCAGCCAACGAGAAGCCCGAGGTCGAGGTCCCCTCCGACCAGACCCCCTCCTACCAGCTCGAGCTCGAGGACATCACCGCCGGCGACGGCGAGGAGGCCGTGGCCGGCCGCGTCGTCGAGGTCCACTACGTCGGCGTCTCCTGGTCGACCGGCCAGCAGTTCGACGCCTCCTGGGACCGGGGGAGCACATTCCGGTTCGGCCTCGGCAAGGGCCAGGTGATCGCCGGCTGGGACCAGGGGGTCGCCGGCATGAAGGTCGGCGGCCGGCGCCGGATCACGATCCCGCCGAACCTCGGCTACGGCAAGCGCGGCGCCGGCGGGGTCATCGGTCCGGACGAGACGCTCGTCTTCGTGGTCGACCTGATCGGCGTTCACTAGACCCCAACAAACGCCCCCGCCGGGGCCAGTCGATCCCGTACGATGGGTCGCCATAACAGCGATCGGGAGGAGCCGGCGTGGCGCAAGGGTCCGAGATAGGCGTTGTGGGCTTGGGCAGGATGGGGGCGAACATCGTCCGGCGCCTGATGCGCAGTGGCCACACGGTGGTCGGCTATGACGTCAACCCCGACGTCGTCGCGACGCTGGTCGCCGAGGGCGCCGGCGGCGCCGCCACCCTGGCCGAGCTCGCCGGGCAGCTGTCGGCCCCCCGCACGATCTGGGTGATGGTCCCGGCCGGCGACATCACCGAGCGGACGATCCACGCCGTCGCCGACGTCCTCGAGTCGGGCGACGCGATCATCGACGGCGGCAACTCCTACTACCGGGACGACATCCGCCGGGCCGGCGAGCTCGCCGAGCGGGGAATCGACTACCTCGACGTCGGCACCAGCGGCGGCGTGTTCGGCGCCGACCGCGGCTACTGCCTGATGATCGGTGGACCGACCCCGGCCGTGGAACGACTCGACTCGATCTTTGCCACGCTCGCCCCAGGGGTCGATGCCGCTCCCAGAACAACCGGACGGGACGGCGACCCCACCCCTTCGGAGCAGGGATACCTCCACTGCGGGCCGACCGGCGCCGGGCACTTCGTGAAGATGGTCCACAACGGGATCGAGTACGGGACGATGGCCGCCTACGCCGAGGGGCTGAACATCCTGCGCCACGCGAACATCGGCAATACCCAGCGCGAGGCCGACGCCGAGACGGCGCCGCTCGACCATCCCGAGTTCTACCAGTACGACATCGACATACCCGAGGTCGTCGAGCTCTGGCGGCGGGGCAGCGTGATCGGCTCGTGGCTGCTCGACCTGACCGCGATCGCCCTCCAGGAGTCGCCCGAGCTGACCGAGTTCCACGGGCGCGTCTCCGACTCGGGCGAGGGACGCTGGACGTCGATCGCGGCGATCGAGGAGGGCGTCCCGGCCGGCGTCCTGACCACCGCCCTGTATGAGCGGTTCGGCTCGCGCGGGCTCGACGACTACGCCAACCGGGTGCTCTCGGCGATGCGCAAGCAGTTCGGCGGGCACGACGAAAAGCCGGCATGACGCTCGAGGTCCTACCCGACGCCGAGGCCGCCGCCCGCCGCGGCGCCCAGGCGATCGCGCAGGCCGCGCGCGACGCCGTCGCCGACCGGGGGCGCTTCGCCCTGGCGGTCAGCGGCGGTCGCGCCCCCTGGCGGATGTTCGAGCTCCTCGGCGACGAGGAGGTCCCCTGGGGCTCGGTCGACATCTTCCAGGTCGACGAGCGGGTCGCCCCCGACGGGGACGAGACCCGGAACCTCACTCATCTGTGCCCGAGCCTCCCCGAGGCCGCCCGCCCGCGCGTCCGCCCGATGCCGGTCACCGCCTCGGCCCTCGACGCCGCCGCCGACGCCTACGCCGGCGAGCTCCCCCCGGCGCTCGACTTCGTCCACCTCGGGCTCGGGCCCGACGGCCACACCGCCTCGCTCGTCCCCGGCGACCCGATCCTCGAGGTCGGCGACCGGCGGGTTGCCCTCACCGGCGGCGAGTACCAGGGGTCCCGGCGGATGACGGTCACCTACCCCGAGCTCGCCCGGGCCGGGCGGATCCTCTGGCTCGTCACCGGGGCCGAGAAGCGCGACGCGCTCCGCGCGCTCCTCGCCCGCGACCCGTCGATCCCCGCCGGCCGCGTCGAGGCCCGCGATGCCCTCGTGCTCGCCGACGAGCCGGCCGGCGGATACGCGACCCGCGGCGACCTACCATGACTCTTATGCCGGCTCACGCGAACCGGCTACTCGAACCGCGAAAGGGGTGACGGCGTGAAGCCAACCCAGCAGCTCCACGAGCTCGGTCAGAGTCTCTGGCTCGACAACATCACACGCACGATGCTCGACGACGGCACGCTCGCCCGCTACGTCGAGCAGCTGTCGATCACCGGCCTGACCTCCAACCCGACGATCTTCGACCACGCGATCTCCGAGGGGCACGCCTACGACGACCAGATCGCCGAGCTCAAGGCCGCCGGCGCCTCGGCCGAGGACGCCTTCTTCGAGCTGGCGATCGCCGATCTGCGCCGTGCCGCGGCCCTCTTCGACCCGATCCACGAGCGGACCGACACCCTCGACGGCTGGGTCTCGCTCGAGGTCTCCCCGCTCCTGGCCGACGACGCCGACGCGACGATCCGCCAGGCCGCCGAGCTCCACGCCCGGGCTGAGCGCCGCAACCTCCTGATCAAGATCCCCGGGACCGAGGCCGGCCTGCGGGCGATCGAGGAGACGATCTTCGCCGGCATCCCCGTCAACGTCACCCTGCTCTTCTCGCGCGAACAGTATCTCGCCGCCGCCGGCGCCTACATGCGCGGCATCGACCGGCGGATCAAGGCCGGCCTGAACCCGTCGGTCCGCTCGGTCGCCTCGGTCTTCATCAGCCGCTGGGACAAGGCCGTCATGGACCGCACGCCGGTCGAGCTCCACGGCAAGCTGGCGATCGCCATCGCCAAGCGGACCTACGAGGCCTACCGCGAGCTCCGCGACTCCTTCGACTGGCAGCGCCTGGCCAACGAGGGCGCCCGCCCCCAGCGCCTGCTCTGGGCGAGCACCGGGACGAAGGACCCCGACGCCTCCGACGTCCTCTACATCGAGGCGCTCGCCGCCCCGTTCACGATCAACACGATGCCCGAGCCGACGCTCCTCGCCTTCGCCGAGCACGGCACGGTCGGCGTCCCGCTCCCGCCCGACGGCGGCGAAGCCGAGGCGGTCATCGAGCAGTTCGCCGGCCTCGGGATCGACGTCGACGCGCTCGCCCGCCAGCTCCAGGAGGAGGGGGCGAGGGCGTTCGTCGACTCCTGGGCCGAGCTCATGGACACGATCGCCCGGGAGGCGCAGATCGCGTGAGCGGCGGTGCGGACCTCCCGCCGCCGCTGCGCGACCGACCGGCCTGGCGGGCACTCGAGGCCCACCACGCGGAGGTCGGCGCCCGCCATCTACGTGAGCTCTTCGCCGCCGACCCCGAGCGCGGCGAGCGGATGTCGGCCTCCGGGGCCGGCCTCTACCTCGACTACTCGAAGAACCGGGTCACCGACGAGACGATCCGGTTGCTCGTCGAGCTGGCCGGCGAGTCGGGCCTCGCCGCCCGGCGCGAGGCGATGTTCGCCGGCGCGCCGATCAACACGACCGAGAACCGCTCGGTCCTCCACGTCGCCCTGCGCCTGCCCCGGGACGCCGTCCTCGAGGTCGACGGGGTCGACGTGGTCGCCGAGGTCCACGAGGTGCTCGACCGGATGGGCGACTTCGCCGACCGGGTCCGCTCGGGCGACTGGCGCGGCCACACCGGCGAGGCGATCCGCAACGTGGTCAACATCGGGATCGGCGGCTCGGACCTCGGTCCGGTGATGGCCTACCAGGCGCTCCGCCACTACTCCGACCGGGAGCTGACCTTCCGCTTCGTCTCCAACGTCGACGCCACCGACTTCGCCGAGGCGACCCGCGACCTCGAGCCGGCCCAGACCCTGTTCATCGTCGCCTCGAAGACGTTCACCACCCTCGAGACGATGACCAACGCCGCCACCGCCCGCGAGTGGCTCCTCGCCGCCCTCGGCGACGAGGCGGCGATCGCCCGGCACTTCGTCGCCGTCTCGACCAACGCCGCGGCGGTCGCCGCGTTCGGCGTCGACCCGGCCAACATGTTCGGCTTCTGGGACTGGGTCGGTGGTCGCTACTCGATGGAGTCGGCGATCGGCCTCTCGACGATGATCGCGATCGGGCCCGGCGCGTTCCGCGACATGCTCGCCGGGTCCCACGCCATGGACGTCCACTTCCGGGAGGCGCCGCTCGAGCGCAACCTCCCGGCCCTGATGGGGCTCCTCGCCGTCTGGTACGGCGGCTTCTTCGGGGCGCAGACGGTCGCCGTCCTCCCCTACGACCAGTACCTCCACCGCTTCCCCGCCTACCTTCAGCAGCTGACGATGGAGTCCAACGGGAAGTCGGTCACCCTCGCCGGGACGGCGGTCGACTACGAGACCGGGGCCGTCTTCTGGGGCGAGCCGGGGACCAACGGCCAGCACTCCTTCTATCAGCTGATCCACCAGGGGACGAAGCTGATCCCCTGCGACTTCCTCGGCTTCCTCCACTCGCTGAACCCGATCGGCTCCCACCACGACACGCTCGTCTCGAACGTCTTCGCCCAGCCTGAGGCCCTCGCCTTCGGGCGCACGGCCGACGAGGTCCGGGCCGAGGGGACCCCGGAGGCGATCGTCCCCCACAAGGTGTTCGCCGGCAACCACCCGTCGAACACGATCCTCGCCGACCGCCTGACCCCGGCCGTCCTCGGCGCCCTGGTCGCCCTCTACGAGCACAGCGTGTTCACCCAGGGCGTGATCTGGGGGATCAACTCATTCGACCAGTGGGGGGTCGAGCTCGGCAAGGTCCTGGCCCGGAAGATCATCCCCGAGCTCCAGGCGGCGGACGAGCCGCCCCTCCACCACGACAGCTCGACGACCGCGCTGATCCGCCGCTACCGGGCCGCCCGCCGGCCGGTCGCGACCGAATGAGCCCGGCCGGCGCCCCCGTCGCGGCGGTGCTCTTCGACATCGACGGCACGCTGATCACCACCGGGGGCGCCAGCGCCGTCGCCTGGCGGCGGGCCTTCGAGGAGCTCTACGGGATCGAAGCCGACATCAACGCCCACTCCCACGCCGGGATGACCGACCCCGAGGTCGGCCGGGTCACCTTCGAGGCGGTGCTCGGCCGCCCGCCCGAGGGCCCCGAGCTCGCCCGGGTCATGGCCCGGCGCCTCCACCACCTGTCCGAGACGGTCGCCGAATCGCCGGGCTACCGGGTGCTCCCCGGGGTCGAGGCGCTCCTGGCCGGGCTGATCGAGCGCGGCCTGCTCCTCGGGCTGACCACCGGCAACGTCGAGGCCGCCGCCCACATCAAGCTCTCGCGCGCCGGGCTCAACCGCTTCTTCTCCTTCGGCGGCTACGGCTCGGACTCGACGGACCGCGTCGAGCTGACCCGCCGGGCGCTCGAGCGCGCGGACGTCGTCTCCGGCGGCCTCGTCCACCCGGCCGGCTGCCTGGTCGTGGGCGACACCCCGCTCGACGTCGCCGCCGGGCACGGGGCCGGCGTTCCCGTGGTCGGCGTGGCCACCGGCAGCTACTCGGTGGCCGAGCTGGCCGCCGCCGGCGCCGACCACGCGATCCCCACCCTCGAAGCCGGCCTGCCGTTGTGAGCCCTCCTCCCGCCGACGTCCTCGTGATCTTCGGGATCACCGGCGACCTCGCCCGGGTGATGACGTTCCGGTCGCTCTACCGCCTCGAGGCGCGCCGCCTGCTGGATGTCCCGATCGTCGGGGTCGCCGTCGACGACTGGTCGCTCGACCGGCTGCGACAGCGGGCCCGCGAGTCGATCGCCGCCGCCGGCGAGACCGTCGAGGAGGAGGTCTTCGCCCGGCTGGCCGGCCGCCTCGCCTACGTCCAGGGCGACTTCTCCGACCCGGTGACCTACGAGCGGGTCGGCAAGGCGATCAAGGACGCCCGGACGCCGGTCTTCTACCTGGAGATCCCGCCCTCGCTCTTCGCCACCGTGGTCAAGGGGCTCCATGCGGCCGGCCTGACCGCCGCGGCCCGGGTGGTCGTCGAGAAGCCGTTCGGCCACGACTTCGCCTCGGCCCGGGCCCTCGCCCGCGAGCTCCACGGCTACGTCGAGGAGGCGCAGCTCTACCGGATCGACCACTTCCTCGGGAAGATGGGCGTCGAGGAGTTCCTCTACCTCCGGTTCGCCAACACGATGCTCGAGCCGGTGTGGAACCGCAACTACGTGGCCTCGGTCCAGATCACCATGGCCGAGACCTTCGGCGTCGACGGTCGCGGGCACTTCTACGACCCGGTGGGCGCGCTCCGCGACGTCGTGGTCAACCACCTCCTCCACGTGGTCGCCGCCGCCGCGATGGAGGCCCCGGCCGGGCCGGACTCCGAGACGATGAAGAACGCCAAGTTCGCCCTCTTCCGGTCGATCGTCGACGCCGACCCCGCCCACTGCGTGCGCGGCCAGTACGACGGCTACCGCCAGATCGACGGGGTGGCGCCCGACTCGGACACCGAGACGTTCGTCGCGCTCCGCCTGGAGATCGACAACTGGCGCTGGGCGGGGGTGCCCTTCTTCATCCGCACGGGCAAGCGGCTGCCGGTGACGGTGACCGAGGTGCGCATCGTCTTCCACCACCCCCCGCGGCTCGGCTTCATGACCACCGCCGGGCGGCGGCGGCGGCCCGAGCCGGATCAGCTGATCATCCGGATCGACCCGCACGTCGGGATCCGCCTGATGCTCGACGCCCACCGCGCCGACGCCGACGGCCCGCAGGCGATCGACCTGGACATGGAGTTCGCCGCCGAGGGCGGGGAGGGGCCCACCCCGTACGAGGTCCTCCTCCACGACGCGATGGTCGGCGACCCGACCCGGTTCACCCGCCAGGACTCGATCGAGGAGGCCTGGCGCATCCTCCAGCCGCTGCTCGACCACTGCCGCCCCTCGCTCGCCTACGCCCCGGGGACCTGGGGCCCGCCCGCGGCGGCCGAGCTCGTGCGCGGGCGTGGCTGCTGGCACGACCCGTGGATGCCCTCCGCGAAGGACCCCGGACCCCGCTGAGCGGGGCGGCGCGTGTACCGTGGTCGTTCATGTCCGTCGAGCCCGAGTCCCCGCCCGAGACCCCGCCCGAGACCGCTAGGCCGGCGCCGGCGGCCGCGACGCTCCCCGGCGCCCTGAGCGCCGCCTTCGCGACCCACTCCGGCACGGCGCTGCGCCCGCCGGGGTCGGGCGAGCCGGGCGCGCTCAGCTACGCCGCCCTGGCGAGCGCGACCAGCGAGATCGGCCGGGGCCTCGCGGCGATCGGCATCGACCCGGGCGACCGGGTGGCGATCCTCGCCTCGACGCGGGCCGAATGGACCCTCGCCGACGTCGGGACGCTCCTCTCCGGGGCCGTGGTCGTCCCCGTCTACCACACCAACTCGCCGACCGAGTGCGAGTACGTCCTCGCCCACTCGGGCGCCCGGGCCGTCTTCTGCGAGGACGCCGAGCAGCTCGCGAAGGTGGCGTCCGTCGCCGCCCGCTGCCCTGCGCTGGAGACCCGGATCCTCCTCACCGGGGAGGCGCCCCCCGGGACGCTCACCTTGGCTGAGCTCCGCGCGCGCGGCCGCGGGCAGGAGGAGTCGCTCCTGGCCACCCGGACGGCCCGGATCGGCCCGGACGATCTGGCGACGATCGTCTACACCTCGGGGACGACCGGGCCGCCGAAGGGCTGCATGCTCACCCACCGGAACCTCCTCTCGGCGGCGGAGATGTACGGGGACCGGCTCGGCCTCGACGCCGACATGAGCATCTACATGTTCCTGCCCCTCGCCCACGCCCTCGCCCGGGTCGCCCAGATCGTCGCCCTCACCGTCGGCGGGGAGATCATCTTCTGGCGGGGCGACTCGAAGAAGATCGTCGAGGAGCTGGCCGAGGCCGGACCGACCCACTTCCCGTCCGTCCCCCGGGTGTTCGAGAAGATCCACACCCGCATCCACGCCGGGGTCGAGGAGGCCTCGCCGGTGAAGCGGGCGATGTTCCACTGGGCGATCGGGGAGGGGACCCGCCGGCGGGAGCGCGAGCGGGCCGGCCGCCGCGGGAGCCCCCTGGCCCGCCGCCGCCACGCCCTCGCCGACAAGCTCGTCCTCGGGAAGGTCCGGGCCGTGTTCGGTCCGAACCTCGCCGTCTGCCTGACCGGGGCGGCGCCGATCGGGCGGGAGATCCTCGAGTTCTTCGACGCCTGCGGCGTGCTCATCCTCGAGGGCTACGGGCTGACCGAGACCTGCGCCGCGTCGACGCTCAACACCCCGCGCGAGCACCGCTTCGGGTCGATCGGCCGGCCCCTGCCCGGCTGCGAGGTCACGATCGCCGAGGACGAGGAGATCCTCCTGAGCGGCCCCCACGTGTTCCCCGGCTACTACCGCGACGCCGACTCGACGGCCGCGGCGCTCGCCGGGCGGACGCTCCGGACCGGCGACCTCGGCGCGATCGACGAGGACGGCTACGTCCGCATCACCGGCCGCAAGAAGGACCTGATCATCACCTCGAGCGGGAAGAACATCTCACCCTCGAACATCGAGGAGCTCCTCTGCGAGGGGCGGTTCGTCTCCCACGCCGTCGTCTTCGGCGAGCGCCGGTCCTACCTCGTCGCCCTCCTGACCATCGATCCGGACGAGGCCGGCGCCCTCGCCGAGCGGACCGGCGCGCCGTCGGCCGACCTCCCGACCCTGGCCGAGCACCCCGGCGTGCGCGAGGAGCTCCAGAAGTGCGTCGACGCCGCCAATGCCCACCTGGCCCGGATCGAGCAGATCAAGGGCTTCGCGATCCTCGAGCACGACCTGACCCAGGAGGGGGGCGAGCTGACCCCGACGCTCAAGATCAAGCGTCCCGTCGTCGCCGAGCGCTACGGCGGGCTGGTCGAGGAGCTCTACGGCGGCAAGTAGTTGCTCGTCCTGGTCGTCAACGCCGGGTCGAGCAGCCTCAAGCACGCGCTCGTCGACTCGAGCTCCGAGAAGATCCGCAGCAGCGGCGAGGCATCCTGGGATTCCGCGGCGACGCCCGGTCGCCACGCCGAGGCCCTGCGCGCGGCCCTGGCCGCCGGCGGCGGTCGGGCGGCGGCGGTCGGGCACCGCGTCGTCCACGGTGGCCCGAACTTCGCCGAGCCGACGCTGATCGACGGGACGACCCGGGCGGCGATCGCCGCGCTCGCCCCGCTCGCCCCCCTCCACACCCAGGCCACCCTCCAGGGGATCGACGCCGTCGCCGAGATCCTGCCCGGCGTGCCCCAGGTCGCCTGCTTCGACACGGCCTTCCACCGGACGCTGGCCCCCCCGGCGACGACCTACGCGCTCCCCTGGGCCTGGACCGAGCGCTTCGGACTGCGCCGCTTCGGCTTCCACGGGCTCAACGTCGCCTGGTGCGCCGAGCGGGCGGCGGCCATCCTCGGCCCGGCGGGCGCCCGGCGGCTGGTCGTCTGCCACCTCGGGAGCGGCTGCTCGGTCAGCGCCGTGGCCGACCAGCGATCGGTCGACACGACGATGGGCTTCACCCCGCTCGAGGGCGTCCCCATGGCCACCCGCTCGGGGTCGCTCGATCCCGGGGTCCTCCTCCATCTGCTCGCGGCCGGAATCGGTCTCGACGAACTCGCCGAGACCCTCAACCACCGCTCGGGCCTCCTCGGCATCGCCGGCCGGCTCGGGCTCCACGAGGTCGAGCGCGCCGCCGGCCGCGGGGACGAGCGGGCCCAGCTCGGGCTCGGCGTCTTCGTGCGGGGGGTGAGCGGCGCCGTGGCGGCGATGACCACCGCCCTGCCCGGCGGCCTCGACGCGCTCGTCTTCACCGCCGGCGCCGGGGAGCGCTCGGCCCTCCTGCGCGGGGCGATCTGCGCCCGGCTGGGCCAGCTGGGCGTCGCGCTCGACGCGGAGCGCAACGCCGCGAACGCCACGCGGATCGAGGCCGTCGGGGCCTCGGTGGCCGTCCTCGTCGTGCCCGCCGGCGAGGAGATCGTCGTCGCCCGCCAGACCGCGGCCGTGCTCTCCCGGCGCCCGCCGCCCGACTGAGCCCGGTTATGCGGCCCGGCGTGCGGGTATCGGGGCGCCGTGGCGAGCTCTTGCGGGCGGGTGATCAACCTCGGCGTCTGGACGTTCGGCGTCTGGATCCTTCTCACCTGGACGCCGTTCACCGTCGAGCAGGAGGCGATCGGCGCCGGGCTCTCGCTCGCCGTCGCGCTCGCCGTCGCCCCGCTCGGCCCGGTCGCGGCGCCCTGGCGGCTGCTGGCTCCCCGTCGGCTGCTCGGCCTCGGCCGCCTCGTCGTCGAAGGCCTCGTGAGGATCGTCGTGGCCAACCTCAAGCTCGCGCGCCGGATCTGGGCGCCGAGTCGCCCGCTCTCGAGCGGCATGGTCATCGTCCCGACCGAGTTCTCGACGCCCGGCGCGCTGTGCGCCGTCGCCCTGATCAGCTCGCTGATCGTCGACAACCAGATCGTCGACCTCGATGTCTCCCGCCGCCGGCTCCAGTACCACGCGGTCGCCGTCCCGCCCGGCGACCCGGACGCCCGCCGGGCGGCGATCAACGGACCGGTCGAGCGCCTGATCGAGCCGCTCGTGCGATGACCGGGGTCTACATCGCCGTGGCCCTCGCCGAGACCGCCGTGGTCGGCCTCCTGCTCGTCCGCCTGGCCCGCGGCCCGTCGATCTGCGACCGGGTGGTCGCGCTCAACACGATCTCGACCCAGATGACCCTCGCCCTCCTCTTCTTCGCCGCCTTCGCCGACCGGACGATCTACCTCGACGTCGCCCTCTGGCTCTCGTCCTTCAGCTACCTCGGCACCCTGATCTGGGCTCGCTACCTCGAGCGGGGGCTCCTGTGAGGGAGGTTCTGACGATCGCCGCCTGCGCCGTCGGCCTCCTGTTCAGCCTGACCGGGGCCGTCGGGATCCTGCGCATGCCCGATCTCTACACGCGGATCCAGTGCTCGTCGAAGACGATCACGATGGGGGCGCTGCCGGCCCTGCTCGGTCTCGTCATCGCCGAGGGCCCGTTCACCAGCTACGGCGGCCGCGCATTGGTTGTGGCCGCGCTCCTGCTGATCGTCAACCCCACCGCCTCCCACGCCCTGGCCCGGGCCGCCTACAAGGTGGGGATCCCGATGTGGGCGGCCGCGGTCATCGACGAGCCCCGGGAGCAGCCGCCGGCGGCGGCCCCGGAGTAGCCGGCCGTGTTCTGGGCGCTCGACTACGCCTGCCTGACCGCGATCGTCCTCGCCGCCGTCCTCGTCGTGCGGATCCGGAGCCTGGCCGGGGCGGCGATGGCCCTCTCGGCCGTCGGGACCGTCCTCTCGGTGCTCTTCGTCGTCCTCGGCGCCCCCGACGACGCCCAGGCCGAGGTCGTCGTCGGGGCGATCGCCCTCCCCACCCTCTACCTGATCGCGATCGGCAAGTCCCGCACCGACGTGCCCGACGAGGGGGAGCTCGGCGAGCCGGAGGAGCCGGATGCCGGCGCCCGGCCCTGAGGAGGTCGAGCCCCACCACCGGCCCGCGCTCGCGCTCGGGCTCACCGCCGCCCTGGCCGCCGGCCTGGCCGCCGGGCTGATCGGCCTCCCGCGGGAGCACGCCCAGCTCCCGGCGGTCGCGCGCTACGCGCTCACGACGGCCCTGCCCGGCTGGCACATCACCGAGCCGGTCAACGAGGTCGTCTACGGGACCCGCGGGTTCGACACGTTCGGCGAGACGTTCCTCCTGCTCGCCGCCGTCGTCTCCGTCCTGTCTCTCAGCCGCCGGCGCGAGCACCGCCACGGCGAGGGCGGGGAGGAGGAGGCCGGCGGCCGCGAGCAGCGCGAGCTCGACCCGCGGGGCTCGCGCGCCGACCGCTGGGAGCTCATGGCCCGGCGCGCGGAGCGCGAGGAGACCGCGGGCGACGAGCGTCCCGAGACCCCCGACGCGGAGCCGCTCGGTGCCCCGGGTCCCGAGCCGGCCGAGGCGATGACCGTCGTCGTGCGCACGGCGACGCGGATCGTCGCGCCCGCGCTGGCCATCGCCGGGCTCTACCTGGCCGCCTGGGGCTACTCGCCGGGTGGCGGCTTCCCGGCGGGCGTGGTCATCGCCGGTGTGATCCTCCTCGTCTACGCCGGGGTCGGCTACCGGCGGGTCGAGCCGCTGGTGCGCCAGACGCGGGCCGAGGTGGCCGAGCTGGCCGGGGCGCTGGCCATCGTCGCGATCGAGGTCCTCGGCCTCGTCCTCAAGGGATCGGTGTCGGCCAACTTCCTCCCCCTGGCGCGGGATCCGACGACGATCCTGAGCGGCGGCGTGCTCCAGGCGTTCTCCGCGAGCGAGCTCGTCGAGGTCGCCACCAGCCTGACGCTGGTCATCTTCGCCCTCCTGACCATGCGCCACGACTGGGCGCCCGCCGAGGAGGACGGGTGATCCTGGCCAACTACCTGGCGGCGGGCGCCGTCTTCTCGATCGGCCTCTACGCGGTCCTCAGCCGGCGCAACCTGATCAAGATCGTCATGGGCCTCTCGCTGATGGAGAGCTCGACCTACCTGCTGCTGATCTCGCTCGCCTACCGCGACCGGGGGACCGCGCCGGTGCTCCTCATGCCCCCGGGGCGCCAGACGCCGGCCGAGCTGGCGCGGGGGAACGTGGCCGACCCGGTGCTCCAGAACTTCTGCCTGACGGCGATCGTCATCGGGGTCGCGGTGACCGCGGTCTTCCTCAGCGTCGTCGTGCGGATCACCCAGCACTACCGGACCCTCGACGCCGATCGGGTGCGCGGCCTGCGGGGATGACCCACGGCGCGCTCGCCTCGCTGCTCCCCCTGCCGGTGGTCGTGCCGATCGCCGGCGCCGTGTGCGCCCCGCTCGCCGCCCGGGTCGACCGCCGGCTCCCGCTCGCCCTGTCCCTCGTCGCCCTCGCCGGGTCGGCGTTCCTCCTCGCGCTCGCCGCCCCGACCGTCTACGGCGGCCGGCTCCTCGTCCACTACCTCGGGCACGTGACGCCGATCGGCGGCCGGTCGCTCGGCATCGCCTTCGCGGCCGACCCGTTCGGGCTGACCTTCGCCCTCGCCGCGGCGGCCATCGGCGCCCTCCTGCTCCTCTTCACCCTCTCCTCGCTGCGCGAGCTCGCCGCGCGTGAGCTCGGCCTCTACGCCTGCCTCTTCCAGCTCCTGCTCGCCGCGCTGATCGGCTCGGCCCTGACCGCCGACCTGTTCAACCTCTTCGTCTGGTTCGAGGTCGCCGCGCTCGCGAGCTACGGGCTGACCGGCTTCTTCCTCGAGCGCCCGATCGCCTTGGAGGCGGCATTCAAGGTCCTCGTCCTGACCACGCTGGCCAGCTTCATGATCTTCATCGGGGCCTCCCTCCTCTACGCCGATCACGGGGCGCTCAACTACGGCCAGCTCCACGCCGCCCTCGCCGGCCGGGCGCGCACGACCGACCTGGTCGCGCTCGCCCTCCTGGTCTGCGGGTTCGCCACCAAGGCCGGCCTCGTCCCGTTCCACGCCTGGCTGGTCGACGCCCACACGGCCGCGCCCGGGCCGGTCTCGGCGCTCTTCTCCGGGCTCATGGTCAACCTCGGGATCGTGGCGATCGCCCGGATCGCCCTCCAGGTCTACGGTCCCGACGTCGGCCGGCCGCTGCTCGGCGTGCTGACCGTGGCCGGGATCGTCTCCGCCCTGCTCGGGGCCCTCCTCGCCCTGGCCCAGGACGACCTCAAGCGCCTGCTCGCCTACGACACGATCTCGCAGATGGGCGTGCTCGCCGTGGGCGTGGCGACGGCGACGGCGCCCGGAGTGGCCGGGGCGACCTACCACCTGGTCAACCACGCCCTGTTCAAGGCGCTGATGTTCCTGTGCGCCGGGGCGATCGTCCACGCGACGGGGGTGACCAAGCTCTCCGAGATGGGCGGGCTCGCCCGGCGCCAGCCGGGACTGACCGCCGGCTTCCTCGTCGGGGTGGTCAGCATCGCGGGGATCCCCCCGCTGAACGGCTATCCGTCGCTCGGGCTGCTCCACGAGGGGGCCCGGAGCACCCACCCGGTGGTCTACGGGCTCCTCCTCCTGGCCCAGACGATCACGATCGCGGCGCTCGCCCGGGCCGGCTGGCTCGCGTTCCTGCGGCCCCGGGCCGAGCCGTACGAGCGCTTCGATCGCCTCCACCCGGGGATGGTGGTCGCGCTCTGCCTGCTCGGCGGCACCTGCCTGGCCTTCGGCGTCCTCCCCGCCTGGACGCTCGATCACCTGGCCAGCCCCGCGGCCAGCGGCCTCCTCCACGCCGCCAGCTACGGACCGGGGATCCTCGCCGGCGGCGGGCGGATTCCGCCGCTCCACGTCGCCTTCGACTATCTCGACCCCCAGGAGCTCGGGGCGGTCGCCGCCACCGTGGTGCTCGGGCTGGCGCTCGCCCGCGTGTACCTGCGCGTACCCGAGCCGGCGCCGATCCGGCTGCTGCGGGCGCTCCACACGGGATCGGTCAACGACTACGCCGGCTACGCGGTGATCGGCGTGGTCGCCGCGCTCCTGGCCCTGGCGACGTGATGCAGGTTTGAGGACCCACCGGGGCCGGGAACCCCGCGGCCATGCGCATCGGCTACTTCCTCTCGAGCGAGCAGTTCGGGATCCACGACCTCGTCGGTCAGGCCCGGCGGGCCGAGGAGGCGGGCTTCGCCGGGCTCTGGCTCTCCGACCACTACCACCCGTGGAACGAGGCCCAGGGCCACAGCCCGTTCGTCTGGTCGACGATCGGCGCGGTCGCCCAGGTGACCGAGCGGATCCCCCTGACCACGGCGGTGACCTGTCCGACCGTGCGGATCCATCCGGCGGTCATCGCCCACGCGGCGGCCACGAGCTCCGTCCTCCTCGACGGGCGCTTTCGCCTCGGGGTGGGCACGGGCGAGGCGCTCAACGAGCACATAGTGGGCGGGCGCTGGCCGGCGGCGGCCGAGCGGCTGGAGATGCTCGAGGAGGCGATCGAGGTGATGCGTCTGCTCTGGCAGGGCGGGTCGAGAAGCCACCGCGGCCGCCACTACACGGTCGAGAACGCGCGCATCTACGACCTCCCGGAGACCCCGACGCCGATCTTCGTCTCCGGCTTCGGCCGGCGGTCGATCGCCCTGGCCGCCCGGGTGGGCGACGGCTTCTGCACGGTGGCCCCGGACGGCGACGCCGTCGCGGCCTTCCGCGAGCAGGGCGGCGGCGAGAAGCTCGTCCAGGGCGGCATGAAGGTCTGCTACGGCGACGACGCGGCCGCCGCCCGGGAGGTCGCCCACCGGCTGTGGCCGACCGAGGCGCTGCCCGGCGAGCTCGCGCAGATCCTCCCGATGCCGGCCCACTTCGAGCAGGCCTGCTCGCTGATCGACGCCGACATGGTGGCCGAGAAGATCCCCTGCGGCCCCGACCTGGCCGCTCACTTCGACCGCCTCGAGCAATATGAGCAGGCCGGCTTCGACGAGGTCTACGTCCAGCAGGTCGGCCCCGACCTCGAGGGGTTCTTCGCCGCCTACGAGCACGAGATCCTCCGCCGCTATCCGGCCGCGGCGGCGGCGCTCGGCGCATGACCGAGACGAAGGAGTGCCCGCGCTGCTCGGGGCGGGGCCGCTACGCCGATCCGAGCCGGGATCCACTCGTCCGCGTCGACTGCGAGCTCTGCGGCGCCTCGGGCCGCGTGCCCACGGACACGCCGGACGAGCCACCGGCCGACGAGCCCAAGCACATCCCCTTCGACGCCGGCCCCCACCGCTGACCCGGCTCGGGTGGCTCGCCGTGTCCGCCTGAGAACACCGGCGCGATGGCCGGGGTCGAGCCGGGGCAGTCCCAGGTAGCGATGGCGCAATCGAATCGACAGAGCTCCGAGGTCGTGGTCGTCACAGGAGCCTCAGGCGGGATCGGTCGGGCCGTGGCCCACGCCTTCGCCCGGCGGGGTGCGTCTCTCGGGCTGCTGGCCCGGGGGGCCGAGAGTCTGGACGTGTCGCGGCGGGAAATCGAGGCGCTCGGCGGCCAAGCGCTGGCCGTGCCCACCGAGGTGGCCGACCACGAGCAGGTCGAGGCCGCGGCGCGAGCGGTGGAGGAGCGATTCGGCGCCATCGACATCTGGGTCAACGACGCCATGGCCACCGTCTTCGCCCGCTTCGTCGACACGGACCCCGAGGAGTACCGGCGGGCGACCGAGGTCACCTACCTGGGCACGGTGTACGGGACGATGGCGGCCCTGCGGCGGATGACGGCCCGCGACGAGGGCAAGATCGTGCAGGTCGGCTCGGCCCTCTCATACCGGGCGATCCCCCTCCAGGCGGCCTACTGCGGGGCCAAGTTCGGGATCCGCGGGTTCACCGACTCGATCCGCACCGAGCTGCGCCACGACCGCAGCCGGGTGCAGATCACGATGGTCCAGCTTCCCGGAGTGAACACCCCGCAGTTCAACTGGTGCCGGTCGAAGCTCCCCAACCACCCGATGCCGGTGCCCCCCATCTACCAGCCCGAGATCCCGGCCGAGGCTGTCTACTGGGCCGCTCACCACCGCCGTCGGGAGCTGTGGGTCGGCTACAGCGTGGTGCAGGCCATCCTGGCCAACAAGCTGGCTCCGAGTCTGGTCGACTGGTACCTGGCCCGGACCGGCCTCGACGGTCAGCAGATGGAGGACATGCCCGTCGGGCCCGACCGCGCGGACAACCTCTACGCTCCGGTTCCGCGGCTGGCCGCGACGCACGGAATCTTCGACGCTCAGGCCAAGTCGTCGAGTCCACAGCTCTGGGCGACCACCCACCGCCGCCTGCTGGGCGGTGCGCTGGGCGCGAGCGCGGCTGCTCTGGTCGGGGCGGCGAGCGCCCGCCGCAGACGATGAGCGCCGCGGCCCGGCTGGTGGAGCCCGCGGCCATCCGGGTCGAGTCGCCCCACGTCCTGCGCGAGTACGCGCTCCTGGCCGACGGCGAGCGCGGCATCCTCGTCGGTCCGCGCGGCGACTTCGTCTGGATGTGCTTTCCGCGCTGGGACTCAGCCGCCGTCTTCTCGTCGCTGATCGGCGGCGGCGGAGGCTACGCGGTAACTCCGCGCGGGCGCTACGTCTGGGGCGGTTACTACGAGCCGGGCGGCCTGATCTGGCGCAGCCGCTGGATCACCGACGATGCGACGATCGAGTGCCGCGAGGCCCTCGCTCTGCCCAGCCGGCCCGATCGCGCCGTGATCCTTCGCCGCGTGATCGCCCGGGAGGGCCGGGGCCGGGTCGGCGTCGTCCTCGACCCGCGCGGCGCCTACGGACACCGCTCGGCGCGACGGCTCTCGCGCCGCGAGGACGGCGCCTGGACGGCCGAGCTCGAGCTCGGCGGTTCGGACGGGACGGCGCGCATGTGCTGGACGGGCGGCGCTGACGCCGTGCCCGCGCCCGACGGGCATGGCGGCCGGGCGCTGACGCTGGCGCTCGACCTCGCGCCTGGCCATCACCACGACCTCGTCCTCGTACTGTCCGCAGCCGGCGCCGGCGACGACGAGGCGACCGCCCCGCCCGATCCGGAGCGGGCGTGGCAGGGCGTCGAGGCGGCTTGGCGCGAGCGTGTCCCCGAGCTCCGCCGGTCGGTGGCCCCGCGTGACTCCCGCCACGCCTACGCGGTGCTCGCCGGCCTGACCAGCGCCGGCGGGGGGATGGTGGCCGCGGCCACGACCTCGCTCCCCGAGCGGGCGCGGGCGGGCCGCAACTACGACTACCGGTACGTGTGGATCCGCGACCAGTGCTACGCCGGTCAGGCGGTGGCCCGAGACGGTCCCCACGCTCTGATGGATGACGCGGTCCGCTTCGTGGCCGCGCGCCTGCTCGCCGATGGGCCGCAGCTCAAGCCGGCCTACACCACGAGCGGCGGCGAGGTGCCCGACCAGCAGTCGCTCGCGCTGGCGGGCTACCCCGGCGGCGGCGACATCGTCGGCAACTTGGTCAGCCGGCAGTTCCAGCTCGACGCCTTCGGCGAGGCGCTCCTCCTGTTTGCCGCCGCCGCCCGCCATGATCACCTCGACGCCGACGGTTGGCGGGCCGCCGAGGTTGCGGTGGCCGCCTTGGAGCGCCGCTGGCCGGAGCCGGACGCCGGCATCTGGGAGCTCGAGCCGGACGTCTGGACCCACAGCCGGCTGGTGTGTGCCGCCGGTCTGCGCGCCATCGCCCGGCAGGGCCCGGGCTCCGAGCAGCCAGCCCGCTGGGTCTCGCTCGCCGACCGGATCCTGGCTGAGACGGCCGCAACCTCCGTCCACCCGTCCGGGCGCTGGCAGCGCTCGCCCGGCGACCCACGCGTCGACGCGGCGCTGCTGCTCGGGGTCGTACGCGGCGCTCTTGCGCCCGCCGACCCCCGCTCGACGGCTACGCTCCGAGCGGTCGAGGCCGAGCTCACCGAGGACGGCTACTGCTACCGCTACCGGCCCGACGCGCGGCCACTCGGCCAGGCCGAGGGCGCCTTCCTGCTGTGCGGCTTCCTGATGGCCCGGGCGCACGCGGCCCACGGCGACCCGCTGGCCGCGGCCCGCTGGTTCGAGCGCAACCGGGCGGCCTGCGGCCCGGCCGGCCTGT
The DNA here is from genome assembly GCA_963817865.1 of uncultured Solirubrobacterales bacterium. GTDB lineage: Bacteria > Actinomycetota > Thermoleophilia > Solirubrobacterales > Solirubrobacteraceae > Palsa-513. Next base: position 13,980 of record CAWFQO010000059.1, on the reverse strand, counting down.
TCGCCGAGGAGTTCGATGTCGGTCAGCGACAGCTGCGGGGAAACCTGCCTCAGGCATTCGTCCACGCACTGCTGATCGAGGCCGCCGCCGAGCAGGCCGCCCCGACCGATCCTCAGGCCACGCGGTAGCGATCGAATACGTCCTCGACGAGGACGAGCCCGTGGCCCGGGCGGGTGAGGTCGGGCTCGAGGCACCCGTCGCGGGGCCTGAGCACCCCGTCGAAGAGCATCTGCTCGATCCGGACGTGGTCGTGGAAGTACTCGAGGTGGACGAGCGGGGCGAGCGCCGCCCCGGCGTGGGCGTGCAGCGCCGGCGCGCAGTGCAGCGAGAGCGGCACCTGGCGGGCCGCGCACAGGCCGCCGAGCTGGCGCAGCGGGGTCAGCCCGCCGCAGCGGGTGACGTCCGCCTGCTGGATGTCGACCACCGGCGCCATGCGCTCGAAGTAGGAGAGGTCGTAGCCGTACTCGCCGGCGGCGACGGCCATGCCCGGGGGAGCGTGCTCGCGCACCAATGCCAGCCCGGCCAAGTCGTCGGAGGACACCGGCTCCTCGAAGTAGGTGACGCCGTGGTCGGCGAAGACGTCCGCCCAGCGAAGCGCCTCCTTGACGGCGTAGGCGCCGTTGGCGTCGACGAACAGCTCGGCGTCGCCGATCGCGTCACGGGCTGCGCGGATCCGGGCGACGTCGCGCGAGGGATCGCGGCCGACCTTCATCTTCACCCAGCGCAGACCGTCACGCGCCCAGCCGCCGAGCTGGTCGGCCAAGCGGACCAGATCGTAGGAGCAGAAGCCGCCCGAACCGTACACGGGCACGCGCTCGCGCACTTGGCCGAGCAGCACGCAGAGCGGCACGTCGAGCAGGCGGGCGGCCAGGTCCCAGAGCGCGGTGTCGACCGCGGCGAGGGCCATCGCCCCCGTCCCCACCTGTCCCTCGTTGCGCAGCGCGTGGCGCATGGCCTCCCAGGCGGCCGGGACCGCGAGCGCCGGCCGCCCGGCCACGACCCCGGCCAGCCGCTCGGTGACCAGCGTACGGCAGGCCAAGCTCCCGTAGGTATAGCCGAGTCCGGTCTGCCCCGCCGCCCGGACGCGCACGAGGACGACCGTCGTGGAGTCCCACTCGAGGGTGCCGTCGGATTCCGGCTGGTCGGTGGGGATCGTGGCCGCCCGGGCGTCGAGCCCCTCAATCCTGACGGCGTGCGCCTCGTCCATCGCCGGGGGGTGCCCCGCCCGACGGGCGCGCCGGCCTCCGGGGTCAGCCAGCTAACTCCCGGCCGCGGCCAGGCGCGCGGCGACCACGTCGCCGGCCTCGATGGCGAGGACGAACTCGCCGAGGGCCCAGACCCGCAGCAGGCCCTGCTCGCGCAACAGCCTGAGGGTGACGTTGACCGTCGGGCGCCGCGCCCCGGCCAGGGCCCCGAGCTCGGCCTGGCGCAGCGGCAGCTGCACCCGCACGCCGTGACTGGTGACCGCCCCGAGTCGGTCGGCCAGAACCCAGAGGACGGCCAGGACTCGGTCCTCGACGCGAGGAAGCTCGCGGATCGCCAGCATCAACGACGCGTAGCGGCCGCGGCGTACGACCCGCGAAAGGAGCAGGGCCGGGAGCTCGGGCCACGGTGCGGCCCGCCGGGCGAACGCGCCGTCGAGTATTGCCAGCGTGCACGGCTGCAGCGCCCGCCAGCCGGCCGGTCGCTCGGACGGGAGCGCCGGCTCCTCCCAGGGCCGCAGGAGATCCCCGGGGCAGAGAAGCTCGAGGGCGGCGCCCCGGCCTGCCGGCGACTCCCGCATCAGGCAGCCATCCACGAGCAGCAGCCCGAGGGCAGGGGGCGCGAGCTCGGCACCCCAGGTGGCGTCGGCCACCGGTCCGGGCGCGAGCGTGATCGCGCGGGCGCGCAGGGCCTGCGCCGCCCGGTCGCGTCCACGGCCGTTCGCGAGGCCGGGGGCGAGCAGGCGCGGCTCGTAGTCGAGCAGGTTGATCACCGCGGCCCGGGGCAAGTCCATGTCCGTCTCATACCCGCTCGCGGTCGAAATGTTCGCTGGCGAACCGCGGGAGGCCGCCGCCCCGGGCCTGCGGGTAGCCAGGCGGTGTCAGTCAGTCGAAAGAGAACCCGACGGCCTCGAGGAGGCGCAGCCGATGAGCACGACCACCGCCCGATTCATCCTCCAGCGGCTCGTCGACTGGGGCGTAAGCCGCATCTACGGCTACCCCGGGGACGGCATCAACGGCCTGCTCGGCGCCTTCCACGGGATGGAGGACGAGCTCGAGTTCGTCCAGACCCGACACGAGGAGATCGCTGCTTTCGCCGCCTGCGCCCACGCGAAGTTCACCGGCGAGGTTGGCATATGCATGGCCACGTCGGGGCCCGGGGCCGTGCACCTGCTCAACGGGCTCTACGACGCCAAGCTCGACCACCAACCGGTCCTGGCCATCGTCGGTCAGCAGTCCCGCAGCGCGCTCGGGGCCGGCTACCAGCAGGAGATCGACCTCGGCAGCCTGTTCAAGGACGTCGCCGCCGAGTACGTGCAGACGTGCATGGTCCCGGCCCAGGCCGAGCACCTGATCGACCGGGCGCTGCGCACGGCCCGGGCCACGCGGTCGCCGACGTGCCTGATCTTCCCCAATGACGTCCAGGAGGCGGAGTACGCGCCGCCGCCGCGAGCGCACGGCTCGGTCTTCTCCTCCGGGGCGCCGATCGGCCGGCCCCGGGTCCTGCCCGATCGGGCGCTTCTGGCCGCGGCGGCCGACGTCCTGAACGCCGGCGAGCGGGTCGCGATCCTGATCGGCCAGGGCGCGAAGGACGCGGCGGCCGAGGTCGAGCAGGTGGCCGAGCTGCTGGGCGCCGGCGTGGCCAAGGCGCTCAACGGGCGGGCCGTGCTCCCCGACGACCTTCCCTACGTCACCGGGTCAATCGGCCTGCTCGGGACCAAGCCCTCCTACGACATGATGGAGAGCGCCGACACGCTGCTGATGGTCGGGTCGAGCTTCCCCTACGCCGAGTTCCTGCCCGAGCCGGGCCAGGCCCGGGGCGTCCAGATCGACATCGACGCCCGCCTGATCGGCACGCGCTACCCGATGGAGGTCAACCTCGTCGGCGACGCGGCCGGCACCCTCAGTGAGCTGATCCCGCTCCTGCTGCGCAAGGAGGACCGCGGCTGGCGCGCCGAGATCGAGACCGGCGTGACCCGGTGGTGGGAGATCCTCGACGAGCGCGCCCACCAGGAGGCGGAGCCGATCAACCCGCAGCTCGTCTTCCACGAGCTCTCCAAGCGCCTGCCCGACCTGTGCATCCTGACCAGCGACTCGGGCTCGGCCACCAACTGGTGGGCGCGTCACCTGCGGATGCGCCGAGGCATGCAGGCCGCGCTGTCGGGGACGTTGGCCACGATGTGCCCGGCGATTCCCTACGCGCTGGCCGCGAAGTTCGCCCACCCCGACCGGCCGGTGGTGGCGGCGATCGGCGACGGGGCCTTCCAGATGCTGGGGATGAACGCCCTGATCGACATCGCCCGCTACCACGACCGCTGGGAGAACCAGCAGCTCGTGGTCTGCGTGCTCAACAACCACGACCTCAACCAGGTGACGTGGGAGCAGCGGGTGATGAGCGGCGACCCCAAGCTCGCGGTCTCGCAGACCCTCCCCGACTTCGACTATGCCGGCTACGCCCGGCTGGTCGGCCTGCACGGGATCCGGGTCGAGCGGCCCGAGGAGGTCGGCCCGGCCTGGGAGGAGGCCCTGGCCGCCGGACGGCCGGCCCTCCTCGATGTCGTCACCGACCCCGAGGTGCCGCCGCTGCCGCCGCACATCCGCTTCGACCAGGCGCGCAAGCTGACCCACGCCCTGGCCCAGGGCGAGCGAGCGACGCCGCGGATCCTGCGCGAGGCGCTCAAGGGCAAGCTGGCGGAGTTCGTCAACCGATGAGAGCGCGCTCGCGGGCGGTGGCCAACCTGCGCGAGGGACGGGCGCAGCAGATGCTCTGCGTGGCCACGGCCGCCTGCGCCCTCCCGTTGGGGATCGAGGTCTATGTCAGCCACTACGGTGGGTCGTTCGCCAACAAGTGGATGTGGCTGCCGGTGGGCCTGCTGCCGGCGCTCGGCGCCGCCGGCGTGGCCGGCGTGCGCGCGCCGGTCGTGGCCCGGACGGCGCTTCCGGTCCTCGCGGCAGCGACGATGGCCACCGGGGCGGCGGGGGCGTGGTTCCACGGCCGCGGCGTCCTGCGCAGGCCGGGGGGCCTCTCTCAGGCGGCCTACAACCTCGTCCAAGGGCCGCCGCTCCTGGCTCCCGGCTCGCTGACCATGGTCGGGGCGATCGGGGTCGTGGCAGCCGTCGTGCGCCGGGAGCGGTGGTGATGGCGCAGAGCTTCCGCGAGGCCGGCCACCTGCCCAACCGGCGCAACGGGGAGCCGCCGCCGCCCGACCGGCTGCCGCGCCAGCGCCGGGGCACGACGCCGCAGATGCACGGCCGCTACCCCGACTACGACGTCCTCGAGCATGCCGGGCAGTGGGACGAGGTGACGCGCCGGGTCGTCCTCGAGCGGCTGCGCCCGCCGCCGCTGCGCTTCTTCGACGGGCCGCAGGCGCTGACCCTGGGCGCCCTCTGCGACGAGGTGACCGACCAGCACCGCGAGCCGCGGGTGCCGGTCCTCGCCATGGTCGACGCCAAGCTCCACGCCGGCCGGCTGGACGGCTACCGCTACGACGACATGCCCCCCGACACCGAGACCTGGCTGCGGGTGGCCCGCGGCCTCGACGAGGCGGCGCGCGGGCCGTTCGCCGGCCTCGGCACCGAGGAGCGGCGCTGGCTGGTGGGCCGCTTCGCCGCCGGCCAGCTGCGCGGCGGAACCTGGGAGGAGCTGCCGTGCGGCCGGGCGTGGAGCGTGGTCATCCGGGCCATCCTGACTGCCTTCTACTCGCACCCGTGGGCCTGGAACGAGATCGGCTACGGCGGTCCGCGCTATCCGCGCGGCTACATGCGGCTGGGCCCCGACGGTGTCGAGCCCGATCAGGGAACGGAGGCGGTGGCGGCCGATCCCGTGCCGGACGTGGGCGCGCGGCTGGAGCCCGGCCGGTGAGGCTCGCCACCGCGGCCAAGGGAGCGCTGGGGCCGCCCGAGAACGACTCGCGCTTCCTGCTCGACGCCAAGCGCCGAGGCCTCCAGAACCTCGGCCGGATGGCCCGCTACGACGCGGCCGACGAAGTCGATCTCGTCGTGGTCGGCGCCGGCGCTGGCGGGATCACGTTGGCCCAGCGTCTCGCCCGCCGGGGGTGGCGGGTGGTGATCCTCGAGTCGGGCCCGTTCTGGGATCCCGACCGCGACTGGGTCTCCGACGAGGCCGGCTCGCACCGGCTGTACTGGACTGCTCCGCGGGTGATCGGCGGCGAAGACCCAGTCGAGCTCGGTAAGAACAACTCGGGCCATGGCGTCGGTGGCTCGATGGTCCACTACGCCGGCTACGCCCCGCGCCTCCACCCCTCGGACTTCGCCACCCGAACGCAGGACGGCGTGGGCTCGGACTGGCCGATCTCCTACGCGGAGCTCCGTCCGCACTACGAGCGCGTCGAGGCCGAGCTGCCGGTCTCGGGTCAGCACTGGCCGTGGGGCGACCCGCACGGTTACCCCTACGCCCCGCATCCGGTCTCGGGCGGGGCCGAGCACGCGGTGCGAGGGGCGCAGCGCCTCGGCATCGAGATGCGGGTGGGTCCGGTGGCGATCGCCAACGGGGTCTTCGGCAATCGCCCCCACTGCATCTACCGTGGCTTCTGCCTCCAGGGGTGCAAGGTCAACGCCAAGGGCTCGCCGCTGGTCAGCCACCTACCGGACGCCATCGAGCACGGCGTCGAGGTCCGGGCCGGCGCGCACGCCATGCGGGTGGAAACCGACGCGGCCGGGCGGGCCACCGGCGTCACCTACGACGACGGTGGCACGCACCGCCACCAGCGGGCGGCGGCGGTGGCGGTGTGCGGCTACTCGATCGAGACGCCGCGGCTGCTGCTCAACTCCACCGGGCCCCGACACCCGCACGGGCTCGGCAACGCGCACGACCAGGTCGGGCGCTACATCATGGTGCAGGGAGCGCCGCAGGTCGCCGGGCGCTTTCCGGAGCGCCTGCACATGTACAAGGCGCCGCCGCCGGAGGTCTCCTCCGAGCAGTTCTACGAGACCGACGAGTCGCGCGGCTTCGCCCGCGGCTACTCCATCCAGACCGTCGGGCCGCAGCCGATCGCGTGGGCCGAGCACGTCCTGGCCGACGGCCACTGGGGGCCGGCCCTGCGTGAGTACATGCGCGACTACAACCACTGGTTCACCCTCGGCGTGCTCAGCGAGCTGCTCCCGCGGGCGGAGAACCGGGTCACCCTGGCCGAGGAGAAGGACGCTCACGGGCTGCCCGTGGCGCGGATGGACTACGGGCAGTGCGAGAACGACCGCGCCAACATCGCCCACGCCAAGGCAACGCTGAACCGCATCTGGGAGGCAGCGGGTGCCCAGGACACGCTGACCATCGACCGCTACGCCCACCTGGTCGGCGGCTGCCGGCTCGGCGTCGATCCGCAGGAGAGCGTGGTCGACGCGGACCACCGGGTCTGGTCGACGCCGAACGTGTTCGTCTGCGACGGCAGCGTCATGCCCACCCAGGGCGCGGCCAATCCGGCGCTGACCATCATGGCGCTGGCCTCGCGCCTGGCCGCCCGGCTCGCCGGGAAGCCGGCGGGCCGTGCCTGATTGGCCGCGGGCGCGCCGGGGTACCGCGGCCTGGGCGATGCCGGTTGGCCTGGTCGATACGCGGAAGACCTTCGGGGACCTGGCGTCGACCTACCTCCCGATCGCCGCCGGCGTCTTCGCGATCGTCGCCCTCGCCTGCGTCCTCTTCCTCGTCCGCTTCCGGGCCCGCCCGGGGGACGGGGACGGGGCGGGCGCCCGTCCCCGGGAGGAGTCGTCCTGGCTGCCCTTCGTCTACGCGGGGATCCTCGCCGCCGTGGCGGCCTTCCTCGTCGTGTTGACCTTCGCCGCGCAGGACAAGATCTCGGCCGCGAACGTCCCGCCCGGCCTGCGGGTGACCGTGACCGCGGCCAAGTGGAACTGGCGCTTCGACTACCCGGCCCTCGGGATCAGCCAGGTCGCCGGGGCGAGCGGCCCGAGCGTCCTCGTCGTCCCGAGCGGGACGGAGATCCGCTTCCGCCTGACCTCGCTCGACGTTATCCACTCGTTCTGGATCCCCTACCTGCGCTTCAAGCGCGACGCCTTCCCGGCCCGCTTCACCGACTTCGATCTGTCGTTCGCCCGGGCCGGCGTCCACACCAACGGCCTGTGTGCCGAGTTCTGCGGCCTAGACCACGACAAGATGATCTTCGACGTCCAGGTCCTCGCCCCGGCCGCGTTCTCGTCCTGGGCCGCGCGGCGCCGGGCGGCCGGGGGGACGAGCTCGTGAGCACGCTCGCGGTCAGCCCCGACCGGCGCCTCCTCGCCGCCGTCGCCGGCACCGACCACAAGCAGGTCGCCGTGCGGACGATCGCCACGTCCTTCGTCTTCTTCCTCGCCGGCGGCGTGATCGCCCTGGTCATGCGGAGCAACCTCTACTCGCCGGGGAGCGAGCTGGTCAGCACGGCGTCCTACAACGCCCTGTTCACGATGCACGGCTCGACGATGATCTACCTGTTCATGGTTCCCCTGGCCCTGGCGATCGGGGTCTACATGGTTCCGCTCCAGGTCGGCGCCCCGGAGATCGCCCTGCCCCGGATGGCCCTCCTCGCCTGGTGGCTCCTGATCGGGGCGGGCATCACGATGTACCTCGGCTGGTTCACCAAGAGCGGGCCGGGGAGCGCCGGGTGGACGGCGTTCGATCCGCTGTCGAACTCGCAAAACACGCCCGGCGACGGGATGTACCTGTGGATCTTCGGGGTCGCCCTGGCCACGGCCGCTGGCCTCCTGATGGCGATCTGCATCCTCGCCACGATCGTCGGCCGCCGGGCCCCGGGGATGACGATGCTGCGGATGCCGGTCTTCACCTGGTCGATGCTCGCGACCGTGATCCTCGTGATCGTCGGCTTCCCCGTGCTGCTCGTGGCCATGGGTCTGCTCTTCGTAGAGCGCCAGTGGGGTGGGGTGTTCGACTCCTCGGGCGGCCCGATCGCCTACCAGCACCTGTTCTGGTTCTACGGGCACCCGGTCGTCTACGTGATGTTCTTCCCCTTCGTCGGCGCCGTCGGCGAGGTCCTGGCCACCTTCTCGCGGCGGCGGTTCTTCGGCTACCGGGCCCATGTGGTCGCCCTGCTCCTGTTCACCGCCCTGTCGACCAGCGTATGGGCCCATCACATGTTCACGACCGGGCAGGTGACGGTGAAGTACTTCTCCCTCACCTCGACCGCCCTGGTCATCCCGGCCGGGATCGAGTACCTCGACCTCGTGGGCACGCTCTGGGGTGGGCGGATCCGGCTGGCCGTGCCGCTCGCCTTCGCCGTCGCCTTCATCCTCCAGTTCCTGATCGGCGGCCTCAGCGGCGTGTTCCTCGGGTCGCCGCCCCTCGACTACCAGGTCCACAACTCCTACTTCGTCGTCGGGCACTTCCACTACACCCTGTTCGCCGGGAGCCTGTTCGCCTTCTACGCGGCCTTCTACTACTGGTGGCCGAAGGTGACCGGCTGCCACCTGCGCACGCGGCTCGGCTGGGTGCACTTCTGGCTCCTGGCGCTCGGGGCGAACGTCACGTTCTTCCCGATGCTCCTGCTCGGCTACGACGGGATGCCCCGGCGGGTGGCCACCTACTCGAGCGAGTTCACCACGCTCAACCGCGTGGCCACCCTCGGCGCCTTCACGATCGCGGCGGCCACGTGCGTCTGGATCGTCAACGTCGCCGTCTCCCTGCGCCGGCGCGAGCCGGCCGCGGCCGATCCGTGGGGGGGCCACACGCTCGAATGGGCGACGACCTCGCCGCCGCCGCGGCACAACTTCACCGCGCCGCTCCCGCCGATCCGAAGCTTCGCGCCCCTGCTCGACGCACGCGAGTCCTCGGAGCCGGGATGAGCCGGGCGGCCGTGCCCCTGCTCGGCTACGCCGCCCTGATCGGGATCGGCGCGGCCGGGCTCTGGGTCTGGTCCCCCGATCACCTGCCCGCGGCACTCCTCGGCGGGGGGGCGGTGGTCATCGCCGTGATCGCCGGGGCGGTCGCGGTCCGGGCCGGCGAGGAGCCAGTCGTGCGGCCGATTCCCGACCTCAGCTTCGCGATCGTGGCCATCGCCTTCGGACTTTGCACGATGCTCGTCGGCGCCTACCTCGGCCTCTACCTCGTGCTGATCGGCGGCGGCGTTCTCCTCGCCGGAGTTGGCGGCCTCGCGCGCGAGCTCCGCGCCGAGCGCCGGGCCCTGCGCCGGGCGCGGGGGAGCGGCGATGCCCACGGTTAGCCGGGTCCTCGGCGACGCGAGCCTCGACCCGGCGGTGCTCGCGCCCCTGCTCGCCCTCGCCGTCGCCTATCTGGGCGCCGCCCGCCGGGCCCGGCGGCGCTGGCCGGCGCGCCGGAGCGCGGCCTTCCTCGCCGGGCTCGGGGTCCTGGCCTTCACCTCGCAATCCGGGATCGAGGCGTGGTCGGAGCGGCTCCTCTCGGTTCACATGGTCGAGCACCTGCTGATCATCGGTCCCGCGGCCCTCCTCCTCGTCGCGGGCGCGCCGATCACGCTCGCTCTGAGGACCCTCCCCCGGCGGGGCCGGGCCGGCCTGGCGCGGGTCCTCCACAGCCGGGCCATCCGGGTGCTCAGCCATCCGCTGGCGGGCCTGTCGATCTTCGCGGCCGCCGTCCTCGCCCTCCATGTCCCCGCCGTGTACGACGCCGCCCTGCGGGACCCGTTCGTCCACGGGCTCGAGCACGCCGTCTACCTCTGGACGGCGCTCGTCTTCTGGGCCCCGGTCGTCGCGGCCGACCCGCTGCCCCACCGGCTCTCGCCGGTCGGAGCCCTCGGCTACCTGCTCGCGGCGATGATCCCGATGAGCGCGGTCGGGGCCTGGCTGATCTCGAGCGATGCCGTCGCCTACTCCCCGTACGTGGCCGCGGCCCGCCGCCTCGGCGGATCCGCGCTGGCTGACCAGCGGACCGGGGCGACGATCATGTGGCTCGGGGGGACACTCGTGCTCGTCGGGGCGACGCTCGCCGCCGCGTGGACGGCGCTCGTCCGCGAGGAGCGCCGGGCCCGAGCCCGCGAGGAGCGCCAGGTCCCGGCGGCGGCCGGCGGAGGTCCGCGGTGAGGCGCCGGCGCCGGACCCGGGCGCTCCTGGCCGTGGCCTGCGCCGGGGGGGCGCTCTACGGCCTCGCCGGACCGGCCGGCGCTCAGAAGGGCGCGCCGGAGACGGGCGCCGGCGCCCCGCCGGCTGCGGCGACCGGTGCGGTCGCCCCGGGGCGCGCGCTCTTCGTCACCGGCTGCGCGTCCTGCCACGGACTCGACGCGCGGGGGATCGCCGGCCGGGGCCCGTCGCTCTACGGGGTGGGCGCGGCGGCGGCGGACTTCTACCTGGCGACCGGTCGCATGCCCCTGGCCGACCCGAAGGAGGAGCCGACCCGGGCCCATCCCGAGTACAGCCGAGCGGAGATCGCGGCCCTGGTCGCCTACGTGGCGTCCCTGGGCGGTGGGCCGCCGATCCCGAGCGTCGACCCGGCGGCCGGGCGGATCGCCGCCGGGATGGAGGCGTTCGCCGAGAACTGCGCCGGCTGCCACGAGATCGGCGGGGCCGGGGGGATCGTCACCGGATCGATCGTCCCGGCGCTCAACCACCCTGACGTCACGCCGACCGAAATCGCCGAGGCGATCCGGGTCGGCCCCTACGTGATGCCGGTGTTCGGGCCGCGGCAGCTCTCGGACGCCCAGGTCAACGACATCGCCCGGTACGTGATCTCGACCCGCCAGCCGGTGGACCGCGGCGGCTGGGGGATCGGGCACATCGGGCCGATCCCCGAGGGGATGGTCGCCTGGTTTCTGGGGGCGGCCTCGCTCGTCCTGGTCGCGCGTCTGATCGGGGAGCGCAACCCGTGAGCAGCCGCAGCCCGCGCGGCGAGCTCGTGGTCGCCGGGGCGCTCGTCGCCGCCGCGGTGTGGGCCGCCGCGTTCGTCGCGGTGTACGCGTTCGACCGGGCGCAGACGCAGCTGCTCGGGCTGAGCATCGGCCTGTGCTTCGCGAGCCTCGCGGTGGCGGCGATCGTCGCCGGGACCCGGGTGGTCGACCAGTCGAAGGCGGTCGAGGAGCGCCCGCGGCTGGTCGACGAGGAGCTCGAGCGCGAGGTGGCCGAGCTGGCCCTGGCCGGGGCCGACGGGGTGTCGCGGCGGCGCCTCCTGGCCGGGGCGGCGGGCTTGGCCGGGGCGACGCTGGCCGGGGCCGCGGCGGTGCCCCTGGCCTCGCTCGGGCCGGGGGACGTCGCCGCGCGCCTGGAGGCCTCGCCTTGGCGGGCCGGGGTGGCCCTCGTCGACGTGAACGGCGGGCCGATCACCGCCGACGCGCTCGAGGTCGGCGGCTTCCTCACGGCGCTCGCGGCGGGAGCCGACCCGCGCCAGCTCGCCTCGAGCGTGGTCGTCGTGCGGATCGACCCGGCCGAGGTCGAGCGCCACCCGGAGTGGGCGCCGGACGGGCTCATGGCCTACTCGAAGATCTGCACGCACGCCGGGTGCGCGGTGGCCCTCTTCCGCTACCCGACGTACGGGCCGACCAGCGATCCGCCGGCGCTCGTCTGCCCCTGCCACTACTCGACCTTCGACGTCCGGCGGGGGGGCGCCGTCGTCTTCGGCCCGGCCGGGCGCCCGCTCCCGCAGCTGCCACTGCGGATCGGGGCGGGCAACCGGCTCGAGGCGGCCGGGCCGCTCCACGGGGACGTCGGCCCGTCGTGGTTCGGGGTGCGCCGGACGTGAGCCCGGTGCGGCGCAAGGGGGATCAGCGGCCGGGGGCGGCGCCGACGAGCGACGCGGTGCGCTTCGTCGACGAGCGGCTCGGCATCTCGCCGCTCGTGCGCGCGGCGATGAAGTACATCTTCCCCGACCACTGGTCGTTCCTCCTCGGGGAGATCGCCCTCTACTCGTTCCTCGCCCTGGTCGTCACCGGGGTGTACCTGGCGCTCTTCTTCGACCCGAGCGTCGCGCCGACCATCTACACCGGGAGCTACGCCCCGCTCCAGGGCGCGCACGTCAGCGTCGCCTTCGCCTCGACGCTCGACATCGCCTTCCGGGTCCCGGCCGGCCTGCTCGTCCGCCAGACCCACCACTGGGCGGCGCTGGTGTTCGTGGTGGCGATCGTCATCCACCTGATGCGGATCTTCTTCACGGGCGCGTTCCGCAAGCCCCGGGACGTCAACTGGGTCATCGGGGTGACCCTGGTGACCCTGGCCATCGTCGAAGGCTACGCCGGGTACTCGCTCCCCGACGACCTCCTCTCGGGGATGGGGCTGGCGATCGGCTACTCGGTGCTGATGGCCGTGCCGCTGATCGGCGGCCAGCTGGCCGTGCTCCTGTGGGACGGACCGTTCCCGGGCTCGTCGGCGCTCATCGACCGCCTGTTCATCGCCCACGTGTTCATCATCCCGGCGGTCCTCGCCACCCTGATCGCCGTCCATCTTGCGATCATCATGCGCCAGAAGCACTCGCAGTTCCCGGGTCCGGGCCGGACCGAGGAGAACGTGGTCGGCACGCCGCTGTGGCCGGCCTACGCGCTGCGGGCGCTCGGGATGATGATGGCGACGTTCGCGGTCCTCTTCCTCCTCGGCGGACTCGTTCAGATCAACCCGATCTGGCAGTACGGGCCCTACGAGGCGTACCTGGGAACCAACGGAGCCCAACCCGACTGGTACATGGGCTGGCTGATCGGGGCGCTGCGGCTGATGCCGGGCTTCGACCTGACCTTCGACCACAAGACGATCGCGCCGAACCCGTTCTTCGGGGGCATCCTCTTCCCGCTCGTCGTCTTCGGGGTCCTCTACCTGTGGCCGGCGGTCGAGCGCCGCCTGACCGGGGACCACGCCCGCCACGACCTCCTCCAGCGTCCGCGCGACGCCCCGGCGCGGACGGCCCTGGGGGCGGCGTTCTTCGCGTGGATCCTGACGATCTTCATGGCCGGGGCGGCCGACCGGCTGCTCGTCGACATCGGCTTCCCCTACGCCGGGCAGGTCTGGTTCTTCCGGATCCTGGCCGTGGTCGCGCCGATCGTCGTCTTCGCGTTCACGCTGCGCCTGTGCCGGGAGCTCGCGGCGACGGGAGGGACGCCGCTGCGCGAATGGGTGGGGACGATCGTCGCGCCCCGACCGGACGGCGGCTACGCCGAGCTCGAGGTGGCGGCGGCGGAGGGGGAGCCGGAGCGTGAGCCGGTCCGGGGGGCGCCGGAGCGGCGGGAATGGTGAGGGGGCGGGGCTCGGGGCGGGGGGCGGGCGCGTCGCCCGGCGTTGTCGGGCGGCGGGGTCGTAGACGCCTGGGAGAATCTGGGTGTGGGTTCCCCGCAGACGCTCAGCGAAGCCGAACGGCGGGTCGTTGCGGTGTGGGCGGCTGGTTGCGCGGAGCGAGCGCTCGGATTGTTCGAGGCGCAAGCTCCAGGCGATACCCGGCCGCGCGATGCGATCGCCCGAGCACGGGCGTTCGGGCGTGGCGAGCTCGACGTCGCAGAGGAGATCCGCCGCCGGTTCGCCGGCGGCGCGGCTGCACGTGCGCTCAGCAGCCCGGCAGCGGCGGCTGCCGCCCGAGCGGCCGGCCAGGCCGCGGCAATCCCTCACATGGCTGCACACGCCCTGGGCGCGGCGGCGTATGCCGCCAAGGCCGTGGGGCTGGCCGCGCCGGATCGTTCTGAGGCGGTCAGCGAGGAGATCCACTGGCAGCTCGGGAGCGCGTCCTTGGAGACGAGAACTGCTCTACGGCGGCTTCCGCCAGTCGGTGCGAATCGGTCCGGGCCGCTGGGCCCGGGCCTTCTCGCATCGGGTCTTCTTGGCGCGATCGTCCGCGACCTCCAGGCTGGCCTGGCGGGCGCCGAACCTTGATGGC
>CAWFQO010000058.1:0-132902 GCA_963817865.1 uncultured Solirubrobacterales bacterium | reverse complement strand
GGCGGCCGGGCCAGCCGGGGGGGCGCCGGACGGGAGCTCGCCGGACTCCTTCTTCTCGAGGACGCCCCCGAGGGCGACGGCGAGGCCGCCGATGAGGCCGGCCAGGGACCGGGCGAGCCCGGTGATGGGCGAGGCGACGAGCCCGACGAGCTGTCCGTAGAGGACGTCCCGGGACGGGAGCCGGGAGATCGCGGTGACCTGCTCGGGGGCCAGGGTCAGTCCGTCCATCACGCCGCCCTTGAAGGCGAGCTTCTGGGTCAGGCGGGCGTAGTCGGCGATCGCCTTGGCGGCGGTCGCGGCGTCGCCGCGGACGAAGGTCAGGGCGGTCGGCCCGGCGAGTAGCTCCTTGAGCTGGCTGACGCCGGCCTGGTCGGCCGCCCGCTCGGTCAGCGAGTTCTTGACCACCCGGAAGGATGCGTCGACCGCGCGCAGCTTGTCGCGGAGGTCGGCCGCCTGGGGCACGGTGATCCCGCGGAAGTCGACGGCGAAGATCGCCTGCGAATCGGTGATGTTGGTGGCGATCTCGTCGATCACCACCGCCTTCTCTGCTCTGTTCATACGGCTCCTGTCCCGGACTTAGCGTGGTGCCGGGGGTCTCTGGTGGCCTGGTGGGGGCGGTGGTCTACGCGGCGGCGGCTGACGTCGCGGACGCCTCCTCGAGGATGTCGCGGGTTCGGCTCGGGTCGACCTTGACGCCCGGGCCCTGGGTCGCGGCCAGGGTGATCGTGCGCAGGTAGCGGCCCTTGGCGACGGCGGGCTTGGCCCGAATCAGCTCGTCGATGATCGCCGCGTAGTTCTCGAGCAGGGCCCGGTCGTCGAAGCTCGTCTTGCCGATCACCATGTGGACGATCGCCGTCCGGTCGGTCCGGTACTCGACCTTCCCGGCCTTCGACTCCTGGACGGCCTTGCGGACGTCCATGGTCACGGTGCCGACCTTCGGGTTTGGCATCTTGCCCTGGGGCCCGAGGACCCGGCCGAGCCGGCCGACGATCGGCATCAGGTCGGGGGTGGCGATGGCGACGTCGAAGTCGGTGAAGCCGTCCTGGACGCGGGCGGCGAGATCCTCGGCGCCGACGTAGTCGGCCCCGGCCTCCTCGGCCTCGCGGGCCTTCTCGCCCTGGGCGAAGACGGCGACCTTGACGTCCTTGCCGAGGCCGTTGGGCAGGGCGACCGTCCCGCGGAGCTGCTCGTCGGCGTGGCGGACGTTGAGGCCGGTGCGGACGTGCACCTCGATCGTCTCGTCGAACTTCCCGCGCTTGGTCTCCTTGACCTTGGCGATCGCCTCGGCCGGGGTGTGCTCGCGCTCGCGGTCGACCTGCGCCCGGGCGGCGAGATATGTCTTTCCGTGCTTGGCCATCAGATCACGTCCACGCCCATCGAGCGGGCAGTCCCGGCGACGATCCGGCTCGCCGCGTCGAGGTCGTTGGCATTGAGGTCGTCCATCTTCTTCTCGGCGATCTCCCGGATCTGGGCGGCGGTGATCTTGCCGACCTTGACCCGATGGGGCTCGCCCGAGCCCTTGTCGATCCCGATCGCCTGTCGGATCAGCACGGCGGCCGGGGGCGTCTTGGTCACGAAGGTGAACGAGCGATCCTCGTAGACGGTGATCACCACCGGGATCACCGTGCCGGCGTCGGCCTGGGTCTGGGCGTTGAACGCCTTGCAGAACTCCATGATGTTGATGCCGTGCTGACCGAGGGCAGGCCCGACCGGCGGGGCCGGTGTGGCGGCGCCGCCGACGGTCTGGAGCTTGATCGTGGTGAGAACTTTCTTTGCCATTCGATTCGTTACCTCGGCGGGGCTTCAGTTGCGCCCGCCACTTGGAAGATACGCGACGCGGGCCCTGACCTAGAGCTTCTTGACCTGGTCGAAGCCGACCTCGACCGGCGTCTCGCGCCCGAAGATTGATACCAGCACCTTGAGCTTGGAGGCGTCCTCGTTGATCTCGGAGATCTCGCCGGAGAAGTCCGAGAGCGGGCCGGAGACGACCTTGACCGACTCGCCGACCGCGAACTGGGCCCGGGTCCGCGGCTGGACGGCGATCGCCTTGTGGAGCAGCCGATCGACCTCCATCTGGGTGAGGGGGACCGGCTCGTTGGACGCGCCGACGAACCCGGTGACCCCGGGCGTGCCCTTGACCAGGGTCCAGGAGTCCTCGTTGAGCTCCATGTTGACGAGCACGTAGCCGGGCATCGTCCGCTTCTCGACGGTGATCTTCTGGTTGTCCTTCATCTCCGAGACCGACTCGGTCGGGACGACGACGTTCCGGACCGCGCGCTGCTGATTCATCGAGACGATGCGGTGCTCGAGGTTCTGCTTGACCTTGTTCTCGTGGCCGGAGTAGGTGTTGACGACGTACCAGCGAAACATTCGGAACCCAGTTTCAGAAGTTGACGTAGAAGGTTGACGGCGGCGCGAGGGCGCGGGCGCCGGCGCGACTCGGTCCGGGGGCGCTCACAGGATCGCGTCGACGATTTTCTGCGAGATCAGGTCGGCGAGGCCGAGGTAGCCGCCGGCGATCACGACGAACCCGAGGACGACGGCCGTGGCCTGGCCGACCTGGCGCCGGTTCGGCCACTGGACCCGCTGGAGCTCGGCCCAGCTGGCCCGGAGGAATGCGGTGACCCGGCTGCCGCCGGTCTTGGCCGGAGCGCGGCCGGGCGCGTTGCGGGCGGCCGGGAGGAGCTCGTCCTCGGCGTCCAGGCGGTCGGCCTTGGCGTGCGAGACCGGACCGACGGGGACCGGCTCGGCGTCGAGCTCCTCGTCCTCGAGATCCTCGGCGTCGGGCGGGGGCAGCTCACCGGTGACGACGGCGAGATCCTCCGGCGGATGGCTGGTGGGCGGCCCGAGATCCTCGGGCGGGGCGCCGACGGCGAGGTCGACGGCGTCGAGCGTCGGCGGGACGGGCTCGGCATCGGCGACCACGTCCGCAGGCGCGACCGGGTCGGGCCGCACCGGGGCGTCGGGCGGCGGCCCGGCGGGCGGCTTGGGGCCGGCCCGCTGGGGACGGGCACGGACGGACTGCGCCTGAGGGGCGCGGCGTCGCTTGCTGCGTTTGCGGGGAGCGGCCACGGCACGCCTTGCTTAGCGCGTCTCCCGGTGCCCCGTATGACCCCGGCACCAGCGGCAGTACTTGCGCAGGGTGATGCGGTCAGGGTTGTTGCGCTTGCTCTTCTTGGTTTGGTAATTGCGCCGCTTGCACTCCTCACAGGCGAGGGTGACAGCGATACGCACGTCTCCGCGGGCCATGAGCCATCCAGGGTTCGTGATCGATCTGTCGGTCGCCGGGCAAGGAAAAACCCCGCCGCGGCGCGAGGTAGCCGAAGTTTAGCGCGCTCGACCCCCCGCGGCGCCCCGGGGGGCGGGATGCGACGATTGCGCCGATGGCCGAGCCCGCCGAACGCCTCCAGGCCCGCCGGGCCGCCCGCGCCGCCGCGCTGCGCCGCCGCCGCCGCCAGCGGATCGGGCTCGCCGCGTCGGTCGCCCTGGTCGGAGCGGTTCTGATTCTCGCCGTCACCCGGGGGGGGAGCCGGCCCGCCAGTTCGGCCACGTCACCGGCGCCCGGGCCGGCGAGGGTCGGCGCCCGGAGCGGCGGGGCGGCGGCCCGGTCGAGCGACGTCCAGCGGGCCGCCCTGGCCCGCCTGGCGGCGATCGGCCTGCCGGTGTACTGCGGCGGCAGGGCGAAGCCGCTGGTCGCGCTGACCTTCGACGACGGGCCCGGGCCGTACACGACGCTGGCGATCAAGAAGCTCCGCCAGCATCACCTGCGGGCGACGTTCTTCCTCGTCGGCAAGTCGATCGCCAGCTACCCGGGGCTCGCCCGGCTCGAGCGGCCGGTCGGGGCGGTCGGCGACCACACGATGACCCATCCGTTCCTGCCCGGCCTGAGCCTCGGGGCGATGGGCGCGGAGATCGCCGACGCGCGGACGACGATCGAGCGGAGCAGCGGGCAGGCGGTCGAGGTCTTCCGGCCGCCCTACGGGGCCCGGAACGCGGCGATCGACGCCGAGGCGAAGTCCCTCGGCCTGGTCGAGGTGATCTGGACCGTCGACAGCGCCGACTCGCTCGGCGCCGACTACGCCGGGATCTCCCGCAACGTGATCGCCGGCCTGCACCCGGGCTCGATCATCCTCATGCACGAGAACCGGGGGCAGACGATCCGGGCGATGGCGACGATCCTCCCGGCCCTGGCCCGCTCGCACCTGCGGGCCGTGACCCTGCCCGAGCTCCTGACCGCCGACCCGCCGACGATGGCCCAGCTCCAGGCCGGCGGCCTGGGCTGCGGGGCCGGCGCCCGCCCGGCGGCGAGCGGGGCCTAGCCCGCCGCCGCAGCCGGCGCGGAGCGCCTGGCGTCCGGGCGCCGGTAGGTGCCGCGGCGGGACTCGGAGCCCCTCAGCGGGTCCCCGAACCGGCGCCCGGCGACCGGGCCGAGCGCCCCGCGTCGTCCAGGCCGTCCTCGTGCCAATCGAAGAGCCCGCGGGTGGCGGTGAGCGAGAAGATCCGCTGGACGCCCGGGGGGCCGGGGACGAGCGCGAGGCCCCGGCTCGTCCGCTTGGCGTCGTTGCGAAGGCCGATCAGGGCCCGCAGGCCGCTCGAGTCGAGGAAGCCGACGCCCCGGAGGTCGAGGACCACGCGCTCGACCCCGCTCTCGTAGAGCTCGCGCACCTCGCGCTCGACCGATCGCGACGAGGCCGAGTCGAGGTCCCCGGTCGGAGCGACGGTGGCCTGCCGCAGAGCGGACTCGTCCATGGCCGCCGGCTACCCGCCTCGCGCGTAGAAGATGCCGGACCCGGGGAATTCGTCAGACCAGGTGGACGGCGCCGGCGCCACCGCCGGCGACCCGCGTCATCCCGGGTCGACCAGGGCGCGATCCCGGTCGCGGACCGGCTGGTGGACGCGCCGACTAGAGCCCGGGCCAGTGCCGGACGACGAAGCCGGCCAGCGAGCGGGGCGCCGTCTGCCAGCGCGTGCCGAAGACGCCGCTGCGCCCGCTCGTGTCGTAGCGGAGGCCGTCGACGTACATGAAGGTGTGGCCGGCGTTGGCGAACACCGTCAGGTACTTCCCCTGGCCGGGGACCCCCCACGACTCGAGGTCGCCGGAGGTGAGCGGGGTGTCGAGCATGCCCCCGGCGGCCAGGGCGTAGCTGACCGATCCCGAGCAGTCGTAGGCGGTGTCGACGAACGAGGCGTGGCCGCCGCCGAAGACGTAGGGGAAGTCGGCGATCGCGTTGGCCCCGGCGATCACCCGGGCGATCGCGGCCGGCCCGTTCGACGGCGGGGTCACCGTCCCGGCCGTGCTGATCGTCCCCGGCCTGGACGCGGCCTCGGCCGCCTTGACCGCCGCGTTCATCTGGGCGAGCTCGGCCCGGATCTGCGCGTCGGTCGGGGCCCCGGGGCTGACCGTCGTGGCCAGGGCCGCCTGGTGGGGGGTGACGGCCGCGGCGTGGGTCGGCGCTCCGGCCGGGAGCGGGGAGCTCTGGGCGGCCTCGGGGTCGGCGACCAGCCCGACCGTCGAGCGGGAGGCGAGGAGGGTCGGCGCCGCGGACGGCCGGCTCGACGCGTTCCCGGCGTGGCCGGCGGCCCGCGTCCGGTGGCCGGAGCCGACCGGGGCGACCGTGCCGGCGACCGAGCCGGCGGCCGTGCCCGAGTCGGTCGTCGGGGTCGACCCCCCGCCCCGGAGGACGAGCAGGACGACGGCGGC
This sequence comes from uncultured Solirubrobacterales bacterium, assembly GCA_963817865.1. Taxonomy (GTDB): domain Bacteria; phylum Actinomycetota; class Thermoleophilia; order Solirubrobacterales; family Solirubrobacteraceae; genus Palsa-513. The sequence goes on along the minus strand of CAWFQO010000058.1, from coordinate 127,201 downwards.
GAGCGCGAGGGCGGCGGTCCCCCCGAGGCCGGGCACCAGCAGGCGGCGTGGATGGCTCTGACTACTCATAGGCCCCGATGGCCGGCAGGATGCCACAGATCGCAGCGGTTTTCGCCACCTCGGTCCGGGCGGACGGAATCTGCCAGGGTTAGCCCGTGCGGCTCGCCACCTTCCTCACCACCCCGGGAAGCCCGCCCCGGGCCGGCGAGGTTCGCGACGGCCGGGTCGTCGCCTTCGCCGACGGCGCGACCGTCCTCGACCGCCTCGCGAGCGGGGACCTCGCTCCGGCCGGCGGCGAGTCGTTCGCCCTCGAGGAGGTCACGCTCCTCGCCCCGGTCCCCCGGCCGCGGGCCATCTTCGGGATCGGTCTCAACTACCGCGCCCATGCCGAGGAGCAGGGGGCCGAGCTCCCGGAGCGGCCGATCGTCTTCATGAAGCTCCCGAGCTCGGCGGGACCCCCGTCGGGTCCGATCCGCTGCCCGGCGGTCGTCCACCGCCTCGACTACGAGGGGGAGCTCGCCGTGGTCATGGGCGCCGGCGGGCGGGTCGCCGGCTACGCGGTCGCCGACGACGTCAGCGCCCGCGACCTCCAGCGGGCCGAGCCCCAGTGGACCCGCGCCAAGGGCGCCGACACGTTCTGCCCGTACGGCCCATGGATCACCACGGCCGACGAGGTCCCCGACCCCCACGACCTCGGCCTGCGGACCTGGGTCAACGGCGACCTGCGCCAGGACGCCCGGACCAGCGACCTGATCTTCGGCGTCCCGGCGCTCGTCGAGTTCATCGGCGAGACCTGCACCCTCGAGCCGGGCGACCTGATCCTGACCGGGACCCCGAGCGGCGTCGGGATGTCGATGGACCCGCGCGAGTTCCTCCACTCGGGCGACGTCGTCCGGATCGAGATCGAGGGTCTCGGCGCGATCGAGCACGCCGTCGCCTGACCACCGGGCCGACCTGGCGAGAACCGCTCCCGGGCATCCGCATCGGACCCGGGCCCGTCAATCCTCGCCGGCGATCAACTCCATCAGCAGGCCGTCCCGCCAGCCGGCTCCGGCGCCCGGCTCGCGCTCGTAGCGGCGCATGACGCCCACCGCGCGGAAGCCGGCCTTCTCGTAGGAGCGGATCGCCGCCCGGTTCGCCGCCGCCGGATCGATCGTCAGGCGGTGGTGTCCCCGCTCGTCGATCAGGTGGCGCACCGCCTGGCGCAGGGCCTCGGTCCCGAGCCCCCGGCCGTGGTGGACCGGGTCGAGGAAGAGGTCGATCGACGCGTGACGGTAGCGGGGCTCCGGCTCTTCGTAGTACTGGATCAGCCCGGCGACGGCGCCGTCGACGAGGATCGTCAGCCGCGTCGCCTCCGGCTCGTCGGAGCAGGGGAAGCCCTCGTCGGGCGCGTCCCACCAGCGGGCGACCTCCGGCGTCGCGTGGATCCGGCGCAGCTCGGCCGCGTCGGCGCCGGCCAGCGGTCGGAGGGTCACCCGCTCGGGCACCGGCCGGGCCGACCGCCGTCCGCTACTAGTGGGAGGAGATGACGCGGTCGATGAGGCCGTAGGCCTCGGCCTCGTCGGCCTTGAAGAAGCGGTCGCGCTCCATGTCCTTGTGGACCTCGGCGACCGGCCGCTCGCAGTGCTTCGCGTAGATGGCGTCGATCCGGTCGCGGGTCTTCAGGACCTCGCGGGCGTGGATCTCGATGTCGGTCGCCTGGCCCTCGAAGCCGGACGACGGCTGATGCATGAGGATGCGGCTGTTCGGGAGCGCCATCCGCTTGCCCTTCGCGCCGCCGGCCAGGAGGAGCGAGCCCATCGACATGGCGATCCCGATGCACATCGTCGCGACGTCGGGCTTGATGAACTGCATCGTGTCGTAGACGGCCAGGCCGGCGTAGATCGATCCGCCGGGCGAGTTGATGTAGAGCGAGATGTCCTTGGCCGGATCGGCCGCCTCGAGGTGGAGGAGCTGGGCGACGATCACGTTCGCCACCTGGTCGTCGACCTCGGTCCCGAGGAAGACGATGCGCTCGTTGAGGAGGCGCGAATAGATGTCGTACTCGCGCTCGCCGCGCGCCGTCCGCTCGATGACCATCGGAACCATTGGCATGCCCAGGAGCCTAGTGCACCGTCCGCTCGGCCTCCGTCGCGGCCGGGGCCCCCGGGTTCGGGGCGGCGCGGGGCGGGTAGCCCTCGGTCGAGGCAGAGAGGGGAAGCACCGTCGCGAAGCCGCATCCGCCGCATCCGCCGCGACCCGCCCCCCGTCAAAGGAGTCCGCTCGATGAGTCAGTCCACTTCGAAGATCGCGCAGTTCATCCGCAAGGTCCCCGGCATGGCCCAGGTCGAGGGTGAGCTCAAGGGCGCCGTCGCCGAGGAGGGCGACCTCCCGATCGCCGCCTACGACAAGGCGACGGCCGCCGAGATCATCGAGAAGCTGTCCGGGTTCTCGCAGATCGAGCTGGCCAAGATCGACGCCTACGAGCGCCGCCATGAGAACCGGACGACCGTCCTCGCCAAGCTGACGACCCTCCGCGGGAGCGAGCCGTGGCCCGGGTACGACGAGCTCACGGCCGAGGTGATCATCAAGGCGACGGCCGCGATCGACGCGGCCGACGGGTTGAAGGCGCTCGTCAAGTACGAGCGGGCCCACAAGGACCGCTCCACGGTCATCGCCGCCGCCGAGCGCCGGGCCGCCTAGGCCCGGAGTCGGACGCCGCCCGCCCGGACCCGCCGAAGTTCAGCGGCGGCCGGCGGGCGGTGACCGGCGGTCGGGGGCCGCGGCCGCGAAGGCTCGATCTCGAACGCTGCGACCGGTCCCGGCGGTCAGCCCGAACCGGCGGCACGTCAGCGGTTGAGGGTCCCCATCGCCGCGGCGTCGTAGCGGTCGCCGGCGGCCTCGCCGACCACCTCGGCGATCCGCTCGAGGTCGGCGCGGGAGAGCTCGATCGCAGCGGCGGCGAGGTTCTCCTCGAGGTAGGTCCGGCGCTTGGTCCCGGGAATCGGGACGATGTCCTCGCCCTGGGCCAGGACCCAGGCGAGGGCGAGCTGACCGGGGGTCACCCGATGCTCGGCGGCCAGGTCCTTGACCCGGCCGGCCAGCTCGAGGTTCTGCTCGAGGTTCGACCCGGTGAATCGGGGTCCGGTCCGGCGGAAGTCGCCCTCGTCGAGGTCCTCGGGCGAGGTGAAGCGCCCGGAGAGGAAGCCCCGGCCGAGGGGGGAGTAGGCGACCAGGCCGATGCCGAGCTCGCGGAGGGTCGGGAGGATCTCGGCCTCGACGTCCCGCGTCCAGAGCGAGTACTCGGTCTGGACGGCGGCGATCGGGTGGACCGCGTGGGCCCGTCGGATCGTCTCCGGGCTCGCCTCGGAGAGCCCGAGGTGGCGGACCTTCCCGGCGGACACGAGCTCGGCCATCGCTCCGACCGTGTCCTCGATCGGCGTGTCCGGGTCGACCCGGTGCTGGTAGTAGAGGTCGATGTGGTCGACCCCGAGCCGCTCGAGCGATCCCTCGCAGGCGGCGCGGACGTACTCGGGCCGGCCGTTGATCGACCGCTGGGGCGGGTCGCCCGAGATCTGGATCCCGAACTTCGTGGCCAGGACGACCTCGTCCCGCCGGCCGGCGATCGCCCGGCCGACGAGGCGCTCGTTCGTGTGCGGCCCGTACATGTCCGACGTGTCGAGCAGGTTGCACCCGAGGTCGAGCGCCCGCTGGATCGTCGCCACCGACTCGGCGTCGTCGCCCTGCCCGTAGAACGCGGACATCCCCATGCAGCCGAGGCCGAGAGCCGAGACGGTCGGTCCGTCGGTGCCGAGCCTGCGTGTCTTCATCGGAGCTCCTATCAAAGCGGTTGCGGGAACAACTTCAGCGTAGACGTCTACCGTAGAAGGCGATGGCCCCCGACCGCCCCGATCGATGCGCGCCCGACTCCCCACCGGCCGGGCGCAGCCGGGCCGATGGCCCCGGGTCAGGCGCCCTCGGGTTGCCGGCGCTGTCGGTCCGCCGGCTCACCAAGCGCTACGACAGCGGCCTCCTCGCCCTCGAGGACTTCGACCTCGACGTCCCGGCCGGGTCGTTCTTCGGCCTGCTCGGTCCGAACGGGGCCGGGAAGACCACGCTGATCAGCGCGATCTGCAACCTGATCCGGATCAGCGGCGGGGAGATCGACGTCTTCGGGGCCGCCCACGACACGATGGCCGCCCGGCGGATGATCGGCCTGGCCGAGCAGGACGTGAACCTCGACCGGTTCCTCGACGTCGAGGAGACCCTCGTCTACCACGGCGGCTACTACGGGATGCGCCGGCCGGCGGCGGTCCGGCGCGCCCGCGAGATGATGGAGATCTTCGAGCTGACCGGGAAGGCCCACGTCCGGGCGCCGGCCCTCTCGGGCGGCATGCGCCGGCGCCTGCTCCTCGCCCGGGCGCTGATGCACGAGCCCCGCCTGGTGATCCTCGACGAGCCGACCGCCGGGGTCGACTTCGAGCTGCGGATCGAGCTCTGGCGCTACATCCGGCGCCTCCACGGCGAGGGGACGACGATCCTTCTGACCACCCACTATCTCGAGGAGGCCGAGGAGCTCTGCGAGGAGGTCGCCCTGATCAACGGCGGGCGGGTCCTGGCCCGGGACAGCACGGCCGGGCTGCGTGCGACCTACGCCGCCGACTCGCTGGCCGACGTCTACGTCAAGGCGATGGCCGGGTCGCGGCCGTGACCCGGCCGACCGGCGCCTCCCTCGCCGCCGGGGCGACGGGCCTGGCCGACCGTCATCGGGGACTCCTCGCCCTCGCCGGGCGGGAGATCCTCCGGGTCCTGAAGCTCTGGACGCAGACGATCGCCGCCCCGGTCTTCTCGTCGTTCCTCTTCATCATCGTCTTCGGCCTCTCGCTCGGGTCGCGGATCCACCCGACCGGCGGGGTCGACTACAAGGCGTTCATCGTGCCCGGCCTGATCACGATGGCCATGGTGCAGGCCGCCTACTCGAACAACTCGTCCTCTGTCTTCCAGGCCCGGTTCGACCGCTACCTCCACGACGTCCTGGCCGCGCCGATGCGCAACTGGGAGGTCAACCTCGGCCTCTCGCTCGGCGGGGCCGTCCGGGCCCTGGCCATCGGGGTGGCCCTGTTCGGCCTGGCGGCGCCGTTCACCGGGGTCCCCGTCCGCCAGCCGGTCGAGCTCGGCCTGGCCGTCGTGCTCGGAATGACCCTGTTCTCATCGCTCGGCGTGGTCGTCGGGATCTACGCGAAGACGTTCGACCACCACATGTTCGTCAACAACATCGTGATCCTCCCGCTGACCTTCCTCGGCGGGGTCTTCTACTCGGTCGGGCGGCTCCCGTCGCCCTGGCACGAGCTGAGCCACGCCAACCCGATCTTCTACCTCGTCCAGGCCGTCCGCTACGGCTTCCTCGGGACGAGCGACGTCGACGTCTGGCTCGCCCTCGGGATCACCGGAGCCCTGGCCGCCGGGACGGTGATGTGGAGCGCGTGGCTCTTCCGGACCGGGAGGCGCCTGAAGCCGTAGGGCCGGCTCGGGCGGGCGGCCGTCGGGTGGCCGGCCGCTGTCGAGGGCCGGTCGGCCGGTCCGGCGACGGGCGGGATGACCGCGCCGGTCGGGCGGGCGAATCGCGCATAATCAGGCCGGCATGTTCACCCTGAACTGGCCGAACTTCCTCACCATGGCCAGGATCCTCCTGGTTCCGGTGCTGGTCGTCGCCCTGCTCGACAACACCCACGACGGGGACGTCCTCGCGGCGATCGTCTTCGCCGCGGCGTCGCTGACCGACTTCGTCGACGGGTACCTGGCCCGGACCCGGAACTCGATCACCAACTTCGGCAAGCTGATGGACCCGCTGGCCGACAAGCTCCTGATCGTCGCCGCGCTCGTCGCCCTCGTCTCCCTCCATCGCCTGGCGGCCTGGGTGGCGATGGTGATCATCACCCGTGAGTTCGCGGTCACCGTCCTGCGGATGGGGGCGACCCAGGCCGGCGTCGTGATGGCGGCGAGCATGTTCGGGAAGATCAAGACGTGCGTCCAGATCGCGACGATCATGGCCGTCATCGCCGTCCCCGGCCGGCCGCTCTGGGTCGAGCTGATGATCTACGCGACCGTCGTCGTCACCGTCCTCAGCGGGTTGGACTACTTCTTCGGGTTGCGCAAGCGCATCAACGCGGCGCAGGCCGAGGCGGCCGGATCGTCGCCGCCCGAGGCGGCCGGCGCCGTCGCTCCGCCCCGGCCGTAGGCGCCGCCCAGCCGGGTCAGGCGTCGAGCCACTCGCGGAGGGTCGTGTGGCGGGCGAGGTGCTCGCCGGTCGCCAGCTCGCGGCGGAGCTCGGCGAGGGTCGACTGACGCTCGGCGAGGACGTTGTGCTGGTGGATCGTCTCGAGGTTCTCCTGGCGGGCCGAGACGAAGGCGTCGCCGGCGAGCTCGGGGAGGTCCTCGACGACGCCGCGGAGCATCTCGCGGACGCAGTCCTCGACGAAGCGGGGGCGGCGGTGGGCCTTCTCGACGACGGCGGCCTCGTCGGAGCGCTTCATCAGCTCGAAGATCTCGGCCGACATCGAGCCCTCGACGATGGCCAGGAGACGCTGGGCGTCGATCTCGAGGGCCTGGCCCTCGGTCGCCCCGACGTGGAGGGTCCCGAGGCCCCGCTGGTTGTGGGTCGCGACCGGGACGACCGCGAAGATCCGGTCGATCTCCTCCTCGCCGAACCCGTCGAGCTCGAGGCGCTCGCGGGCGTCGGCGGAGATCAGCTGCTGGGCGCACGGGCAGGCGGTCATGCCCGTGGCGGCGACGCCGACCAGGCGCCGGGTTCCCCGCTCGGAGGCGACGGCCGAGCCGAAGAGGGTGTAGATCTCCTGGGACATGATCCCCGAGACCGGGGCCGGCTTGTGCTCGGGGTAGCGGGCGGCGATCGTCACCTCGGCCCGGCGGGCGTCCTGGCGCTCGCGGACGAGCTCGGCGACGTGCTGGGCGAGGCTCTCGGCCCGGAAGGTCGCCTCGCCGATGATGACTTCGGCGATCACCTCGTTGACGACCTCCTCGAAGCGCGACATGTGGGCGCCCTTCTGGCGGGAGCCGAGGTCGACGAAGCACTCGAGCTTGGCGTAGAACAGCTGCTCGGACCCGTTCTGCCGGATCCGGATGACCTTCTCGACGCCGGTCACCCCAACCCGGGAGAGGCCGATCTGGAGGCCCGGGAGCTGGGCCTGGACGTCCGGCGTGGGGGTTCTCGGCGGGGCATCGGGCATCGGCCTGAGCCCCGGAGGGTAGCGGGAGCCGGAGGGCAGAGCTTGTGCGGAAAGCTACGGGGCTTGCATCGGCGGGCCGTTGTGGTATCACTCCGCGCCAGGTCCCGCGGTCAGTCTCCGTCGACGAACGTGAGGCATAGCTGGCCCGGCCCCATCGCGTCCGAGGCGCGGCGTCGTGACATAGGCAGGCTTGTCGTGAGGGGAAAGTCCCGCCGGTCCCGGGTGGTCCGGGTGTCCGTCGGCCACGAGCTTAGGGGCGCGAGGATGAGCGAGGGACGAGCAGTTATTCAGTTGGATCCGCGCGTGGCGGCGGAGGCGGCCGCGGACGAGGCCCCGCTGGCCGAGCTCGAGGAGCTGGCCGGGCTGGTGGCGGAGGGCCACGAGCGGGGCTACGTGCTCTACGAGAGCATCGCGACGGCGCTCGAGGACTTCGAGGTCACCAAGGAGCAGGTCGCCGACCTGTACGCCTACTTCGAGGAGCACTCGATCGACCTGGTCGGAGCCGAGGCGGCGACGCCGCCGCCGGAGGCCCCGAAGGTCGAGCCGCTGCCCGAGCAGATCCGGGGCAAGAAGGTGGCGCTCGACCTGAGCGTCGAGCCGAGCCTCGACTCGCTGCGGCTCTACCTCCGGTCGATCGGGCGCGTCGCGCTCCTGACCGGCCAGGAGGAGATCACCCTGGCCAAGCGGATCGAGCGGGGCGACATGTGCGCCAAGCAGCAGATGGTCGAGGCCAACCTGCGCCTGGTCGTCTCGATCGCCAAGGGCTACCTCGGCCGGGGACTGTCCTTCCTCGACCTGATCCAGGAGGGGTCGCTCGGCCTGATCCGGGCGGTCGAGAAGTTCGACTACCGGCGGGGGTACAAGTTCTCGACCTACGCGACCTGGTGGATCCGCCAGTCGGTGACCCGGGCGATCGCCGACAAGGGCCGGACGATCCGGATCCCGGTCCACATGGTCGAGAAGCTCAACAAGGTGATCCACATCGAGCGCCAGCTCGTCCAGGAGCTCGGCCGCGAGCCGTCGCCCGAGGAGATCGCCCGGGAGCTCGAGTGCACGTCCCGGGAGGTGCGCGACATCCTGCGGATGTCCCAGCAGCCGGTGTCCCTGGAGAAGCCGATCGGCGAAGAGGAGGACTCGGCGCTCGGGGACTTCATCGAGGACGCGACGGCCGAGTCGCCGTTCGAGATCGCCTCGAAGAACCTCCGCGACGAGAACGTCTGCCGGGCCCTGGCCGTCCTCCCGCGCCGGGAGCGCGAGGTCATCGAGATGCGCTTCGGCCTGACCGGCGGCCGCCCGCGGACGCTCGAGGAGGTCGGCCAGGCGTTCAACGTGACCCGGGAGCGGATCCGTCAGATCGAGAACCACACGCTGAAGAAGCTCGAGTCGCTGCCCGAGGCCCAGCGGCTGCGCGACGCCAGCTGACGCCGAGGTCTCCGGGAGTTTTCTGTCCGGGCCAGAACGTATGTTCTGGTCATGGAGAAGACGCTCTCAGCACGCGTCTCTCCCCGCGTGCAGGGTGATCTCGGGGAGCTTTCGCAATCGACTGGCCGCGGCGGAAAGGCTACGCCGTCTACCTGCCTCTCGGACACAGCCCAAGCATCGACATGGTGGCGGTCAACCGTGAAGGACTTCTGCGACTGCAGGTGAAGACCTCGAACGGCTTCCGTAAGAACCGGTGGGACATCGCCATCTGTACTCGCGGCGGCAACCGGAGCTGGAACGGGATCGTCAAGCGGCTTGACGAGTCGGCGATCGACTACCTATTCGTCCACGTCGGCGACGGCCGGCGCTGGTTCATCCCGGCGGATTCAATCGGAGGCGGCAATCTCATCCGCCTCGGTGGCCCCAAGTACGCCGCATTTGAGATTGAGCCCGGACGCCCGCTCCCTGCCAGTCGTGACGCCTGACCGCTACGCTTCTGCGCCGCGGCGGGGTTCCGGAGCGGTCAAACGGGCGCGGCTGTAAACCGCGTGGTTCTTCCTTCGCAGGTTCGAATCCTGCCCCCGCCATAAGACGCGCCCGCGGTGCCCGGCCAGCTCCTGCTCATCCGCGCCGTCGCCGCGGGCGGCCTCGTCCTCGGGGTCTGGCTCCTCAGCCTGCGCCTTCACGACGCGTCGATCATCGACGTCTTCTGGGTCTCGGCTTCGCCGTCATCGGCTGGCTGTACTTCGAGTTGGGCGACGCGGCCCCGGGGCGCCGCCTGGCCCTGGCGGTGATGGCCACGCTGTGGGGCCTGCGCCCGGCCGTCCACATCGGACGTCGCAACCACTGTCGGGCCGAGGACTTCCGCCACGCCCGGCTGTGCGAGCGCGGCGGCCGGCGGTTCTGGCTGACCAGCCTCTACCGGAACCTTCGAGGCGATCGGCGACCTCCAGCTCGCCGCTTCCAGGCGGAGCCGGCGAGCGACGGGCAGGTCATGGACCGCGGCCTCTGGCGCTACACCCGCCGTTAGCCGCGCGGGCGATCGGCCGAGGTCGGATAACCTTCCCCCGAAGCGCCCTCTTAGCTCAGTTGGTAGAGCACTTCCATGGTAAGGAAGGGGTCTCCGGTTCGAGTCCGGAAGAGGGCTCTGTGCGAACCCCCCGGCCGGCGGGCAGTCGTTCACCTGGCCGTGAGCGCAGGATTGCCCCAGCCGCCACCGCCCGGACCGGGCGGCTGCCCGGACCCGGCGGTGGCCGCCGCTCGCGATCAGGCCGGCGACTCCTGAGCGATGACCGTCGAACCGGTCTCGCCGGGGCCGTTGATCAAAGCGAGGCGGGTTCTGGTCGCGAGGACGAAGTAGCCGATGAACGCCAGGCCGCAGCCAATGAACCAGCTGTAGTCGGACGCCGTCTTCATGCCGGGGATGCTGAGGCCGTGGACGGACCCGTTGAACAGGACCGTGAAGAGCGCGACGGCGCCCGCCCCGATCACGGAGTACACGGCCGCTGGGTTGAATCCCTTCCGGTACCAGTAGGCACCTGACTTCTCCATCGTGAACAGGTCGTCGACCACGACCTTCTGCTTGTGGACCAGGTAATAGTCGGCGATCAGCACGCCGAACAGCGGCCCGATCAGGGCGCCGAGGGAGTCGAGCGTCAGGTGGATGACGGTCGGGTTGTTGTACAGGTTCCACGGGGTGATCAGAACCGATCCGACGGCGGCGATCATGCCGCCCGCCCGCCAGCTGATCTTCTGCGGGCTGACGTTCGAGAAGTCGAACGCCGGGGAGATGAAGTTCGCGACGATGTTGATCCCCATCGTCGCGATCGTGAACGTCAGCGCCCCGAGGATGATCGCGAACGTCGAGTTGGTCCGCGCGACCGTCTGCACCGGATCGGTGATCAGGCTGCCGTAGACGGAAATGGTCAGCGACGCGGTGATGACGACGAGCAGCGAGAAGGCGACGAAGTTCAACGGCAGGCCGAAGAAGTTGCCCCGTTTCACCGACTTGAACGACTTGCTGTACCGCGAGAAGTCCCCGAAGTTGAGCATCGGACCCGAGAAGTACGAGACGACCAGGGCGACCGCGCTGAGCGTGACCCCCACCGCTGCCCAGCCGTGCTTGGTCACGTGGCCGAGGTTCAGGTTGATCGCGCTGAACCCGGCCTTCTGGATCATGTAGCCGCAGAGCAGGAACATGACGACGTAGACGGCCGGGCCGCAGAAGTCGATGAACCGCCGGATCGACTCCATTCCCCGCCAGAAGACGAGCACCTGCAGGACCCAGAGGAAGGCAAAGCTGCCCCACCCCAGCAGCGGCAGGCCGAGGAAGCCGTAGTGGGCGACCGACTCGTATGGCGTGAGGCCGGGGAACAGCTTCAGCAGGACGACGTCGAGCGCGGCGGAGGCGAGGTAGGTCTGGATCCCGTACCAGCAGACCGCGATCAGCCCGCGGATGATCGCCGGCACGTTCGCGCCCTTCACTCCGAACACGCTCCGGTTGATCACCGGGTACGGCACGCCGGTCGCCTGCGACGGCTTGGCGACGAGGTTGCAGAACACGTTGACGATGGAGATACCAACGAGCAGGGCGATCAGCACCTGCCAGCCGGCAAGTCCCAGCGCGAAAAGGCTGCCGGCGGTGACGTATCCGCCGACAGAGTGGACGTCTGACATCCAGAAGGCGAAGATGTTGTACGTGCCCCACTTCTGCTCCTTCAGCGGAGCGAGGTCGTCGTTGGTCAGGCGGGGGTCGTAGCCGGGCTTGATCGCCGCCTTCGCGGCGGGCGGCTCGTGCTCGCGAACGACCTTGCCGGCCGGATCGGCGGGTGGTCCGGGCGTAATGCCCAGCACGGGCTGCGTAGCCACTTGGGCCTCCTGGGTCGAAAGCTGGTGCAGAGATCGATCGTGGCAGCCGGCACCAGTCCAAGAACAGGGCCCAGACGTCGAAATTCTGTGCGCGTCGATGCGACAAGTGGTCCAACCACTCGCGGCCATAACGCCTTCGGCGGGCAGTCGCCGAGCCGCCGCTCGATCCGCCGGCAACGGGCCGCGGTTAGGATCCAGGCGTGACGGGCGCCCTCACATGACCGGCCGCGACGCCGTGACGGCAGGGGATCCGGCTTCTCCGCCGGACCTGCCCGCCGCCGCGCAGACGCACCCGCGGGTGCATGCGGCGATCGCCCGGCTCGCGACGTTCAACTCTGATCCGGACGCAGGCGGGATCACCCGCGAGGTGTACACGCCGGAGTACCAGGCGAGCGCCGAGTACGTCGCCGAGCTGATGCGGGCGGCCGGGCTCGACGTCCGCCTGGACGCGGCCGGCAATCTGATCGGGCGCTGGGAGGGCCGTGATCCGGACGCGCCGGCGGTCCTCACCGGCTCCCACTTCGACACCACGCTGAACGCCGGTGCCTACGACGGCGTGCTCGGCGTGGTCGGCGGGATCGAGGCGGTGCAGGTCTTGCGCGAGCGGGGGGTCCGGCCGCGGCGCTCGATCGAGGTTCTCGGCATCGCCGGTGAAGAGCCGCGCTTCGTCGCCGGCTGCCTTGGCAGCCGGGCGATGGTCGGTCAGGTGACCGCGGCGACTCTCGACCGGCTCGTCGATCGCGACGGGGTCAGTGCGGCCCAGGCAATGCGCGCCGTCGGCGCCGATCCCGATCGCGTCGGCGAGGCGAGGATCGATCCGGCGGCCGTGCACGCCTTCGTCGAGCTCCACGTCGAGCAGGGCGGGGTGCTCGAGGCGAGCGGCGAGACGATCGGCGTCGTGACATGGATCGCCGCGCCCCACGAGCTGCGGATGGTTCTGCGCGGAGAAGCCAACCACGCGGGTGCCACGCCGATGAACCTGCGCCGCGACGCGCTCGCCGGCGCGGCCGAGCTGATGATGGCGCTCGAGCGTCTCGCCGTCGGCTCGCCAAGCGGGACGACGGTTGGGACCGTTGGCGTCATCCACGCCCGGCCCGGGGCGATCAACGTGGTGCCCGGCGAGGTCGAGCTCGAGATCGATATCCGCGACAGCGACGGGGCGGCGCGGGCGAGCGTCGTCGACGGGCTGCTGGCCGCCGCCGACGAGCTGTGCGGGCGGCGCGGGCTCGAGCTCGAGGTCGAGACCATCGCGCGGGATGACCCGGCGGCGTGCAGCGATCTGGTGGTCGACGCGACGGTTGCGGCCTGCGAAGAGCTCGGGAGGCCGTTCCGCCGAATGGTCAGCGGCGCCTACCACGACGCGATGGTGCTCGGCCGCGAGGTCCCGATCGGCATGATCTTCGTGCCGAGCGCCGGCGGCATCAGCCACCACCCCGACGAGTACACGACGCCGCAGGAGATCGACGCCGGCGTCGACGTGCTCGCCGGTGTGCTCGCCCGGCTCGCCGAAGCGACCGGCTGAGCTCAGAAGCCGTCGCGGTAGACGTCCTTGTAGAGCAAATACTCCGCCGGGCAGTCGTCGGCGGCCCGGAAGCCCTGAGGGCAGTAGGGCGCCATGTAGACGAAGTCACCTTCCTCGACGGGGTGGCGATCGCGGTCGAGGAGGTACTCGCCGGACCCGGCGGTCACGTACAGCCCGTGCTCCTCGTCGTGAATCTCGATCTTCCCGAGGCCGGTCCCCGGTTCGAACGCCAGGAGGCTCATGTTGAAGTCGAGTCGCGGATCGGCTGGGTCGAGCAGCTCGCGCCGGCGCAGGCCCGGGACCGTCGTGCTGTGGAACGGCTCGTCGTCGCGGTGGCCGGCCGCGAGCTCCGGTGAGCCCAATCCGGGAAAGGGCTCGTACCGGCGCTTCAGCCAGAGCACGCGGCTCGCGGCGTCGGGTGCCCCGCGCAGCGCGAACCCGGCGGCGGCCGGCAGGTAGGCGAACCCGCCCGGGTCGAGGGTGATGACGCGGCCGTCGGCTTCGAGCGCGAGCCTGCCGGCGAGTCCGTAGAGGAAGGTCTCGAACCCGGGAGCTACCGGGTCGGTTGTACCTCCGCCCGGCGGCAGCACGACCAGGTACGCGGCGAAGCGCGCGGGCGCACGGCGGGGGGTGACGAGCTTGACCACATCTGCGTCGGGGAGGTTCGGAAGCCGGCACGGGTAGTGGTTGGCCGGCGTCAGCACCGTGTACGCCGCGCCGCGGACGCCGCGGTCGCTCACGCCCGTGCCGGTGCGCCGATTTCGAGCATGCGTCCGATCGGCGGCGCCGAGGCGGGCCGGCCGAGCCGGCTGATCGTCTGCCCGCGGAGGATCGTGCGGACGACGCGTGCGCGCAAGGTGCGCCCGGCGAACGGACTGTAGGCGTGGCGCTGGAGCAGCTCGGTCTCGTGGAGCCGGCGCACGTCATCGAGGTCCACGAGGGCGAGGTCGGCGTCGTAGCCCGGTTCGAGGCGGCCCTTGCCGGGCAGCGCGAAGCGACGGGCGGCGGCGGCGGCGAACAGTTCTCCGACGCGGTCGAGCGCCAGCTTCCCGGTTGCGCATCCCTCGGTCAGCAGGAGCTCCATCGTCGACTGGCCACCGGCGATCCCGCCCCAGGCGGCGAAGACGTCGTCCCCGAGCTTCGCGGCGGCCGGCGCCGGCGAGTGGTCGGAGACGACCATCGCCACGTCGCCCGCGACGAGCGCCCGCCAGAGTGCGGCGCCCTCGGCGGCCGGCCGCAGCGGCGGAGCGCACTTGGCGATCATGCCGAGGCGTTCGGCGTCCTCCTCGGTCAGGATCAGGTGGTGCGGGCAGACCTCGCACGTCACGTCGACGCCGCGAGTGCGGGCGTCGACGACGAGCGCGACCCCTCGTCCGGTCGAGACGTGGACGACGTGTAGCGCGCAGCCGGTCTCCTCGGACAACCCGATCGCCCGCCGGATCGCCTCCGTCTCGGCGACGATCGGCCGCGCTCGCGCCCAGTCGGCCATCGCGTGGCGGCCGGCGGCGCGGGCGCGAGCGGTCAGTTCGCGGGTGATTGTCTCGTTCTCGGCGTGGACGCCGACGAGCAGCCCGAGCGCGGCCGCCCGCTGCATGCCCTCGTAGAGGGTCAAATCGTCGGCCGGCGGAAAGTCCGCGAGGCCGCCGTGGCACATGAAGGCCTTGAAGCCGACCACGCCGCGGGCGGCGAGGTCGTCCATGTCGTCGAGATTGCCCGGGATCAGGCCGCCCCAGAGCGCGAAGTCGATCCGCGAGGACTCGCTGCCGGCGGCGAGCTTGAGGTCGAAGCTGCGCGCGTCGACCGTCGGTGGACTCGCGTTGAGCGGCATGTCGACCGCCGTCGTGACGCCGCCGGCGGCCAGCGCGCTCGTGCCGCGGGCGAAGCCCTCCCAGTGGGTGCGCCCGGGGTCGTCGAGGTGGACGTGAGGGTCGATCCCACCGGCGAGGACGTGCAGGCCGGCGGCGTCGATCTCCTCCCGCGCCGGACCGTCGATGACGGCGGCGATCTCGGCGATGACCCCGTCGACGACGGCCACGTCACGGACCGGCGCTCCGGCCTCGGTCGCGAGCCGGCCACCACGCACGATGAGATCGAAGCCGGACATGCGCCTAGGCCGGCGGCGGAGCGATCACTCTTCGCGCGCGCAGGGTCGAGCCCGCGGCGGTCGGGGTGCGCGGTGCCCACTCGCACGTCATGCCGGGAGTCTAGGGCGTCGGTGGTCCGACCACCTGTGGACATCGTGTCGAGGCGTATTGGCCGACGGTACAGGACCGGCCGTCGACCGGGCGACGGCCCGGAGCAACGCCGCCGATCGGCTGGGCCGCAGGCGAAGGCGGCAATTAGCATGGGCTGGTGAGCACCGAGAGTCCCGGCGAGCGTCGGCCACCGATCTACACGACGGTCCAGACGCGGGTGCGCGAGTTCGCCCGCGAGGCCGGCCTGGAACCAGGGGCTCGGTTCCCGGGTGAGCGCGACCTGGCCCAACGACTCGGGGTGAGCCGAACGTCGCTGCGCCAGGCCCTGATGGCACTCCGCGTCGAGGGCCTGATCGACGTCCAGCACGGGAACGGGGTCTACCTCCTGCGCTCGGTCGACGAGCGCGTCCCGCCGCTCGAGTTCCCGGCCGGCGAACCGCGACTCGATGCGCACGGGGAGGTCCGCAACGCGCTCGAGGCGCTTGCCGCCCAACTGGCCGCGACCCGGCGCGACGACGACGACCTGGCGGCGATGGTCGGGGCGATCGACGAGATGGAGCGAGAGATCTCCGCTGGCGGCGGTGGCCTCGAGGGCGACCGGATGTTCCACGAGGCAGTGCTCCGCGCCGCCCGCAACGACGTCCTCGACGCCTTGCTCGGATCGCTCGCAGACGGCTCCCGGCGGATCGCCCAGGCCTCCCTGGCGCGCGGCGCGCAGCCGCCGCGGTCACTGGCCGCGCACCGGATGATCCTCGAGGCGATCACAGCGCAGGAGGCCGATCTGGCCCGCCGTCTGATGCACGAGCACCTCCAGCTCACCGGCGAGATCTCACCCCTGCGACGCTGAACCCCCGGGTCATCCCGATCATCGTTATGAGGGCATCTGACGGCGCCCGGGCGCACCGACACGCCCGAAGACACTGGATATACTGGGTTTCACGACCATGGTGATGGTCTCCGGTTCGAGTCCGGAAGCGGCTCCAACCATTCGTCACGAACGAGGCCCCTGGAAACCGACGGACGTCAGGGCCGGCGGAGAGAGCGAGGAAAATTGGCCATCGAGCCACGCGACGGCCTTTCCGAGGGGCAGCTGCTCGTCGAGATCTCAAACGGGGTCGTCCAGGAGTTCCGGGCCTCGGTCGGGAAAGGGCCGAGCCGGTGCAAGTCCTACTGGGCTGGCCGGGACCTGCTCGTCGTGCTCCTCCGCGGCGGGTTCACCGTCGCCGAGCAGACCCTCTACGACGCCGGTCAGAAGCGAGCGGTCCACGACTCCCAGCACGCCCTCCAGGACGCGATGGAGGGGCGGCTGAGCAAGATCGTCGAGGACCTCACCGGTCGCCGGGTGATCGGCTTCCTGAGCGCCTCGCGACAGAGTCCGGACCTCCGCGCCGAGCTCTTCCTCCTCGACCCGATCGAGCCGGACAGCCCGCTCCTCGACGAACCCCCGCAATCGCCGCAGCTCGCCCCCGGGGCGGGCTAACCGACCGGCGGGGCGAGAAGGAACGTCTCGCTGGCCATGTCGTGGGCGAGATCGAAGCCGCTGATCGCGACGACCACCTCCCTTCCGACGACCTGCCCGACCCGTCCCGGAACCGCCGGTCGGTCGCCTGCTGCCAGAGCATCCGGGTGGTCAGGACGGTGTCGCCCCGCCCGCCGGCGTAGAGCGCCTTCTCGGCGTTGGTGAGCACCTCGCGCAGCACGGTCACGATCGTGTTGTCCCGGATCGACGTCTCGCTGTAGAGCGGGCCCTTGCCGAACTCGTCGAGGTACAGGCGCGCGACCACGTCCGAGACGCGTCGCTCCATCTCGTTCTCCGGCGGGGGCGCAGCCCCTGATCGAGCCGTCATGTCGGCCTTTCCTGGCCTCCTCCCGAAGGGGTGCAGCGCAAGGCGGAGGAGGCGAGAGTTCCCGACGACGCCCTCACACTGTAGACCCGAACCACGCTGGCCCCGAGCCCCGCGCTCGTGACCCGGGTCGGCGCGCCGAGTCGATGCTCCAGGGCGGCCGGTCGCGCCCCCCCTCCGAGGGCCGGATTCGACGAGAGGCCGGGACGGGGGCAGTCCGGCGTATCGTCTGCGCACAATGGCAGTGGATGTCCTGGCCTGGGCCGATCGTGCTGCCGGAAGCGTGGTCGAGCGCCTGACGACCGATCATCACGCTCGGCGGCTGGGCAAGCTCGGCCGCTCGGCGCAGCGCTCCCCCCGGACGACGGGCTGATCTGGGCGGCCGGGGACCCGCCGCCGCGGGCGGGCAACGCGATCGACGTGCTGATCGACGGCGCGCCCTACTTCGCGGCCGTCGAGGCGGCGATCCGCGGCGCCCGGCGCAGCGTCATGGTCGCCGGTTGGTGCCTGCGGCCCGGATTCGCACTCGTCCGCGCCGAGCCACCGGTTCTCCTGCGCGAGCTCCTCGGCCAGGCCGCCGAGTCGGTGGACGTTCGCGTGCTGCTCTGGGCCGGCGCGCCGGTGCCTGCGTTCGCCCCGCGCCGGGCGACGGTGCGGGCCGGGCGTGACGAGCTCGTCCGCGGGACGCGTATCAAGGTCGGGCTCGACGCCCACGAGCGGCCGATGCACTGCCATCACGAGAAGCTCGTGGTCATCGACGGCGAGATCGCCTTCGTCGGCGGCATCGACCTGACCGACCTCAGCGGTGATCGCTACGACACGCCCGAACATCCGGCGCGCGGACGCATGGGCTGGCACGATGTCGCCTCGCGGCTGCGCGGGCCGGTCGTCGCCGACGTCGCCCGTCACCTCGCCGATCGCTGGGAGGCGGTGACCGGCGAGCGCCTCGAAGCGCCACCGGCCGACCTCGCCGCCGCCGGCGATGTGGAGCTGCAGATCGTGCGGACCGTCCCCGAGCGGCTCTATGACTTCGCGCCGCGCGGCGATTTCCGGATCATCGAGGCCTACATCCGTGCCCTGCGCTCGGCGCAGCACCTCATCTACCTGGAGAACCAGTTCCTCTGGTCGCCGGAGGTCGTCTCGATCCTCGCCGACAAGCTCCGCCGACCCCCGGCCGACGACTTCCGCGTCCTCGTCATGCTCCCCGGAAGACCGAACATCGGCGAGGACGACACCCGCGGGCAGCTCGGTGTCCTCACCGAAGCCGACGGCGGCCGGCGGCGCTTCCTCGCCACCACGATCCGGGCGCGCTCGGGCAACACCAGCGACCGGGTGTACGTGCACGCGAAGGTCGGGATCGTCGACGACCGCTGGCTCACGCTCGGCTCGGCGAACCTCAACGCCCACTCCTTCTACAACGACACCGAGGTCAACGTCGTCACCCGTGACATGGCGCTCGCCCGCGGGCACCCGCCTGCGCCTCTGGGCCTCCCATCTCGAGCGCGACATCGCCGAGGTGAGCGGCGATCCGACCGCCGTCATCGACGAGCTCTGGCGCCCGATCGCCGCCGAGCAGCGCGAGCGCAGAAACGGCGGACAGGCGCTGACCCACCGGCTCGTGGAGCTACCGGCGGCCTCACGCCGCTCCGAGCGGCTGCTCGGCCCGCTCCAGGCGCTCTTCGTCGACGGCTGACTCGCGTCCGTAGATGCTCCTCGGACTGACCCTCGCGCTCGCCTCGGCGCTCGGCACGAACCTGAGCTTCCTGTTCAAGCAGCGCGGCGCCGTGCTCGCCCCGGCGATCGAGGTCCGCCGTCCGGTGCAGAGCGCCGTCAACCTGTTTCGTTCGCGCTGGTTCGCCGTTGGGTGGGTGGTCGCCCTCGTCGCCTGGATCCTCCACGTCGGAGCACTTTCGCTGGCCCCGCTCTCGACCGTCCAGGCGATCCTCTCCGGCGGGCTCGTCTTTCTCGCCGTACTCGCCGAGCGGTACTTCGGCTTTCGCCTGCAGCGACGCCAATGGACCGGCGTGACGATCACCGCCGCCGGGCTGGCCGTGATCGGGCTGACGACCACGGCCGCGGGCCCCGAGCACGCGTCGTTGGCCGCGCTGATCTCGATCGAGGCCCTGATCCTGGCCGTCGGGCTCTTCCTCGTCCGGCTGTCCACCAGCCGGCACGTCGCCGATCGCCCGGAGGCCCTCCTCCTGGCGGCGGCGGCCGGCGGGCTGTTCGGGGTCTCTGACGTCGCGGTCAAGTACCTCACCCACGCGACCGGGCCGGTGTTCGGCCTCCTCAGCCCGTGGACGCTGACCGCGCTCGTCTCGTTCGTGATCTCCTTCTACGCCTCCGCCCGAAGCCTCCAGCTCGGCATCGCGGTCGAGGTCATCGCGATCACCTCGGTGATCGCCAACCTGGTCGCCATCGTCGGCGGCATCCTCGTCTTCGGCGAACCGATCGGCTCAGGTCCGGCATCGATCGTCGGACGCGTGCTCGCCTTCGGACTCGTCATCGCCGGCGCGGCGCTCATGCCCGCCCCGCTGCGCGCCGCCGACCGGACCGTCTGCGCGAGCCCTCGACGTGAGCCTTGAGGTCGCTCAGGGCCCGGCCGATCACGGCTTCGGCGATCACGGCGCGCACCGGCCCGGGAACGAGGCGTCCGGGATCGACCCGCAGGTCGAGCTCCGCCCGAGTGCGCCCATCCGCGAGGGCGTGAAACCGCCACTCGCCCCTGAAGTCGCGAAAGTCGCCGCCGAGGTACTCGCTCCCGATGCGGTGCGGCTCGTCATAGACCTGGCGCAACCGGAAGCGCACGGTCCTGATGCGCGCGTCGACCGCGTAGGCGACGACGGTTCCCCGCCCCTGGGCATCACGCTCCAGCACGCGCGCGGACCGCACCGCCCGCTGCCATTCCGTCAGCCGCTCAAAGTCGGTCAGCGCGTCGAAGCACTCCGCCGGAGTGCCGTCGATCTCCACTGAGTCATGCGCAGCGTAGGTGGCCATCGGGGACAGCTGCCCGATCGGGGGCGCCGGGAATCCGCGTCCGGCTCGAGCGACGCTCGGCCGGGGACGGACCATCCTCGGATGTGCGGCCATGTACCGTGCCCGGCATGCGGGTCCTGATCACCGGCGTCTCTGGGTTCGTCGGACGGCACCTCGCGGCCTCCTTGGGCGAGACCGACGACGAGGTCGTCGGGCTCGGGCGGAGGCCCCCGGACGACCCGCTTCGATCGCGCCTCCACGACTTCGTCGTCGCCGACCTCGGCGACGCCGAGATGACGCTCCGAGCCGTCCGCGCCGTCCGGCCCGACCTGGTCTTCCACCTCGCCGCCCAGGCCTCGGTCGAGGCCTCCTGGCGCTCGCCGGGCGACACCGTCGCCGGGAACGTCGCGTCCTCCGTCAACCTGCTCGAGGCGATCAGGCGGGAGGCGCCGGACGCCCGCGTGCTCGTCAGCTGCTCGGGCGAGGAGTACGGACCGGTCGCCGACGAGCGCCTGCCGGTGGTCGAGACCGAGCCCCTTCGGCCCCAGAACCCCTACGCGGTCAGCAAGGCGGCCGTCGACCTCCTCGCCGGGTTCTACGCCGACGCCCACTGCCTCGCCGTCATGCGCACCCGGGCGTTCAACCACTGTGGGCCCGGGCAGAGCGACGCCTACGTCGTCGGGGCCCTCGCCTCCCAGATCGCTGCCGCCGAGGCCGCCGGCGGCGGCCTCGCGGAGCTCAGGACCGGCGACCTGCGCCCCCGGCGCGACTTCACCGACGTCCGTGACGTCGTCAGGGCCTACCGGCTCGCCGTCGAGCTCGCACCCCCCGGGGAGTACAACGTCTGCTCGGGACGGTCGATCCCGATCGCAGATATCCTCGCCACGCTCGCCCGGCACGCCCGCGTCGAGGTCGAAGTCCACCCCGACCCTGAACGCCAACGAAAGCACGAGGTCATGGACGTACGCGGATCCCACGAGAAGCTCACCGACGTCACCGGCTGGGAGCCGCGGATCCCGCTCGAGCGAACCCTGGTCGACACCCTCGACTGGTGGCGCCTCGAGCTGTCCGTCGGTGCCGGGCGATGAGCGGCTCCAGCGCCCTGATCACCGGGATCACCGGGCAGGACGGCAGCTACCTCGCCGAGCTCCTGCTCGAGAAGGGCTACGAGGTCCACGGGATGGTGCGGCGCTCCTCGACCGAGACCTTCGAGCGCCTGGCCCATATCCGTGGTGACATCGAGCTCCATTCCGGAGACCTGCTCGACCAGCGCTCGCTCACCGACGTCCTCCGGGCCACCGAGCCCGAGGAGATCTACAACCTCGCGGCGATGTCATTCGTCGCCGCCTCGTGGACCCAGCCGGTCCTGACCGCCGAGTTCACCGGGACCGGCGTGACCCGCATGCTCGAAGCGATGCGGGAGGTCACGCCCGAGTCGCGGCTCTACCAGGCCTCCTCCTCGGAGATGTTCGGGAAGGTGCTCGAGGTACCGCAGACCGAGTCGACGCCGTTCTATCCCCGCTCCCCCTACGGGGTGGCCAAGGCCTACGGGCACTTCATCACCGTCAACTACCGCGAGAGCTACGACCTGTTCGCCTGCTCGGGCATCCTCTTCAACCACGAGAGCCCGCGCCGGGGCCTCGAGTTCGTGACGCGCAAGGTCACCCACACGGTCGCGGCGATCAAGCTCGGCCTCGCCCAGGAGCTCGTGCTCGGAAACCTCGATGCCGAGCGCGACTGGGGCTACGCCAAGGACTACGTCGAGGCGATGTGGCTGATGCTCCAGCAGCCGGAGCCCCAGGACTACGTGATCGCCACCGGCGTGGCGAACAGCGTCCGCACGCTCGTCGACCTCGCCTTCGATCACGTCGGGCTCGATCCCGACCCCTACGTCCGCCAGGACCCGCAGTTCATGCGCCCGGCCGAGGTCGACCATCTGATCGGCGACTGCGCCAAGGCCGAGCGGCAGCTCGGCTGGCGGCCGCGAACGAGCTTCGAGGAGCTCGTCCGGCTGATGGTCGACGCCGATCTCGCGCTCCTCTCGAGCCGCGCCCCCCACCGCTAGCCCTCCCCGACACCGGCCCGCCGGTCGAGTGAGTTCGGACCGGCGTCCAAAGAAGTGGCCAGGCCCGCGCGCTTTACTGGCCGTGGGCGCTAAGCGTCCTCTCTCCAGCGGTCGTCACGGTGAAGGACCCGGCCCAGCCGGGTCCTTCGCTTTATCACGGGCTGAACCCACCCTCGCGCTTGTAGTGCTCCTCGTCGTCCTCACGCGCCTGCGCGAGCTTCTCCTCGGCCTCGGCCCGCCCCGGGTGGTCCGGCGGGAGATCGCCCGGGTGGATCGTGTCGTGCACCTCCGGGGTGTCGCCGACCGGCGTCCCGTCCCCGTCTTCCTCGTCTGCCATACCAGCCTCCGATCGTCGCCTTGCCGCGCTCGTGCCCGGGCTACCCGCCCGACCCCGATCGCTACCGCCGGGCGCACGCGCGGCGCGACTCCTCACCCCCCCGCCGCGTCCACCCCGAGCGCCCGCGCGAGCCGGTCGAGGAGGGGGCGCTGGGCGGCCAGGATCTTCGCCGCCGCCGCGTCGAGTCCCAGCCACGCCGCCCGGTCGACCTCGGGGAAGGTCTGCTCGCGGCCGCTGCCGGGCGGCCACTCGAGGACGAAGGTGTTGCTGGAGATCCGGTCGGCGTCCAGGTCTCCCGCGACGGCCCACGCCCGGACGATCTTGCCGCTCCGCTGGCGGATCTCCCCGAGATCGACCGACGGGTCGCCCTCGAGCGCGTGGCCCGTCTCCTCGGCGAACTCGCGCCGGGCGCTGTCGAGCGGATCCTCGCCCGGGGCGCACTCGCCCTTGGGAATCCCCCACACCCCGGCGTCCCTGCGCCCGAAGAAAGGGCCGCCCGGATGGACGAGGAGCACCTCGAGCGACGGGCCCGAGCCGCGGTACAAGAGGATTCCGGCGCTCCGGACGGGCACGGCCACGCCACCTAAAGCGAAGCAACGCCGTCGCCGGGAGCCCTCACTCCAGCGACGACGCTGCTCACCGACCCATCACCCTCGCTCCTGGACGGACTGTACTGTCTTGTGACAAAGATTGCTAGCCGGCGCCGGTCAGGGGGCGGCCGTCGCGCCGCCGCTCGCCGTCCCGACGACGAGACCGGCCGGCCCGGGCAGGCCCGGAACCGCGGCTCCGGGCACGGGGATGGCCGGCGGTGGGGTCGGGTGCGCCCGCGCGTAGTTGTAGGCATAGGTGAGCTGGGTCATCACCTCGCCCGACGTCTGGTGCCAAGACGGGCAGCACGCGCCGCCCCCGCGCGCGCTGATCCCGATCTCGAGGTGGGGCGCGCTCGAGATGCCGACGTCCCCGCAACCGACCTCGCCGACCGGCTGCCCGGCGAGCACCTGCTGGCCGACCTTGACCAGGGCGGGCATCGCATGCCCGTAGTAGACGTAGCGCCCGGCATCCGGGCCGCTCGAGACGAGGAGCACCGGGGCGGCCGAGCCGAACCCGTCGATTCCGGTCTTGACGATCGTCCCATTGGCGACGGCGACCTCGAGCAGCTTCGGCCCGCAGGCCGTGCTCGCCCCCCCGAGATCGACGCCCTGATCCTGGGACCAGGCGCTGATCGGCTCAACCGCGCTGACCGGCGTCAGCGGGAAGATCCACCCGGCGTCCGCCGGGGCGCCCGCGGCCGCGGCGATGGCCGCGGTGGCGAGCGCGGAGGTGGTCGGCGGATCGACGATGCCCGTCACCTTCATCTTGTGCTTGCGCTGGAAGCGCCGGACCTCCCGCACGGTCACCGGGTCGTACCTGCCGCTGACGATCACGTTCAGCCCGGCCTGCTGGAGGAGGTTCTGGAGGGCGAGGACGAGCTTGCCGCTGCTCCCCGGCTTGAGGCTGCGGGTCCCGAGCATGGTCATGGTCTGGGCGACGATCGCCTCGGACTGCGTACCGTCCGCCAGCGGACGGGCCGGTGGGCCGGTGGTCGCCGCCGGAGGAACCGCCGGGCCCGGCGCCGGCGTCAACGGGGCGGCCGGAGCCACGACGCCGTACGTCGCCCCACCGGTCACCGGCGGCTGACTCGCATAGGCCGCCCCCGTCCACGCGACCCCGAAGAGGCCGCCCAGCGCAAGCATGCACGTGCAGATCGTCGCCTTGGCGATCGGCGTCGTAGCCACAGAACCCTTTCGTCGGCCTGCGGGGTTAGCTGACGGGCTAGCGAAACGTCGCTTCGAGCAGTCTCGCGCTCGATTCGCCCCAACAACTCGGTTCCCCCGCTCCCGGGCACAGCCCGTGATTCGGCGTGCCGGCAATCTACCGGATTCACCGGCGGATCGCGGAGTTTGTTTTTCAACCCCGCCGGCCGGGCGCCGGCCGCGCTCGCCGACCGGCCCGTCCCCGCCTCCGAGCCGCGGCTCGCCGGCGGGCTGCGACCCGCTGCCGGGCGACGGCCCGCGCCCGCTTGGGGGCGCCGGCGGCGCGCGGGGGCGGCGGCGGGTCGTCGAGCATGAGGCGCCCGACGGTGACCGGGCGGAGATGCCGGCGGCGCAGGCCGCGGATGATCCCCGGGAGGGCGGCCACCGTCTGGGCGCGCGGGCCCCCGCCGTCGTGGAGGAGGATGATCGCCCCGGGCCCCGCCCCGGAGAGCGCCCTCCCGACGATCCGGGCGACGCCCGGGCGGCTGAAGTCCCGGGTGTCCACGCTCCAGAGGACCATCAGCATGTGGGCGGCCCGCGCCGCCGCCAGGGTCGCCGCGTCGTATGACTCGTAGGGCGGCCGGAACAGGCGCGGGTAGGGCGCCCCGTAGGCGTGGATCTGGCTCGCCGCGCCGAGGATCTGGCCCTGCTGGGCCCCGGGGGCGAGGGCGGCGAGGAACGGATGCGTCAACGTGTGATCGCCGATCCCGAGCCCGACCTCCAGCTCGAGCCGCGCGAACCGGGGGAAGGCGGTGATCGAGTAGCCGGTCTGGAAGAACGTCGCCGGAACGTGGAGCCGCCGCAGTACGGCGACGACGGCCGGCGTGAAGCTGCTCGGCCCGTCGTCGAAGGTCAGCGCCACCTCGGGGGCCCGGGCCCCGCCGCGGAAGACGGTCGACGCGTAGCGAAGGACTCGGTCGATCGCGGCGCGCTCGCGCACCGCCAGGCGTGACTCGCGCACGGTCAACGGGGGCGGCGGCAGCGGCCGGACCGCCGCCACCCGCCGGCGAACGTCGACCGTCGCCGGCGCCAGGACGAGGACGACCGCCAGCGCGCCGAGCGCGGCGAGCAGGGCCAGCACTACTTTCCGGGCACAGCGCACGCCCCGATTCTCCCGCAGGCGCGTGGCGCCCGGTTGTCGAACTACGCTTTCGTGATCAAAGCCAAGCTCGCCGTCACCGCGCTCCTCGCCACCACGCTCGCCGCCTGCGGGACCCAGAGCTCGAGCCCGGCCACGCCGACCGTCACGGTCACCGTCCCGGCACCGCCGCCGAGCACGACGTCGGCCGCCCCGGCCACCGCGCCGCCGCGCACCACGACCCAGACGACCTCGACGGTCGTGTCGCCCCCGGCGACGCGGACGGCCCCGGCCCCGGCGTTCACCCGGACGACCGGCGGCACCCCGGCCGCCGGTGGAGACCTCCAGGCGGCGGTGGCGAGGGTCCGCGCCCTCGGGTTCACCCCCCTGTCGACCGGCGTCTACGACCCGAACCAGACGTTGCGGGTACTCGTCGGCGCCCGGACCGGATCGGCCGACGCCCACACCCAGCAGGCGTTCTTCTTCGACGGCGCGCGGTACCTCGGGACCGACGCCTCGGCCCCGAGCGGACAGATCGCGGTCGTCGGCAACGGCGACACCGACGTCAGGCTCCGCTACGCGATCTATCGCCCGAGCGATCCCGACTGCTGCCCGACGGGGACCCCCCGCACCGTCGACTTCACCCTCGACGGCGGCCACCTGGTCGCCGCCGACCCGATCCCGGCCGCTCGCCGACCGGCGCTGATCCGGCGCGGCGCCCCTAGCCTGGGGCGGCGTTGGCCGTCCAGTCGACCGCGACCGGCGCCAGAGCGAGAAGGGCAGTCCAGGTCGCGGCGTCGGTCGTCCCCGACGGCGGCAGCCCGTGGGCGGCCTGGAACGCGGTCAGGGCGGCCGCCGTCACCGCGTCGAGGATCCCCGTCGTCGGAGTCTGAGGCTCCGCGGCGGCCAGGTGCTCCTGCATCCAGACGACCTGGTCGCCGGTGCCGCCCTGCGAGAAGACCGGGACGGTCCCGTCGACCGCGGCCTTCGCCGGCGCGCTCAGCGGCGCTCCGAGCGCCGTCCACCCGTTCGCCGTGGTCTCCTGCCAGTCCCAGAACGAGAGTCCGCTGGCCCCGTAGGCCGCCGCGAGCTGGCGGAAGCGGAAGATGTCGGCCGGCGGGGTCCCACCGTAGGTCTCGCCGAGGGGCATGATCGGCCGGCCGTACACCCGGTTCTCGTGGTAGGTGTGGGCCATCGCCACGTCCGGGCTCACGCCGATCTCGTGCCAGTAGATCTGCGGGAGGTTGAACTGGGCGCCGACCGGCCCGAGGAAGACCGAGTAGGGCAGCGACTTGTGGCGGTCCACGTAGGGGAAGGAGGCGAGACCGACCGGGTAGGTGGGGCCGATCGCCGCGCGCAGGGTCTGGATGTAGGTCTGGGCCGAGGAGTACTTGCCCTCGTACTCGGCCTCGGCGTCGATCACCAGGCAGTCGGCCAGGGCCGCGGCCCGGGCGCCGAGCTGCGCCTCTCCGGCCGGGTGGGTCCCGTAGACGTACTGCCAGGCGCAGACATGGAGGCCGCGCTGGTGGAGCCCGGCGACCAGCTCCGGCGTGAACTGGGACCAGAAGTTGGTCGACCCGTCGGAGCTCTTGACGAACACGGTCGTCACGCCGGCCGCGTGAGCCCGGGCGGCGATCGCGTCGAGGCTGCCGCCGTCGCTCTTGCTCACGTACCAGATCCACTGTCCGAGTCCCTGGAACGGGCTGCCCGCCGGGAGGGTGGCGGCCACCAGCGGGGCCGGCGCCGTCGGCGGCGGGGCGATCACCCGGATCGGCCCGTACGGGCGTGAGGCCACGCCCGCGTCGGACACGACGGTGATCCGCCCGCTCCGGGCGCCGGGAGGGACGGTGACGATGAAGCCCTTGTGCGAGAGCCGCAGGCGCGCCTCCGCCTTGGTCGACGCGGCGACGGCGCCGGTCGGGAAGAGCACGAGCATGCCCCGGCCGATGTGGTGGCCGTGGAGGACGAGGTTGCCCCCGACCGGAACGGCGTGGACGCCGGCCGTGCAGGCGCCGAAGCAGAGCACCTCGGTCACCACGGGCACGGTCGCCCCCCGGGCCGGGGCCGCCCTGTGGCGGACGGGTTTCGCCGGCTTGACCGCCGGGGGCGAGGCCACCGGGGCGCTCGGCGGCGCGCCGCCGCCGCTCGGCGCAGCCAACCCGCCCGGATCGGCGCCCGCCGCCGGGTCGACGCCCCCGATCGCCATCGCCACCCACAGGACGAGGGCCGCGAGCGCCACGGCCGGGAGACTTGGCAGGGGCGTGGACTCAGTCATCGGGCAGGCCGGATGGGGCACAGGTACTCGAACACGGCATAAGCCCGAGCGTCGCGGTCGGGCGCCCGGTTGACCATAGCGACGCCCCCGGGCGGCGGGCGCAACTTGGCTCTCACCGGCCGCAGGCGGCCACGCCGGCCGAGCTGCGCCAGCCGACCTCCCTCAGCAGCGCGGCGCGGCCGACACGGCGACCTCCTGGGGCCAGAGGCCGAGCTCGTCCGGCGCCCGGGCGCGCATCTCGACCGTCATCGCGTAGGTCGGCATGCAGGCCGAGTAGATGTAGACCGCGTGGTAGGAGCCGTTCGCGTCGTACTGAAGCAGCCAGGCCGGCCGGCCGTCGGCCAGGAGGACGCGCCCGAACGACCGCCGGCGGTAGCCGAGCCCGGTGCGGGCACGCCGCAGGGCGTTGCGCGCCCGGACGAGCGCGTTGGCCGGCGCCGGCTTCGTCGCGGTCACGATCAGCCGGCGCCGGTCGTCCTGCGAATCGACGAAGGCGAGGCTCTCGACTCCGGGCGGCGCGGCGACCGGCCCGCCGACCCACCCGGCGGGGACCAGGGTCACCAGTCCCGCCGCCCGGTGGAGGCTGAGCTCGCCCCCGCGCCCGCGGCCGGCCGAGAGCACGGCCGAGAGCGCGAAGGCCGCGGCCAGCGCCACGAGCCCCACGCCAGCCGCCGGCCATCGGCCGCCGCGCCGTCGCCTCTGGACCGCCCCGCAGAACGTGCAGTAGCCGCTCGCGGCGTTGATCTCGACCCGGCAGCGCACGCACGGCCTGGTCGCGTCGCTCGTCTCGGCGGGCATCAGGGGACGAACGTTAGATGGGCGGCCGACCTACGGGCGCGTCGCCGACCCGGCGGCGGCGACCGAGGAGCGCCGGTCCGATCAGCACGAGCGCGACCAGCCCGAGCGCCGGACCCCAGACGAGCGGATCGGTCAGCCGGGCGTGGCCGAGCCGGGATCCGAGCAGGGTGACGAGGGTGAGCTGGGGGAGCATCCCGACCACCGTCGTCCACGTATAGCGGGTCACCGGCACCCGGCCGAGGCCGCAGACGAAGCACATCAGGCTGAACGGGACGAAGGGAATCAGCCGCAGCACGAGCAGCGTCCGCACCCCCCCACGCCCGACGATCCGCTCGACCCCGGCCAGGCGGCGGACCCCGAGGAGACGGCGGACGGCCGGGCGGCCGAGCCAGGCGGCGAGGTAGTAGCCGGCCAGGGCGGAGGCGAGGAAGCTCCCGGCCATCAGCGGGAGGCCGACGGCGAAGCCGTAGACCAACCCGGCGACGGCCGCCGGTATCTCCGCGGGAAAGGGGACGACCGTGTGGGCGAGGACGACCGCGACGAGGACGAGGACCCCGGCGAGCCCGAGCGCGCGGAGCTGGTGGCGCAGTCCGCCGACGTCCCCGTGGGTCGCCGCCCCGAGGGCGTGGCGGACCGGGTCGACGGTCAGGCAGGCCGCGAGCAGCACGAGGACGGCGACCACGAGCAACGCCACCTGGAGGCGCCGGGGACGGTTCGGGGCGGGGCAGAGCGGCTCCTCGGAGGCGGGATCTGGCAGGCGGCAAGCCTAGCCCGGCCCCCGCCGCGGCCGGGCGCGGCGACAGCGGCGAGCGATAAAACCCGCGGCGCGGCGCGAGACCGCTATCCTGCGGGTTCAGGTCGAACGCCGTTCGACAGAGCAGTGCAGGAACTCGCCGGTCGTTGCTGGACAGCATCCTCCGCGTACCCAGCACATAACACCGGAGGAACACGTATGCCGACCGGCACCGTGAAGTGGTTCAGCGACGACAAGGGCTTTGGCTTCATCACGCCCGACGACGGGTCCAAGGACCTCTTCGTGCATCACAGTGGCATCGGCGGAGACGGCTACCGCTCGCTCGCCGAGGGCGCCAAGGTCTCCTACGACGCCGAGAACGGCGACAAGGGACCGAAGGCGGTCAACGTCACCACCCTGTAGTCGCAGCATCCTGCGCCACGGCCCCGCTCCGGCGGGGCCGGCGGCGCACGCGACGCTCCAGCTGACGCGCTGACCCCCGCGCCGGCCGCCGTCGCCGCCTCCTGCACGCCGGGCGCCCCCGGCGGTCAGCTTCGGCTACACCGGCGCCGAGGCCTGCTACGTCGTCGGTCCCGGGACGACCCGGATCCTGCCCTGCTCGGCCGCGCTGGGACCACGCCGGCGACGAGCTGGCGTGACCGCGGAGCGGGCAGCCTCGTCCTCGTCGCCGGCCTCGGGCTCGTGCTCGGCTACATCACCTTCTGAGCCCGACTACTCCTTGGGCTTCTTGCGAGAGGCGATCGCCCCCTGGACGACGTCCGAGTTGATCGCTCCCTTGACCGCCGCGGCGGCCTTGCCGACGGCCTCCTTGGCGTAGCCCGCCGCCTGATCGACCTTGCCCGACGCCTTGAGCGAGTTGTCGCCCGTGAGGTTGCCGGCCGCCTCCTTGAGCTTGCCCAGCGCGCGATCCAGTTGTGCCATAACGACGTCTCCTCGATGAAGTTGGTTGCCTCGCGGTGCGAGGCGCGACGCGCCTACGCTACCAGCCGCCCGACCGCTGCTCGGCGCCCGGCCCGGCCCGGCCCGCGGGTCAGGCGAGTCCGGCCGGGTCGCCCACCCCGGCCCGGCCGCCCTCCCCGGCCACGGCGCGGCTGAGCCCGACCGTGCCGCCGGCCATCAGCGCCAGCCCGAGGACCTCGCCGACCGGGGCGAGGCCGCTGACCGAGATGTGCTCGCCGAAGAGCACCTGGCCGATCAGGATGGCCACGACCGGCTCGACCACGGTCAGCGCGGGGAGCGACCACTTGAGATCGCCGGCCTGAAAGGCGCTCTGGCTGAGCATCAGTCCGAGCACGGCACAGACGGCGAGGGCGTAGGGCTGCCAATGGGCGAGGGCGTGGAGGAGCCCGTGGTCGAGGAGGTGGGCCGAGCTCTCGGTGAGGGCGGCGACGAGCCCGAAGAGGACCCCGGTCGCCGTGCCCAGGCAGAGGGCACGCCAGCGGGCCGACGCGCGGGCGACGAGGACGAGGGTCCCGACCGTGGCGAGGGCAGCCAGGCCGAGCAGGCCCCAGCCGAGGGCCGAGGCGTGGGGATAGCCCCGGCCGGGCCGGGACACGGCGAGGAAGAGGACGAGGCCGGCCACGGTCATCGCCGTCCAGCGCCGCTCGGACCGGTTGAGCCGGCGCCCGTCGAGGACGGCGTCGGCGACGAGGGCGAAGATCAGCCCGGTGACCAGGAGCGGCTGGACGAGGGCGAGCGACCCGCTGCGCAGGGCGACGGCCTGGAGGCCGAAGCCGGCCACGTCGGCGAGGTTGCCGAGCAGCCAGAGCGGGCGGCGGACGAGGTGGCCGATCAGCCCTAGGCGCATCGCCATCTCCGGGGGGGCGCTCCTGGCCTCGCGCTGCTGGAGGACCGAGGAGGCGGCATAGCAGGCGGCCGACGCCAGGCAGACGAGGACGAGGACGAGCGGGACGTAGGGCCGGTCGCGGGCGAGCTCGAGGACCTGCTCGTAGAGGTGGTGGCCCCGGGCGACGGCCCGAGCCACGATGCCCGGGTGGACGGGGAGCGGCCCCGGCGCGCCGAGCGCGAGATCGAGCGCGCGGGCGACCAGATGGTCGCCGATCGGGGGCCGGTGGTGGAGGCGCACCCCCGCAAGATCGCAGGTGCACGACCGGTCGGTACCGTCCGTTTCATCCCGCCGCCGCCTCCGCCGCCCGATCCCTTCCCCGAGCACCTGCGCCCGGCCCTGGCCCAGCGAGGTCCGCTGCCCCGCGAGGACGGGAACTGGGCGTTCGAGATCAAGTGGGACGGGATCCGCGCCCTGACCTACCACGAGCCGGGCGCCGCGCTGCGGATCGAGAGCCGCAACCTCAACGACCTCACGAGCCAGTACCCGGAGCTCGCCGGCCTCGGCGAGGCGCTCGGCGACCGGGCGGCGGTGCTCGACGGGGAGATCGTCGCCTTCGACGAACGGGGGCTCCCGAGCTTCGAGCGCCTCCAGCAGCGGATGCACCTGACCTCGGTCGACCGCGTCCGCCGGCGGGCGGCGGAGGTCCCGGTGGTCTACGTGATCTTCGACCTCCTCTACCTCGACGGCCGCTCGACGATGCGTCTCCCCTACGCCGAGCGCCGGGCCCGGCTCGAGCAACTCGATCTCAGCGGGTCGGCCTGGAGCACGCCCGCGCTCCACCGCAGCGACGGCGCCGGGCTCCTGCGCGCGAGCGCCGAGCGGGGCCTCGAGGGCCTGGTGGCCAAGCGCCTGGACAGCCGCTACGAGCCGGGTCGGCGCGCCAGCGGGTGGGTGAAGGTCAAGAACGGCAACCGCCAGGAGCTCGTGGTCGGCGGGTGGCTCCCCGGCCAGGGCCAGCGCCGCACGCAGATCGGGGCGCTCCTGGTCGGCTACCACGACGCCGGGGGCCTGCGCTTCGCCGGCCGGGTGGGGACCGGCTTCGGCGAGGCCGAGCTCCGACGCCTGGCCGACCGCCTCGGCCCGCTCGAGCAGACGGGGTCCCCGTTCACGGGGCCCCAGCCCCCAAAAGAGGCGATCTATGTCCGGCCGGACGTCGTCGTCGAGGTCGAGTTCGCCGAGTGGACGCGGACGGGGATGCTCCGCCAGCCGTCCTACAAGGGCGTGCGCGAGGACAAGCCGGCCGCCGAGGTCATGCGGGAGCCGGATCCGGCACCGGCGGCCGCCGACCCGGGCTACGAGGTGACGAGCCAGACGGCGACCACCGTCGAGGTCGCGGTCGACGGGCGCCGCCTGCGCCTGTCCAACCGGGCGAAGGTCCTCTACCCGGAGGCGGGCTTCACCAAGGGCGAGGTGATCGACTACTACGCGGCGATCGCCCCGGTCCTCGTCCCCCACATGCGGGGGCGGCCGCTGACCCTGAAGCGCTACCCGGACGGGGTCGACGGCAAGTTCTTCTACGAGAAGCGATGCCCCTCCCACCGGCCGGACTGGGTGGCGACGGCCCAGGTGGCGAGCGACCGCCACGGGCAGATCGACTTCTGCGTGGTGAACGACCGGCCGACGCTGATGTGGGCCGGGAACATGGCCTCGCTCGAGCTCCACACGTCGCTCGCCCTGGCCACCGCGATCGAGCGACCGACGGCGCTCGTCTTCGATCTCGACCCGGGCGAGCCGGCCGGCCTGCTCGAGTGCGCCCGGGTGGCGGTCTGGCTGCGGGACATGTTCGCGGCGCTCGGGCTCGAGATGGTCGTAAAGGGATCGGGGTCGAAGGGCCTTCAGGCCTACGTCCCGCTGAACACCGCGACGACCTACGCGGAGACGAAGCCGTTCGCCCAGGCCGTCGCCCAACTCGTCGAGAAGCAGCACCCGGAGCTCGTCGTCTCCCGGATGAGCAAGGCCGTCCGGCCGGGCCGCGTGTTCATCGACTGGAGCCAGAACGACGAGCACAAGACGACCGTGAGCGTCTACTCGCTCCGGGCACGGCCCCGGCCGACCGTGTCGGCCCCGCTCGCCTGGGCCGAGGTCGAGCGCGCTCTGCGCACCGGCGACGCCGCCGGGCTCCGCTTCGAGGCGGCCGACATGATCGCCCGGATCGCCCGCCACGGCGACCTCTTCGCGCCGATGCTCGGGCTGCGCCAAGCGCTCCCGAGACTCGGTTAGTCTGAGCCGCCAACGACGGTTCGAGGAGGTCGGCGGTGGCACTCGGGAGAAGGCAGACGTTCGTGGTGGCCCTGGTCGCAGCCGGGGCGGCCGGCATCGGCGGGTCGCTGGTCGCGGCCGCGACGACCTCGACGGTCGACGGCTGCGTGAGCAACACCGGGGCGCTGCGGATCACCGCGGACCCGAGCGGCTTCCACGCGAACGCGTGCTCGCCCTTCGAGCACGCGGTCTCGTTCAACCAGACCGGGCCAGCCGGACCAGCCGGACAACCGGACCGGCGGGACCGGCCGGGCCGGCGGGGCCAGCCGGGACCCGCGGGCGCCAACGGGTCGTCCGGGACGACCGCGTCGCTGACGAACTTCATCGCCGGGTCGGCGTTCCCGATGGGCAGCAAGTTCTTCGTCCGGGCCGAGCTCGACTGCCCGAAGGGCGACCTCGCGACCGGCGGGTCGGCGGCGGTCGTCTCGCCGCTCGGCGAGTCGCCGGCCTTCGACGGTCCGACCCCCGGTCCGACCGGGGTCGGGATCCCGAATCGTCCGGCCGTCGGCTGGATGGTCGAGGCGAGCAACACGACGCCCAAGCCGGCGAGCCTCCGCGTCACCGTCGTCTGCCTCGGGCCCGTCACCGACCCGACGCTGGTCGTCAAGCGACTGCTCCTCTCGCGGCCGCTCCATCCGCCGCGCAAGGTGGCCAAGCCCTGACCGCCGGGCGGCTCGCGGCGCTCCTCTCGGGCCTCGTCGGCCTGATGGCCGCCGGGTGCGGCGACAACGCCGCGGTCGTCGTGCCGACCACCCCCGGGGCGAGCTCGTCGGCCCCGGTCGCCTCCAGCGCCGGGCCGGCCCTGCCGGGCGGCTACGCCGGCCTCGGGGCGACCCGGGCGGCATTCGCCGGCGCCCACCGCGAGTCGGCTCGCGGCGGCGCCCCGGGCGTGCCCCTGGTCAGCGGCGTGGTGGTCGGCCCCGCCGGGCGCGTGACCGGCTACCAGGTCCGCTTCGACGACCGGCCGGCCCTCTCGGACTACGAGCGCCTCGTCTCGGCGGCCAGCCTCAGCGACCTGCCCCGGGACCGGGTCACCGTGGCCCGCGCCTCGAACTGCCTGGTCTACGGCAGCCCGAGCCTCAAGCAGCTGATCGGCGTCTCCTACGCTCGGGTCACCACGACGCCCGGAACGGCGACGGCCGCCGTCCAGGGGATCGCGACCCCGAGCTGCTGACCGGCTCAGGTGCCGCCGGCGTGCTCGGCGCGGAAGCCCGCCTCGAGCAGGGCCGCCGACTGCCGGGCGAGGTCGGGCGAGTGGAGGAGGACCGAGACCAGGCGGATGTGGCCGCGCCGGGCGGTGGCCACCAGGCAGAGGCCGGCGGCCACGGTCTCGCCGGTCTTCAGGCCCGTGATCCCGGGAAAGCGGCTGCGCAGCAGCGGGTTGTTGTTGTAGAGGTAGAGCTTGCCGCCCTTGATCGGGAACCGGAGCACCGCGCTCCGCTGGCCGACGATCCGGGCGATCCGGGGCTGGGCCAGGTCGACCGCGGCGAGGCGGGCGAGGTCGGCCGCGCACGAGCTGTTCGCGTCGTCGAAGCCGTCGGGCGAGGTGTAGTGGGTGCAGGTGAGGTGCATGGCCCGGGCGGCGGCGTTCATCTCCGCGACGAAGGCCGGGACCGTCCCGGCGACGTGCTGGGCCAGGGCGATCGCCGCATCGTTGCCCGACGGGAGGAGCAGGCCGTAGAGCAGCGGCTCGAGCGGGACCCGGCGCCCCTTGGGGAGGAGGCCGACCCCCGAGCCCCGGTAGGCCAGCGCCTCGCGCGTGATCGGCACGAGGTCGCCGGCGTGGGCCCGGCGGACGACGAGCAGGACGGTCATCATCTTGGTCAGCGAGGCGATCGGGAGCACCTTCGTCGGATGGAGCGCCCAGAGGACCCGGTGCGAGTCAATCTCGACGAGGATGCCGGCGCTCGGCTGCTTGTGGAACCGGCGCATCGCCCGGCGCGGTCCGGCCGGCTCGGCCGGCGGCGCCGGCGGCGCCGGCGCCGCCGCCGTCGCTGCCGCGGGCGGGCGGACGGCGCCGACCCGGGGGGCGCCGGCGGTCCCCGTCGACCCGCACGCGGCGAGGCTGGTCGAGACGGCGGCCAGCGCGAGCGCCGCGACCGTCCGGCGCCACCGGGGGCTTGCCATCGGCCGGATTCTCATCGGTCGGGCCGGCCGGCGCAACCGGTACCGCTCAGAACGCCGGTCGCCGCGGCTCGATCTCCCGGCGCCGGCGGGCGAAGGCCCTGATCACGAGGAGGCCGAAGGCGAAGCCGCCGACGTGGGCGAAGTAGGCGACGCCGCCGCCCCCGCCGGCCGGATCGGCGAGGCCGGCGCTCCCGAGCAGGGCCTGCTCGGCGAACCAGATCCCGAGCACGACGAGCGCCGGGAGCTCGATCACCGTGAAGAAGAAGATGATGAGGACGACGGTGAGGACCCGGGCCCGCGGGTAGAGGACGATGTAGCCGCCGAGGACGGCGGCGATCGCCCCGGACGCGCCGAGCGTCGGGACGGTCGAGCTCGGGTCGACGACGATCTGGAGTGCGAGGGCGGCGAGGCCGCCGAGGAGGTAGAACGCGAGGAACCGCCCGCGGCCCATCGCGTCCTCGACGTTGTCGCCGAAGATGAACAGGAAGAGCATGTTCCCGGCGAGATGGAGGAGGCTCGCGTGGAGGAACATGCTGGTCAGCGCGGTCAGCCAGGTGGCGGGCTGGGCCGGCGGGGATCCGCTCAC
The DNA here is from genome assembly GCA_963817865.1 of uncultured Solirubrobacterales bacterium. GTDB lineage: Bacteria > Actinomycetota > Thermoleophilia > Solirubrobacterales > Solirubrobacteraceae > Palsa-513. Next base: position 91,227 of record CAWFQO010000058.1, on the reverse strand, counting down.
GCCGGCCTGGCCCTGGCAGACGACGCCGACGGCGGCGGCGAGGTCGCAGTGGCGCCCGGGGTGGACGAACTCGTAGGGAATCGCGCCGTAGCGGGTCTCCACGGACGCGCTCGGGCCGCCGAAGACGGAGCCGCCGTGGCGCAGCGAGTAGACGTAGGCGATCACGTTGATCGCGATCAGCAGGTAGGTGACGAGCGGCAGGCGGTCGGCGGGGACGTCGTCCTTGAGGGGGATCATGCCGGCCGGCCCCGGCCGGGCGCCCGGCGGGGCTCGGGCTCGGGGTCGCGCCGCCCGGCGCCGCGCCACCACCCCGACCGGCCGGCGCGATCCGGCGCGGAGCCGGTCGTCATCCGGCGGCGATGCGCCTAGGAGGCAACGGCGATGAGCGGGCCGAGGCCGCCGCGTGGCTCGGGCACGTGCTCGTCGGCGTGGTAGGAGGAGCGGACCAGGGGCCCGGCGGCCACGTGCTCGAACCCGAGGGCGTAGGCCGCGGCTTCGAGGGCGGCGAACTCGTCGGGGTGCCAGTAGCGGACGACCGGGAGGTGATCGGGGCTCGGGCGGAGGTACTGCCCGACCGTCAGGACCTGGACCTCGTGCTCGCGCAGGACGGCAAAGGTCTCGACGAGTTCGGCGTGTGTCTCGCCGAGGCCGACCATCAGGCCGGACTTCGTCGTCACCGCGTCGCCCCCGAGCTCCTTGGCGTTGTGCAGGACCCGGGCCGAGCGGAGGAACTCCGACCCCCGGCGGGCGACCGGGTAGAGGCGGGGGACGACCTCGACGTTGTGGTTGAACACATCGGGCCCGGCCGCGATCACCCGAGCGAGCGGCATCTCCTGCCCCTGGAAGTCCGGGGTCAGCACCTCGATCCGGCAGCCGGGGGCCTGGCGGCGGACCTCACGGATGACACCGACGAACGCCCCGGCCCCGAGGTCGGCGAGGTCGTCCCGGTCGACCGAGGTGATCACCGCGTGGCGCAGGCCCATCCGGGCGACGGCCCGGGCGACCCGGGCCGGCTCGAGCGGATCGTGCCAGGAGGGCTTGCCGGTCTTGACATTGCAGAAGCCGCACCGGCGGGTGCACGTGTCGCCGAGGATCATGAAGGTCGCGGTTCCCCGCTCCCAGCATTCGCCGACGTTCGGGCAGGCGGCCTCGCGGCAGACGGTATGGAGATTCTCGGCTTCGATCAGCGCCGTCAACTCGCGGTAGCGCGGGCCGCCGGGAGCGGGTACCTTGAACCACGGTGGCTTGCGCACGCGCATGTCGACCGTGTCGGAACCGAGTATCTCGTGCACATTCATTCCCCCCGGCTTGTGGCGGGAGCGGGTACTATGGGCACGCTCTGTCATCGACCTAAGGGTATAGGGGGCGGTTTAGCTTGTCAGTGATCGAAGACGTGAAGGCGGCAGTTGAGGGTGCGTTGGGCAAGGTCGGGGGCGTGGGCGCATTGGGCGAGCTGGGCCCGGCGAAGCTTCTCGGCGGGGCCCGCGTGGCCATCGGCGCGGCCGGCGTGGTCGCGCCCGGTCTGACCGCCTTCGTGACCGGCCTCAAGCCCGGGCGCAACCCGTCGGCCGTGTACCTCGTGCGCCTCAACGGCGCGAGCAACGCCGCCCTCGGGGCCGGCATGCTCGCCGGACCGGCGGCGGCCCAGCCGCTCCTCATCCAGCTCGGTCTCGCGACTGACGTCCTCGGGCTGCTCGCGACCAAGCGGGCCAAGAAGCGGGGCAACATCGGGATGCGGGCCTTCGCCTTCGGCGCGCTCACCGAGCTCGCGCTCGCCGGCCTCGGCGGCGCGGTGATCACCGGGAAGGTCTAGTCCCGGTCGGCGGTGAGGTGGCCGGCCAGGGCCGGCGAGACGATTGCTTGGAGACGAGCCGGCGAAACCAGTCGCTGGCGCCGGGCGTGGGCACGCGCGAACTGGTGGGCCATCCGCTTGCGAAAGCATGGCAGCGCGCGGGTGCGGGCGGTCTCGCACCCGACCGACGTCATCCGGACGCCGTCGATCCCGCACGGGACGACCCAGGCGAACGGCTCGAGGTCGTTATCGACGTTGACCGCGAACCCGTGGGTGGTGACGCCGCGGGAGATGTGGACGCCGATCGAGGCGATCTTCCGATCTTCCACCCAGACGCCGGTGAGGCCTTCACGGACGCCGGCGGGGATCCCCTCCTCGGCGAGCGCGGCGATGATCGCCCGCTCCATCGTCCGCAGGTAGACGATCACGTCGCCGGTGCGCATGATCGGGTAGCCGACGAGCTGGCCGGGCCCGTGGTAGGTCAGCTTGCCCCCGCGGTTGGTCTCGACGACGTCGATCCCCCGCTCCCGGTACCACGCCTCGCCGAGGGGCAGCTCCCCGTCGGCTGAGCGGCGGCCGCGCGTGTAGACCGGCGGGTGCTCGAGCATCAACATCACGTCGGGCACCAGCTCGGCCTGACGGGCGGCCCGGAGTCGCTCCTGGAGGCGGGCCGCCTCGGCGTACGGCGTCAGACCAAGGTGACACACCCACAGCTCGTCCATCCCCTCAAGGATGGCAGACCGGGTCGGCGCCGCCGGCGCCACGCCGTAGGCTGGGGCGGTGCCGGGAGACGCCATCAGGCGACTTCGCTGGCGCCGGCGCGGCGCCTGGCAGTGGCCGACGTTCGGAGCGGCCGTGGTCGGCGAGGCGCTGCTCCTCCACTTCGAGCCGGTCTCCGGAGGCGGCGCCGACCTGGCGGCGGGGACGCTCCTGGCCGGCGCGATCAACCTCTTCATCCTCGCCGGGCTCGGCCCGCTGGCCGGGATCCTGGTCCGCCGCCGCCGGGCGGACCTCCCCCGGACGGTGGCCCGGGACTACGCGTCGAGCGGGCTGATGCTCGCCGCGGCCGCCGTCATCCTCGGGCTCGGGATCGCCCACCGCCCGGCGGTCCTCGCCGCCCGCCGGGCCTTCCAGGCCCAGTCGAACGCCGTCCGCACCTATGTCCGCCTCCACGCGCCCCCGGAGTACCGCCGGCGGATCGACGGGGCCGACACCTGGCGCCTCGACGCCGACCTCTACCGCACGTGCGTGCCCGGGCCGGACCCGGAGCGGCGGCTGTGCCTGATCGTCGACACGTCGATGAGTCCGCCCGGGATCACCGTCGACCCGAACCACGCCCCGAACTCGACCTACGTCGGGCCGGGCGCGGTCGGACGGCGCTGAGGCGGCCGGCTACCGCAGGAGGGCGAGTGGCTCCTCGAGGAGCTCGCGGATGCGGCCGAGGAACCGGGCGGCGTCGGCGCCGTAGAGGATCCGGTGGTCGCAGGCCAGGGTGACGTCCATCGCCTGGCCGGCGAGAACGATGCCGTCCCGGACCACCGGCCGGGGGGCCACCGCCCCGACGGCGAGGATCGCGGCCTGCGGCGGGTTGATCACGGCGGAGAAGCTCCGGACCCCGAACATGCCGAGGTTCGACACCGTGAAGGTGGCGCCGGCCAGCTCGGGCGGGCTGATCTCGCCGTCCCGGACCCGCTGGGCGAGCCGGCGCGTCTCCCCGGCGATCTCGACGAGCGGTCGCTCGTCGGCGTCGAACACGGTCGGGACGACGAGGACGCCGGTCCCGGCGACGGCCACCCCGACGTTGACCCGGGAGTAGAGCTCGAAGCGGCCGTCGCGCCAGGAGCCGTTCGCCCGGGGATGCTCGCGCAGGGCGAGGGCGCACGCCTTGACGACGATGTCGTTGTAGGACGGGACCGGGCCGTCCCCTCCGATCGTCTGGAGGCGGCGGCGGAGCTCGACCGCGCGCTCCATGTCGATCTCGGCCGAGACGGTGAACTCGGGGACGGTCGCCTTCGAGGACGACATCCGCCGGGCGATGACCTGCTGGGCCCGCGTCGGCTCCTCGACGGTGACCGCGCCCTTGGCCCCGGTCGACGCCGGGGGCGGGGGCGGGGGCTCGACGGGCGGGGGCGGGGGCTCGACGGGCGCGGCCGCAGCCTCGGGCGCCGCCACCGGGGTCACCGCGTCGGCGGCCGCGGCCGCCCCGGCCCGCGTCGGCGGCGGCGGCGGCGCGACCGCGCTCGGCGGAGCCCCGGCCCTCGGCGGCGCCCCGACGCGCCCCGGCACCCCGGCGCCCGGCGGCGCGACGGCGGGATCGTGGCCCTCGACGTCGGCCCGGGTGATCCGCCCGCCCGGGCCGGTCCCGGTGAGGGCTCCGAGGTCGACGCCGTGCTCGCGGGCGATGCGCCGGGCGACCGGCGACGCCTTGATTCGCTCGCCGCCGGCGTCCGCCAGCCCGAGCGCCGGTCCGGCGACCGGCGGCGGGAGCGCCGGGTCGCGGGCGGCGGTCGGGGCGGCGATGACCGGCGGCGTGCCCTGGATCGACGCCGGGGCGGGCGGCGGCGCGGCGGCCGGCTCGGGGCCGACCGGCGCCGCCGCGCCGGGCGCGGCCACCGGTGGCGGAGCCCCCTGGACGCCGGCCGCCGGCTCGGCGCCGGCCGGGGCCTCCCCGTCGAGGCGGGCGATGGCCGCGCCGATCGGGAGGGTGTCGCCCTCCTGGGCGAGGATCTCGAGCCGGCCGTCGGCGTCCGACTGGAAGGTCATCGTCGCCTTGTCGGTCTCGATCTCGACGAGATCCTCCCCGCGGCGGACGTCCTCCCCGGGGCCCTTCAACCACTTGAGCACCGTCCCCTCCTCCATCGAGTCGGAGAGCCGGGGCATCTGGATCTCAGGCACGGGCGAGCATCCCGAGCACGGCCTCGACGATCTCGGCCTCGTGGGGGAAGGCCAGCTGCTCGAGCGGGCGCGAGTAGGGCATCGGGACGTCGGCCCCGGCGACCCGGGCGACCGGGGCGTCGAGGTCGTCGAAGGCGTGCTCGGCGATCAGCGCCGAGAGGTTGGCCCCGACGCCGCCGTGGGGCCAGCCTTCCTCGACGACGACGCAGCGGTTGGTCTTGCGCACCGAGGCGAGGATCGTGTCGAGGTCGAGCGGCCGGAGCGTCCGCGGGTCGATGACCTCGGCCTCGATCCCGTGCTGCTCGGCCAGGACGGCGGCCGCGCTCTCGGCGGTCACCGCCATCCGCGAGATCCCGACGATCGTCACATCGGTCCCCGGGCGCCGGACGGCGGCGACCCCGAAGGGAACGACGAAGTCGTCGTCGTCGGGGACCTCGCCCCGCTGACCGTAGAGGTACTCGTGCTCGATGAACACGACCGGGTTCTCGTCGCGGATCGCCGCCTTGAGGAGTCCCTTGGCGTCGGCCGGGGTCGACGGGGTGGCGACGAGGAGGCCGGGTACGTGGAGGAACATCGCCTCCCACGAGTGTGAGTGGGTCGGCCCGAGCTGGTGGCCGGCCCCCTGGGGCATGCGGACGACGAGCGGGACGTTGACCTGACCGCCGAACATGTAGTGGATGTGGGCGGCGTGGTTGACGATCTGGTCGAGGGCGAGGAGCGAGAAGTTGATCGTCATCAACTCGACGACCGGGCGCAGGCCGGTCATCGCGGCGCCGACCCCCATCCCGACGATCGTGTTCTCGGAGATCGGCGTGTCGCGCACCCGCTGCTCCCCGAACTCGGCGAGGAGGCCGGCGGTGACCTTGAACGCTCCGTTGAAGACGCCGATGTCCTCCCCCATCAGCATCACCCGCTCGTCCCGCGTCATCTCCTCCCGCAGGGCGGCGTTCAGCGCCTCGCGATAGCGGATCACGGCCATCGCTACACGCTAGCGCGCAAGCCGCCGCCGGACGGGCCGTGGCCGCCGGGGGGCGACCGGGTGCTCGGCGGCCCGTAGGCCGGCGAGCACCGCCCCGTAATGCCTGGCCACGGGAAGCGGCACGCTGGCGGCGTCGAGTGGCCAGCGGGCGCGCGGATCCGCGCGATACCGGCGGCCCAGGCTGGCCACGATCTCCTCGCGGGGATTCAGCGCCGCCGCGGCCCGCACGGCCGCACGGGGATCGCGTCGGGCCGCGCCGAGGACGACCGCGAGCCCGTACTGGGTCTCCCAGTTCTTGGGGTCGTCGCGCACGGCCGCCATCATCTCGGCCACGGCCGGCCCGCTCTGCCCGGCCGCGGCGGCACAGTAGCCGAGGATCTCGTGGGCGGCATGGCGGAACCCGAGCGGGGTCAGGGAGCTCCGGGCCTCGCTCGTGGCCGTGGGGCAGTCCCCGGCCGCGAAGGCGCTCGCGGCCGGGTCGAGATGGCTCTGGGAGACGTTCAGGAGGGCGGGCGCCACCGCCGCGACGACCACCGCGAGGGCGAGCGCGCCGCGCCGCGGCGAGCCCGGCGCACCCGGCCCGGCCGGGGCCCGCCAGAGCGCAGCGCCCGCGAGCACGAACACGGGCAGCGTCACGGCGCTCAGCTCCCAGTCCCAGTCGACGCCGGCGTGGATCGCCCAGGCGACGAGCGCCGCGAACACGGTGGCGTAGAGCGTCCGGTCGGGTCCCCGCGCCCGCCGGGCGACGGCGGCGAGCGACCCGAGGAGCACGAGGGCGAGGAGGGCGAGCCCGACGACTCCGAGCTCCCCGAGGTTCTCGAGGTAGATCGAGTGGGCGTCGAGCACCTGGCTCACGTAGGGGCGGATGGCCGCCCAGTCGACCTCGTAGGTCCCGGCACCGGTTCCGGCCAGGGGTGCCCCGTCGAATACGTCGAGGGCGGCCCGCCAGAGGTCGATCCGACCGTTGGCCCCGATGAAGGTGAGTCGATTGCGCAGGTTCCCGGCCGGTCCGCCGACGTTACCCTGCTTGAACAGGTCCCATTGGTGGACGGCGGCCTGCGGGAGCCCCGCGGCGAGCGCCCCGACGACCACCAGGCCGACGAGCACGCCCCACCGGCGGCGGGACGCCCCTGGCGGGACGGCGGGCCGCCCGGAGCCGAGCCGCAGCAACCGGGCGTCCAGGCCGCCCAGGATCCCCCGCAGGAGCGCCGCCCCGACCGAGCAGAGGACGACGACGAGGGCGAGATGGCGACCGTCGCTGGCCTGGAGCGCGCTGCCGTCGAGAACGTGGGAGAGCGACGTCGATCGGTAGGCCACGACCAGCGCCACCGCGGTCGGCGGCCCGACGGCGATCGTCGCCGTCAGCAGCGAGCGCGGACGCCCGACCAGGAAGTACGCGACCAGCCCGAGGATGCACGCGCCGATCGCCCCGCGGGAGAAGGTCAGCAGCAGGGTGACGGCGAGGAGGGGGATGGGGAGGGCGCTCGCCATCCGCGCGAGGCGCCCGACGACGGTCGGCTCGCGCGCGTCACCGTCGTCGCTGGTCAGCCCGACACAGAGGATGATCCCGAGGGCGGCGAGCAGACCGAGCCCGTTCCAGTAGGTGATCGGGTAGCTGATCCGGCTGGTGTCGAGGGCGCCCGGGATCGGCCAGAGCCTCGGCAGCGCGCGGGCGACGAAGCCGCCGAGGCAGACGGTGAAGGCCCCGGCGGCGAGGCCGCGCATCAGCCAGCGCAGGTCGCGCGGCCCCGTGACCGAGGTCGCGAACAGCACGAACGCGATCAGATAGACGAGGGCCAGGTCGGCCTCGACGAGGGCGCGCTCGGGCGCGTGCGCCCAGGCCCCGGAGACGAGCGCCCAGGCCGCGTAGGCGGCGAAGAGGAGCCCGATGACGCTGGCGGCGCGCTCGCCGGGCCCGGCGGCGACCTCGCCGGCGATCAGCCGGACGCCGAGGACCAGCGCCAGGAGCACGGCGACCAGCGACGCCGGTCCGGGGAAGAACCCACCGGCGTGGTAGCCGAGGTAGACGACCAGCGCGCCGGGGAGCAGCATGAGGGCGCGCGAGCCGATCCACCGGACGACGGCGGCGTCCTCGGGCTCGTTCCGCGCGAGGCGCACGGCCGCGAGGAGCAACCCGAGGGAGACGAGGGCGCCGAGGCCGGCGCCGGCGCCCCCGGCGCCGAAGCTCACGTACCCGAGGACCGCCAACGCGAGCAGGCCCGCGAGGATGCGAAGAGGTCCAGCGATGGCGTTGACCCTAACGTCGATCAGCGGGCCGGGCGGTCAGGCTACGTTGTCCGCCCCGGAAGACACGCTGCCCGCCCCTCACGGAGGGCGGGCAGCGGGAAACGGCGGTTCAGGTCAGGCGAGGATCCAGGTCACCTCAGGCCGGCGACGGCGGTGGTGCCGCTGCTCGGCGCGTAGACGGCGTCGCCCGAGTAGGCGGCGGTCAATATCTGACCGCCGACGGCGGTCGCGGTGAAGACCGTCGTGCACGTGGACATCGCCGTGTTCTTGGGGATGAGCGTGCAGGTCGCCGGGGCGAACGACCCGGAGGCGCTCGTGAAGCTGACGGTCCCGGTCGGGGCCGTTCCCGCGGCTCCGTTGACCTGCGCGGTGCAGTTGAACGAGTTGCTGGCCCCGATCCGCAGGCACGTCAGCTGGGTCGTGGTCGGCTCGGTGCCGTATTGCTCTGCGGCGGCGGACGGCGCGAACCCGGCTCGCGGAGCCAGAGCGGCCTGCTTGGCCGGCGCGCTGCTGATCAGGCTGGCGAACACGTGGCCACCGCTGACGGCGAGCGCCGCCGCCGAGCCGGTGCCGATCGCCGCCACCATGATGGCTCCCGTCAAGACAGTTCTCTTCCGCATATCTCCACCTCTCGCAGCCCGCTGGCCGCCTGCGCGCTTCAGGATCCGTACCCTGGCCTGATCGAGCTCCGGACCACTCGCCTCGTGACGCTGGCTGCGCAGCAGATCGGCTACGTGGCGCAGCTCGGGCGGGAGGTCTCGGTCGTCGAATCGGCTCATGCTCCCTTATACGAACGAGTCGCCCGATTCCCGATAATCGATCGTCTATGATCGCGACGACGCGTTGCGACACTCGGAATTCGACCGGCTCTACGCCGCCCACGCGCGTCCGCTGCTCGCCTTCCTCGTCTACCGGACCGGCGACCGGGCGCTGGCCGAGGACCTGCTGGGCGACACCTTCGAACGCGTCCTGCGCGCGCGGCGCCGCTACGATCCCCGCCGGGGAGGCGAGAAGACCTGGCTGTACGCGATCGCGCTCAACTGCCTCCGTGACGACGCGCGCCGGCGCTCCGCCGAGAAGCGAGCGCTCGAGCGAACGGGCGCCCCGGCCGAGGACTGGCCCGACGCCGCCGACGGGGTTCTCGACCGCGACCTCGTCAGCCGCGGCCTCGAGGCGCTCTCGGACGACGAGCGGGTCGTCGTCGCCCTGCGCTTCGGCGCCGACCTGACGATGCCGGAGATCGCTCGGGTCATCCGCGAGCCGTTGACCACGGTCGAAGGGCGGGTGTACCGGGCGCTCGGCAAGCTCCGGGCCGAGATCGGCCCGGGCGAGGAGTGAGCGCCGGCCGGGGGGCGGCGCCGCTCGCGCCCACCCCGAGGCCCCGAGCGACCTCTGGGACCGGCGCCTACCGACCCCGCCCGCCGAGCACGTGCGGGATCGTCCGGAGCAGGATCTTGACGTCGATCCACAGCGACCAGTTGGCGACGTAGAGGTAGTCGACCTTCACCATCTCGCCGAGGGGGACGCGCTTGCCGAGCGTCTGCCACGGGCCGGTCATGCCCGGCTGGAGGTGGAGGCGCCGCCGATCGATGCCGATGATGCGCTCGTCCTCGTCGATCACCAGGGGGCGCGGTCCGACGAGGCTCATCTCGCCGCGGAGGACGTTGAACAGCTGCGGGAGCTCGTCGAGGTTGGACCGCCGCAGCCAGCGGCCGACCCGGGTGATCCGCGGATCGTCGGCGATCTTGAAGACCCCGTGCGTCTCGTTGCGGTCCATCAGGTCCGCCTTCATCGCCTCGGCGCCGACCACCATGGTACGGAGCTTGATCATCCGAAAATGCTCGCCGTCGCGCCCGACCCGCGTCTGGCGGAAGAGCACCGGTCCGCCGCTTTCGAGCCGGATCATCACGGCCGCGATCGCCATCAGCGGGATCGCGACCAGCATGAGCACGCTCGCCCCGACCACGTCGAAGCCGCGCTTGAGGGCGATCGACGAGCGGGTCAGGCCGAAGCGGGGTACGCCGAGGAGGGTCACCCCGCCGATCTCGTCGCACACGACCGAGCTGCCGACCGCCTCGAGGATGCCGGGGAACAGGCTGACCCGGAGACCGGTCAGCTTGGCCCGGCGGACGAGCTCGAGGATCTCCTCAGGGCGCGCGGTCTCGTCGGCGGCGATGATGATCCGGTGCACCCCGTCGGCGTCGGCGAGCCTCCGTAGAGCGGATGCCTCGTACATCGCGCGGTCGAGCGGGACGGATCCGACCAGATGGACGCCGCGCTCGGCCCCGAGCGGGCCCTGGAGGCGCTGAAAGGCCCTCCCGTCCCCGAGCAGGAGGCAGCGCTCGAGCGGCGAGACGGCGGCCGCGAAGCGACGCGCGAGCGTCCGCGCGCCGGCGAAGCTCACGGTGAGGACGAGCCAGAGCGCGACCATGGCCTGCGTGTCGGGTGCGCCGGAGACGGTGAAATGGCGGGTGACCCAGAAGAGCAGCGTGAAGGTCGAAGCGAGGTTGACCAGGCCGGGAAGCTCGTCGATCGTCGACTTGCGCACGACGAGCTCATCGTGGTCGTAGAGCCCGAGCACCTTGGAGGTGAGCAGCACGAGCGGCGGGAGGATCAGATAGGACCACCAGCGGAGCCGGTCGCCGCCGACCCCGTCGATCGCCGCCCAGGTCGAGAGCACGGCGGCGATCATGTCGGCCGCGGCGAGCGAGTGGCGGTAGACGCGCTCGCGCTTGCGCACCTGGCTGACCGGGTCGGTCTCGCCCGGCAGCCGGAGTCGGTGGAGCGCGAGCCGGCGCCGGCCGATCGCGGCCCGCCGCGAGATCGGGCGGGGCGATCGCGATCAGGCCCTCGTCGGCGCCTTCGGCAGGCCGGATCGGTGGTTGGTTGCGGCTCGGCGGCGAGGCGTCTGTCGCTCCTCATGCCGCTCCTCTCTCGTTGCCGTTCCATCAATTCCCTCCCCACGGATTATGGGGTGGCATCAGACCCTACTTCCCGTCCGCGTGGGCCCCCCAGCGGTCACGCGCGATGTGTGCCAACGCTACCAAGAACCTCCGCGGCTACGGCCGCAGGTCGGCCGCTCGCGGCTCGACCCGGGCGCCCGGTCTTCAGCGCGCCGAGGCCGGCCGTCCGCCCCGATTCCCGTTCACTCGGAGGCCTGTTGGGCACGGTCGACAGCCTAGGCGCGGTCCCGAGCCGCCCGGCTACGACCGGCGGTCTGTTCTTCTCTTATTCGTGTCCAACCCGGCAGCCACGATTGACACCGATCCGGGCGGCGGCCGGGCCCGGCGCCGGGCGGGAGAACCGGATCGGCCTCGTATGATGGGCCGATGCCCGAAGTCGCGTATCAGTGTGTCGTGATCGGCTCGGGACCGGGCGGCTACGTCGCGGCGGTCCGCGCCTCGCAGCTCGGGATGAAGACGGCGATCGTCGAGCGCGACGCGATCGGCGGGCGCTGCCTCAACTACGCGTGCATCCCGGCCAAGGCGGTTCTCCGGAGCGCCGACGTGCTCAGCGAGGTCCGCGAGGCGGCGGCGTTCGGCGTGGTCGTCGGGGCCCCGGCGGTCGACTTCGACGCGGTGGTCGCGCGGCGCCGGCGGGTGGTCAAGACGCTGACCGGTGGGGTGGCCGGGCTGATGAAGAAGAACGGAGTCGACGTGATCGCCGGCCACGGGGCGATCACCGACGACGGCAACGTACGGATCGGCGGGAGCTTCGACGGCTCGGAGATCGCCGCCGGGGCGGTGATCCTGGCCACCGGGTCGGTCAAGCGGCCGATCCCCGGGACGCGGTTCGGCGGCCGGGTGATCGGCACCGAGGAGGCGTGGGGGCTCACCGCCCTGCCCGCGCGAATGGCCGTGGTCGGGGCCGGGGCCTCGGGGGCGGAAATCGCCTCGGCCTACGCCCGGCTCGGGACGGAGGTCCTCCTGTTCGAGGCGCTCGACCGCGTGCTCCCGACCGAGGACGCCGAGATCTCGAAGCTCGTCGAGCGGGGTCTGGCCAAGCAGGGGATCAGGATCCGCACGGGCACGCCGGTGACCGACGTCGAGGCGCTGGCCGAGTCGGTGCGCTTCGGCCACGCCGGGGAGACGGCGGAGGTCGACTATCTGGTGATCGCGGCCGGGCGCGGCCCCGATGTCGACGGCCTCGGGCTCGCCGAGGCGCAGATCGCCCTCGACGCGAGCGGGCGGGTCGCGGTCGACGGGGCGATGCGCACCTCGCTGGCCGGGGTCTTCGCGATCGGAGATCTCGTCGCCGGCCCGGCCCTCGCCCACAAGGCGTCGGAGGAGGGGATCATCGCCGTCGAGGCGGCGGCCGGCCGGGAGACCGAGCCGATCGCCTACGCCGACGTCCCGCGGGCGACCTTCTGCACGCCCAACGTCGCGAGCTTCGGGCTGACCGAGGCCGAGGCCCGGGAGCGCGGCCACGACGTCGTCGTCGGCCGGGTCCAGTACGGGGCGGTCGGCGCCGGCACCGTCTACGGGGACCGGGCCGGCCTCGTCAAGGTCGTCGGCGAGGCCAAGTACGGCGAGCTTCTCGGCGGGCACATCGTCGGTGTCAAGGCGACCGAGCTGATCCAGGAGCTCGTCAACGTGCGGGCCCTCGAGGGCGGCTTCGCCGAGGTCGCGCGGATCGTCCACGGCCACCCGACCCTCTCGGAGGCCGTGATGGAGGCCGCGCGCGACGCCGACGGCTGGCTGATCCACGGGTGAGCCGGCTCGACGCAGCGTTCTACTTCGACCTGGCGAGCCCCGAGGCGTACCTCGCGGCCGAGCGAGCCCTCCAGACCCTCCCCGGGCCGTGCGAGTGGCGGCCGATCCTGGCCCGCCGACTCCCCGGGGCGGAGACCTTCGAGGGGTACCGGTGCGCCGAGGAGGAGGCGATCTTCCGCGCGGAGGTCGAGCGCCGGGCCCGGGACTGCGGCCTCCAGCCGGTCCGCTGGCCAGATCCGTTCCCGTTCGACAGCGCCCTGGCCATGCGGGTCGCCACCTACGCCCGGCGGATCGGGCGGACCGTCGCCTTCGCCCAGGCGGCCTTCCGGCAGGCCTTCGCCGGCGGCCACGCGCTGTCGGTCGGCGACCACGTGCTGATCGCCGCGGCGGCCTGCGAGATGCACCCGACCGCGGTGACCCGGGCCGCCGCGACCCGGGGGATCGGCGAGGAGCTCGAGCGGACGACGGCCGAGGCCCTCGCCCGCGGGGTCACCGACGTCCCGGCGGTGGTCGTCGGCGAGCGGGTGCTGGTCGGCGAGCGGAACCTCGAGCGGGCGGGGGAGCTGCTGCGGTGAACGCCAAGCAGGCCTACCGCCTGATCGTCACCCGGGCCGGACGGATGCCGTCCGCGCTGGCCGGGAGCGACCGGGTCGACCACATCGAGATCGTCGAGATCGAGTCCGGCGAGGCGGTCCTATTCTGGGACTGCGCGCCGGTCCAGGCCAGCCGGATGGCCCGGGCGCTGCGGGCCGATCTGGCTCAACTCGAGCCCGAGGAGTTCATCGCTCGCTGGAGCCGCCTCGGCGAGGACTGAGCCGGGGACGGGCTCAGTCGCCCTCCCAGAGGAGGGGCTCGATCTCCTCGGTCGATAGCTCCCGCGCGAAGCCGAACGGCCCGTGCGGCTCGCCTCGCTCTCTCGGCGTGACGAACACCTTGATGCTCGGGGTGCTCCGTGCCGGACCCAGACGCCAGCGCCACTCGTCGCCGTGGGGCCGACTGCGGTCTTCCGTGCCTTCCATGGGTGGGAAGCCTATGGCGCGGCGGCCGGGAACGGCTACGACCGCGTGTCCTGATCTTCTGCCCTGCGGTCCAGGCGCGGCGCCGGCCGGCCGGGTGACCGTTCGGTCAGCCGGGGCGGCTCCCGAGCACGGCGGCCAGGGCCTTCCCGGCGGCGTCGAGGAGGTTCCCGACCCCGGCGCCGACCCCGGCCACGGTGCCGCCGAGGGCGCTTCCGGTCCCGGTGAGGAGCGAGGCGACGGGCGGGCTGACCGGGGCCACGGCGTTGCCGAGACCGGCCGTCGCGCCGCTGACCGTCTGCCCGACCGCGCCGGTCGCCCCGCTGACGACGGACCCGACGGCGTTGGTCACGGCGCCGACCGTATGCCCGAGGGGGGCGGTCGCGGCCGGAGCACCCGCCGTCGGGGTGCTGGCGAGGGGCCCGCCGCCCCCGCTCCGCCCGCCCCGCCGCCTCCGCCTCCGCCGCCCCGCCGCCGCCGGGCCCGGGCGAGATCGGCGGGACCAGCGGCGCGGTGACCACCGGGCGGGCGCCGCCCGGGCCGGAAGCCGGGGGCGTGGAGCCGGCGCTCGGCGTCGGAGCCGTCCCGACGGACGGGGTCGAGGGGGGCACGGCGGCCAGGAGGGCGAGGCCGCCGGCCGCCCGACCGGAGCGCGCCGAGTCGCGCCCGGGTGGACCGGCCAGCGAGCCGGCGAGGGGATCGGCGGGGCCGGAGACGAGCTGGTCGAGCCCACCGAGACCGCCGATCGCGAAGACGAGGACGACCAGGGCGACGACGGGCAGGAGCGCGGCCGTGGCTCCCCCGAGGAGCAGTTGGCGCAACCACGCCCCGACGAGGCCCATCCGCCGATGGTAGGTCATCGACCAGGTCCTCGGGCCGGGCAAGGTCGGGCGTCGACCAGGTCCTCGGGCCGGGCAAGGTCGGGCGTCGACCAGGTCCTCGGGCCGGGCGAGGTCGGGCGTCGACCAGGTCCTCGGGCCGGGCAAGGTCGGACACCGATCCGGCCGACCAGCTAACGTCGCCTTCCGATGCGGCGCCTGTCCATCGCCCGGGTGCTGACCGGCGCCCTGGTCGGCATCGCCCTGACGCTGGCGGCGATCATGAGCCTGGGCATCGCCCGGCTCTACCGGGACCGCCAGCACTACGAGGACCAGCTGTCGGTGACCAGCGCGCTCGAGGTCCAGGCGGCGAACATGGTGGCCGCCGGCGTGGCCGAGGAGGTCCAGTTCCGCGCCCCGCCGGGGCGGCGTGATCGCCGGGCGGTCGAGCACGCGACGGCGGCCTACGCGAACGCGGCGAGCGCGGCCCGGGCACTCGCGGGCGGCGCCCCGGACCGGCCGACCGACCGCCTCCTCGACGACGCGCTGCGCGCCGAGCGCTCGGCCCGGGCCCTCGCCCGTCTCCCCCAGGCGGGGGCGGGCGGGGTGCACGTCGCCCGGGTGATCGGCCAGCACCTGGGGCGGGCGCGGCGGGCGAGCCTCGCCCTCTCCGCCCGCCAGATGGCGCGCCAGGCGGCGTCGCGGCGGTCGACGGCGTCCTCCACCCAGGTGGCGCTGGCGGCGATCGTGATCAGCGGCGGCCTGGCCCTGGTCGTCGTCCTGGCGCTGGTGGCGGCGTTGATCCGGGCGATGCGCGCGCCGCTCGGGGCGCTCCTCGAGGCGACCCGGCGGCTCGCCCGCGGGGAGCTCGCCACCCGGGTCGAGCCGGGGGGCCCGAGCGAGCTGCGGACCCTCGGCGAGGCGTTCAACCGGATGGGCGACGATCTCGCCGGGACGACCGCTCAGCTCGAGGCCGAGCGGGCGCGGCTGGCGATCACGATCGAGAGCCTGGGCGACGGTCTGATCCTCTGCGCGGCCGGGGGCGACATCGCGGCGGTCAACCCCCGGGCCGTCGAGCTCGTTCCGGAGCTCCGCCCCGGGCGGCGGGCCGACGGCCCGGCGAGCCCGCTGCCGGCGCTCCGGGAGGCGCTCGCCGGCGAGATCGTCGTCAGCCGCGCGGACGGGCGGACGCTCGCCGTCACCGCCGCCCGGCTCGGGGCCGGGGAGGGCGTCATCTGGACGGTCCGTGACGTCTCCGAACGGACGCGACTCGAGCGGGCGAAGACGGAGTTCGTGGCCACCGCGTCGCACGAGCTCCGGAGCCCGCTGACCTCGATCAAGGGCTACATCGAGCTGCTCGGGTCGACCGGCGGCCTGAGCGAGCGCCAGGCCGAGTTCGTGCGGATCGTCGCCCTGTCGGCCGACCGGCTGACCGAGCTGGTCAACGACCTGCTCGACGTCGCCAAGATCGAGGCGGGCAACGTCGAGCTCTACCGGCGGTCGACCGACCTGCGCGAGGTGGTGCGCGAGGCGGCCGAGCTGATCCGCCCGCGCCTCCTCGAAAAGGGCCAGTCGCTCGGGCTCGACATCGACCAGGCCCTCCCGCCGGCCCTCGTCGACCCGGGCCGGGTGCGCCAGATCGTCACCAACCTCTTGACCAACGCCCACCTCTACACGGCCGAGGGCGGCCGGATCGACGTACGCCTGGGCGCGGGGGCCGGCGGGCTGACGATCAGCGTCAGCGACACCGGTCGGGGGATGACCCCGGAGGAGCGCGCCCGGGTCTACGAGCGCTTCTACCGGGGCGAGGGCCCGCGGTCGGAGCGGGGAACCGGCCTCGGGCTGGCCATCGTCAAGTCGCTCGTCGACCTCCACCACGGCCGGATCGACCTGGAGAGCGAGGAGGGGGTGGGGTCGACGTTCACGGTGACCCTCCCGCGGGCGCCGGTCGACGTCGGTCGGGCGAAGCTGTCGGCGATCGCCGGGCGGCGGGTCCTGATCGTCGACGACGAGCCGAAGATCACCGAGCTGATCGCCGCGAACCTGGCCCGGTTCGGAGTCGAGTCGGTCGGCGTCCACTCGGGCCGGGAGGCGCTGGCCCGCCTGCGGGCCGGACGCTTCGACGCGGTGACCCTCGACGTGCTGATGCCCGGGATGAACGGGATCGACACGCTGCGCGAGATCAGGGCCGACCCGGCCCTGCGGCGGATTCCGGCCGTCTTCGTGTCGGTGTTCGCCGACCACGGATCGCTCGAGGGGGAGTGGGTGGTGCCCAAGCCGATCGACAGCGCCGAGCTCGGGGCCGTGCTCGCCGTGGCCGTCGCCTCCGGGCGCACGCGGGTGCTGGTCGTCGGGCGCGAGACGATGCGCGGACGCCTCGAGGCGGCGCTCGATCGGCTGGGCGTCGAGTACCGCTGGGAGGCGAGCGGCCCGGCGGCGGCGCGGGCGTGCGCGATGCAGCGCTTCGAGGTGGCGCTGATCGACGCCGGGCTGCGCAGCCCGGAGGTGGTCGTCGAGGGCATCGACCTGCGCGGCCGGCGGACGGGCCGGGCGATCATCTTCTTCGCGGACGGCGCCGAGCCGGCCGCGTCGAGGCTCGGGACTCCGGTTCTCCCGGTCGAGCAGGCCGCGCTGGCCGTCCGGGCGGCGCTCGGTGCTATAGAACAGAGTCCCGGCTTGGCAAGGAAGGGCGATCGAGAGTGACGACGCAACCAAAGCAGCCCCGGCCGGCCGACCCGCAGGGTGAGGTCGCCGAGCTCCGGGCCGAGCTCGCCCTCCAGGAGGCGCGGGCCGCCGACAAGGAGCGCCAGCTCGAGCGCTACGCGGCCGACCTGCGGGAGACGTTCAAGGAGGAGCGGGCCCGGACGGCCGAGCTCCACCGCTCCTACATGGCGACGGTCCGGGCGCTGGCCAACGCCGTCGAGGCCCGGGACGCCTACACGGGCCGTCACGCCGAGCGGGTGGCGGCCTACGCCCTGCGGATCGCCGGGGCGGCCGGGCTCGCGCTGGCCCACGACCGGGAGATCGAGTTCGGCTTCCTCCTGCACGACGTCGGCAAGGTCGCCGTCCCCGACGCGATCCTCTTCAAGCCGGGCCGGCTGACCCACCAGGAGCGGCTGGTGGTCGAGCAGCACCCGATCACGGGCTTCCAGATCGTCCGGGACATCGAGTTCCTCGGACAGGCCCGGGACGTGATCCGCCACCACCATGAGCGCTTCGACGGGACCGGGTACCCGGACCGGCTGAGCGGGGAGGAGATCCCGCTCTCGGCGCGGGTCTTCGCGGTGGCCGACGTGCTCGACGCCCTGACCACCGAGCGCCCGTACCGCCAGCCTTCGTCGATCGCCGAGGCTCGGGGGATGATCGAGGCGGGGAGCGGGGCGCACTTCGACCCGGTGATCATCGAGGCGTTCCGCCTGATCCCCGACGCGGAGCTCGACGCGATCCGGGTCCAGGCCTGATGACGGGCCGGCGGTCGGTCCTCGTCGTCGACGACGACCCGTTCATCCGCGGGCTGATCCTGACGACGCTCGAGGACGTCTCCCACTTCGACCTGTTCGCCGCCGGCGACGGTCAGGAGGCGCTGACCGTGGCCGCCCGGGAGCGGCCGGAGCTCATCTTCCTGGACATCGACATGCCCCGCCTGGACGGGATCGAGGCGTGCGGCCGGCTGCGGGCCGATCCGCGGACGTCGGCGGCGACGATCGTGATGCTGACCGCCTCGGCCGAGGACTCGGCCCGCCGCCGGGCCGAGGCGGCCGGGGCCGACCTGTTCCTGACCAAGCCGTTCAGCCCCCTCGACCTCCTGCGCATGGTCGACCGCCTGGGGGGCGAGGGCTGAGGCGACTCGCCGCCAACCGCCGCACCCGATCGGCGCGGCCGGCTCGGCGGGCGAGAGATCTCGGCCTACAGGCCGAAGGTGCCGAGGCCCAGGTTGCCGACGGGGAGGAGGCTGAGCACGTGGGTGACGAGGCCGAGGACGGTGGTGATGATGGACATGTGATGGGACTCCTTGAGATTTGTGCGTGTGAGTCAGGCCGGGCGGCGCTGATACCTGAGTAACGGCGGACTCACGCCCGGGGGTGAGGGCAGGGGTGGAACCTCGACGTTCGGACGAGCGGGGCGCGGGGCCGGCCGGCCGGCCCGAACGACCGCCGAGCGCCGGCGCGGCCGGGGGCGGCGCTATGGTGGAGCGGTGCCCGAGCGACCGGCCACCGAGGAGGCGCCACCGGCCGTCCGTGCGGTCCCGGTGGAGGACGGGGCGGCCCGGGAGTGGCTCGAGACGATGGTGCTCATCCGCCGCTTCGAGGAGCGGGCCGGGGAGATGTACGCGAAGGCCAAGGTCGGCGGGTTCCTGCATCTGGCGATCGGCGAGGAGGCGACGATCGTCGGAGGGGCGCGGGCCCTGCGCGACCGCGACTACCTGATCGCGACCTACCGCTCGCACGGCCACGCGCTCGCCCGGGGGACGAGCCCGGACGCGGTGATGGCCGAGCTGTTCGGCCGGGTCGGCGGATGCTGCAAGGGCCGGGGGGGCTCGATGCACATGTTCGATCTCGAGCGCCGCTTCATGGGCGGCTACGGGATCGTCGGGGGGAACCTGCCCCTGGCCGCCGGGTTCGGGCTGGCGTCCGACTACCTGGGTACGGGCGACGCGACGCTGTGCACGTTCGGGGACGGGGCGTCCAACCAGGGGACGTTCGGGGAGACGATGAACCTGGCGGCGCTGTGGCGCCTGCCGGTCGTGTTCATGGTGACGAACAACCGGTTTGGGATGGGCACGTCACTCGAGCGCCACTCGGCGGTGACCGACCTGGTGGGCAAGGGCGAGAGCTTCGGGGTGCCGGGGATGCGCTGCGACGGAATGGACGTCCTCGACACCCACGACGTCTGCTCGGAGGCCCTGCGGATCGCCCGGGACGAGCGGCGCCCGGTCCTCGTCGAGGCGCTGACCTACCGCTTCCGCGGCCACTCGATGGCCGACCCGGAGGAGTACCGGACGAGGGAGCAGGTCGAGGAATGGCGGTTGCGCGATCCACTGCGCGGCTACGGCGACCGCCTCGAGCGCGAGGGCGTGATCACCGCCGCGGAGCGGGAGGAGATCGACGCGGCGGCGATCGCCCGGGTCGACGCGGCGGTCGAGTTCGCCGAGGCGTCGCCCCACCCGGCGCCGGAGTCGCTCTACGACGACGTCTACGTGCTCGGCGACCAGGTCAAGGGGATGTACTGGTAGGCGGAGCCTGGATCCGCGCCATCACGCGGACGAGCTTCCAGAAGAGCCAGGAGCCGGTGCCGATCACCAGCAGGCAGACGGCGAGGGCCTCGAGGTTGGAGGCGAGGATGAGGAGCAGGGAGAAGTAGAGGACGACGAGGGCGACGAAGGCCTGGAAGCCGAGCACGGCCCAGTAGCGCCGCTGGGCCATGCCGGTGGCGACGACGGCCATGACGAGCGAGAAGCTGAGGATCCCGGGGCCGGGCCGGCGCCCGCCGATCTTGAGGCCGAGGAGGAAGCCGCCGAGGTTGACGATCCCGAGGAGCGCGGCCACCCCGATCGAGATCCGCAGCGGCGGGGGGAGCTCGCCGGGGGCGAGGGGCTCGAGGCCGGCGCGGACAGCGTCGGCCCGCCGCTCCGATCGGGATTCTTTCGGAGCGGGTTCGGGTGGGCGGGACGGGGAGCCGGGATCGGGGCCGGGCGGGGGGTCGGCCGGGGGTTCGGGCGGAGGGTCGGCCGATGGGTCGGGCGGCCTAGCCGGCAACGGGGGCCTCCTCGCGCAGGAGGCGGGCGGCGGCGGCCGGGTCGGGGGCGGCGGCGATCGCCCGGACGACGGCGACCCGCCGGGCCCCGGCCGCGCGGACGGAGGCGACGTTGCCGGGGTCGATGCCGCCGATGGCGAAGAAGGGGACCCGGGCGTGGGCGGCGGCGTAGCGGACGAGGGCGAGCCCGACGGCCGGGCGGCCGGGCTTGGTCGGGGTGGCGTGGACCGGGCCGACGCCGATGTAGTCGACCCCCCGGGCGGCGTCGACCTGGGCGGGGGTGTGGGTCGAGAGGCCGATCAGGAGGTCGGGGCCGACGATCGTCCGGGCGGCGGGGACGGGCATGTCGTCCTGACCGAGATGGACGCCGTCGGCACCGGCCGCCCGGGCGAGGCGGGGGTCGTCGTTGACGATCAAGAGGACCCCGGCCGCGGCGCACCGGGCTCGGGCCGCGCGGGCGGCGTCGAGGATCGCCGGCCGGGCGGCGTCCTTGGCCCGGAGCTGGAGGACGTCGACCAAGTCGAGCGGGGCTCGGTCGAGCGCAGCGATGTCGCAGATCAGGTAGAGGCGGGCGCCGGCGAGGGCCGCCCGGCGTTGGTCGGCCGCCACCGGAGAAGTGTGGCAGCATCAGAACATGGCTCAGCGTGACGTCGTCGTCGTCGGTGGCGGAGTGATCGGCCTGGCCGTCGCCTGGCGCTGCGCCCAGGAGGGGATGGCGGTGACGCTGCTCGAGCGGGACGAGCTCGGCGGGGGAGCGTCGGGCGTCGCGGCCGGGATGCTCGGCCCGGTGGCCGAGGCCGGCTTCGGGGCGGCGGCCGGCCGGCTGCTCGAGCTCGGGCTCGAGTCGGCGCGCCTGTGGCCGGACTTCGCGAGCGAGCTGGCCGGGGCGTCGGGGACGGCGCCGGCCCTGCGGAGCGGGGGCACGCTGCTGCTCGCCCGCGACGCGGACGCGGCGGCCGCGCTCGAGCGGGAGCTGGCCTTCCGGGAGGGCCTGGGGCTCGAGGTCGTGCGCCTGCGACCGAGCGAGGCCCGGCGGCTCGAGCCGGCGCTGGCGCCGACCCTGCGCCTGGCGGCGATCGTCCCGGCCGAGCAGAGCGTCGACCCCGGGTGGCTGCTCGACGCGCTGGCCGTGGCGGCGCGGGCGGCGGGCGCCGAGCTTCGGGAGCGGGCTCCGGTCAGCGGCCTCCTCGGCGGCCCGGAGCGGGTCGAGGGCGTGGCCGTCGCTCGGGCGCAGGAGGTCCGGGCGGCGACGGTCGTGATCGCCGCCGGGGCCTGGTCGGCCGAGCTCGGGCCGGCGCGGGTCCGCCCGGTCAAGGGCCAGATCATGCGCCTGCGCGACCCGGCCGGACCGGGGCTGCTCGAGCGGGTCGTCCGCTTCGAGGGGGGCTACGTCGTCCCCCGGGGGGACGGTCGCTACGTGCTCGGGGCGACGGTCGAGGAGCGGGGCTTCGACCGGACGGTGACCGCCGGTGCGGCCTACCAGCTCCTGCGCGACGCGGCCGAGCTGGTCCCGGGCGTGCTCGAGCTCGAGATCTGCGCGCTCGAGGCCGGGCTGCGGCCGGGCACCCCGGACAACCTGCCGATGATCGGGCCGGGCGACCGGGAGGGCCTCTACTGGGCGACCGGCCACTACCGCAACGGGATCCTCCTCGCCCCGGTGACCGCGAGGATCGTCGCCCGGGCGCTCCGGCGGGGAGCCCTCGTCGGATGATCGTGGTCAACGGCGAGAGGCGCCGCGGGGCCGGGACGGTCGGCGACCTGCTCGGGAGCTCGGCCTCGGGGTCGATGCGCGCGGGGTGGCCGTCGCGGTCGACGGGGAGGTCGTCCCCCGCTCGGAGTGGGGGGCCCGGACCTTGGCCGACGGGGCGCGCGTGGAGGTGGTCGGTGCCATCCAGGGCGGATGAGCTCCGGGCCGGGGCGGGGCTGTCGATCGGCGGGCGCCCGCTCCGATCACGGCTGATCCTGGGAACCGGCGGGTTCGCGAGCCTCGAGCTCCTCGGGGCGGCGATCGAGGCGTCGGGGACCGGCCTGGTGACGGTGGCGCTCCGGCGGATCGACCCGGCGGCCCGGGGGTCGCTGGTCGACGTGCTCGAGGCCGCCGGGGTCGAGCTGCTCCCGAACACGGCCGGCTGTCACACGGCCCGGGACGCGGTGCTGACGGCGCGGTTGGCGCGGGAGGCGTTCGCGACCGACCTGGTCAAGCTCGAGGTGATCGGCGACGAGCGGACGCTCCTGCCCGACGCGCCGGAGCTCCTGGCGGCGGCCGAGCAGCTCGTGGCCGAGGGGTTCACGGTCCTGCCCTACACGAACGACGACCCGGTCCTGGCCCGGCGCCTGGAGGACGTCGGGTGCGCGGTCGTGATGCCGCTCGGGTCGCCGATCGGGAGCGGGATGGGCATCTGCAACCCGTACAACATCACCCTGATCTGCGCGGCGGCCGGGGTGCCGGTGATCCTCGACGCGGGGATCGGGACGGCGTCGGACGCGGCGCTGGCGATGGAGCTCGGCTGCGACGGGATCCTCTGCGCGAGCGCGATCTCCCGGGCCGAGGATCCGGTGGCGATGGCCCGGGCGATCGCCGGGGCGGTCGAGGCCGGGGTACTCGCCCGGGGGGCCGGGCGGATCGCGCGCCGCCTCCACGCGACGGCGTCGACGACGTCGGCCGGCCTGGCCGAGTTGTGATCGAGGAGCTGGCCGATGCCTGGGAGGCGGCGTGGACGGGCCGCGACCCGTCGGCCTTCGGAGGCGTCTGCGCGCCGGACGTCCACTACGAGGACCCGCTCACCGCGGTCCCGCTGCTCGGGCCGTCGGCGATCGGCGGCCATGCGGCCCGGGCGTGGAGCGCCTTCCCGGACCTCCGGATGCACCGGGGCGGGGCGCGGCTCGGCGATGGCCGCTTCGTGGCCCTGCCGGTCCGGCTGACCGGCACGAACACGGCCGAGCTGGAGTCGCTGCCGCCGAGCGGGGCGGCGATCTCCCTGGCGGTGGTCTTCTACTGCGAGCTCGACGCGGAGGAGCGGATGCTCTGGCGGGTGCGCGCCTTCTTCGACGCCTATGCGGCCGGGGTCGAGCTCGGCATCCTCCCCCGCCGGGGGTCCCTGCGCGAGCGGGCGCTGATGATGATCCAGGGCTACGGGCTGCGCCTCGGCCGCTGAGCGACGGCCGGGCGAGGCGCCTCGACCGCCGCGGGACGGCGCTAGCATCACGGGGCCAGGTCAGCAAACGCCGCCGCCACGAACAGGCACAGGAGCGATTCGGATGGAGCAGCCGGGCGATGGGCAGGACGCGGCGACCGGGGAGGATCGGCCGGTCGGTCTGGGCGAGGTCGATCGGTACGCGCCGGCCGTCCGCGCCTACCTGACCGGCGTCTGCGGGGCCGACGCGGCCGACCGCCTGACCCCGGAGGTGCTCGGCGGGCTGGCCGGTCAGGGCGGGGTCGCGGATCCGGTGGCGAGGATCGCGAGCGCGACGCGGTGGGCCGGGCTCGGCTGGCTGCGCCAGAACGCGGCTCGGGTCGGGCGGCGCCGGGGCGGGACGCGATGCCGGTCGATTCCCGACCTCCTGGGCGAGCGGAGCGAGGGCCGGATCCAGACGGTCGGCCTCGACCGCCTCTACAACCACCTCTCGGCCTGCGGCGAGTGCGCGGCCATGGCCTCCCAGTACGACGGCGGCGAATGGGTCCTCCGGCGCGAGCTCCGGCGCATCTTCCCGAGCGCCGCGCCGCCCGCCGACGAGGAGGCGCAGCCCGCCGACGAGGAGGCCGAGCCGCCGGACGACGCGGCGCCGTTCGACGAACCCGACGATCCGTGGATCGAGCCAGAGGACGTACCCGCCCCGGCGGAGGACGTACCCGCCACGGCGGAGGACGTACCCGCCCCGGCGGAGGGCGGGCCCGCTGCGGCGACCGCGGCCGCGCCGGCGCCGCCCGCGGCCGCGGCCGCGCCGGCGCCGGCGCCGGCGCCGGCGACCGATCCCCCGGCCGCGGGGCCGGCCCCGCCGGCGCCGAGCGGCGATCCGGCCGAGCTCGACCTCGCCCGGGCGGCGCTGGCCGCCCGGCTCGCGGTCGAGGCCGACCGCGCGCGCATCGACCAGGCGGCCGCCCGGGCGGCCGACGCGGCCGCCGCCGAGCTGGCCCAGGCCGCCGCCCTGGCCGAGGAGGCGGCCGCCGCCCGCGAGACGCTGGCCGCCGCCCTGGCCGAGGAGGCGGCGGTCGCGCGGGCGGCGCTGGCCGCCGAGCTGGCCGAGGAGGACGAGCGCGCCCGGGCCGCCGAGGCCGCCGCGCTCGATCGGGCGCACGCGCTGGCCCGGGCCGAGCTCGAGGCCGAGCTGGCGATCGCCGCGGAGCGGGTCCGGGCCGCCCAGGCCGCCGAGCTGGCCCGGACGGCCGAGCTCGTCCGCGCCGTCCAGGCGGCCGAGCTCGCCGTGGCCGCGCGGGCGGCCGCCCGCGCCCAGGACGCCGCCCTCGCCGAGCTCGCCGCCGAGGCCCGGGCGGCCCAGGCGGCGGAGCTGGCCGCGGCGGCCGCGGCGGCGGAGAGCGCCCTCGCGGCCGAGCTGGCCGCGGCGGCCGAGGCCGGGCGGGGCGCCCGGGAGATCGAGGCGACGAGGACCGCGGAGCTCGCGGCGGCCGCGCTCGAGGCCGAGCTGGCCCGGGCGGCGGAGCTGGCCCGGGTCGAGCACGAGGCGGCCCTGGCCGACCTGGCGGCGGCCGCCCGGGTCGAGGCGGCGGCCGAGCGGGAGCGCGTCCGCGCGCCGTCCCCGCCCGCCGATCCGTCCCCGCCCGACCCGCCCGACCCGCCGCCCGCCCGGCGGGAAGCCCCGGACACCGACCGGACCGGGACCGAGCGCGAGGCCGGCCGGCCGCCGGCGGGCGAGGAGCGGCGCCCGGTGCGGGAGGGCGGGCGTCGCGGCCGCCGCACCCGCCGCAGCTGACCCGGCGGCTCAGGCCGGCTCGACGATCACCAGGCCGGTCATCGTCGACGGGTGGATCGTGCAGTTGTAGCGGAGTCGGCCCGGCTCGGCCGGGACGTAGACGAACCGGCGGCCGGGCGCCAGGTCGGGCGAGGCGATCGTCGCCCCGTCGACGCTGGTGACGTTGTGGACGACGTCGTCGCGGTTGACCCACTCGACCCCCCGTCCGACGGTCGTGGTGATCGTCGGCGGCCGGAAGGCGAGCCCGGCCATCGTCACGACGACGGCCGGGCGGCCGGCCCGGGCCCGGGCGGTGGGCGCCGGGGGAGCCGAGGCCGTGGAGAGGTCGGTCGGGGCGTAGCCTGAGGAGCCGCACCCGGCGAGGACGGCAACGGCGAGGACGGCCCGCGCCGGGCCGATCGACCTCGCCCCGCCCCCGCCCGGTCGTCTCGGCCCCGTCGACATTGCCCGGCAGGCTATGGCGCCGGACCGCCGGAGTCCAGGTGGCCGGCAGCGCCGGCGGCGGCATCTAGACTCTGGCGCCCGATGCCCCGGCATTTCATCAGCGGGACCGAGTTGGCCAAGCACGAGCTCGAGCGCCTCGTCGAGCGCGCGATCGAGCTGAAGGCCGACCCCCGGGGGTCGCGGGCGCTCGCCGGCCGGACGATCGCCCTCGTCTTCGAGGCCCCGTCGACGCGGACGCGGATCACCTTCGAGGCGGGGATCGTCGAGCTCGGCGGCCATCCGATGCTCCTCCGGTCGGGGGAGCTTCAGCTGAGCCGGGGCGAGACGGTCCGCGACACGGCGCTCGTCCTCTCGCGCCACGTCGACGCGGTCGGCGTGCGAACCGGCTCGCACGAGCTGGTCGAGGAGCTGGCCGCCCACGCCGAGATCCCGGTGTTCAACATGCTCACGCCCCGCCACCACCCGTGCCAGGCGCTCGCCGATCTGATGACCGTCCGCGAGACATTCGGCCGGCCGGAGGGCGTCCGGCTGACCTACGTCGGCGACGGCAACAACGTCGCCCGGTCGCTCGCCCTGATCGGCGGCCTGGCCGGTCTCGACGTCGTCGTCTCCTCGCCTCCCGGGTACGAGCTGACCGAGGGCGGCGACGCGACCCTGATCGCCGCTCCGCACGAGGCGGTCCGCGGAGCCCAGGCCGTGTACACCGACGTCTGGGTCTCGATGGGCGACGAGGAGACGGCCGCCGCCCGGCGCGTCGGCGCTCGAGGACTACCGGGTCGACGACGCCCTCCTCGACCGGGCGGCCCCCGGAGCCGTCGCCATGCACTGCCTGCCGGCCCACATCGGCGAGGAGATCAGCGAGAGCGTCCTCTACGGGGGCCGCCAGCGGATCTGGGACCAGGCCGAGAACCGCCGCCACGCCCAGAAGGCCCTGCTCGAGCTCCTCCTCGCCTGACCGGCGCCCGGCGGCCTGCGATGCTTGCGGCGCGATGAACCTCCCGGACACGACGACCCGCGTCGCCGTCGGCGACGAGCTCGAGCTCGTGGTCGATGCCCTCGCCTTCGGCGGGGCCGGGGTCGCCAGGACGCTCGGCGGCTACGTCGTGTTCGTCGACGGCGCGCTTCCCGGCGACCGGGTCCGGGCCCGGGTGTACAAGCGCAAGCGGGCCTACGCGAACGCCCGGACGACCGAGATCGTCGAGCCGAGCCCCGACCGCGTCCCCCCGCTCGCCGACCACCCGGGCGCCCCGTGGCAGGTCCTGAGCTACGCCCGCCAGCTGGAGATCAAGCACGACCAGGTCCGCGAGGCGCTCGTGCGGATCGGGCACCTCGACGGCTTCGAGCTCGGGCCGATCGTCCCGGCGGTCGAGCAGTGGCGCTACCGCAACAAGCTCGAGTACTCGTTCGGACGGGGCCCGGGCGGCGAGCTCGTCTGCGGCTTCCACGAGCCGGGCTCGTGGGAGCGCATCCAGCACGTCGAGGACTGCCTGCTCGCCTCCGTGCGGGGCAACCAGGCCCGCCGCGACGTGCTCGCCTGGTGCCGGGCCGAGGGACTCGAGCCGTTCGACCGCCGCACCCACCGGGGTCTCCTGCGCAACCTGATCGTCCGCGAGGGACGGCGGTCCGGCCAGCTCCAGCTGCGGATCGTCACCGGCCCGGGCACCTTCGACGCCGAGTCGCTGGCGGCGGCGGTCGCCTGCGACGGCCTGCTCTGGACGCGGACCGACGCGCTGGCCGAGACGACCGGCCAGGGCGAGACCGAGCTCGTCGCCGGGCGGGACTCCTTCGACGAGCGGGTCGGCGAGCTCGACCTCCGGGTCTCGGCCGAGGCGTTCTTCCAGACGAACACCGAGATGGCCGAAGCGCTCTACGGGCTGATCGCCCGGACGGCCGACCTCCGCGGCTGGGAGCGGGTCTACGACCTCTTCTGCGGGACGGGGGCGATCGCCCTCACCCTCGCCCCCCGGGCCGGTCAGGTCTTCGGCCTCGAGCTCGTCCCCGAGGCGATCGCCGACGCGATCGAGAACGCCGCCCGCAACCAGATCGACAACGTCAAGTTCTTCGCCGGCGACGTCCGCCTGGCCATGCGCGAGCTCGTCGAGCAGGCCGGGCGCCCCGACCTCGTCGTCGTCGACCCGCCCCGGGCCGGCCTCTCGGCCAAGGTGGTCCGACGGATCATCGAAGCCTCGCCCAAGCGCATCGTCTACGTCTCGTGCAACCCGACCACGCTGGCCCCGAACGCCGCCCAGCTCGTCGAGGCCGGCTGGGTGCTGCGCCGGGTCACGCCGGTCGACATGTTCCCCCAGACGCCGCACATCGAGTGCGTGGCCCTGTTCGAGCGGGGCGGGGCGGCCGACCGCCCGGCTCCTACTCCCGTTTCTTCAACCAGTCGTTGAGCTGGCCGAGCGACTGCTGGACGGTCTGCCCGGCATCCCTGAAGAACTCGGTGAACCGCTCCGAATAATGGGCTGCTGCCTCGGCGGCCTCCTCTCTCGGGCGGACCTTCTCACCCCGGCGGGTGTAGTCGCCGTCGACGATCCGGTCGTAGTGGCCGGCCCGGACCCAGGCCATCAGCTCGCGAACCCGATTGACCGGGAGCGGGTGGGTCAGCCCGAGATCCAGGCTCAGGCGTGAGAGCTTCTCGAGGCCGCTCCCCTGCTCGCGGTGGTCGGCCGCCTGGCGCATGAACGCGTCGAGGTCGAGGCGCCCGGCCTCGGTTCCCCCGGCCAGGGTCATCAGGACCCGGCAGACGACCAGCGGGTCGCGGGTGACGAGCGCCGCCGCCCGGTCGCACGACAGCTCGGTCGCCCGGAACCATTCGAGCAGGGCCGCCCGGACCGGGAGCAGCCCGATCGGCAGGCGGACGCTCGCCCCGAGGCTGAGGAGGATGGTCAGGGCCGTCCGGTAGAGGATGTGGTCGGAGAGGACGTGTCCCGCCTCGTGGGCGAACACCACCCGGAGCCCGTCGCCGTCGAGGAGCCGGACGAGCTCCGACTGGACGACGACGATCGGCCGGCCCGATCCGATCGTCAGCGCGTTGGCCACCGGCGCGGCTGAGAGGTAGAGGTCGGGGATCGGGGTGATGTCGAGCGTCGTGAACGCCTGTCGGTGGACGGCCCAGACGTCGGCCAGCTGGTCCTCGCCGAGGCGGACCGACGCCCCGAGCAGGCTCTGGCGCAGGGCCCGCTCGTAGCCGATCTCGATCAGCTTGCGCACGGCGACGTCGAGGTAGGGGATCGATCCGAGCGCCGCGGTCGCCGCCCGGTCGGCCGGGTGCTCGTAGGCCTTCGCCGAGATCCCGGTCAGCTTGTAGCCCTCGACCGGTAGGCCCATCACCGGAGTCTCGCAGGTCCCACGCCGCCGGCCGGCGCTAGTCTTGCCCGGTGCTCGCGGCCACGATCACCGACGGGAGCGTCGCCGTCCGCGACCATCCCGACCCCGAGCCCGGGAAGGGCGAGGTCCTCGTCCGGGTGCGGGCGGCCGGCCTCAACGGCGCCGACATGATGCAGCTCCGCGGCCGCTATCCAGCTCCGGCCGACTCGCCCCCCGACATCCCCGGTCTCGAGCTCGCCGGCGAGGTCGCCGGCCTCGGCCCCGGGGCCGGCCGCTTCGCGGTCGGAGACCGGGTGATGGGGATCGTCGGCGGCGGCGGCCAGGCCGAGCTCGCGGTCGTCCACCAGCGCCAGCTGATGCCCGTCCCCGAGCAGCTCGACTGGCCGGCCGCGGGCGGCCTGCCCGAGGTCTTCACCACCGCCCACGACGCCCTCTTCACCCAGGGCCAGCTCGCCCTCGGCGAGCACGCGCTGATCCACGGGGCGGCCGGCGGGGTCGGCACGGCGGCGGTCCAGCTCGCCGTGGCCGCCGGGGCCCGCGTCAGCGCGACGGTGCGCAACGAGGCGGCCCGGGCCGAGGTCGCCGCCCTCGGCGCCGAGGTGATGGCGCCCGAGGAGTTCGCCGACCGCGGCCCGTTCGACCTGATCCTCGAGCTCGTCGGCGCGCCCAACCTCCCCGGCAACCTCGCCGCCCTCGCCACCGAGGGCCGGATCTGCGTGATCGGGATCGGCGCCGGCGCCAAGGCCGAGCTCAACCTCGCGACGCTGATGTTCAAGCGCGGGCGGATCCACTCGTCCACCCTCCGGGCCCGCCCGCTCGAGGAGAAGGCGCTGACCGCCCGCCGGGTCGAGCGCCACGTCCTCCCGCTGATCGCCGCCGGCTCCGTCCGCGTCCTCGTGGCCGAGACGTTCCCGCTCGCCCGGGTCACCGACGCCTACGAGCGCTTCGCCGCCGGGAGCAAGATCGGGAAGATCGTCCTCACGATGGGATCCGACTGACCGTCGAGCCGGGTCAGCGGCGCAGCAGCCGCTTCCACCACGCACGCCGCACGGCCGGGGCCGGCCCGGCCTCGGGCTCGCCGGCCGGACCGGCCGCCACCCCCGCAGGCGGGTCGACCGCGACCTGGGCGAGGCGGGTCGGTTGGCCGCCGACCTCCCCGGCCACCCGCGCCAGCCTCGTCGCCTGCGGGTCGACCGGGGGCGGGGGCGTTGGCTTCCCGGGCACCCGCGCCAGCCTCGTCGCCTGCGGGTCGACCGGGGGCGGGGGCGTTGGGTCCTCGGGCACCCGCGCCAGCCTCGTCGCCTGCGGGTCGACCGGGGCGGCGGCCGGGGGCCCGGGCACCGGCCGGGCGTACCGGGTGACCTCGGCCTCGGCGGGCAGCGGGCCGGCGAGCACGACGAGCTCGAGCGTCGTCTGCCCGATCTCGATCCGGTCGCCCCGCGCGAGCGTGACCGGCGTGCGGACGAGCCGACCGTTGACGTAGGTCCCGTTGTGGGAGCCGAGGTCCTCGAGCAGGAGCAGGGCGTCGGCGGTCGGGCGAAGTCGGGCGTGGCGGCGCGAGAGGGTCGGGTCGTTCTCGAGGTTCCCCGGACGCCCGGCGCTCCGGCCGAGGAGCAGCTCGTCGACGACGCGGAGCTCCGTTCCCTTGGCGTTGCCTTCGAGCACCCGCAGGACGAGCTCACCCATCCGGCCACTGTATGCCCGATGCGGACGTCCCGACAACCTCGCGTCCTGCGGCCCGGTCCGTATACTCGCGCCGCCTCATGGTTGAGTTGACGCTCGAGATCGTCGAGGGACCCGACGCCGGGCGGCAGCTGGCCCTCGACGGAACCGTCGTCATCGGCCGCTCGCCCGAGGCCGACCTCGTCCTCGCCGACCCCCAGGTCTCGCGGCTCCACGCCCGGGTGACCGTCGACGGCGGGACGGCCGTGGTCGAGGATCTCGGCTCGGCCAACGGGACGTTCATCAACCACGACGAGCTCCACGGCCCGGCTCGGCTCGATCCGGGCGACGACCTCCTGGTCGGGGTCACGGTGCTCGCGCTGCGCACCCCGGCCGAGATCGCCGCCGCCCCGTCGGCCGTCCGGCCGGTCCCCCCCGGGCTCGCCCGCCCGCTCCGCGCCCCCGACTACCTCCCGCCCGACCCCCCGGCGGCCGCCGAGCCGCCGGCGCCCCGCCGGGAGATCGCCCGCCTCTACGACGTCCGGGTCCGCGAGCGGGCCAACCTCGCCCCACTGGCCGTGTTCGTGCTCGTCTGCTTCGTCGTGATGATCTTCCTCGCCACCCGCTGAGCCGGCGGCTCAGCGCGTCGCGAAGTAGGCGATCAGGGCGACCGCCGTGGCGAAGATGGTCAGGAACGTGAGCAGGGCCGGCACCATCATCCGGCTCGCGACCCGCCGCCGGCCGCAGGCCCCCGCCGGCGCGAACGCGCCCGGCTGGACGCCGGCGGCGGACCGAGCGGTCGGGGCGGGGGCGGGGGCGGAGCGCGCGGTGCCCAGGTCGACGACGAGCTCGGTGTCCCCGATACAGATCACGCCCCCGTCGGCGACCACGGTCGCGCCGGCGAGCCGCCGCCCGTCGACCCAGGTCCCGTTCAGCGACCCGAGATCCTCGACCTCCACCCCGCCCGGACGGGCCCGCGCGGCGAGATGCCGGCGGGAGAGCTCGGGGTCGACGATCACCCAGTCGACCTCGCCCCGGCCGACCACCACCTCCCCGTCGATCTCGATCCGACCCCCGGCCCGCGGCCCGGTCCGGACGATCAGCGCGGGCACGCCGGGCGCGGGCGAAGGCAGGTCATCGGGCGCAGGATAGCCCGCCCGGTCACCGGCGCCCCGGGCCCGGCCACGGACCCGACCGGGCGGCGATCGGCGGCCGCCGCCGGCGGCCGATCGTGACCGGACGAGCCACTAGACTGCGCCGCGATGGGCACGACCGGCGACGCCGCGCCGCCGAGCGCCGGGCATCGCCGCCTGGCGATCTACTACGCCACGCTCACAGCGATCACCGTGGTCGTGGGCGTGTTCGTCCTCTCCCAGGGGGCCCACCAGCACGCCCAGCGTCCGATCGCCGGGGGCTACGACGTCGGCGCCGGTGGCGGCTGCCTCGGCGCCCAGTTCAACCTCGTCCAGTCGGGCGAGTTCGTCACCCTCGCCGATCCCCAGACCGGAGCCGGCGGCAAGCTCACGTTCAGGGGAGACCGGCTGACCGGCACCGTCGCCTGCGCCGACCACGCCCGCCGGCCGCTCGGCCTCGGCTACTCGGCCGGCGTCCTGACCGGGACGATCGGCGGGGCCCCGGTCAGGGCGCTGTTCAAGCGCGACCCGCCGCCCGCCGGCGCGCCGAAGCTCCGGGCGCCCGCGAGCGTGGCCGGCGACTACCAGCTCTCGCCCGGCTCGCAGTGCCTGGGCGGCAAGATCAGCCTCGGCGGCGCGGGCCGCGACCTCGAGCTGTCCGCGCAGCGGACAGCCCGCGGCCGCCTCTCCTACCGGTCGGGCACGCTCACCGGCCAGGTCGCCTGCATCCACGGCGGGACGGACCGGGTGGCCGGGGTGGCCGCCGGCCGCCAGCTCGACCTGATGCTCGCCCCGGCGCTCGCCGCCCCGGCCGCTGGCGGCCTGAGCGCCCCCGAGCACGTCATCGCGACCAAGCAGCGGGCGGTCGACGCGACCGTGGCCGCCTTCTTCATCGCCGTCGTGATCGTCATGCTCTGCGCCCGCCTGACCGGCGCCGCCGTCGCCCGGCTCGGCCAGCCGCGGGTGATGGGCGAGGTCCTGGCCGGGATCCTCCTCGGTCCGACCCTCCTCGGGGCGATCGCCCCGGGGGTCGAGATCGCGCTCTTCCCGTCGGACATCATCCCCTACGTCGGGGTGGCCGCGAACCTCGGCCTGATCTTCTACATGTTCCTCATCGGCCTCGAGCTCGACGCCAACCAGCTGCGCGGGCGGGTCAGGCTGGCGCTGGCGATCTCGAACACCGGCCTGCTCGTGCCGATGTCCCTCGGCCTGCTCGCCGCCATCCCCCTCTACCGGCTGCTCGCCCCGGACACGAAGTTCATCGCCTTCGCCCTGTTCGTCGGCGTCGCGATGTCGATCACCGCCTTTCCCGTCCTCGCCCGGATCGTCGTCGAGCGCCGGATGCTCAAGCGCCCGCTCGGTGCCCTCGCCCTCGCCGCCGCAGCCATCGACGACGTCTCCGCCTGGTTCCTGATCGCCCTCGCCTCGGCCTTCGCCGGGTCGGGCGGGGCGGCCGGAGTCATCGGGACCGTCGCCCTGGCCGTCTGCTTCTGCCTGTTCATGGCGTTCGCCGTCCGCCCGATCCTCGCCCGCGCCGCGACCGCCCACGACGAGATGGGCCGCCTCCCGGCCGGGTGGATCACGGCGATCTTCGCCGGCGTCCTCCTCTCGGCCTTCGTCACCGAGACGATCGGCATCGCGGTCATCTTCGGCGCCTTCGTGATGGGCTTCGTCATGCCCCGTCACGCCGGCATGACCGAGGACGTCGCCCACCGGGTCGAGGACTTCGTCGTCACCCTCCTCCTCCCCCTCTTCTTCGCCTACACCGGGCTGCGGACCGACGTCGCCCAGCTCGACCGGCCCGAGCTCCTCCTGATCACGCTCGGGCTGGTCGGCGTGGCGATCCTCGGCAAGTACGGCGGGACGCTCCTCGCCGCCCGGGTCATGCGCCTCGGCTGGCGGGAGTCGGCCGTCCTCGGCGCGCTGATGAACACCCGCGGACTGACCGAGCTGATCGTCCTCAACCTCGCGCTCGAGAAGGGGGTGATCTCCTCGGCGCTCTTCGCCGCCCTCGTGATCATGGCCCTGGCGACGACGTTCATGGCCGGCCCGATCCTCCGGCTGCTCGACCCGAGGAACACCTTCGGCGAGCCGCTCGAGACCGAGATGACCACGGCGCGCGAGCGGGCCGAGGCCGACTCGCCGGTGGCCATCCCGGCCCGGGCGATCCTCGCCGCCCCCCAGACGACCGCGGCGCTCACCCAGCTCCTCGCCCTGGCCGAGCCCCTGGCCGGGACCCCGCCGCCCCGGGAGGTGATCCTCGCCCGGCTCGTGCGGCCGCCCCGGGGCGCCGTCGTCCGGGGAGCGCTCCAGACCGAAAGCCGGAACCTCGGCACCGCGAACGCCGAGGTCCAGCGCGAGCGCCGCGCCCTCCTCGCCCGCGGGATCGCCGCCCGGGCCGTCGCCTTCAGCTCGGCCGATCCCGGGGCCGATCTCGTTCGCCTGGCCAACTCCGAGGAGGTCGACCTGCTCCTGATCGACGGTCGCCGGCCGCTGCTCGGATCGGTCGTCCCGCGCGAGGCGGTCGGAACCGTGCTCCGCAAGGCCACGTGCGACGTCGCCGTGCTCGTCGCCCGCGACGACGCGGAGATCGCGCTCGGGGCCGGGTCGCCGATCATCGTCCCCTTCGGCGGGGCCGAGCACGACTGGGCGGCCCTCGAGCTCGGCGCCTGGCTCGCCTCGGCCACCGGCACCCCCCTGCGCCTCCTCGGTGCGAGCCGGGACGGTGGGGAGAAGGACGCGAGCCGCCTCCTGGCCGACGCCTCCCTGCTCGTCCAGCAGTTCGCCGGTATCGCCGCCGAGCCGCAGATCACCGCCGGCGGGCGGGATGGCGTCCTCGCCGCGGCCGCCGAGGCCCGGCTCCTGATCAGCGGGCTCTCCGAGCGCTGGCGTCAGGAGGGGCTCGGCGAGACCAGGTCGGCGATCGCCCGGGCCGCCCCGGCGCCGATCCTCTTCGTCCGCCGGGGCATCCGGCCCGGCGCGCTCGCCCCGCGCGACGACGTGACCCGCTTCAGCTGGTCCTCCCCGGCGATGGGCCCGGGCGGGCCCGCCATCCGCTGACGCGGGCGCCCTACCCGGCGCCGAGGTTCTCCGGGATCCGCCGGACCGCCGAGGGCGGCGGGAGGTTCCGAACCTCCTCGGGAACCTCGCCGACCGAGGAGAACTCGATCGCCAGGGGCGGCGGCCCGGCCCCGGCATCCGCCGGCCCGATCACCGAGACCGGCGTCGGGACGAGCTCCGGCGGGGTCGACCACCCGGTCGAGCGGAACTCGCCGCCGTTCTCGATCCAGCCGAGCGAGAGGAGCGGGAGGATCACGATCTTCGTCGAGACCGCCAGGGCCCAGGTCGCCCAGTAGAGCCAGACCGCGTCGACATTCGACAGCCCGACGGCGAGGGCCTGGCCGAGGACGAACAGGATCGCGAACTCCCCGACCCCGAGGACGAAGGTCAGCCAGGGCGGCTGCCAGCGGACGACGTACGGGTAGAAGGCGAGGTCGAGCACGACCCCCATCAGGAGGTAGACGCCGATCAGGACGATGTAGCCCTCGTCCTGGGCGACGAGCGAGACGACCGCCGCGAGGATCGCCCCGGGGAGCAGGATCGCCGTGCGCGTCTCGATCCGACCGAGCATCGTCGGGCACATCAGGCGATCTGCTCCGTGCGGCGAACCCCGCGCATCGCCTCGGCCGCGCCCGCCGACAGGCGCAGCTGCATGGCCAGCCGCCCGGGGAACCGGCGCCTGGGCAGG
This sequence comes from uncultured Solirubrobacterales bacterium, assembly GCA_963817865.1. Classification (GTDB taxonomy): domain Bacteria; phylum Actinomycetota; class Thermoleophilia; order Solirubrobacterales; family Solirubrobacteraceae; genus Palsa-513. Next base: position 55,765 of record CAWFQO010000058.1, on the reverse strand, counting down.
CCCTCGGCCCGGGCGCAGTCGGCCACGAAGCGGCGGCCGACGTACTTCAGGCCGGCGATCGTGTCCCCGTGGGGGACGACGCTGTTGGCGGCCAGCCCCATCATGCACAGGCGCGAGTCCGGGCGGTCGAGGCTCGGGACCCCGCAGTTGGACATCAGCTTGATCCGTCCGTCCTCGATCGGAAGCTCGTAGTGCTCGATCAGCCGCCGGAGCACGGGGATGGTCAGGGCCGACTTGTTGAACCCGGTCCCGACGACCACGCCGGTCACGTCGAGCCAGCCCGGGTCCTCCCCGCGCCGGCTCGAGATCCGGACCCGCAGGCCGGCCGGGCCGGGCTCGACCCGGTCGATCTCGCCGATCGCCGCGTCGAAGCGGCCCTCGGCCCGTCCCGTCCTGATCTTCGCCTCCCAGCTGCGCCGGTGCGGCGTCGTGCCCTTGAGCACGGTGGCCAGGAAGGCCATCCGCTCGTCGAAGGGGAGCGCCTGGAAGATGTCGATGCCCTTGGCCTCGAACAGGCAGCGCGGGACGTTGAGATCCTGGTACTCGGGCATCGCCTTGCGCGTCAGGGCGAGCACCTTGGCCCCGACGTCGAGGGCATTGGCCCACTCGTTGACCGAGGCGATCCCGGCTCCGACGATCACGTAGCGACCGTTCTCGGCGTACTCCTTCGGCTCGTAGGACTGGACGATCCGGTCCCCGATCGCCGGATCGGCCCGGGCCCGGGCGATCACCGCGGGGAAGTGGAGCGGGCCGTGGCCGACGGCGAGCATCACGTGCCTGGCCCGGCCGACGAACCGGGCCGCCTCGTCGTAGAGGACGAAGTGCGGGCGCGGCTCCCCGACGCGCTGGACCCAGCCGATCCGCACCGGGACCCGCGAGTCGTTCCAACCGAGCCGGGCGGCCACGACCTCGGCCTCGGCGAGGATCTCCGAGACGCCGGGGTTGTAGCGGCGCCCGATCGACCGGGCCAGGACGCTTGGGCGGCGCTGGGACCAGGCGTTGAGCTGGCCGAACGTCGGCCAGTCCGCCGGCAGGAAGTGGGACTCCGACTCCGAGCGGAGGACCGTCTGGCCGAGGTTGCCGGCGAAGCCGCGGTAGGTGGCGACCGGGCTCGGGCTCGTCCCGTAGACACGCACCTGGTCGGCGTCAAACCCGAGGTACATCGCCGTCGACTGGACCATGAGCGAGCCGAAGCCGTCCCCGACGACGGCGATCGTGGCGTCCTCCCCAGGCTTGGCCGGCACGGCGGGCAGGATAGACGACCGATCCGGTCGCCTCGGTCGGTCAGTCGGACGGCTTGGCCTGCCAGCGCCCGTCCCGGTGGACCACGGTGATCGGCTCCGAGTCGGCGTCCAGGTGGATCCGCACGGCCCGGTCGGCGAGATCGATCTCGAGCCGCAGGTTCAGGGCCAGGGGCGACTCCTCATCGTCCCCGGCCAGGGCGACCTCGACGCTGAGCGGCGCGTTCGGGGGCGGCGCCTCGGTCGTCGGAGGCGCCGCGGGCGCGGCGGGCACGGCCGGGGGCGCCGGGGGCGCGGCCGGCGCGCCGGCGACCCGCCCGGGCGCAACGGCGGGGACCGCGGCCGGCCCGGAGATCCGCACGACGAGGGTCGTCGTCCCGATGTCGAGCCAGTCGCCGACGTCGATCGGCGTCACCTCGGTGATCCGCCGGCCGTTGACGTAGGTCCCGTTCGTCGAGACGAGATCCTCGACCACGTAGCGGCCGGCGGCGTCCCGGAAGAGGCGGGCGTGGCGGCGCGAGATCTCCATGTCCCCGGCGAGCCGGCCGGCCCCGTCGGCCATCCGGCCGATCAGGAGCTGGTCGTCGATGTCGATCACCGTCCCGACGGCGTTGCCGGCGGTCACCTCGAGCCGGAGCTGACCCCCGGCGCCGGTCGGGACCACCGCCCCGGTGATCGGAGAGCTCGGGGCCGGCGGCTCGCGGTCGCCGCGCCCGGCCCCCGGCACCGCCAGCCGTGGCCCCCCGGCGATCGCCGCCCGGGCCGCGTCGATCACCGCCAGGCACGAGGCGGGCCGGGCGTCGGGCTCCTTGGCCATCGCCGCGCCGATCACCCCGTCGAGCTCGCGCGGGAGCTCGGGGCGGCGGGCGCTCGCCCGGGGGGGGTCGTCGCGGAGGTGGGCGCGGAGGACCTCGGCCTCCCGGGTCCCCGGGAACGGCGGCTCTCCGATCAGGCACTGGTAGAGGAGGCACCCGAGGGAGTAGACGTCGACCCGGTGGTCGATCGCCCGGCCGGTGATGATCTCGGGTGCCGTGTAGTGGAAGGTGCCGACGTAGCTGCCCTTGTCGGTCAGGGCGACGCTGTCCTGCGAGCTGCTCTTGCCGAGCCCGAAGTCGGTCAGGTAGCAGTGGTCGACCCCGTTCTCCCCCGGCCCGACGAGGATGTTCTCGGGCTTGACGTCGCGATGGAGGATCCCGGCCGCATGGGCGGCGTCGAGGGCGTCGGCGACCTGGGCGAGGAGTGCGACCGCGCGCTCGGGGGCGAGCACCCCCTCCCGGGCCAGGAGCTTTCCGAGGTCGCCGCCGGGTACGTACTGCATCGCGATGTAGTGGACCCCGCCGTCCTCGCCGGCCTCGTACAGCGAGACGATGTGCGGATGGCCGAGCGACGCCGCGTAGCTGGCCTCGCGGGCGAACCGCCGGCGTGAGTCCTCGTCGCCGTGGAGCTCGGGCGGGAGGAACTTGAGCGCCGCGGCCCGACCGGTCCCGACGTGCATCCCGAGGAGGACCACGCCCATCCCGCCGCGCCCGATCTCCTGGGTGATCCGGTACTCGCCCACCGTGTCACCGATCGCCACGCGGCCGCTCATCCCCTGGTTCTACCAGGCTGGAGCCGCGCCGCCCCCACCGCCGCCGCAGCCCCGGTCAGGCGAACGGACGGGCACGGTCGCGACCCGGCTCGGGCATGAAGCCGTCGGCGATGCCCTGGCGGTCATTGCGGATCACGTGGACGAGGGCGTTGATCAGGGCGAGGTGGGTGAACGCCTGGGGGAAGTTGCCGAGGTGGCGTCCGGTGTGGGGCTCGATCTCCTCGGCGTAGAGCTGGAGCGGGCTGGCGAAGGAGAGGAGCCGCTCGCAGAGCTCCCGGGCCCGGGCGTGCTCGCCGATCTCGCTGAGCGCGGAGACGAGCCAGAACGAGCAGATCGTGAACGTCCCCTCCTCGCCGGAGAGGCCGTCGTCGGTCTCCTCGACCCGGTAGCGGAGGACGAGCCCCTGGTCGGTCAGCTCGTCGGCGATGGTCAGGACCGTCTTGCGGATTCGGGGGTCGTCGACCGGGAGGAAGCGGACGAGGGGCATGAGGAGCACGGACGCGTCGAGGGCCGTGGTGTCGTAGTGCTGGACGAAGACGCCCCGGTCGTCCACGCCGTGCGCGCAGATGTCGGCGTGGATCTCCTCGGCCGCCGCCGTCCAGCGCTTGACCATGGCCTGGTCGTCGCGGAGGGCGGCCAGGCGGGCGCCCCGGTCGGCCGCGACCCAGCACATCATCTTCGAGGACGTGAAGTGCTTCGGGTCCCCGCGGACCTCCCAGATCCCCCGATCGGGCTCGCGCCACTTCTTCAGCGCGGTCTCGACCTGGCGCTTGAGGATCGGCCAGAGCCGCTCGGGGAGCTGGTCGCGCGTCTTGGTGTGGAGGTAGATCGAGTCGAGGACGGCTCCCCAGACGTCGTGCTGCTGCTGGTTGTAGGCGCCGTTGCCGACCCGCACCGGCCGGGCCCCCCCGTACCCGGTGAGGTGGTCGAGCTCCTGCTCCTCGAGGCGCGCCTCGCCGCCGATCCCGTACATGATCTGGAGCTGACCCTGCTCGGCCTCGGCGCAGTCGGCGACGAAGTAGAAGAAGTCGTTGGCCTCCCAGTCGAAGCCGAGGGTGTAGAGGGCCCAGAGCATGAACGTCGAGTCGCGGATCCAGCTGTAGCGGTAGTCCCAGTTGCGGTTCCCGCCCGGGGTCTCGGGCAGCGAGGTGGTCGCCGCGGCCATCATCGCCCCGGTCGGGGCGTAGCTCAGGCCCTTGAGGGTGAGGGCGCTGCGCTGGAGGTAGGTGCGCCAGCGGTGGTCGGGGAACGACCCGTGGCGCAGCCACTCCTGCCAGTGGTGGGCGGTCCGCTCGAGCCGCTCCCGGGCCTCGTCGAAGCTCGCCGGGAGCGGCAGCTTCGACCAGCCGAGCGCGACATAGGCGTAGTCGCCCGCCCGCAGCACGGTCCGCGCCCGAGCTCGCGGCCCCTCGAGGCCGAGGCGCATGTCGGTGAGGAGGCGCAGCTCGATGTTCATTCCTTCGCTGCTGGCGATCGCCTCGTGATAGCCGGGGCCGGCGTAGCGCCAGTCGGCGGCCAGCCCGCCGTAGTCGAAGGCCGGCTCGCAGTCGAGGTGGACCTCGGCCGAGCCCTGGACGCAGCGGACCGTCCGCAGGAGCACGTGGTCGGCGTCGTAGTCGGTCGGCGAGCGCCGATGGTTGACCGACCGCTCCTCCTCGTGGACCCAGGGGCCGATGCAGAGGACGTCGCGGACGATGATCCAGCCGGTCGGCGTCTCCCAGCTCGTCTCGAGCACCATCGTCCCGGGGAGGTACCGCCGACCGGCCGGCACCTCGACCCCGGCCGGTCCGAGCCGGAAGCCGCCGGCGTCGCGATCGAGGATCGCCCCGAACACGCTCGGAGAGTCCATCCGCGGCAGGCACATCCACTCGACGTTCCCGCTCGGCGCGATCAGCGCCGTCGTCTCGCAGTCGGACAGGAACGCGTAGTCCGCGATCGGCGGAAACGGGTCCGAGTTATCGGGGATCAGGGGTGTCACGAACGCCCTCCGGCAGCCGGTGAGCCGCCAGCCTACCCGACGCCCACGCCGCCGGCCACGACCGGAAACGGCGCCCGGGCCACCCCGGCGGGCGCTAGCCGTCGTGCGGGCGGCCGAAGGAGGTGACGGTCAACCCGAGGCTGGTGAAGAGGCTGGGGTTGACGTTCAGGGCGGTCACGGCGAGCTCGGCGAAGAGCTGGGCCCGGTCGAGGTCCCCGGGGCCGTAGAGGCCGCCGTCGCGGCGGTCGAGGAGCGAGAGGACGCCGATCGCCTCGCCGTGGCGGAGCATCGGCACGCAGAGCATGGTGTAGGGGACGTAGCCGGTCCCGGCGGCGATGCGGGCGGCGAAGCGGGGGTCGGTCCGGCAGTTGGGGACGGCCTGGGCCTCGCCGGTCTGGGCGACGCTCCCGGCGATCCCGGTCCCGGCCGGGAGCCGGACGCCGACGATCTCCGAGGCCCCGGCCCCCCAGGCCGACTGGTAGACGAGCTCGCGGGTGGTCTCGTCGACGAAGGCGATCGACGAGGCGGCGGCGTCGAAGACGCCGGCGGCCGTCCGGACGACCGCCTCCATCAGGCTCCGGGGGGCGGCCGGCTTCTCGATCGACAGGGCGAGCGACTCGCCGCGCGAGCGCGAGAGCGGCGGCCCGAGGGCGCTGGCGAAGGCGCGGACCGAGGCGATTCGGCGCTCGGGGATGAGCTCGAGGCCGGCGGCGACGGCGCGCTCGAGCTCGGGCGTGACGTCGGGGTTGACATCGCTGAGGTTGGCCGTCCCGGCGTAGACCGGGGGCTTGCCGGCGATCAGGGTCCAGAGCGTCGCCGCGACGCCGAAGACGTCGCTGCGGGGCGAGACCGACCCGCCGGCGAAGACCTCGGGCGCCATGTACCGGGGGGTGCCGATGCCGACCGTCCCGGCCTCCTCGTCCTCGAGCAGCCGGGCCACGCCGAAGTCGACGAGGACGACCCCGTCCTTGCCGAGGATCAGGTTCTGGGGCTTGACGTCGCGGTGGACGATCTGCTGCTCATGGACGTACTGGAGGGCCTCGCACGTCTGGCGGGTGTAGAGGATCGCCTCCTCGAGCGGGAGCCCGGGGTTGCCGCGCTGCTGGAGCAGGACGTAGAGGTCGGTCCCCCGGACGAGGTCCATCAGGAGGTACTGGCCGCCGTCGTCGTGGAAGTAGTCGAGGATCCGCACGACCCGGGGGTGGCGCAGGAGCGAGAGGAGGCGCGCCTCGACCTCGAAGCGCGCGGCGTGCCGGGTGTCGGTCAGATGCTTGAGCGCGACCATGGTGTCGCTCTCGAGGTCGCGGGCGACATAGACCGCCCCCATCGCCCCGCGGGAGATCGGCTCGACGATGGCGTACCGGTCGTTGATCCGCAGGTCGTGGGTGAGCGAAAAGGCCGGATCGTCGTTGGCCACGCTCCGAGCCTAGCGATAAGCTCGCGCGCATGGGGTGGGTCGCGGTGTTCGTGACGTTCGTCATCAGCCACCTGGTCGGGGACTACCTCTTCCAGACCGATTGGCAGGCGCGCAACAAGCACGGCGGCCTGAGCGAGCCGGGAGCCCCCCGGCGGGCCCTGTGCTCGCACGCGGCGACCTACACCCTGGCCTACCTACCGGCGCTGATCTGGCTCTCGGGCGCCCTGGGCGCCGGCGTCGTCGGGGCGGCCCTCCTGATCGGCGTCCCCCACCTCGTCCAGGACGACGGGCGCCTGATCGGCCTCTACCTGGAGCGGGTCAAGCACCTCGAGCCGGGCCGCACCCCGGCGGTCGACCGGGCGGTCGACCAGAGCTTTCACATCGTGGCGCTCTTCCTCCTCGCGCTCCTCCTCGGAAGCTGAGGATGAGGCTCTCGCTCGGCGGCCGCCTCGCCCTCTCCCGGAGCCGGCGCCGCACGGCGCTCCTGCTCGGCGTCGGGGCGTGGATGACCGGGCTCCTGCTCGTGGCCTACGCGACCGGCCTCCTCAACAGCCAGGAGCTCCAGAGCGTCGACGCCCGCTTCTCGATCCGGGGGTCCGAGCCGCCGCCGAAGGACGTGGTCCTCGTCCTGGTCGACGACAACACGTTCAACGACCTGGGGATCCAGTGGCCGTTTCCCCGCCACCTCCACGCCGGGATCATCGACCGCCTCGTCGCCGCCCACGCGAAGGCGATCGGCTACGACGTCCAGTTCACGGAGAAGACGAGCGAGGACACGCTCCTGCTCGAGTCGATCTACGGGGCGACGTCCGCCGGAGTGCCGGTGGTGCTCGACACGACCCAGACGGGCGCCCACGGCGCAACCCAGATCCTCGGCGGCAACCGGGTCCTCGCGGGGATCAACGCCGTGCCGTCGAGCGCCAACTTCAAGCCGGACTCCGACCAGGTGATCCGCCGGGTGGCCGCCTCGGCGGGGGGCCTGGCGACGTTCGCGGTGGCGCTGGCCGCGGCGGCGGACCACCGCCCGGTCAAGCCGTCGGTGTTCGGGGGCCAGGAGGCGTGGATCGACTACTACGGTCCGGCCGGGACGTTCCCGTCGGTCTCGTTCTCCTCGGTCCTGCGCGGCCGGGTCCCGGCGTCGTTCTTCCAAGGGAAGATCGTCCTCGTCGGGGCGTCGCAGACCGCGCTCCAGGATCTCCACGCGACCTCGGTGGGCCCGCTGATGCCGGGCGTCGAGATCCAGGCCACGGCGATGCAGACGGTGCGCCGGGACCTGCCGCTCCGGCACGAGCCGGCCTGGGCCGACGTCGCCCTGATCGTCCTGCTGGGGATGGTCGCGCCGCTCGCCAGCCTGCGCCTGGTCCCGCTGCGCGCCCTCGGCCTGGCCCTGGCGCTGGGCGTGGCCTACGTCGTCGCCAGCCAGCTGGCCTTCAACGCCGGCCTGATCGTCGTGTTCGTCTACCCGATGGCCGCCCTGCTCCTCTCGGCCTCGGGCTCGCTGGCCGTCCAGTACGCGACGGCGGCGTCCGAGCGCGAGCGGGTCCGCGACCTGTTCTCGCGCTTCGTCCCGGAGAACGTCGTCGGGGAGGTCCTCGCCCGGGCCGAGGACGGACTCCGCCTCGGGGGCGTCCAGCGGGTGTGCACGGTGATGTTCACCGACCTGCGCGGGTTCACGAGCTTCGCCGAGTCGCTCCCCCCCGACCGGGTGATCGCCGTGCTGAACCAGTACCTGAGCTCGATGAGCGACGCGATCCTCGACCACTCCGGGACGCTCGTCGCCTACATGGGCGACGGGATCATGGCCGTGTTCGGGGCGCCGATCGAGGCCGAGGACCACGCCGACCAGGCGCTGGCCACCGCGCGGGAGATGCTCGACGAGCGCCTCCCCCGCTTCAACGCCTGGCTCCAGAGCGAGGGCCTGGGCGAGGGCTTCCGCATGGGCATCGGCCTCAACAGCGGCCCGGTCATGTCGGGCAATGTCGGCTCGGAGCGCCGGGTCGAGTACGCGGCGATCGGCGACACGACGAACACGGCCTCCCGGGTCGAGGGGATGACCAAGGGCACGCCGCACATGCTCTTCTTCACCGAGTCGACGCGCGCGCTCCTGCGCGAGGAGCCGGCCGACGTGATCTTCGTCGCCGAGTTCGAGGTCCGGGGCCGCCAGGCCCAGGTGAAGATCTGGTCGCTGGCCGGGGGCGGCGCCGGCCCGTCCCCGCCGCCGGCGGCGGTCGCCGGGGGCGAGCCTCAGCCGGACAGCGTGTAGCCGAGGGCGCGCAGGCCGGTGATCGCCCGCCCGGCGGCCGGGCCGGCGGCGGCGAGAGCGCGGCCGGCGGCGGCGTAGGCGGCCTGATCGTTGGCGGCGGCGGCGCTGGCCGAGCTCTGGTAGGCCCGGGCGATCGCGGTCAGGGCAGCCGCGATCTGGCCGGCGCCGGCCGTGACGAGGGGGTTGGCCGCGGCGGCGGCGGTGACCTCGCGCGCCGCCCGGGCGTAGGCGGCGGCCAGCTCGCGGTCGGCGGCGGCCTGGGCGGCGGCGGTGCCCGCCCCGACCAGGTGGGCCTCGGCCGGCCGGCGGGCGGCCGACAGCCGGGCGAGCGCGGCCTTCAGCTGACCGGCGAAGACCGGGCTCGGCCCGAGCGGGAAGGCGCTGGCCCCGACGAGCTTCGCCGTCGCGGCCACGCGGTCGCAGGCCGCCGGGAAGCCCGACGCCGGGACGCCGGCGGCGCAGGCCAGGATGAGGACGCCCTGGTTCGTCGGGATCGCGTACACGGTGAGCGGCCCGGCGAGCCCGCGCGGCTGGAGCCCGGAGTAGCGCAGGGCCTCGAGGCTGCCGATCCGCACCGGGGCGCCGGACGGGGGCGGGGCGGGCAGGAGGGCGAGGAAGGCGGCGGGCAGGAGGGTGGGTCCGGTCGCGGCGAGGGTGCCGGCGTCGAGCCGGGCCCCGGGCGGGGCGGGCGGGGCGAGGACGAGCGGGTTGGCGAAGCTCAGGCCCGGGATCTGCGGCGGGGTCTGGAGCCGCTGCCAGCCGGCGGGGAAGGCGAGCTCGAGCGGGCCGACCGAGGCGGAGCTCGTGAACGCCGGCGCGGCCGGGCCCGAGGCGCCCGCGCCGCCGACGAGGACGCCGGCGACGGCGGCCACGACCAGGAGCAGACCGGCGGCGGCGAGCATGGGGAACCCGCGCCTGGGGGTGGGTGATGGAGCGGGGGTCGCCTCGCGGGGCGCCTCGGGCCGGGCCGGGGCGGGTCGGGGCTCGGCCGTGGGGATCGTGCGGGTGGGTGCGAAGGCGGCCGCCGCGGCGGTGGCGCCCGCGAGCTCGGCGGCGGGGGCGGCGGGGATGGTGGGGATGGTGGGGATGGTGGGGGCGGGCGCGGGGGCCGGGTCGACGCGGTGGGTGCGCGTGCGCTGAGTCGACGCGCCCGGCCCGATCGCCGCGACCGCCCGGCGGGCCTCGACGATCAGCTCCCCGGCCGACGGGTAGCGATCGTCGGGGTCCTTGGCCATGCCCCGGGCGATGACGGCGTCGATCGCCGCCGGGAGGTCGGTGTGGTGGTCGCTGACCTTGGGGGGCGGCTCGGTCAGGTGGGCGAGGAGGACTCCCGGCTCGGTGGGACGGGAGAACGGGACCTCGCCGGTCAGGCACTCGTGGAGGACGCAGCAGAGGGAGTAGACGTCGCTGCGGGCGGTCGCCCCCTCGCCGCGGGCCTGCTCGGGGGAGATGTAGTCGATCGTCCCGACGAAGTGGCCGGGCTCGGTCAGGAGGACGTCGTCGTCGGAGCCCTTGGTCAGGCCGAAGTCGGCGAGATAGGCGTGGTCGCGGGCGCCGATGAGGATGTTCTGCGGCTTGACGTCGCGGTGGATCAGGCCCTCGGCGTGGGCGGCGTCGAGCGCGTCCGCCACCTGGGTGAGGATCTGGAGGCAGCGCCAGTGGTCGATGTCGCGCCCGAGGAGGAGCGCCTTGAGCGTCGGGCCCTCGACCAGGCGCATGGCCAGGAAGAGGCCCTGGTCGGTCTCGCCGGCCTCGTAGACCGAGACGATGTGCGGGTGGTCGATGGCCGCCTGGCGCTGACCCTCGCGACGGAAGCGCTCGCGGAACCCGGGGTCGTCGCTGAGCTCGCCGGTGAGCACCTTGAGCGCCACGACGCGATCGAGGGAGAGCTGCGTCGCGCGGTAGACCGCGCCCATCCCGCCCTCTCCGAGGAGGTCGTCGACCCGGTACCCCCCGACCATCGTGCCGGTCTCGAGCAAGGTGCCGCGATTCTACGCCCCGGCCGGCGGGCCGCGGCAGACCGGCCGCCCGGGTGAGGGCGACGCGGGGGGCGCGGCGTGCACTAGAGTGCGCCGCCACGGCGAGGACACCTCCCCAGCCAGAGGAAAGCGAAACAGGGGGCTCCCGATGAAACAGGTTCGCATCGTCGCGACCGGGGCCTACCTCCCCGGCGACCCGATCACCAACGCCGAGCTCGAGGAGTACGCGGGGCCGGTGCCCGCCGATGTGCTCGAAGGCCTCCAGGTCAAGACGCGCCACTGGATCGCCGACCCGCGGACGGGCGCGCAGTCCGAGACGAACTCGCAGCTGGCCACCAAGGCGGCCATCCAGGCCCTCGACCGCGCCGGGGTCGAGCCCGGCGAGGTCGACCTCCTCGTCCTCTCGACCGCCAGCCCCGACTATCACCTGCCGCCGACCGTGACCTTCGTCCAGGACGCGCTCGGGCTCGAGCGCTGCGCCACCGTCGAGATCCGGTCCGGCTGCGCCGGGGCGGTCGAGGCGCTCGACCTCGCGCGGATGTACCTCGAGCGGGGTCAGTACGAGACGGCGGTGGTGATCGGGAGCGAGGCGATCTCCCCGCTGATCGTGCCGATCTTCCTCGGCCGGCCGGCGAGCAAGGTGCGGATGCGCGACCGGCTCGGCATCTACAGCTTTGGCGACGGGGCCGGGGCGATGGTGCTGAAGGCGGATGCCGAGGGCGAGGGCGTCCTCGGCTCGGCCCTGGCCTGCGTCGGCGGCGGCCGCAAGCCGGGCATGCAGGTGGTGGGTGGGGGCACCCACGAGCCGATCCACGAGCAGCTCAAGGCCAAGCGGCTGATCGACCTCAGGGTGGACGTGGTCGAGAGCGGCCGCTTCACCCCGTTCGTTCTGACCGAGGGCCTGCGCGAGACGGTGCGCAGCGCCGGCGTCGACGCCGAGACGATCGATGTGTGCGTGATTCCCGAGGGCAACGCCGAGTACATGACCGACGAGCTGCGCGAGGCCGGGCTGCTCACCCCGGAGTGGACGGCGCTCGAGCACCGGATCTTCGAGAACCTCACCCTCGTCGGGGCGACCGGGTCGGCGGCGGTCCCGCTCGCCCTCGACCACGGGTGGGTGACCGGGCGCATCGTCGCGGGCCAGCGCCTGATGCTCCTGGCGATCGAGACGAGCAAGTGGAAGTACGCGGGCTGGGTCTTCCCCTGGACCGCGCCGCCGCTGCCGGGCGCCCCGGCGCCGGTCGGCGACGCGGCCGGCGCCGCCTGACCCCCGGCTCGAGCCGCCCGGGGACCCGTCCGGCGGGGCCCCCGAACGGCCGCTCGCCGGCGCCCGGCGGACGGAGACCGGGCGGCCCGGCCGCCGGCGCGGTCGGGATCGCCGGCCCACCGAGGGCAGGGGGCCGGGAGCTTGACAGACCGCCTCGCCATCGACGAGAATCGCCGTCCCGTCGGCTTCTGGAGAGGGTGCTCATCAAGCTCGAAGGTCGGATCGCGTTGGTCACCGGAGGGTCTCGAGGCATCGGACGCGCGATCGCCGAGGCACTGGCCGCCGAAGGGGCAGCGGTCGCGGTCAACTATCGCTCCGGCGCGGCCCAGGCGCAGGAGGTCGTCGAGGCCATCACGGCCTCCGGCGGGCAGGCGGTCGCCGTCGGCGGCGACGTTTCTGACTATGAGCAGGCCGTGTCGGTAATCACCCAGACCACCGAGCAGCTCGGCGGCATCCACATCTTGGTCAACAACGCCGGCATCGCCAAGGACGGCTTGATCTACAACATGGACCCGGGTGACTGGCTCGACGTGATGCGGGTGAACTTCGGCGGGGTGTTCAATTGCACTAAAGCCGCCCTGTCCCCGTTCATGTCCCAGCGCGACGGCGTCATTGTCAATATATCCTCGGTCATGGGCGAGCGGGGTTGGACCGGCGAGTCGAACTACGCGGCGTCGAAGGGGGCGATCAACGCGTTCACCCGCTGCTGCGGCGTGGAGCTCGCCCGCTTCGGGATCCGCGCCAACGCCGTCCTCCCCGGCTTCGCGCCGACCGACCTCGTCGCCGGGCTGATGGAGAAGGACGGCGGCAAGGGAATCTCCAAGCAGATACCGCAGAAGCGGTTCGGAACCGTCGCGGAGGTGGCGCGCACCGCCGTCTTCCTGGCCGGCCCGGATTCGAGCCACATGACCGGCGCGATGCTGACCGTCGACGGGGGCGTATCCGCCCAGGTCGGGGTCGGCAAGCCGCTCTGAGTGACAGGCGGCGCAGGGTGTTCTTCTTACGACCAAGACCGCGGCAACGAACCGATGGGAGGCAAGGGCATGGCCGACGTTGACAGCTCGGTGAAGGAGGCGGTTGTCGAGGCACTGGCACTCGACGACGACGAGGTCACACCAGACTCGACCCTGATGGACGATCTCGGGGCCGAGTCGATCGACCTGCTCGACATCCTGTTCCGGGTCGAGAAGAGCACCGGCGTCAAGATCGAGGCTTCCGATCTCGGCGATTACATCCAGGGCGGAATCCCCGACGATGTGTTCTCCGACGAGAACGAGATCATCACGGCCGAGGGAGCCGCGCAGCTGCACAAGGCGATGCCCCAGGTGGACCCGGCGGAGCTGGAGGGCACGCTCAGGGCCGACGAGGTCATCACGTTGTTCACCGTGCAGAACCTGGTCGACATGGTAAAGGCACGTGGCGACGGCGACGCTGGCTGACATCGAGGTTCGGGTCGGGGTGGACGCCGTGGCGGTCGCCCGCCTCGAGCGGCTGATCCACGACCATCCGCAGAGCTCCGCGTCGATCTTCACGACGCGTGAGCTCGCCTACAGCCAGGGCAAGCGCCGCTCCGCCGAGCACCTGGCCGGGCGGTTCGCCGCCAAGGAGGCGGTGCTCAAGGCGTTCGGGACGGGGATCAGCCGGAAGATGCGCTGGACCGAGGTCGAGGTGCTCAACGAGGCGAGCGGCCGCCCGCGCGTCTGCCTCGCCGGGTCGGCGGCGGCGTTCGCCGACCGCCACGGGCTGACCCAGCTCGACATCTCGCTGACCCACACGGAAGGGCTCGCCCTGGCCTACGCGATCGCGCTCTGGCGCCGGTCGCCCGGCGAGACCGGACACGAGGGGAGCGCCGCGTGCGCTTCCACCTGATCGACCGGATCGACTCCTTCGAGGCCTTCAAGGCGATCCGGGCGCGCAAGCTGACCTCCCGTAGCGAGGACTACTGGGAGGAGTCCGGGGGCGAGCTGGTGATGCCGCCGCCGTTCGCGCTCGAGGCCCTCTGCCAGGCCGGGACGTGGCTGATCATGATCTCGACCGAGCGCCGCCAGCGGGCGGCCCTGCTCTCGGTCGGATCGGTCGACTGGCACCGGCCGGTGCGCCCGGGCGACGTGCTCGAGCTCAGCGGGGAGATCAGCTCCTTCGGTCAGGACACGGCCGTGGTCTCGGGGACGGTCACCGTCGACGGGGCGCTCGTGCTCGCGGCGAGTGACATCATGTGCGCGCTGATCGACGGCGAGACGCTGGCCGCCGACGACGACATGGCCCGCCTCCAGGAGATGCTCACCCGGAAGGTGGAGGCCGCGTGAGACGGGTCGCCATCACCGGGATCGGGGCGGTCACCCCGGTCGGGTCCGACGCGCCGAGCACGTGGGAGGCGCTCAAGGCCGGCCGCAGCGGGGTGGGGCCGATCACCACCTTCGACGCCAGCACGTACTCGGTGCGGATCGCCGGCATGGTCAACGACTTCGACGCGTCCCATCTGCCCGATCCGAGCGTCGGGCGCCGTCTCCACCGGGGCGGCGTCTTCGGGGTCGGCGCCGGCGCCGAGGCCCTGGCCGACGCCGCCGTCCCCGACGGCACCTACGACCGCTTCGAGCGCGGGGTCTCGATGGGTGCGAGCGTGGCCCGGCCCGAGCTCCAGGAGTTCTCCGACATCTTCCACACCCGCCACGCGAGCGACGGGCACCGTCTCTACCGGGCGCCGCCGTCGCGCACTCCGGTGGTCAGCCAGAACGTCGCCGCCGCCGAGATGGCGCGCATCGGCGGGGCGGCGGGACCGATGCTCGGGCTGAGCACGGCGTGCACCGCCTCGACCCACGCGATCGGCGAGGCGTTCCGGTTGATCCAGGACGGCGACGCGAAAATGATGCTCGCCGGCGGCTACGACGCCCTCACGAGCTGGGTCGACGTGCTCGGGTTCATGCTCCTCGGCGCCCTGACCAAGGACTACAACGACGACCCGGAGCACGCGTCGCGCCCGTTCGACCGCGACCGCACCGGCTTCGTCCTCGGTGAGGCCGGCGTGGCCATGGTGCTCGAGGACCTCGAGTCGGCGCGGGCCCGGGGGGCCGAGATCTACGCCGAGCTCGCCGGGTACGCCTCGAGCCTCAACGCCTACCGGATGACCGACCCGCCGCCGGACGGGGGCGGGGCCGTGATCGCCATGAACAACGCCCTGCGGGAGTCGGGCTTCGTCGCCGCGGACGTCGACTACGTGGTCGCCCACGGGACCGGGACCCCCGGTGGCGACGTGTCGGAGACGGTCGGGATCAAGCGCGTCTTCGGCGAGCACGTCGCCGACCTGGCCGTGACCTCGCCGAAGTCGATGACCGGCCACACGACGTGCGCGGCCGGGGCGCTCAACCTGCTCGCGGCGATCGGCGCGATCCGCGACGGGGTGATCTCCCCGACGATCAACCTCGACCACCCCGACCCCGAGCTCGACCTCGACTACGTGCCCAACCGGGCGCGGGAGAAGGAGGTCAGGGTGGCGATGATCAACTCGTTCGCCTTCGGCGGGACGAACGGCGCGCTCGTGCTCTGCACGCCCGAGGCGCGGGACGAGCGATGAGCCGCTGGTCGACCCTCGATCGGATCGTCAGCCTCGAGGCCGAGGTCGGGGCGAGCGCCGTGCGCAACGTCCCGAACACGCTGGCCATCTTCGACAGCCACTTCCCCCGCTTCCCGGTCATGCCCGGGGTGCTGATCCTCGGCAGCCTCGGGGCCCTGGCCGCGGCGCTGCTCGAGCACGACACCGGGCGGGCCTGGCACCTGGCGGGTGCCGACCGGGTCGCCTTCCGCCACTTCGTCCAGCCGGGTGACCAGCTCGAGCTGAGCGTCAAGCTCGTCAAGCGCTCGGAGGGCGAGGCCGTGCTGAGCGGCGAGGCCGCCGTCGACGGACGCGTGGTGACGCGGGCGCGCAAGCTCCGGATGGCACCGCGGTGAGCCCGGCCGAGCGCCGCGTCGCGGTCACGGGGATCGGACTCGTCACCCCCCTCGGGGTCGGCACGACCGAGACGTGGACCGGGCTCGTCGAGGGCCGCTCCGCGGTCGGGCCGATCGCCGCCTACGACGCCACGTCGCTGCGCACCCAGGTCGGGGCCGAGGTGACCGGGATGGAGCCCAAGAAGATCGTCCCCAACCGGCGGGCCCTGCGTACGATGACCCGCTACGACGTCCTCGCCATGGTGGCCGCGACGCTGGCCATGAACGACAGCGGGCTCGAGCCGATCGAGGACCCGGAGGGCCGGGCGGCCCTCTTCACGGCTGGGGGCAAGGAGATCTCGGAGCCCGAGCACTTCGAGGACGTCGCGGTGGCGGTGCGCGACGAGCGGGGGGACGTCGACATGCGGAAGTTCGGGGAGATCGCCAGCTCGAGCGTCCACCCGCTGTTCTTCATCGAGGGCCTCCAGGGGGCGTCCCTGTTCTACGTCTCGGAGGCCTACGGCCTGCGCGGGGCCAACACCTACGTGGCCGGCGGGGCGGAGGCCGGCCTGGGCGCGATCGGCTGCGCCTTCCGCTCGATCCGGCGGGGCGAGTCGGACATCGCGGTGGCCGGGGGCGCCGACGCCCCGGTCTGCTGGTGGAACATGTCGAAGATCGACTCGTTCGGCATCACCACGCGCCAGAACGAGCGCGGAGCCGGGGCCTGCCGCCCCTACGACGAGGGGCGCGACGGGACGGTCATGGGCGAGGGCGGCGCCTTCTTCGTGCTCGAGGAGCTCGAGGCCGCGAAGCGCCGGGGGGCCCGCGTCTACGCCGAGGTGACGGGATTCGGCGCGAGTGCCGACGTCGAGCGCCTGATCACGCCCGAGCCGTCCGGGGCGGCGCTGGCCGCCGCCGTCGGCCGGGCCCTCGCCGACGCCGGCCGGCGGGCGGATGCCATCGGCTACGTGGCCGGCCATGGGAGCGCCACCCGCCAGGGCGACGCGAGCGAGGGCCGGGGGCTCGGCGCCACCTTCGGTGCCGACCGGCCGCTCGGGTCGAGCGTCAAGGCCGCCTGCGGGCACCTCGGCGCCGCCGCCGGGGCGCTCAACTTCGCGGTGGCGGCACTCGCCGTCCATCATCGAGTCGTGCCGCCGACGCTCAACCTGACCAATCCCGATCCTGTCTGCGCGACCATCGACTGGGTGCCCGACGAGGCGCGCGAGGCTCCGATTCGCGAGGCCATGGCCCTCGCGCGGGGACTCGAGGGTCAAAACGTGGCGCTCGCCGTCCGCGCCGTCTGAAGGAGGAAACGCTGTGGCTGAAAACGGTACGCGAGTGGTCATCACCGGGCTGGGGGCGGTCACCGCCCACGGGTCGTCGGCCCCGGCGTTCTGGGACGGGGTCGTCGGCGGCCGGGTGGCCATCCGCGAGGTCCAGCACATGTCGATGGACGGCTTCCGGACGAGCATCGGCGGCGAGGTCCAGGTCCCCTACCTCCCCGAGCACGACTACCGCCACCCGGAGGACTGGAGCGATCGCGCGCTCGACTTCACGATGCGGGCGGCCGAGGAGGCGATGGCCCACTGCGGTGTCGGCGTCGGTCCGATCCCGGCGGAGCGGTGGGGCGTCGTGGTGGGCACGTGCAACGCCGGCCTGCTCGCCGGACGCGAGTGGTACGTCCGCCGCCACAACGGCGAGGAGGCCGACCCGGCGCTCGTCCTGCTCGTCTCGCCCCAGGCGTTCTCCGAGGCGCTGAGCGGGGCCTTCGGCCTCAAGGGGCCGGCGCTCTCGGTCAACACGGCGTGCGCGGCGAGTGCCAACGCGCTCGGCTACGCCAGCGCCCTGATCCGCTCCGGGCAGGCGGATGCCGTGCTCACCGGCGGCTCGGACGCCTTCTCCGACATCCTGGTCGCCGGCTTCAACTCGCTGGAGTCGCTCTCCCCCGAGCCGGCGCGGCCGTACTCGATCGATCGGAAGGGCCTCTCGCTGGGCGAGGGGAGCGGGATGCTCGTCCTCATGCGCGAGGACCTCGCCCGCGAGCAGGGGGCGACGATCATCGCCGAGGTGCTCGGCTACGGCCTCTCGGCCGACGGCTACCACCCGACCGCGCCGCATCCCGAGGGCGCGGGGGCGGCGCGGGCGATCCGGGCGGCCCTGGCCGCGTCGGGGGTCGACCCCGAGGAGATCGACTACGTCAACAGCCACGGGACGGGCACGGCCAAGAACGACCCGGCCGAGACGGCGGCCACCAAAGTCGGGCTCGGTGAGTCGGCGGCCCGCCACGCGGCGGTCAGCTCGACCAAGTCGATGGTCGGCCACCTGCTCGGCGGGGCCGGGGCGGCCGAGGCGATCATCACCTCCCGGGCGGTCCAGGAGCAGGTCGCCCCGCCGACGGCGAGCTTCACGGCGCCGGATCCGGAGTGCGACCTCGACTACGTCCCGAACACGGCGCGGGAGATGACGATCGACGTCGCCCTGTCGAACAACTTCGCCTTCGGCGGGGCCAACGCCTCGGTCGTGTTCGCCCGCACCGGCGGCCGGCCGGAGGGCCCGCCGACCCCCGCGCTCGACCGCGTCGTGATCACCGGGTTGGCGGCGCTGACCCCGGCGGGCACCGACCTCGACGCCCTGTGGGAGGCCTACCGGTCGGAGCGCGACTGCACCGCCGACGAGGACGGGGTCCGCATCGCCCGGGTCGCGCTCTCGGCGGGCGACTTCATGTCGCCGAAGGAGCGCAAGCGGGTCGACCGGCTCGGGCTGTTCTCGATCATCGGCTCGCGCCTGGCCCTGGCCGACGCCGGCTTCGAGCTCTCGGACGAGAACCGGGTCCGGGTCGGCGTGATCCTGGGCACCGGGGTCGGACCGATGGAGAGCATGGAGGACTTCAGCGCGCCGATCATCACCGAGGGAGCGCGGGGAGCCAACCCGGCGGTGTTCCCGAACACGGTCTACAACGCCGCCGGCGGCCAGGTGGCGATCAAGGTGGGCGCCCTCGGATCGGCCTCGACGGTGACCGCCGGCCACGGGGCCGGCGCCTCGGCGGTCGGCTACGGCTTCGACCTGACCCGCACCGACCACGCCGACGCGGTCATCTGCCTCGGCGTGGACACGCTGACCGACACGGTCATCACCGCCTATCGCGGCCTGGGGGTCCTGGCCGCCTCGCCGCCGGCCGACGGCGCCGCCGACGGGATGGCGCTCGGCGAGGCGGGCATCGCCGTGGTCGTCGAGCGCCTCGGGACGGCGGGCGCCCGGGGGGCCGAGCCCTACGCGGAGGTCCTGGGGGTGGCGGTGACCAGCGACGCCCTGGGCGTCGGGCGGATGGACCCGGCCGGGGAGGGCATCGAGCGCGCGATGCGCCTCGCGCTCGAGCGGGCCGGGATCGAGCCGGCCGACGTGGTCGCGATCTGGGCCAACCGGTGCGGCCTGAAGGTCGCCGACGACGCCGAGTCGGCGGCGATCGAGCGGCTGTTCGGGGCGGCCCCGCCGCCCGTCCTAGCGCCGAAGCTCCGCCTCGGCGAGCCGATGGGGGCGGGGGCACCGATGAACATCGCCCTGGCCCTGACCGGTTGGCGCCACGGGGACGCCGAGGCGAGCCCGGTCGGGCCGGTGCTGGTCAACAGCGCCTCGCTCGGCGGGACCAACTTCGCGATCGTCCTCGGTCCGCTCGACGCCTGACCGCGGCGCCGCGCCGCGATCCGGCGCCCGGACCGGCGGCGCCCGCTCCACTCGGGTTCGCGGCGGGCCGCCTCCCGCGCCGCGCTCCTCAGCGGGCGGTCCCGGAGGCCCCCATCTTCATCCCGCCCATCGCGGTGGTGGAGCTCGAGGAGGTCGTGGCCATCGGACCCTCCATCGGGCCCATCGAGTAGCTCATCGGCATCATGCCGAAGTCGACCGTCGAGCCGGCCTTGACCTGGGCCGCGGTCGGATTGGCCAGAACCTGGGCGACGGCCATCATCCCTTGATCCTCGTGGAAGGTCAGATGGCAGTGGAAGACGAACTTGCCGACGAAGTCGGTCGGATGCAGGCGGATGACCACGGTCTCCCCCGGGGCCAGCAGGACGTTGTCCTCGTAATCCACGTAGTCGAGCGGCTTCCCATCGCGACTGATGACCTGGAAGGGGTTCTGGTGGATGTGGAGCGTGTGCCACTCGTTGTGGGTGGGCGTGATGGTGTTCTTGACGGTCCACTCCTCGACCGAGTTGAGCTTCATCGTCACGTCGACCCGGTTCGGGTCGAACACCTTCCCGTCCAGGGGGAAGACCGGAGGCATGGTCGGGGAGACCACGCGGGCGAGGACGATCGTGCGATGGACGTCCACCTTCATCTTGCGCAGGTCGCGCCCCCCGCGGTCTAGCGACGCCGCCCGGCATCTTGTCGCGGGCCGGCACTCCGGCCGAGGCCATCGTCAGAACGGTTTCCTGCGTCGAGATGCGTCCGGAGTTCGTGATCCCGGCGCGGGGGTCGAAGCAGGCGCTGAAGCACTGCTGGAAGGGAACGGCGGCCAGCTGATACCGGCCGGCCGCGGCGCCGCGGACGAGCACCTCGCGTCGCGACCCCGGACCGATGTCGAGCTGGGTCGCCGGGCGCACGTTACGCAGCGTGGCCCCGTCCTCGGCCAGCACCTGGAACGTCTCGCCGGGCATCTTCAAGCGGAGGATCCGGCCTGCCGTGGCATTGAAGATGCGCCAGCGCTGGATCTCCCCGGGCCGGATCTTGACGGTCGGGTCGACGACGCCGTTCACGAGCAGCTGGCCTGGTCCCGGGAGGGCCGGGGGGAGGGGTGCTCCACCCGGAAGCGGAAGCGGGCCGCTCGGCCCGGGCACGTCCTTGCCGCCCTGGATCACCATCAGCCGCTGGGGAATCTTCGCGAGGACGTTGTCGAGCCCGCCTTCGACCACGATCGCCCCGGCCAGGCCGCCGGAGATCTCGGGTTGGACGAGGGGGTGAAAGTGCGGGTGGTACCAGAAGGAGCCGGGTGACTGATCGTTGGGAATTCGGATCTGGTAGGTGAAGTTCTGTTGCGGCCCGACGCCGATGAAGACGTTGTCGCTGTTGCCCTGCGGGCTCACGTGGAGGCCGTGGACGTGGAGGTTGGTCGGGAGGGGCAGGCGGTTCTGGAGATGCACGACCAGCTCATCACCCGGACAGACGACGAGCGTGGGACCGGGGAGGCCACCTTCGTACTGGAACGTGGGGACGGGGCTGCCGTTGACCATCATCGAGCCGGTCGCCTCGCGCAGCGTGGTGTCGAGAACGCCGTGTTTACTGAAGCGCATCGCTGGCTCGGGAAAGCCGTCTCGAATCACCCTGGGGAAGTGCTTGGCGCAGACGGAGGCGCCGGAATCGATCTGAAAGTCGGCGAACGCGGAGGCGAAGATCGGGACGACCACGACCCCCAGGAGGAGGACGGCCACGACCAGGGGCAGGAGCCGCCCGACGCGTCGCTTCGCACCCGACCGGCGCGCTCGGCTCGCGGACGCCGGGGTCCGCGGGCGCGGCGGCGCCTTCGACGGCGGCGGCGGCGCGGCTGAGCCCGCGGCGGCCGGCGGTGCCGTCGCGCGGCCCGAAGGGGGCGTGGACGGAGCCGGCGCGTCGGCGCCCGCTCCGGCTCCGGCGGCGAGTCCGGGTGGAATCTGCCGCGCCGCGGTCACCTCAGCCGGCGGCCGGGCGTCGGGTGCGAGCGGGGCGAGATCGCCTGCCGCGGCTGCGGGCACCTCGATCGTCAGCTGTGTGTTGCCGAGACGGACGGTTGCCGTCTTGGTGATGGTGACCTTGCCGTCGACTCGCTGATCGTCCACGTAGGTCCCGTTCGTCGACCCGAGATCCTCGATCTCGATACCGTCGGCGACCGGACGCAGGATGGTGTGTCGCCGGGAGACCTCCGAGTCGGTGAGCACGACATCGGCGTTGTCCCGGCCCAAGACGATCGCGTCGGCGATCGGACGGATCTCCTCGGCAGTCGATCCCCAGAGCAGTCGCGCGGTCCCCTTGAGCGGTGCCACTTTCGCGATCGTAGCGCTTGCCGGAGACGGCGTCCAGGTGTGATTCCGCGCGCCGGGGCGCAGTGGGGCGGCGCCTCGCGCCGCTTGACGCCCTCGTTCGGCGACGAATAGGATTGGAGGGGTGGGTTCGATCGTCAAGCGAGCGGCGGAATGAGCAAGACGGCCTTCCTCTTCCCCGGACAGGGGTCGCAGCGGGTCGGCATGGGCGGCGACGCGCTCGCCGCGCGGCCCGAGGTCGTGGAGCGGTACCTCACGCTCGCGCAGGACGCCTCCGGGCTGCCCATCGCCGACCTCTGCCGCGACGGGCCGATCGAGGAGCTGACGCGGACCGAGGTTGCCCAGCCGGCGCTGTTCGCGATCTCGATGGCCATGTTCGAGCTGGCCGAGGAGGCGGGGATCACAGCTGACTTCGTGGCCGGCCACAGCCTCGGCGAGTACACGGCGGCGGTGGCGGCCGGCTGCGTGTCGGCGCAGGACGGCGTGCGGCTCGTGTCCGAGCGCGGCCGCCTGATGGCGGCGATCCAGTCGGAGCGCCCCGGAGCGATGGGGGCGGTGATCGGGCTGCCGGCCGAGCAGGTGGCCGGATTGTGCGAGTCGGCGGCCGAGCGGGGCACCGTGGCCCCGGCGAACCTCAACACGCCGACCCAGACCGTCGTGTCCGGCGAGGAGGCCGGGGTGATGCGCCTGCTCGAGCTGGCCGAGGAGGCCGGCGCCGAGCGGGCGATCCGGCTCCAGGTCGGGGCGGCGTTCCACAGCGAGCTGATGGAACCGGTGCAGAGCAGTCTGGCCAAGACGATGGAGACGATCACCTGGAGCGACCCGCGGGTGCCGCTGGTGTCGAACGCTCTGGGGGGCGCCGTGGAGACCGCGCAGGCGGTGCGCGACGCGCTGATCGCTCAGATCGCCAGCCCGGTCCTCTGGGTCGACTGCGTGCGCTGGCTGGTCGGGGCGGGGTGCACGCGTTTCCTCGAGCTCGGCCCCGGACGCGTGCTCAGCGGCCTCGTTCGCCAGATCGACCCCGATGTCGAGACGCTCGCCGCCGATTCGCCGAAGAAGCTGGCGAAGTTCGTCGAGCGAACGGGCTAGCGGTCGGTCCCGCCGCCGGCGGCGACCGGCATCGACGGCTAGGCGGTGGTGATGAAGCGGTAGGCGCCGCCGTGGAAGATGAGGGGTTCGGCGGTGGGTTCGAGGTCGATCTCGAGTACTTCTCCGATGAAGATGCGGTGGTCGCCGGCGTCGTGGACGGCGTGCAGGGAGCAGTCGAGGAACGCGACGGTGCCGTCGAGGATCGGCGCTCCGGTGACGGCGATGCGGTGGGGTACCTCGCGAAACGCGTCGCGGCCGCGGGGTCGATCCTTGGAGGCGAAGTAGCGCGAGAGCGGCTCTTGGTGAGCGGCGAGGATGTTGACCGCGAACACGCCGTTGCGCTCGATGTACTCGCAGCCCTCCGAGGCGCGGCGACCGCAGACGAGGATCAGCGGCGGATCGAGCGAAACCGACGAGAACGCGTTGGCCGTCATCCCATACGCGTGCTCCTCACCGCGCGTGGTGATAACCGTCACTCCGGTGGCGAACGAACCGAGGACCTTGCGAAGGTCCCCGCCGGTGATGCTCGTCATCGCCCTCCCTCCTACGCGCTCGACTGTCCCAGCGCGCGCAGGCGAGCCCGGACGACCTTGTCGAAGTCGGTTGTCGTCCCGAGCGCCTGCGCGACGACGTCACGAAAGCTCTCGCGGTCCAAGCTCAACAGCTTCGTCGGCTCGGTCGTCCGCACACTCGCCGCGCGCGGCGAGTCGCGCATGATCGCCATCTCCCCGAAGAAATTGCCCTTGCCCAGCGAGGCGACCGTCTCCTCAGCGCCCGCGACCTCGCGCACGACCTCGACCGCCCCCTCGACGACGATGAAGAACTTGTCCGCCGGTGCGCCCTGGCGCACGACGATCTCACCACTCCCGAACGCGACCGATTCCAGCGACGCCGCGATCGTGTCAACCTTCAACACCGGAAGATCGGAGAACACACTCCACGACCGCTCACGCCGGAACTCCGCGCCGAACTCGCCCTGCGACCGGCCCGGCGAACCACCGGTGTTATCGATGTACTGAAGATCGGTCGAGGCAATCCGAAAAAACGAGATGCTCAACGTCTGCCCCGGAGACAACGTCGGGAACTTCTGCCCAAACAGATCAGCAACCCGCGCGATCTCCAAACCACTCAACAACACCGAGCACTCACCCAACCCCTGCACCCCACGCGTCTCACGCAGATCAGCCGAATACTCATCAATCGCGAACGACACCACCGGATTCTGCGCGACATGACGCGCCGTCACCGTATCCGGCCGCGCCCAAAAATAAAGCGCCGGCCCATCATTCACATAAAGAAACGTGCTCGCCCGCGGCACGCCCGTAGGAGACGCCGTAGCCAACGTCAGGGTCTTCTGCCCCGAAATGTAATCCAAAACATGCGGCGGCACATCCAAACCGGACTCGCTCATGCAACCTCCTCGCTCAGGCCCACCGGACGGGCCGAATCATAGACGCCCCATACCCGCACTCAACCGCCCCGGCCGCCCGCCCGAGCGCCGGGCCGGCGACCGCGGGTGCGCTACCGTCTGGCGATGCGGCCACCGCCGAGAAACGTAGCGTGATCGAGGAGCGCGACGTGTCGATGACGATGCGCGACGGCGTCGTGCTTCGGGCCGACATCTACCGGCCGCCGGGCGACGCACGGGTGCCGGCGGTGCTCAACCGCACGCCCTACGACCGCAGCCGGCGGCTCACGCCGCCGGCGGCACTGGATCCGGAGGTGGCGACGGCGGCCGGCGTCGCCCTCGTCTGTCAGGACGTTCGCGGGCGCTTCGCCTCCGACGGCGACTTCTATCCGTTTCGGGCTGAGGGTCCCGACGGTTTCGACAGCGTCGAATGGCTCGCCGCGCGCGATTGGTGCAGCGGCTCGGTCGCGATGGCCGGTCGCTCCTACAGCGCCGCCACGCAGTGGCTGGCCGCGGCCACCCGGCCGCCGCACCTGACGGCGATCTTTCCGATCGTCACCGGAAGCCGTTACTACGACGGCTGGATCTACCAGGGCGGAGCGTTCCAGCTCGGATTCAACCTGTTCTGGATTCAGATGATGACCCCCGGCGCCCGCGGCTCGCTCACCAGCCAGTTCCGGCACCTCCCGATCAGCGATCCGCCGCTCCTGCAGGACAGTCCGGCAGCGACCTTCTACCGCGATTGGCTGGCCCACCAGACCGAGGACGACTACTGGCGCTCGCTGGAGCCCGTTGGCGGCTACGCCCGGATCACGGTGCCGGCCTACAACGTCGGCGGCTGGTACGACCTGCTGCTCAAGGGGACGCTCGAGAACTACCAGGGGATGCGCGACTCGGCGGGCTCCGCGCGCGCGCGCGAGGCGAGCCGGCTCCTCATCGGTCCCTGGGCTCACGGCAGCACCTACGGTCCCTTCCCCGACAAGACGTTCGAGGCGTTCGGCGACAACGATCGGATCGACCTCGCCGACGTGCAGCTCGACTTCTACGCGACCCACGCCGAGGGTGGCGCCGGCGCGTCCGGCGAGGCGCCGGTGCGCATCTTCGTGATGGGCGCGAACCGGTGGCGAGACGAACGCGATTGGCCGCTCGCTCGCGCCCGCGAGACGCGCTGGTACCTCCACGGCGAGGGCGACGTCGCGGTCGCCGGCGGCGGGCTCTCGACCGCAGAGCCGGATGAGGAGCCGGCCGAGGCGTACGTCTTCGACCCGGCCGACCCGGCACCGACGATCGGCGGGC
Organism: uncultured Solirubrobacterales bacterium; assembly: GCA_963817865.1. GTDB lineage: Bacteria > Actinomycetota > Thermoleophilia > Solirubrobacterales > Solirubrobacteraceae > Palsa-513. The sequence continues at coordinate 30,310 of CAWFQO010000058.1, read as the reverse complement.
CGGCGTCGCTCCCGGGCCGCGTGCTCCAGACGAATGCCGGCCCGCTCGATCAGCGGCCGCTCGAGGGCCGCCGCGACGTGCTCGTCTTCAGCTCCGCGCCGCTGACCGAGCCGATCGAGGTCACCGGCCCGTTGCTGGTGGTGCTGCACGCGGCGACCAGCGGCCCCGACACCGACTTCGTCGCCAAGCTCTGCGACGTCGAGCCTGACGGCTTCTCGCGAATCCTCGCCGAGGGCATCCTTCGCGGACGCTACGTCGGCGGTTTCGACCGACCCCGGGCGCTTGAGCCCGGCCGCCCGTACGAGTACCGGATCGACCTCGTCGCCACGAGCAACCTCTTCCTCGAAGGACACCGCATTCGCGTCATCGTCACGAGCAGCTCGTTCCCCCGCTTCGATCGGAACGCCAACAGCGGCTGCCGCCTCGGGGAGGACGGGCCAGACGACCTCCGGCCTGGCCGCCAGACCGTCTTCCACGATCGGGCGCGGCCGTCACACATCGTGCTTCCGGTCGTCGAAGCCTGACCGGGTGCGCGCGGTCCTCCGAGCTCAGGCCGCCTCGTCGGTCGCTTCGGCGGCAGGTTCCTCGGCCGGGGGGGCACCGCTGGCGTAGCGGCGCTCGGTCAACTGGAGGTAGACCGAGTCGAGACTCGGCCGGACGAGCTCGACATCGATCAGGCGGGTCGCCTCCGCGCCGAGCGCGCCGATGGCCTCGGCCGCCACCTTGTTCGGTCGATCTGTCTTGATGCGCAGCACGGAGGCGTCACGGGTCACCTCGCCGTCGACCCGGATCGCCGGAGGCGGGCCGTCGAAGGTCAACTCGATGTACGGGGAGGCGTACTTCGCGATCAGTTCGGCGATCGACCCGCGGGCGATGATCTGGCCGCCGTCGAGGATCGCCACGGAGGCGCCCATCGCCTCGATCTCCGGCAGGTAATGGGTCGAGTAGCAGATGCCGGTACCGCCGTCGGCCAACGTCCTCACGGCGTCGAGGATCTCCTGGCGGGTTCGTATGTCGGCCCCGACCGTGGGCTCGTCGAGGATCAGCAGCGGCGGGCTGTGGAGCATCGCCATGCCGGTGTGCAGCCGCCGCTTCTGGCCGCCGGACAGGGTGCCGGCGAGCGCGTCGAACTTCGGCGTGAGGCTGAGCGCCTCGCCCACCTCCTCCACGCGGCGGTCGAGCCGGGCGCCGCGAAGGCCGTTGAGCCGACCGAAGAACTGGAGGTTGCGCCGTACGGTCTGGGCCGGGTAGACGCCGAGATCCTGGGGCGCGATCCCGAGGTGGCGGCGGGCGTTGCGCGAGTCGCGCAGCGCGTCGATGCCGTGGACGAAGATCTCGCCCTCGTCGGCCCCCCGCACCCCGGCGACGATCGACACGAATGTCGTCTTGCCCGCTCCGTTGGGACCAAGCAGCCCGACGATCTCGCCCGGCTGGATCTCCATGTCCACCCCGCGCAGGACATGCAGCGATCCGTAGGACTTCTTCAGCCCGGTCACGTAGAGGACGGACGTCTGGCGCGCCGGCCGGAGGTCCTCGTAACCGGCGACGCCCGAGATGATCACCGGCCGTCGACTGATCGCGCTCGCCGAGGCGACGAGCTCGACCACCGTCGTTCCGACCTCGACCCGATCGCCCGGGTTGAGCAGCTGCGGCGCCGGAATCCGCCAGCCGTTGAGGAACGTGCCGTTCGTGGATCCGAGATCTTCGAGCACGAAGTAGTCGCCGGCCCGGGCCAGGCGGGCGTGCCGTCGGGAGATCTCCTCGTCCTTCTCGAAGTGCGGGACCGCGGGATCGCCGCGACCGATGATCACCTCGTCGAGGATGGGGATGTTCACAGCCGGCGCGGGTCCGGCGACGATCCGCAGCAGCTCACCCGCCATCTCAGACCTTGACCGACTTCGCCTCGCCGAAGCTGAACCTGCTCGCGGCGATCGCCGTGAACAGCGCCGTGAAGCCGATCAGGGCCAGCGCGCTCGGGATCACGACACCAATGCCCTTCCCCTCGAGGATGACCGAACGGGCGACATGCAACGGCCAGTAGAGCGGTAGGCCGTGGGCGATGTCCTGGACGATCTTCGGGAGCGCCGCCAGCGGCACGAGGGCTCCGCAGAAGGTGGCCAGACCCATCTGGACGCCCTGCGCCGCCGCTTCGAGCTGGGACAGGGTTCCGAGGAGGGAGATCAGCACGAGGGAGAAGGCGAGCACACAAGTCACAAGTGGGACCATCACGATGATGAGCAAGAGGACACGACCGCCGAGGAAGGGTAACCCGTAGAGGAGCCCGCCAATGGTGAAGACGAGCACCTGCTGGGCCAGGATCAACAGAAAGAACGGGGCCAGCTTGCCGGCCATGATCTCCGCGCGACTGGCGTAGGTCGTCTGGAGACGCTCCCAGGTTCCCCAGCCGTGCTCGGAGAAGAACATCCGGCCGATGTAGCCGACCCAGAAGAAGCTGAACATGAAGGTGAACCCGGGCACCACCTGTTCAGAGCCGTTGGCGGAGATGAAGCCCTCCGACTGGAGGAGCACCTTCTGGGCCAACCGGAGGACCGCCATGAGGAGAAGCGGCGTAACCACGAACTGCATGAGGGGCCCCGGGTCTGATAGCACCATACGCAGGTTGTAGCGAGCGATGACGAGGCTGCGCTGCATCTGTTCGGGTGTCCTAGCCGCGCCGGAACGGCTTGGGTCAGCGGCTCCGCGCCGGCTCGGCGAGCACCACTCGACCGGGGCGAGATCGAGGGCATGATGGCCAGCGTGGACGCCTCGTCGCCGGCCCGCAGAAAACCCGCAGACTGCCTGGACACGGCGCGCCGACCGGGCCGTATGCGAGAAGGTCGTCCGCGAACACCTGCTGCTCCTCCGTCAACTCGTGGTCTGGGGCCGCCGCGCGTGGGTCGGGGCCACTCTAACGGGTCCGGCTCGGCCGCTCAAGCCGCGGCCGAGCAAGTTTCCGAGGTGCCGCGGTCGCGTGGGCGGGCGCTGCCGGGACCCGAGCGAGCTCACGCAGCCGTCGGGGTCGGGGTCCGTCAGGTGGTGATGAAGCGGTAGGCGCCGCCGTGGAAGATGAGGGGTTCGGCGGTGGGTTCGAGGTCGATCTCGAGTACTTCTCCGATGAAGATGCGGTGGTCGCCGGCGTCGTGGACGGCGTGCAGGGAGCAGTCGAGGAACGCGACGGTGCCGTCGAGGATCGGCGCTCCGGTGACGGCGATGCGGTGGGGTACCTCGCGAAACGCGTCGCGGCCGCGGGGTCGATCCTTGGAGGCGAAGTAGCGCGAGAGCGGCTCTTGGTGAGCGGCGAGGATGTTGACCGCGAACACGCCGTTGCGCTCGATGTACTCGCAGCCCTCCGAGGCGCGGCGACCGCAGACGAGGATCAGCGGCGGATCGAGCGAAACCGACGAGAACGCGTTGGCCGTCATCCCATACGCGTGCTCCTCACCGCGCGTGGTGATAACCGTCACTCCGGTGGCGAACGAACCGAGGACCTTGCGAAGGTCCCCGCCGGTGATGCTCGTCATCGCCCTCCCTCCTACGCGCTCGACTGTCCCAGCGCGCGCAGGCGAGCCCGGACGACCTTGTCGAAGTCGGTTGTCGTCCCGAGCGCCTGCGCGACGACGTCACGAAAGCTCTCGCGGTCCAAGCTCAACAGCTTCGTCGGCTCGGTCGTCCGCACACTCGCCGCGCGCGGCGAGTCGCGCATGATCGCCATCTCCCCGAAGAAATTGCCCTTGCCCAGCGAGGCGACCGTCTCCTCAGCGCCCGCGACCTCGCGCACGACCTCGACCGCCCCCTCGACGACGATGAAGAACTTGTCCGCCGGTGCGCCCTGGCGCACGACGATCTCACCACTCCCGAACGCGACCGATTCCAGCGACGCCGCGATCGTGTCAACCTTCAACACCGGAAGATCGGAGAACACACTCCACGACCGCTCACGCCGGAACTCCGCGCCGAACTCGCCCTGCGACCGGCCCGGCGAACCACCGGTGTTATCGATGTACTGAAGATCGGTCGAGGCAATCCGAAAAAACGAGATGCTCAACGTCTGCCCCGGAGACAACGTCGGGAACTTCTGCCCAAACAGATCAGCAACCCGCGCGATCTCCAAACCACTCAACAACACCGAGCACTCACCCAACCCCTGCACCCCACGCGTCTCACGCAGATCAGCCGAATACTCATCAATCGCGAACGACACCACCGGATTCTGCGCGACATGACGCGCCGTCACCGTATCCGGCCGCGCCCAAAAATAAAGCGCCGGCCCATCATTCACATAAAGAAACGTGCTCGCCCGCGGCACGCCCGTAGGAGACGCCGTAGCCAACGTCAGGGTCTTCTGCCCCGAAATGTAATCCAAAACATGCGGCGGCACATCCAAACCGGACTCGCTCATGCAACCTCCTCGCTCTCGGCGGCCGGACGACGCCATGGTAATTCACCGGCGAAGCTCGCCACGCCCCGGCCGCGGACACGGCGACGCGTGGCCGGTCTCACGACTTGCGACTCCGGCGGCCGAAGAGCCGCCGCAGCAGGCCGGCGAACCCCTTCGGCTGCGGGCTGGGCGCGGGCGCGGCGGGCGCGGGAGCGGGGTCCGGCGCGAGGTCGGGAACCGGGCGCACGCGCGTCAGCGCCGGCGGCGCGGCCGGCGGCGGGTCGGTGGCGGTCTCGGACAGGTCGGGAAGCGGGCGCACGCGCGTGACGCTGGGCTCGGGGATCGGTTGGTTCGCCGGATCGCCCGCGCGCACCGGCTCCTCCCCGCCGACCGGCCCGTCGATCAGGTCCGGCGGCACCGGCCGAACGCGGGTCACGGCCGGCTCGGGGATTGGCGGCGGGGCCTGCGCCGGTGGCTCGACCGCGGCGGGCGGGACGGCAGGCGCCGGGGGCGGCGCCTGCGCCGGCGGCTCGACGGCGGCGGGCGGGACGGCAGGCGCCGGGGGCGGCGCCTGCGCCGGCGGCTCGACGGCGGCGGGCGGGACGGCAGGCGCGCGGGGGCGGCGCCTGGCGCGGCGGCGGCTCGACGGCGGCGGGCGGCTCGACGGCGGCGGGCGGCTCGACGGCGGCGGCGGCGCGACGGCGGCGGCGCGGCGCGACGGCGGCGCGCGGCGCGTCGGCGGCCTCGGGCTCGCCGAGCGGCAGCTTGCCCATAGGAATCACGGCGGCGATTCGCGTGCGGTCGTCATCCGCGGGTGGCGGGGGGGCATGCGCCGCGGGCGGTTCCAGGTCGACGGCGATCAGCGAGCGTCCGACGCGGATCGTCGCGTTTTCGGTCAGCGTCGCCGGGGCGTCGATCCGCTCGTCGTTGACGAACGTCCCGTTCAGCGAGTTGAGATCCTCGATCAGGACCCCATCGGCCAGGAGTCGGACCACGGCGTGGCGCCGCGAGAGCTCGACGTCGGGAATCGTGAGGTCGGCGTCCTGGCGGCCGATGATCAGATCGCGCTCGACCTTGATCGAGTGGCCGGTGAGCGGGCCGGAGGTCACGCGGAGCGTCGCCATCAACGCCCCCGTTTGGTGGGCGACGGGCAGGCCGGGTCTCGCATCCCGGTCACGGCGCCTCGGCGACGAAGCGACGGTGCGACTTGAGGCCGGGGCCCGAGAGGCCGATCGTGAACATCCGGTCGCGTACGGCGCAGCGAAGGCTGCCCCGCCAGGCGCCGAGGCCGGCGATGCGACGCGACTGCCTGACGAGGGCGCTCGTCCGGGGCATGCGTAGGTCCTCGTAGCGGCGCAGCGCCGGCTCGACCTCGTCGCCCTCCTCCAGACACCGGGCGAGCACCGCCGCGTCCTCGAGCACCTGGCACGCTCCCTGGCTGAGGTTGGTCGTCATCGGGTGAGCCGCGTCTCCGAGCAACGTGACGAGGCCCGCGCCCCAGCGTGCGAGCGGCGGTCGGTCGTAGATCTGGAGGCGGGCGATCTGGTCCGGCGGGGTCTCGGCAATCACGTCGGCCAGAGGCGCCTGCCAGTCGGCGAAGCGGCGGACGAGCTCCTCGGCGCCCGGCCGCCGCCTCGGGCCCCGTCGGCTCACCGTAGAGGACTGCGGCCCAGAACAGACGCTCACCGCCAACCTGATGGAGGATGCCCCGCGACCCCGGACCGAAGAGCACGCGCTCCCGACCCGGGGGAAGCCGGCCGTCCCCTGGATCGGCCACGAGGCTCTGCCACTGCGTGTAGCCGGCGTAGCGCGGGGGAGGGTTGCCGTGGAACTGCCTGCGGATAGTCGAGCGCAGGCCGTCGGCACCGATCAGGAGGGACCCGTGCTCCTCGCTCCCATCATTCAGGCGCACGGTGACCCCGTCGCCGTGCTGGACGAAGCCCGTGACGGTGGCGCCGAGCCTGATGCGGTCGAGGCCGACGGCCTGCACGAGCAGCGCCTGGAGATCCTGCCGGCTGACCCCGACCTCCGTCACGCTGTGCTCTTCGGCGATCTCGCCGTCGGGCCAGGTGGCGAGCAGCTTGCCCCTCCAGCTGCGGTACTCGGTCGCCTCGAGCGGGGCACCGATGGCCTGCACCTCGTCGTAGAGCCCGAGTCGCGCGAGCGCCCGCACGGCGTTGGTCCACATGTGGAAACCCCCGCCGATCTGGATTTTACCTATGTTGTCGACCCGCTCGAACACGACGCTGTCCATGCCGAGCCGAGCGAGCGCCCGTGCCGTCGCGAGGCCGCCGATGCCGCCGCCGACGATCAGGGCGCGCAAGTCAGCCACGTCCGGGGGCCAACCCGGTTGGCGAGCATCCTTGGCGATCGGCCCCCGTGCCCGGGCGAAGGCCGTGCGCCGGGCGCGGTGCCGCGCGGTCGGCCATCAGCCCGGCCGACCCGCCCGCCGGCTCACCAGTAGGGGCCCGTCCCGCTGAGTCCGTCGGTGAAAGTCGTAGCTCATGCGCTCGCGGTCCCTCCCCGGCGTGGGCGAGTCGGACCGAGCGACCATTCTTACCCCATCCGGACCGGTCCGGTCAACCCGTCGATGACCGCGTCCGCCGGTGGCGGATCCGGTGGCGCCTGCCCGGCCGCCGCCGCTCGAGCGCGGCGCCCGCCGCCGGGCGGTCGGGCTCCGATCCCGCCGCGCGGTGCGACCGACCGACCGAGCCCCGCGCGGCTGGCACTGGCCGTCGCGACGGGCTACAGTATTCGGGCCATTGGGACGGCGTCGGCAGTCACCGACTGGCCCCGCCGCTGGCCGGATCTAAGTCATTCCACCGGAGGTGCGAGAAGTGTCCGCTCAACAGCTCCCCGCCCAGGCTCCCGACTTCACACTCGACCATGTGCTCGGGCACTCCGTCTCGTTCAGAGATTTTTCGGGTCGGGCGGTCGTCGTGGCGTTCGCCGGCAAGGACAGCGCGCCGCAGATGAAGGATGGGATCGGGGCGATTCGGCGCCGGTACGATCCGGACGAGCTGCCGATCATCGGCGTGAGCGACCTGCAAGGCGCCCCCCGGGCGGCGCGCATCATCGTCAAGAGCCAGCTGAAGAAGGCGTTCGCCGAAGCGGTCAAGGACGAGGCGGCGATTCTCGAGGCCGCGGGCAAGCCGCCCCGGGCGGACCCGACGCAGGACGTGGTCATGCTGATGGATTGGAGTGGCGACGTGGTGCGGGCCTTTGGGCTCAGCGGAGTCGACCAGGAGGCAGTGGCCGTCGCCATCGATGCGAACGGCCGCGTCCTCGGCTCCGGCAGCGGCGCCAAGTTCGGCGAGCAGATACTCGCGCTCCTCCCTGCCTGAGCCGCTTCCTGAGGCGGACATGCCCGGTTGAGCTGGGCCGGCGGCCCGTGCGTCGGCGCTGACCCGGCCGGGCCCGCGCCGAGCACGTCCTTGTCGCGGGGGCTACGCGACCTGGGTGGCGCCGCGAGCCACGAGGTCGTACTCCTCGATGCCGGGAATCAGCTCGAGGGCCTCGGCCAGGGTCATCCCGTCGTCGGAGAACAACCCTTCCTCTTCCCACTTCTCGGGTCGGAGGCTGACCATCAGCGGGTTGATCCGCGCGTCCTCGGCCGGTGGGTCGGGCAGGTGCTTGGCGCCCAGGTGGAACGTCCACACGGCGACCGCCTTCAGGACCTCGACCTTCTCCCTGGCGCGGTCGACCATCTCCGCAGCTTCAAACGGGACGCCCATCTCGTGCTGGGCCTTGATGAACGGCTTGAAGCCGGTCGAGAGCACTGACACCCCTTCGAACTTGCGCTGGTCGAGTTGATGCCAGTCGCGGTAGAGATCCTGCATGCGCCCGAGTAGGGGGATGATCGTCTGGAAGACGTCGACGATGTCGCCGAGGTCCTCGAGTTGAGTCATCTTGTCGTGCAGGTAGAGGAAGGCCAGCGTCGAGAAATAGGCCAGATTGTCGTAGAGCAGCTTGGCCATCATGACCTGCGCGTTGCCGAAGAACTGATACTGGTCCCGGTAGAGGTACAAGGTCGGATCGAACAGCTGGAAGAAGAAGAAGTTGTAGAAGTCCAGGCGCTCCTCGATGTCCTCCCCGTCGAGGTCTCGGCAGATCAGGTCGCCGCCAAAGGTGTTCAGGTAGGCGATGAAGTCTGAGCCCGGCGAGTACAGCGGATCGATGAATCCGGCGGCCTCGCCGGCCAGGACCCACCGATCCCCCGAGAAGACCTGGGTGGACGCGTAGGAGAAGTCCTCGATCACGAGGAAGTCCTCGATCTGGTGAAGACGCCCCTCGACCTCGGCGGCGAGCTGAGGCTCGTGACGGCCGAGCCATTCGAGCACCGCGTCGAACTTGCTGATCTCATCGAAAGGATGGAAGCGGGGATCGGCGACGACGCCGATGCTGATCGGTCCGGAGGCGAGCTGGATCAGCCACACCCAGTAGCCCTGGCCACAGAGATGGGTGGTCGCATAGCGGCGCAGCTGGCGCCGGGGCACCCGGCCGAGCCACTCCTCGTCGTCGGTCCAGTCCTCGAAGTCGAGGCCGCCGTCGAGGCGGAACCAGGCGGCGTTGATGTGGTGGTCGGTGGCCGTGCCGATCCCGAGCTGCCGGCGCAGGATGTTGGCCCGGCCGGACGCGTCGACAACCCACCCGGCGGTCACCGCCGTAGACTCGCCCTCGTGCTGGAGGACGACGCGATGGTCCTCCCCCGGGTTGATCTCGACCTCCATCACCCGCCAGCCGCGAAAGGCGTCGGCGCCGGCGGCGCGGGCCCGATTGAAGATCTCGTTCTCGAAGCGCCCGCGGTCGATCTGGTGGGTCCACACCTCGAGGTCGGTCGGCGGGGTGCAGAACTCGACCCGCTTGGTGATGTCGCTGTTGTCGCCGGCCGGGAGGAAGAACCGCAGGCCGTACTTGCGCAGTTGGGCGGACTCGAGGTGGTCGGCGAGACCCAGGATCTCGCGGTAGTAGTAAGCCCCGACCTCGACGCTCGACTCACCGACCTTGAAGGCGGCCTCGGGCGGAGGCTCGGCGCGCTTCTCGGCCACGAGCACGCGGGTGTCCGGGCGGGCGCGCTTCAACTGGAGAGCCATCGAGAGGCCGGCCAGACCGCCGCCCAGGATCGCTACGTCATAGCGCCCCTGGGGAGTCCGAAACGCCTTCATCTCCGCCAACGACGCCGCACGGTCACTCATCGGTTCTCCTTATAGGGTCGTCTGTTATCGACGTGGACGGACGGCGAGTATCTGCTCGCCGAACCGGCCGCCGGAACTCCGCCGCTCGGGCCGACGCGTGCCGGATCTGGCTCGGAACCGGCGCGGGCGGCGCCGCCGGCCGATCGGAGGACCGGCCCCGATTGCCGGCACCCGGCATCGGGAATCACCAGCGCGCCGCACCCTGCCCCAAAGTCGCGTCGCGTAGGGGGAAGACGCTGAGCCGACACCCGTAACACCTCCGGTCGAAGAGACGTCCAGCGGACGCGGGTCCCTGGCACCCCCAGTGCCAGCGCGCCGAGCTGGATACCGCCTACTCTAACCGCTCCGGGCAGCGCGCGCCACCGGTCTCTGGGGGGAACCGGCGCCCAGAGCCGCGGGCAGTTGATCGTCCTGCTGCGCCGCCCGATCCGGCTATCACCGAAAACCCGCCGAGGCGTCGGACTGCCCTACACCGGAAGGGTCATGTCCTTGACCTGAGCCCGCCACGCCACCGGACAGGTAAGGCGCAGGAACGTGTCGCGCGCGCCGCAGGCGAGGGGATTGCTCCAGGCACCAGCCCGGGCGAGGCGCCAGGCGAACGTCTGGAAATGCGCCGACCGGCGCATCCGCTGCTGCTCGTAGCCTCGCAGGGCCTCGGGCACGTCAACGACCCCGTCGAGAGCGCCGGCGATCGTGAGCGCGTCCTCCAAGGCTTGCGCCGCTCCCTGGCCGACGGCAAAGGTCATCGGGTGGGCGGCGTCCCCGAGGAGCGTGACCCTCCCGGTACCCCAGCGTTCATCCGGCGGGCGGTCGAGCACGTCGGAGCGCATCACCGCCCCGGGATCGGTTGCCGCGACGATCGGCAGCACCGGGTCCGCGAAGCTGGCGAAGCGGTCGAGGACCACGTCCCTGCTCGTGCCCGGTTCGTCGCGTCCGCCGGGGCCGCTCGCCACGATCGCCTCCCAGCTCAGCCGGCCGGGACCCGAGCGGAAGCACACGAACTTGGCGCCCTTGCCCCAGAAGAGGATGAAGTCCACGTCCGGCATCGCGGCCTCCTCGAGCGCGACGTTGGCGCGCCAGATCGCCAGACCGGCGTGCCGCGGCGGTTCCGGGCTGAGGAGACGGGCGCGCACCGAGGACTGGATCCCGTCGGCGGCGATGAGCGCGTCGCCCACCTCGACGCGCCCGTCGGAGAGCGTGACGCTCACGTCCTCGTCGCCGTCGGCGAAGTCCGTGACGGCGGCGCCCGTCTGCACGCAGTAGCGGCCTGCCCCCGACAGCACCGCGTGCAGGTCGGGCCGGTTGATCCCGACCACGGGCGCGCCCAGGCGCCGCTCCATTTCCTCCAGCGGCCATCGCGCGACCAGGCGCCCGCGGCTCGTGCGCTGTTCGAAGCCACGGATGATCGCCCCCCGGTCGCGGACCTCCTGGCCCACGCCAAGCCGGTCGAGGGCGAGCATGGCGTTCGGCCAGAGCGTGATGCCCGCGCCGACCTCGACCATCGCCAGATCGGGCGCCCGCTCGAACGCGACGACGTCGAGATCGCCCCCGCGCAGGGCGATCGTGGTGGCGAGGCCGCCGATTCCCGCACCGATCACGATCACTCGCGTCATGGCCGCGAGTTATATTGCGTCACGGGTCGCGAGGCAACCGCACCCAGGGCATTGCCGCCTCGGCCGGTCGCGGGCCTTGAAGCGTCCCTGCCGAGACGTTACGATGGCCTCGCCGGTGTTCCCGAGGTTGGAGACGGCGCCGTGTGGGACGTACTTCGATTCCTTAACCTAGTTTGCTGCGGGATCGTCACGGGGACCTACACGTTTGAGATGGTCGTCGTGATTCCGGCCGTCAATGCCGCTCCGACGAAGCTCTCGGCCCAGATCCACCGGGCCTTGTTCAGCCACCTGCCGAATCGGCACATGCCCCCGTGCGGAATCACCGGCGGGTTGGCGGCGGTCGCACTATTGACGTTCGGCGGCGACCGCGTCTCGCCGCGAGCCAAGCAGCTCTACGCTCGCGGGCTGCTCGCGTGGATCCCGACCTTCGGGATCCTGGTCGGCTTGAGCCGGCCGCTCGACAAGAAGATCACCGGCTGGGTGGAGACCACACTCCCCGAGGATGAGTACCCGGCTGTGCGAAAGCAGTGGGACCGCCTGATGTACGCCCGGGGACCGTTGGGGCTTCTCGGGTTCTCACTGTTCGTCGCGGCGACCCTCGCCGACCGCCCCCAGGCCTGAGGCAGCGCGGGGGAGCCGAGACGGTCAGAGGGTCACGGCGTGGCTCGTGACGCTCATACCCCGAGGTTGACGAGGAAGTCGAACGGGTTGGGGCGGCCCACGATCGCCGCCGCCGCCTGCGCCCCAGAGAACAGCGAGCGCACCGCCCCGGTGCCGGGATGCGTCCAATGACCCGACAGCCAGAGGCCGTTGACCGGGGTCTTGAAATCGATCCGTTTCGGCTGCGTCTGGGCCGGGGTGTTCTCCCAGCCGTAGGCGGCGCCGTCGTGGGCGAGCGTGTAGTGGTGGAACGTCGCCGGTGAGGCGCTGTCGAGAAATGTGGTGGACTCGCGGAATCCCGGAATATGCGCCTCGACCTCCTCAACCATCATCTCGGTGTAGCGGGGCTTGGCCGTCTCCCACGGCTCGCCGATGTCGAACGGCATCATTGACGTGAGGATCACGATGTGCTCGCCGTCGGGCGCGAGACCGGGATCATGCTGGGTCGGCACGCTCAACCACATTCCCCCGAGACCGCCGCCCATGACGTCGCGGTACGTCTCATCGTGGTCCCAGTGCCGGTAGACGAACGTCTCATGTGCGATGCCGAAGGCCGCCGGATCGAGGGTTGTCGCCGAGTACAGGAGGAAGGCCGAGAGCGACGGCTTCATGCGCGCCAGGCGACGGACCAGGCGATCAGGCAGGTGCTCGACTCCGACCATCCCCTCGAGGGTCAACCGGGCGTCCGCGTTCGAGACGACGTCCGCCGCCGGCACGAAGTCGCCGGTCTCGAGCACCACCCCGGTGACATGTCCGTCCTTGACCGGGATTGCCGTGACGGCGGTGTCGAGGAGGATATCGCCGCCGTTTTCGGTGATGGCAGAGGCCAGAGCGTCGGCGAGCGACTGGAAGCTTCCCCGGGGGTAGACCGGTCCGGGCTCCAACATCGCCATGAGGACCCCGCTGTAGGCCATGAACGACTGGCGACTCGGCGGCAGGCCGAGGTACGGCCACTCGCCGCCGCAGACCGACTTCGCCTCGGGGTCGGTGATGAACTCGTCGAGCACGTCCGCGACGGTCGACATCCGGTACTTGAACAGCATGGGCAGCGCGCGCATCGCGGCCGCCAGATCCTTGGTCGCGACGCGGGGAGGAGGTGCCTGCGACTGGCGCGTGGCCTCGGCGCAGACGCGGACGAACGCGGCGACGCCGTCGGCGTCGGCCGGGAACTGCTCGGACAGGTACTCGATCAGGGGTTCGATCCCGGTGGGCAGCGTGAAACGCGAGCCGGCGATGTGCACGGCGGAGGTCTCCCTGGCCAGGATGAGGTCGAGGCGGTCGCGGACCCCCAGCGCACCGAGGATGAGCTCGAGGAAGTCGACGCCGAAACCTCGCGCCGTCACGTGCACGGCGGGGTCGAACGTGTACGGCCCGCGCTGGAAGGCGCGCGCGTTTCCGCCCACCCCATCCTGGCGCTCGACCACGAGCACTCGCTTGCCCGCCTTGGCCAGGCAGGCGCCCGCCGCGAGGCCACCGAGCCCGGCTCCGACCACGACCGCGTCGGGGTCCGTCACGCGCCGTCCCGCGACGATCTAGAACTCATAGGCCATGTCCTTCCGCTGAAGTCGCTTGCCGCGGGTGGCCATCATGACCGTGAGCATGGTGTCCCGCGCGTTGCGGGCGACGGGGTTCTGGATTCGGCTCATGCTGCTCAACATCCACGCGAGCTGGCTCACCTTCGCCGTGCGCCGGATCCGCTGGCCTTCGTAGGCGTGGAGGGCCGCTGCCGGGTCGGTGGCGTCGGCCAGGCACTTGCCGAGCACGACCGCGTCCTCGATCGTCTGGTTCGCGCCCTGCCCCATCGCGTTCGTCATCGCGTGGGCGGCGTCGCCGAGGAGCGTCACCGGACCCTCGCCCCAGCGCGGGATGCTTGGCCGGTCGTAGGCGTCGGTCCGCGAGATCGCGTCCTCCGCGGTGGCCGCGATGATCGCCGGGACCGGGTGGTCCCAGCCGTCGAAGCGCGCGAGCGTGGCCTCGAGGTGGCCGCCCGGAGGATCCGCGCCCCCGGCCTCCGTCGCGAAGATGCCCTCCCAGTAGACGCGGTCGTCGCTGACCCGGTAGAAGAGGAAGCGCGCCCCCGGTCCCCAGACCACGCGGAACAGTCCGACGGGAGCAGCGTCATCGGCGAACTCCGCGACCGCCTGCCGGCTCGCATACCCGGCGAAGCGGGGCGGTTCGTCGCCCCACAGCTGAGCGCGGATCGCCGACCTGATCCCATCGGCGCCGATCAGGACGTCGCCGTGCTCCTCGCTGCCATCCGCGAAGCGCGCCGTGACGCCGTGGTCGAGGGCCTCGAATCCGACACACCGTCGACCGAGGCGGAGCACGCCCTCCTCGAGTCCGCCGACGAGCACGCGGTGGAGCTCGGGCCTGACCACCCCGAGGGTCGGGGCGCCGAGCTCGCGCTCGGTGTCCTTCACCGACCACGAAGTGATCCGCCGACCGCGCCAGGTGCGCATCTCGGCCCGCTCGACCACGGCCGCGCGACCGGCGAGACGCTCGACCGGGTCAGCCAGGTCGAGGACGCCCAAGCCCCGCATGCCGTTGTGCCACAGATGGATCGCGCCGCCGACCTGGATCTGAGCGAGGGCGTCGGCGCGCTCGAAGACGGCCGCCTCGACACCGACCCGGGCGAGCATGCGCGCGGCGCAGAGACCGCCGATCCCGCCGCCGATGACGAGCGCCCGCATCAGGGCTCCGCGCTCCGGGCTTCCCCCGGCACCCGACTCGGCCGGTCCCGGCTCGACGCTCGGCCTGGTGGCATCAGGCGCCGCATCGAGGGCCACGCGCCGCAAGCGAACCGCGCCGGCTCGAGTGGCCTGTCACCAGGCCCGACCCGAGATCTCCGTCCACGCACCTGTAGCCCACAGCTCATTCCTCCCCCGGGGGCGTGCGCCGCGTTCCAGCGCACGCATAGGCAATCGGGATTGTCTTCGATCCGAGGGTCGCGGTCAACCTCGGCGTCCGGACGCGCGTCCCCGGCGGGCGAGGGGGCGCGACCGCGCCACCGCCTCGGCCGGGGGGCAGCGTTCGACACCGGGAGAGGCCGTCCGACGCGATCTCGGGCCGGGTCCGGGCGGCCGTTCAGGCCACGGCGCCCTCGGTGGCGAGGAAGTGCTCGACGAAGTCGGTCGTCACGTCGCCGGAGCGGAACTGCGCGTTGGCCATCACGCGGCGGTGGAAGGGGATCGTCGTCTTGACCCCGCGCCCCTCGATCTGGAACTCGGAGAGCGCACGGTCCATCCGCTCGATCGCCATGCCCCGCTCCGGAGCCCAGACGATCAGCTTGGCGATCAGCGAGTCGTAGAACGGGGCGATCGTCCAACCGGGATAGCAGTGAGAGTCGACCCGCGTCCACGGACCGCCGGGGGGCACGTAGATGTCGAGCTTGCCGGCGGCCGGCGCGAAGTCGCGCTCGGGGTTCTCGGCGTTGATCCGGCACTCGATCGCGTGGCCGTGGAGGACGACGTCGGCTTGGCTGACCGAGAGCGGCTCGCCGGCGGCGACGCGGATCTGCTCCTGGATGAGGTCGACGCTCGTGATCATCTCGCTGACCGGGTGCTCGACCTGGATCCGGGCGTTCATCTCCATGAAGCTGAGGTTCCCCTCGTGGTCGAGGAGGAACTCCATCGTCCCGGCGCCGGTGTAGCCGACGGCCAGGGCCCCGGCGACCGCCCGCTCGCCGATGTCCCGGCGGGCGGCGTCGTCGAGATGGATCGACGGGGCCTCCTCGATCAGCTTCTGGTGGCGGCGCTGGACCGAGCAGTCGCGCTCGAAGAAGTAGACGCCGCTGCCGTGCTGGTCGCAGATGAGCTGGACCTCGGTGTGGCGGGGGGCCTCGAGGTAGCGCTCGATGTAGACGGCGCTGTCCTTGAACACGGCCTGGGCGGTGGCCCGGGTGGTCTTGTAGAGGCGGACCAGATCCTCGGCCTTGCGCACGACGTTCATTCCCCGGCCGCCGCCCCCGGCGACCGCCTTGATGATCACCGGGTAGCCGATCGAGTCGGCGATCTCCTGGGCCTCCCCCGGCGTCTGGACCGGCTCGATCGTCCCGGGCAGAAGCGGGAGCCCGGCTTTCTGCATGAGATCGCGGGCGATCGCCTTGTCGCCCACCTTCTCCATCACGTCGGGCCGGGGACCGATGAAGGTGATCCCGTTGTCGGTGCAGATCTCGGCGAAGAAGGGATCCTCGGAGAGGAAGCCGTAGCCTGGGTGGATCGCGTCGGCCCCGGTCTTCTGGGCCGCCCCGATCACGTTCGGGATGTTCAGGTAGCTCTTGCCCGGGTGGGGCGGCCCGATGTGGACGGCCTCGTCGGCGAAGCGCACGACGGCCGACTCGGCGTCGGCGGTCGAGTAGAGGGCGACCGACTTGATCCCGAGCTCCCGGCAGGCTCGCGCCACCCGGAGGGCGATCTCGCCGCGGTTGGCGATGAGAACCTTCTCGAACACGGCTGCTCCTAACCGATCGGGGCGCGCCGGAGCCGGGCTGCCTCAGGCATCCGCCGGCTCCAGATACATCAGCACCTGCTCGAACTCGACCCACTCGCCGTTCTCCACGGCGATCTCGACGACCTTCCCGCCCTCGCCGGCGGCGACTTCGTTCATCAGCTTCATCGCCTCGACGATGCACACGGTCTGGCCGGCCTCGACGTTGTCCCCGACCTCGACGAAGGGCTTGGCCCCGGGGCCGCTCGCGCCGTAGAAGGTGCCGACCAGGGGCGCGAGGACCGGGATCCGCTTGTCGGGCTCGAGGTCGCCGAGCATGAACACGCCGGAGGCCATCCGGGCCCCGGGAGCGACGCCGAACCCGGGGCCGGCTCCGGTGGCCACCGGTCCGGCCGGCGCCGGCGCCGGGGCGGCGCTCGCGCCCGCCGCCACCGCGACCGGGGCCGGGGATCCCCGCTCGATCTCGATCTTGTACTCCCCGGCGGCGACGGCGAGCCGCTGGACGGTGGTGCCCTCGAGGCGCTTGATCAGGTCGCGGGCCTCGGCCCAGGTGGACTCGATCAGGCCGCGGTCGGGGCCGGCGTGGCTGTCGTCTTTCTTGTCGCTCATGTCTCCCCTGTGATCGGCGGAAGTACCGGCTGGAGGCCCGGCGCCCCGAACTTGCGGAACCGCTCATAGCGCTGGGCGACGAGCTCCTGCGGGTCGAGGGGCAGGAGCTCGGCCAGGCTCGAGACGATCGCCGCCTTGAGGTTGGCGCCGGCGGCCGCCGGGTCGGTCTGGGCGCCGCCGTCGGGCTCGGGCACGATCGCGTCCATCACCCCGAGCCGCAGCAGGTCGGGGCTCGTGATGCGCAGGGCCTTGGCCGCCCGGGGGGCGGCGGCCGCATCCTTGAAGAGGATCGTCGAGCAGCCCTCGGGGCTGATCACGGAGTAGTAGGCGTTCTCCATCATCAGGACCCGGTCGCTCGTGGCCAGGGCGAGGGCGCCGCCGCTGCCGCCCTCGCCGGTCACCACGGCAACCGACGGGACGGGGAGGCGCGACATGAGGAGGATCGACTCGGAGATGGCGATCGACTGGCCCCGCTCCTCGGCGCCGATCCCGGGGTAGGCGCCGGGGGTGTCGACGATCGTGACCAGGGGCAGCCCGAAGCGGGCGGCGTAGCGCATCAGCCGCATGCTCTTCCGGTAGCCCTCGGGCGCCGGCATGCCGAAGTTGTGCTCCATCAGCTCGGTCGTCGTATGGCCCTTCTGCTGGCCGATGACCATCACGGTCAGGTCGCCGAGCCGGGCGAGGCCGGCGACGATCGCCGCGTCCTCCTCGAACAGGCGGTCGCCGTGGAGCTCCTGGAAGCCGTCGAAGACGAAACCGACGAGGTCGAGCATCCGCGGGCGGTCGATGTGCCGGGCGAGCTGGACGATCGTCCACGGGTCGCGCTCGGGGAGCTCCTCCGGATCGGAGATCGGCGGGCGGCCCTCGGTCGCGGGGAGCCGGGCGGCGACGGCGGCCGGATCGGCGCCGCGGGCGGCCTCGGCCTGGTGATGGAGCTCGAGCAGGTTGCGGATCGTCCGCCGGAGGTTCTCGCGCGTCTCGACCAGGTCGAGCATGCCGTGGTCCATGAGGAAGCCGGCGGTCTGGAAGTCGTCGGGGAGCTTCTGGCGGATCGTCTGCTCGATCACCGTCGGGCCGGCGAAGCCGATGTGCGCCTTCGGCTCGGCGATCAGGACGTCGCCGAGCGTCGCGTAGGACGCGCTGACCCCGCCGTAGGTCGGGTCGGTGAGCAGCGAGATGAAGAGCACGCCCTCCTCGGCCAGCCGGGCCACCGCCTGGCTGGTCTTGGCCATCTGCATCAGCGAGACGCAGCCCTCCTGCATGCGGGCGCCGCCGGAGGCGGAGATTACGAGCAGGGGGGTGCGCTCGGCCAGGGCGAGCTCGGCCGCCTGGGTGATCGACTCGCCGACGGCGCCGCTCATGCTCCCGCCGATGAAGGCGAAGTCGATCCCGGCGATGACGAGCGCGAAGCCGTCGATCGCCCCCCGCCCGTGGATGGCTCCGACCTGGGTCTCCCCTTTAGCCTGGGCCTGGGCGAGCCGAGCCGAGTAGGGCTTCGAGTCGACGAAGGACAGGGGATCGACGGCGACGAGGTCGCCGCTCAGCTCCTCGAAGCTCCCCTCGTCGAGCAGCTGGTCGAGGCGCTCGCGGATCCGCAGCCGGAAGTGGTGGTTGCACTCGGGGCAGACCCCGAGGTTGCGCTTGAGGCGCTTGTGGTAGACGAAGCCCCCGCACGACGGGCAGCGGAACCACTCAGCCGAGGCGGCGCGGCTCGTTGTCGCGGCCTCAGCCAAGGAGGTCGTCCGTCGCGAGGCGGCGGTCGTCGGCGTGGAGCCCGCGGTAGCGGGCCATCGACGCCTCGAGACCGGCGTCGACCTCGGCGCGTGTCGGCGCCGGCTCTTCCCCGGGCCCGGAGATCTGCGCCTCGAGGAAGGCGGCGACGCCGGCCGTCAGCCCCTGGCGATCGGCGGCCGTCGCCTCCTGGGCGAGCTTGAGGGCGGCGTTCCAGTCCTCGCGTCGGAGCTCGACCTGGATCATCCCGTGGATCTGGTAGACCTCGTTGCCCGCGGTCTCGTCGAGCTCGCGCAGGCGCCGGAAGGCGGCCATCGCGTCGTCGAGCTCGCCGACGGCCAGCGAGAGCTCGGCCACGTCGAGGGTGGCCATCACGTCGTCGGGGGCCGCCTCGACGATCCGCCGCGCCTGGACCAAGGCCTGGTCGGGTTGGCCGAGGGTCCGGTACATGTCGACGAGGCTGATCGCCGCGGTCGAGCGCCCCCGCTGCTGCTCGACGACCTGCGCGAGGTAGTTGACGCCCTCCTCGTCGCGGCCGCTGGCGAACGAGGTGTGGCCGAGGTGGGTCAGGGCCACCTGGTCGTCGGGGTCGAGCTCGACCGCCTTGCGGAACGCGGAGCCGGCCTCGTCGTTGCGCCCCTCGGTGGCCAGCGCCTCGCCGAGGGCGTGCCAGGCGTCGGCGTCGTTCGGGGCGAGCTCGGTCGCCCGCTCGAGTTGGGCGACGGCGTCGTCGCGCCCGAGCTCGACGCCGCTGCGGCCGGCGAGCTTGAGGAGCTCGACGTCGTCCGGCCGCTCGGCGAGGCCGCCCAGCGCGAGCTCGCGGGCCTCGCGATAGCGGCCGGCCTCGAATTCGGCGAGGGCGCGCGAGGTGGTGTCGGAGGAGCTCATCAGACGACCCGCGGCTATACCGTCACCCGCTCCTCGCCCGGCCACACCCAATTGGTGATCGACGGCGGGTCGTCGCCCGCCTCGCGGATGTAGCGCCGGTGCTCGGCGAGCTGCTCGCGGAACTTGGCGATCGCCCGGTTGGCGCCCTCGATGTTGCGCACGGCGAAACCGCCCGACATCCCCCGCACCATCTCGCTGACCCCCATGTCGACGCGGCTGAGCGCCTCGATCGCCAGCTGGTAGCGATCGACGCCGTTCATGGCCAGGAGGTCGAACGGAGTGGTGGTCGTGCCCTCTTCGACGTAGCCCCGCACGTGGAAGCGCTCCTGACGCGGGCGGCGGTGGATCAGCTGGTGGACTGCCGACGGGTAGCCGTGGAAGTTGAAGATCACCGGCCGGGCCGGCGTGAACACCTCGAGGAACTGGCCGGCCGACATCCCGTCCGGATGGGCGGTCGGGGTGGCCAGGGCGAACAGGTTGGTCACGTTGACGAAGCGCACCTTGAGCTCGGGCACCTCCTCCCGGAGGAGGCTCGCCGTGGCCAGCAGCTCGATCGTCGGGATCGTGCCGCAGCTGGCGAGGACGAGGTCGGGCTGGCCGTCGTCGTTGTTGCTCGCCCAGTCCCACACCGAGGCACCGGCCTTGACGTGCTCGCGGGCGGCGTCCATCGAGAGCCACTGGGGCAGCGGGAGCTTGGAGGCGATGACCAGGTTGATGCAGCCGGTCGCCTCGAGGCAGTGCTCCATCGTCGCGAGCAGGGTGTTGCCGTCCGGCGGGACGTAGACGCGGGCGCTCTCTTCGCGGCGGTTGAGCATCGAATTGATGAAGCCCGGCATCTGGTGGGAGTAGCCGTTGTGGTCCTGGCGCCAGCCCTCGGAGGTCAGCAGGTAGTTGAGCGAGGAGACCGGCTTGCGCCAGGGCGCCTCCTCGCGCGACATCTTGAGGAACTTGCCGTACTGGTTGACCATGCCGTCGACGATCGGGATGAACGCCTCGTAGCAGGGGAACACGCCGTGGCGTCCGGTGAGGACGTAGCCCTGGAGCCAGCCCTGGCAGTTGTGCTCGGAGAGCACCTCCATGATCCGCCCGTCGTGGGAGTGACCGACGTCGATGGCGTCGAGCGGCCATTGCCAGGCGTGGTTCTCGACCTCGAAGACGGCGCCGAGCCGGTTCGAGGCGACCTCGTCGGGACAGACGATGCGGAAGTTGGCCTCGTCGCGGTTGCGCTCGAAGATCTGGGCGAGGTAACCGCCGAGCACGCCGAGCGAGCTCTCGATCGCCCCGCCCGGCCGGTCGAGGGCGATCGCGTGGTCGTCGAGGTCGGGCAGATCGAGCGGCACCCGCTGGCTCCCGCCGTTGACGTGGGGGTTCGCCCCCATGCGCAGCTCGCCGGTCGGGCACATCGCCACGATCGAGGCGACGGGGGCGCCGTTCTCGTCGAAGAGCTCGTCGATGTCGTAGGAGCGCAGCCAGTCCTCGAGCGCCTTCAGGTGCACGGGGTTGGTGCGCGCCTGCATCGCCGGGACCTGATGGGCCCGGGCGGTGCCCTCGACTTGGAGGCCGTCGAGCTCGTGGATGCCGGTCCACCCCTTGGGGGAGCGGACGATCAGCATCGGCCAGGCCGGCCGCTCGGGTGGGTTGCCCTCGCGGGCCGCCTTCTGGATCGCGCGAATCTCGGCGTAGGCGGTGTCGAGGGCCGAGGCCATCGCCGCGTCGAGGTCCTCGCCGTCGACGATCAGGGGGTGCCAGCCGTAGCCCTCGAAGAGCTTGGTCAGCTCCTCGTCGCTCATCGAGTGGAAGATCGTCGGGTTGGCGATCTTGTAGCCGTTGAGGTGGAGCATGGGCAGGACGGCGCCGCAGGTCGCCGGGTCGAGGAACTTGTTCGAGTGCCAGGCGCCGGCCGTCGGGCCGGTCTCGGCCTCGCCGTCGCCGACGATGCAGGCGACGATCAGATCGGGGTTGTCGAGGGCCGCGCCGAAGGCGGTGGCCAGGGCGTAGCCGAGCTCGCCGCCCTCGTGGATCGTCCCCGGGACGATCGGGGCGATGTGGCTCGGGAAGCCGCCGGGCCAGGAGAACGACCGGACGAGGCGACCGAGGCCCTGGTCGTCGCGCGTGATCTCGGGCTTGACGTCCTCGAGGCAGCCGTCGAGCCAGAGGTTGGCCAGGTTGGCCGGTGCCCCGTGCCCGGGCCCGGTGACCAGGAGCATGCTGGCGCCGGTGTCGAGGATCAGGCGGTTGAGCCCGGCGTACATCAGGTTGATCCCCGGGACGGTGCCCCAGTGGCCGAGGAGGCGGTGCTTGATGTGCTCGGGCTTGAGCGGCTCTCGCAGGAGGTGGTTGTCTTGCAGGTAGATCATCGCCGCAGCGATGTAGTTGGCAGCCCGACGATACCGCGCGAGGTTTGCGGTGACGTCGGAGCTGGGCGCCTGGCTTACGGACACTGTGGCCTCCAAGATTCTCTGCCGGAGTATGGAACGTAACCTGCCGGGGCCGTCCGTTTCAAGGGCCGCGGGCCAAACCCGTCGGCCGTCGCGAACCGGCGCGGCGGAGCCGCGGCGCCGGCGCGGGGGAGAAGCCCTGCAATTCCGCGGATTGCCTGGCATCCGGCGGCGCCATCGCCGCCGCCCGACCTGTGGAGGCGGGGTTGCCGTCGTGGCCCACCGGACCGGCGCATCCCGGACATGGCGATGAGTCTAGGGGCTGGTCGAGCTCGGGCGAGCCGGTCCCGACCGGCCCTCCGGCGGCAGGTTTGACCTACGGGCGCCGCTTCGGCGAAGATGCCCGCATGACATGGTCCCGAGCCGGCGCCGGGCACTGCCGCCGCCTCGCCGCGTGACCGTCCCGGGCTCCCGGGGCAGGGCCCTCGGGGGGTCGCGGAGCCTCTCGCAGGTTCTGGGACGCAACGTCTACGTCACGGCGACGGAGCCCCGGTCGGGGAAGTCCCTGGTCGCCCTCGGCCTGATGGACATGCTCTTCTCGATCGTCGGCAACGTCGGCTTCTTCCGGCCGATCGTCCCGGCCGCCGGGGTCCCCGACCCGGAGATCGAGCTCTTCCGCAGCCGCTACCAGCTCGAGGCCTCCTACGCCGACATGCACGCGCTCGATCTCGCCGAGGCGAGCGAGCTGATCGCCGGCGGCGAGCAGCAGGAGCTCGAGAAGCGCGTCGTCAACGCCTTCAAGGCGCTCGAGCGCCAGTGCGAGTTCGTCGTCTGCGAGGGCACCGACTTCACCGGGGCGGCCCCGGGGCTCGACTTCGAGTTCAACGCCCAGCTGGCCGGTCAGCTCGCCTGCCCGGTCCTCGCGGTGATCCGCGGGACGACGCCGAGCGAGAGCGCCACCGCCGTGCGCGTCGCCTACGAGACGCTCGCCCGCAAGGGCTGCGAGCCGGTCGGGGTGATCGTCAACCGCGTGCCGGCCGGGCAGACCGCCGCGGTCGCCGAGCGGGTCGCCCGGCGCGACGACGACGAGCTCGTGTTCGTCCTGCCCGAGAACGAGGAGCTGGCCTGCCCGACGGTGGCCGAGGTCGCCGCGGCGCTCGACGCCCGCGTCCTCGCCGACGGGCCGGGGCTCCAGGGCCGGGAGGTGCGCGACACGACGGTGGCGGCGATGAGCGCCGAGCACTTCATCGAGGACCTCGTCGACGGGACGCTGGTGATCGTGCCCGGCGACCGGCCGGACATCGTCATCGCGAGCCTCGCCTGCACCCTCTCGCCGACCTTCCCGGCGATCGCCGGGATCGTGCTGACCAGCGGGTACGCCGTCGCCCCGGCGGTCGGGCGGCTGCTCGAGGACGCCCCGTTCGCCGTGCTCCAGGTGGGGGCCGGGACCTACGCGACGGCCACGGCGGTCCACGCCGTCCGGCCGGTGATCACCGCCGCCGACGAGCGGAAGATCGCCACGGCGATCGGCGTGTTCGAGGCCGGGGTCGACACGGCGGCCCTGCGGCAGCGGATCGCGCTGGCCCGGTCGCGGTCGAAGCGGATGACCCCGATCATGTTCGAATACGAGCTGATCGAGCGGGCCAAGGCGGCGCCCCGGCGGATCGTCCTGCCCGAGGGCGAGGACGACCGGGTCCTGCGGGCGGCGGACATCCTCCTGCGCCGGCGGGTCGTCGAGCTGACGATCCTCGGCGACGAGCGGGAGACCCGGGGCCGGGCGGCGGCGCTCGGCCTCGATCTCGCGGGGGCCGAGGTCGTCGATCCGCTGACCGCGAGCGTCCGCGACGAATACGCCCACGTCTACCACGAGCTGCGCCGGCACAAGGGCGTCACCGAGGAGCTCGCCCGCGACGTCGTCGGCGATCCGAGCTACTTCGCGACGCTGATGGTCCATCGGGGGGCGGCCGACGGGATGGTCTCGGGGGCGGCGCACACGACCGGGGACACGATCCGGCCGGCGTTCGAGATCATCAAGGTCAGCCCGGGGAGCGCGCTCGTCTCGAGCGTGTTCTTCATGTGCCTGGCCGACCGGGTGCTCGTCTACGGGGACTGCGCGGTCAACCCCCAGCCGGACAGCGAGGGGCTGGCCGAGATCGCCATCAGTTCGGCTGAGACGGCGCGGAGCTTCGGAATCGACCCGTACGTGGCGATGCTCTCCTACTCGACCGGCAGCTCGGCCAAGGGGGAGCGGGTCGACGCGGTCCGGCGCGGGACGGAGATCGCGCGCGAGCGCCGGCCCGACCTGAAGATCGAGGGGCCGATCCAGTACGACGCGGCGGTCGACCCGGGCGTGGCGGCCGCGAAGCTGCCCGAGAGCGACGTCGCCGGCCGGGCCACCGTCTTCATCTTCCCCGACCTCGACACGGGCAACGTCGCCTACAAGGCGGTCCAACGGTCGGCTCAGGCGGTCGCCGTGGGACCCGTCCTCCAGGGGCTGCGCAAGCCCGTCAACGACCTGAGCCGGGGGTGCAGCGTGACCGACATCATCAACACGGTCGCGATCACCGCGATCCAGGCCGCCCCGGGAGGCGACACATGAGCCAGATCGAAGACCTCGTGGCGAACAACGCGCAGTTCGCGGCGCGCCACGATCCCCTCCACCTCGACGTCCGCCCGGCGCGCCAGCTGGCCATCGTCACGTGCATGGATGCGCGGATCGACCTCTACGCGGCGCTCGGACTCGAGAACGGCGAGGCCCACATCCTGCGCAACGCGGGCGGGGTGATCACCGACGACGTGATCCGGTCGCTGGCCATCTCCCAGCGCCGGCTCGGGACGCGGGAGATCGTGCTGATCCACCACACCCGCTGCGGGATGCAGACGATCACCGACGACGGGTTCCGGGCCGAGCTCCAGGAGGCCACGGGGATGGCGCCGTCGTTCGCGATCGAGTCGTTCACCGACGTCGACGCCGACGTCCGCCAGTCGATCGCCCGGATCCGCCGCTCGCCCTTCCTCCTGCACACCGACGCCGTCCGGGGCTTCGTCTACGACGTCGACACCGGGCTGTTGCGCGAGGTCTGAGCTCCGCGGCTACCCGACGAGGGTCACCCCGCCGCCAGCACCGCCGCCACCACCACCGCCACCGCCTCCGCCGGAGGGGGCCGGAGTGGGTGCCGGGGTCGGCGCGGGCGCGGGCGCCGGCGCCGGCGTGACGGCCCCGCCGCCGCCGGTCGCCGGGGTCGGCGCCACGACCGGCGGGGGGGTCCGGAGGGCCGGGAGGGCCGCCGGCGCGAGGAGGGCGGGGACGGCGGCGGCGCGCGTGCCGATCGACAGGGGCACGACCGCGCTCGCCCCGGCGGCGGCGGCCGAGCGGCCGGAGTGGGCGGCGAGGTAGGCGGCGGCGAAGGCGCCGGCGGCGAGCAGGGCGACCAGCCCGATCCGCAGCGGCTGGGTCACGTGCAGGTGACCTTCGGCGTCCGCGAGCCGGGCTCGAGGCAGCGGGCGATCTTCGAGAAGTTGCCCCGCCGGATCCGGTACTCGATGTAGGCGCCGATGGCGTTCGGAGCGGTGACGAAGATCTCGAGCTTGGCGCCGGCGGCGAGCCGGGTGCCGCCGAGACCGGGGAAGCTGACCGCCTTGGCCGTCTTGGCCTGGGTGCGACAGCCCCTGGTGCAGCGAACCTCGACGCGGGTCCCCCGGGGGGCGTTGACCGCGAGGCTCCGGATCGCGGATCCCGGTCGTCAGGGCCTGGGCGATCAGGGTGGCGTCGGCGCTGATCCGGGCGATCTGGGGGACGAAGTCGAAGAGGAACTCGAGCGTCCCGGTGGCGCCCTTGACCCCGCCGATCTGGACGGTGTAGTGCTTGCCGGCGAGGACCGGGGCGTCGAGCTCCTCGGTCATCGCGCTCAGGTTGGGCACGCACTGGCGGGCCGCGAGGTCGGGGATGAGCGTCGTCGTGTCGAACGGCATCAGCGAGATCACGTTGTCGTAGCCGGAGGTCCGCAGGCGGACGAGGCCACTGACGTCGGGGTGGAAGTCGTACCAGACGGTCGCGCCGTAGTTCACCCCCTGGCAGGTGGTCGGCTCGGCCGGGCCGCCGGGCATCGGGCTGAGCATGTTGGTCTGGACGGTGGCCCCGGTCGTGTCGCGGACGTCGCGGAGCGTATCCGTGCGGTTGAGCCTGGTTCCGGGGTTGTTGAGCCGGAGCGAGTTGAGGTAGTCGTCGTTGATCGGGGCGGCCAGGGCGGGGACCGCGAGCCAGAGGAGGCCGAGCAGTCCGGCCAGCGCGATGGCGACCCGCCGCCCGGCGCGGCGGCGATTTCCTTCCCGCATCAGATCACCTATCCTCGTTGGGTCGGGCGAGATCGACACTCTCCCACAATTTCCCTGCTTCGCAACCCACTCGAGCGACCGCCGCCAATGAACGACCGACCAGAGGAGCTGGGCCCGGGCGACTACGTCGGGCCCTACCGGATCGAGTCCGAGCTCGGCGTCGGCGGGATGGGCCGCGTCTACAAGGCCCACGGGCCGGACGGGCAGGTCGTGGCCCTGAAGATGGTCAAGGCGGACCTGGCCGCCGACACGGTCTTCCGCAAGCGCTTCGAGCGCGAGGCGCGGATCGCCCAGCAGGTGACCGACGCCCACGTGGTGCCGGTCCTCGACACCGGCGAGCACGAGGGCGTCCCCTACCTGACCCAGCGCTTCGTGGGCAGCGGGTCGCTGGCCGACCGGCTCGAGCGCCGGGGCACGCTCGAGATCGCCGAGGCGCTGCGGATCTGCGCGGAGACGGCCGCCGGCCTCGACGCCCTCTGCGCGGCCGGGCTGGTGCACCGGGACGTCAAGCCGGGCAACGTCCTCCTCGACGAGCACGACACGGCCTACATCACCGACTTCGGCCTGGCCAAGGACAGCCAGGGGAGCGTCCTCACCCGACCGGGCCAGGCGCTCGGCTCGCTCGACTACATGGCGCCGGAGCAGATCCGGGGCGAGGACGTCACGGGCGCGTCCGACGTCTACGCCCTGGCCTGCGTGATGGTCGAGTGCCTGACCGGCAGCCCGCCGTTCGCCGACCGCCAGGGCATGCGCGTCCTCTGGGCCCATCTCCAGGACGCGCCGCCGAACCCGTGCGACCTGCGGGCGGACCTCCCGCCGGCCCTGGGCACGGTGATCGTCCAGGCGATGCAGAAGGAGCCGGCCGACCGTCCGCAGACCGCGGGCGAGTTCGCCCGCCAGGCGAAGGCCGCCGCCGGCGTCGAGTAGCGCCCGTCAGCCGGCGGGGACGAGCTCGGCGCCGAGGGCGGCGAGGACCGGGGCGAGCGGGGTGAAGCACATGCGCAGGTGCAGGAGCCGGAAGAGGGGGCCGGTGAGGGCGAGCGTGGCGATCCCAACCGCCTGCACCGTGCCGTCGGGGGCGGGCGCGGTGTAGACGGGGGCGCCGCTGTCGCCGGCGCGGGCGGGCATCGTCGCGCAGCGGACGACCTTGTGCTCGACCGCCCCGACCAGCCGCTCGAGCCGGGTGGCGGCGCGCCCGGCGACGATCTGGCCGCACTGGTCGGGGCCGCTGGTGCGCCCGGAGAAGCAGACCCGGCTCCTGGGATAGGGGGCGGCGGCGCCGGTGACGAACCACGGCGGGCGGGAGGTCCCCCGGTCGACCAGGTCGCTGGCCGGGACGAGCGGACCGGTGGGCACGGGAGCGACGAGGGCGTCGAGCTCGGTCGTGCGCTCGAGGTTGCGCGCGACCCGGCCGAGCACGGTCCCGGTCTGGGGCCGGCGGCGCAGGGCGACGTGGCGCCGGTTGGTCGTGCCGTTGGCCAGGAGCCCGCCGCAGTGGCCGGCGGTGAGCCCGGCGAGGCGCCCGGCGAGGCGGATCAGGAACGCGGACGTGCAGAGGGCCGCGGCGCGGAGGGGGACGTTCGGCCGGAGCGTCTGGCGGGCGAAGATCAGCTCGCGTCCGGCGGCCCAGCCGTCGAGGCTCGGCGCGGCGCCGGGGAAGCGGAAGCGGACGGCGGCGAGGCCGCGGGTCGCCACGAGGTCGTAGGCGCGCCGGTCGCGGGTCGAGAGGGCCCGCACGGGCGTCCAGCCGGCGGCGGCGAAGACGGCCGCGGCGTCGGCGGCCGGGGCGGCGGCGAGGGCGGCGGCGAGGGCCTGCGCCTCGGGGCAGCCGGGGCCGCTGACGTCGATGATCGTGGCGCCGGCGAGCGCCGGGCACGACGTGTAGGCCCCGGCCGCGGCGTCCGCGGCCGGGGCGGCGGCGAGGGCTCCGGCGAGTAGGAGCACGCAGGCGGCGAGTCGAATCGCCGTGCGGGCGCGGTCGGCGGCCGAGCGGGCGGTTGCGGCCAGGGCCACCAAGGGGAACTCATCGTGACAGGCGGGCACCGCCCGCGCCGCAGGCCGGCCGCTGCTAGGCCCAGGCGACGCTGTAGAGCTCGTGCTCGCCGTGGACGCCGCGGAAGTAGAACTCGCCGCGGGAGTCGAAGCGGAAGCTCGGGTCGGTCTCGGTGTACTCCTTGACCGCGACGGAGACGAGGATCTCGCCACCCTGGGCCTGGTCGGCGATGCGGGCGGCGAGGACGACGTTGCGCCCGTAGACGGCCTCGCCGCTCGAGATGACGAAGCCGCTGTGGAGCCCGGCCCGGGGGCGGAGGCGGCCGACCCCGTCGACCTCGAGCTCGTCGAACGTCTTCTGGAGGTCGATCGCGCAGCGCAGACCGGCGTGGGAGCTGGTGAAGCTGGCCATCACGGCGTCGCGCTCGACCTTGACGACCTCGCCCTCGTGGCGCGCGACGATCCGCTCGACGATCGTCCGGTGGTTGCGCAGGAGCTCGGCGGCGCGTTCGTCGCCGAGCCGCTCGGTGATCGCCGGGCACTCCTCGAGGTCGGTGAGGAGGATGGTGACCGCGCCGTCGGGCGAGCTCATCGCTCCGATCGCGAACGGAGTCTCGCCCAGGGCGTCGGCGATCACGTCGAGTGAGGTGAGTTCCATGGTCAGTAGGGGGGCTGCTCAGAGTACCAGCGGCCGAGCACCTGGAAGGCCGCCCAGAAGGCGCGCTTGGCGCGCTCCTCGTCGAGGGCGGCGTCGATGTTGGGCACGTAGAGGGCGGCCATCGAAGGCGTCAGCTCCTGGACCTCGCCGATCTCGGGCTCGAGCGTCCGGCCGAGGGGGACGTCGAGGTCGTTGATCGTCTCGAGGGCGTCCTCGCCCATGACGACGACCATCTTGGGCCCGACGATGGCCAGCTCGTCGAGGAGGCGGGCGATGCAGGCCGGATCGGCGAGGGCGGTGTCGGTCACCGGGCACTTGACCGCGAGGGTTCCGTAGACGGCGAGGGGGTCGATCTGGAGGCGCCGCAACGACTTCATCAGGGCGTTTCCCGACCGCCCGTAGAAGGCGACGCCCTCCTCGATCTCGGCCGGCTTCGGGGCGTACTTGACCATGAAGATGTCGGCCTGGGGGTGACCGGACCCGAGGACCGGCATCAGCTGGCCGCGCGGGCATCCGGGGCAGGCCTGGATCTCCCGAGTCAGCGTGTTCAGCTCGCGGATCGCGCGCTCAAGATACTTCTCGCGGATCTCGTCGTCGGTGGCCGGCATGCGCCCGATCTCTTTTGACCGGCCCTCGGCTTGTCCTTGGCCGTGCATCAGGACTTGCGCATCGCTCGGCGGACCCGCCGCTCCCGCCGGGCCCGGCGGGCGCCGGGCGGAGTGGCCTTGGTCTCGAGGAACTTGAGGGCCTGGACGTAGAGGAGGCTGGTCGGCTTGGTGACGATGTCGGCGTCCCGCAAGGACTCGAGGAACTCGGCCGGCCCGTCGAAGTCGCGCATCCGGATCCGGACCGAGCCGAGCCCGGCGGCGACGTGGGAATCGGACCCGGCGCCGGCGATGATCCGGTACTTGGCGGCGAAGCGGGAGGCCTCCTCGTTGAACGATCCGATGGCCACCCGGGGATTGAACACCTCGATCGCGTCGACCTCGTCGAGGATGGTCAGGAGGTGCTCGTAGTCGGGGACGGAGTGCATCCGGTCGAACGGGTGGGGGACGTAGACGAGGCCGCCCTGGGCGTGGATCTCGGCGACCGTCTCGGCCAGGGTCAGGCCGCGGGGGATCTTCCGCTCGATGAACAGCCCGATCACCTCGCCCTGGGTGGCCGTCTTGACCTCCTCGGCGACGATCACCTTGATCCCCTCGGCCTTGGCGGCGGCCTCGAGCGCGCCGGAGACCTCGTTGTGGTCGGTGATGGCGATCGCCCCGAGCCCCTGCTCGATCGCCGTGGCGAGGAGAACCTCGACCGGGGTGGCGCAGTCGGGGGAGTGGTCGGTGTGCATGTGGAGGTCGACGTCGATCAGCGGCCGGGTCGAGATCCGCCGGCGGACCTCGGGGTCGCCGCGGGTGTCGTGGCGGCGGGCGGCCACG
>CAWFQO010000057.1:0-56835 GCA_963817865.1 uncultured Solirubrobacterales bacterium | reverse complement strand
ACGACCAGACCGGCGAGCAGATCGTCGCCGGGCTCTCGCAGATCCACGTCGAGGTGATCGTCGATCGGCTCCGCTCCCGCTTCGGCGCCGAGGTCAACCTCAAGCCCCCGCGGGTTCCCTATCAGGAGACGATCCGCCGGTCGGCCAAGGCCCACGGTCGCCACAAGAAGCAGTCGGGCGGCCGCGGGCAGTTCGGCGACTGCCACATCGAGATCGAGCCGCTCGAACCCGGCGGCGGCTTCGAGTTCGTCGACCAGATCAAGGGCGGCGTCATCCCGAGCTCGTTCATTCCTGCCGTCGAGAAGGGCGTCCTCGAGGCGATGGAGCACGGCGTCCTCGCCGGCTGCCCGGTCAAGGACGTCCGGGTCAGGCTCTACGACGGCTCCTACCACACGGTCGACTCCTCGGAGATCGCCTTCAAGCTGGCCGGGAGCCTGGCCATGCGGCACGCCCTCGAGCAGGCCGACCCGGTCCTGCTCGAGCCGATCATGCTCGTCACCCTCTCGGTCCCCGAGGCGAGCGTCGGCGACGTGATCGGCGATCTCAACGGCCGCCGCGGCCGGCCGCAGGGCATGGAGGGGTCGGCCGGCCTGACCGAGATCAAGGCCGAGGTCCCGATGGCCGAGATGCTCACCTACGCACCTGACCTCCGGTCGCTGACCGGCGGGCAGGGCGACTACACGATGGAGTTCGTCCGCTACGAGGAGCTGCCCGGGCACCTGTCGGCCAAGGTGATCAGCGGAGCCGTCGAGGCCGCGGAGGTCCGCGCCTGACGCGCGCGCTCGCTACGCTCCACCCGTGGCCACCAACCGTCAGCTCGACACCAGCCAGGCCCCCGTGATGTGCGCCGTTTGCGGGCGATCACTGCTCCGCGGCGAGGTCGCCAACGTCTTCATCGCCGGCGGCGCTCGCCGCGACGTCTGCGAGCTCTGCACGACTCGGGCCGCCCACGAGGGCTGGATCCGCGACGGCGCCGACGCCGCCCCGGCCCCCCGTCCCCGCGGGGGTGAGCGGGCGCGGTCGCTGGTCGGCCGGCTTCGTTCCCGCCTCGAGACGGTCGCCCACACGCCCGAGCCCGAGCCCGATGCGCTCGAGCCGACCGGCCGGCCGCCGGCGAACGCGGCGCGCGAGATCCACGCCGTCCCGACCAACGCCGAGCTGAAGGTCTCGCGGGCGCTCGAGCTGTTCAACAAGAGCGAGCACACGAAGACCGTCTCCGGGGTCGCCCGGTCGCTGGGCGCCCCCGACGTCGCCGTCCATGCCCGGGCCGACGACGGCGCTCTCGTCGAGATCGTCGTCGCCTGGGAGCTCTGCTGGTACCGCTACGAGGTCGATCTCGCCGACGAGCCGCACGCCGTGCGGCTGCTCGGCCAGGGGTACGAGCTCGAGGAGCTCGGCGAGGACCCGCTCGCCGCCAACGCCGTCGCCGACGGCCGCGGCGAGCTCGCGCTCGGCGCCGTCTGACCCGCGTCCGCCGGAGTGCCGGGCTCCGGCGAACGACTATGCTGGCCACCGCGATGATCTACTGCGTGGTCCCTCCCGAGCTCGCCGACGAGCTCTTCGACAAGCTCACCCGCCACTACGCCGACGACCCGAACGTCACCGTGATCATCGATCAGCGGACGGCCGAGCGCCGCGAGCGGGGTGCCGGGCCGACGAGCGACCAGCGGCGCGAGCTGCGCGATCGCCGCCGCCGGCGGATCGCCGGTGACCTGCCGCCGCTCGAAGGCGGGTAGGCGCGTGGGCACGCTGGCGGGCTCGGGCCGACGCCGCCGGTGAAGCTCGTCGTCCACGTCGACGGCGGGTCCCGCGGGAACCCAGGCCCGGCCGCCGCCGGCGCCGTCCTCCACACCCCCGACGGGAAACTCGTCGCCGAGGCCGCCCGGACGATCGGGCGGGCGACGAACAACGTCGCCGAGTATCGGGCCCTCCTCCTCGGCCTCGAGCGGGCTCGCGACCTCGGGGCGACCGAGGTCGAGCTGATCAACGACTCCGAGCTGATCGCCAAGCAGGTGACCGGCCGCTACAAGGTCAAGCACGCCGACATGAAGCCGCTCCACGCCGCGGCCCGCGACGCCCTGGCTGGGTTCGAGCGGTGGACGATCCGGTCGGTGCCACGCGCCGAGAACGCCCAGGCCGACGCCCTGGTCAACGCCGCCCTCGACGCCGAGCGCGTCAGTTGACGGGTCGGGTGCTCTCCGCGATGGCCAGCATCTGCTGGTTGCTCAGCGAGTCGCGGAGGGTGTTGTTCAGCCAGTAGACGGCCGCCGGCGTCCGCCAGGCGACGAGCCGGATGTGCCGGCCGTCGGCGTAGAGGTCGTAGCTGCGCCCGCCGATCTTGCGGGTCTCGTGCTGGCCGGAGAGGATCGGCGGGCTCGTCCAGTCGGTGCCCTCGATCCCGTAGAACTCGCCGACCAGGCCCCGGGCGATCGAGATCACGTAGGCGCGGTGCTTGACGTTCTGCTCGTCGGGGAGGGTGTAGGCCCGGACGAGGTCGGCCGTCGTCGCCGCCGCGATCCGCAGGCGGGGGGTGTAGAGCTTCAGCGGGAAGCCGACCGACGCGACGTTCGCGAGGTCGACGTCGCTCTGGGGGGTGCTCACGAGGCCGAGCCCGGCGGCCGGGGCGGCGGTCCCCCGGCGGGCGGGCGTCGAGGCGACGTGGATCGCCCCGGGGTCGGTGTAGAGGAAGTCGTTGACCGTGGCGGCGAGCTGCTTCGGGGTCGCCGTCACATACGACGGGCCGGGCGTCGACTGGAAGGTGACCTGGCGGACCGGGCGCCCGAGCGAGAACAGGGCGAGGTTGATCAGATGGACGACCGAGCTCCCGTAGATGTCGGTCTGGACGGCGTTGCGCAGGGCCTTCAGGAGGGTGTCCTGGTGGTTGAAGAGGTTCTCGACCCCGACCTGCTGCTTGGCCTGGCGGATGAAGTCCTGCTGGCGGGCGACCCGGACGAAGTCGCTGTCGGTGTGCCGGTAGCGGGCGTAGTCGAGCGCCGTCTGGCCGCAGAGCTTCTGGTAGCCGGCCGGGATGTTGATGCTCGAGTAGTTGTTGGCCGCCGTCCCGTCGTTGTAGTGCTGGTAGTAGCGGTCGACGTAGATGTAGACGCACCCGATCGCGTCGATCACCTTGCGGAAGCCGGCGAAGTTGATGTCGATTATGTGGTTGATCTCGAGGCCGGGCAGGGTCGCCTTGATCGTCTTGGCCACGAGCCCGGCGCCGCCGAGGGCGTAGGCCGCATTGACCTTGTCCGTCCTCACCAGGCCCTGGGGGGTGGTGATCTGGGTCTTCAGGTCTCGGGGGACCGAGAGGACGGACGTCTGGTTGGCGTTCGGATCCATCCGGATCAGGAGCATCGTGTCCGAGTGGGGTGGGGAGGTCTTGTCGGCCAGGTTGCTCGAGAGGGCCCGCTTGTCGTCGCCGATGATCAGGATCGTCTCCGGAGCCCCGGCGGCCACCGGGGTGATCTGCTGGATCGCCGGGGCGGCGATCGTCGGCCGGGGGAAGTAGCTCTGGATGTGGCCGACCTCGAGCAGCACCGCGGCGATCGCCGCGGTCGCCGCGAGGAGGACGATGAGCAGGCTGCCGATCAGGAATCGTTTGCGCACGGGCGGGAGATCCAGGCCAACATAGAGGGCGACCCGACGCTCCGGCGCAGTCGGGTCAGGGTCGAGCATCGTGGCGGGCCGACCAGGCCCCCGCGCCGTGCGACATCATAGAGCTACGATCCGGACTTGCTCAGCGCGCGCAACCGGGAGCTCCTCGGCCTGATCCCGTCGGCGCTCCTGATCACCGGCGGGTTCGCGGCGATCTTCATCCAGAGCCAGTCCCGGCTCTCGAACGTCTCGCTGACCTACGGGATCTTCTTCCTCGCCCTGTGCGTCGGCGCCCACGTCGTTCTGCGCCTCGCCCTCCCGCACGCCGACCCGTACATGCTCCCCCTGGCCGCCGCCCTGGCCAGCGTCGGCATCGTGATGCTCTACCGGATCAACCCGACCCTGGCCCGCCAGCAGGCCCAGTGGTTCGTGGTCGGCCTGATCCTCTTCGGGGTGACGGTCGTCGTCCTGCGCGAGGGGCGCTACGCGGTGCTCGAGCGCTACCGGTACACGATCGCCCTGGCCGGGATCGTCGGCCTGATCATCCCCCGCCTCCCCGGCATCGGCCAGCAGGTAAACGGGGCCTACCTCAACATCAAGCTCGGTCCGATCGCCTTCCAGCCGTCCGAGTTCGCCAAGATCGCCATCGTCGTCTTCCTCGCGTCCTACCTGCGCGACAACCGCCAGGTCCTCGTCACCGGCGGCCGGAACGTCCTCGGCCTGACGATCCCCCCGATGAAGCAGTTCGGTCCGCTCCTCGTCGTCTGGGGAGCCGCCATGGCGATGCTCATCCTCACCCGGGAGCTCGGGACGTCGCTGATGTTCTTCGGGGTCATCCTCGCCCTCCTCTACGTGGCGACCGGGCGCCTCTCGTTCCCGCTGGCCGGCTTGCTCCTCTTCGCCGCCGGGGCCTGGTTCATCGCCGGCCACGTCAGCCACGTCCACGACCGCGTCCTCGCCTGGGAGCATCCGTTCGACTCGGTGCTCTACGCGAAGAACCCGGGCGGGAGCTACCAGCTCGCCCAGTCGCTCTTCACCCAGGCCGACGGCGGCCTGCTCGGCACGGGCTTCGGCCAGTCGCTCCTCGCCACCCACGGGGTCCCGCTCCTCCCGGTGGCCCAGAGCGACTTCATCTACGCGGTGATCACCAACGAGACGGGCCTGGTCGGCGCGAGCGGCCTGCTCCTCACCTACCTCCTGCTCGTCGCCCGGGGACTGAAGACGGCGGCCCTGGCCCGGGACTCGTTCTCGAAGCTGCTGGCCACCGGGCTCGCGTTCGTGGTGGCGATCCAGGTGTTCGTGATCGTCGGCGGCGTGACCCGGCTGATCCCGCTGACCGGCGTGACCCTCCCCTTCGTCGCCTACGGCGGGTCGTCGGTGGTCATGAACTTCGTCCTCCTCGCCCTCCTCCTCGTCATCTCCGACCGAGCTCGCCGGCCGGGCTGAGCAGCGTCCGGCCGCTACCGCCGGGAGCTAGGGACCGAGCGCCTCGAGCACGCGGTCGACGTCGGCCGCGTCGTTGTAGACGTGCCAGGAGGTGCGCAGCCGTCCGCCCCGGACGGCGGCGAGGATCCCCGCCCGCGCGAGGCGCTCGGCGGCGCCGGGGAGGTCGGCGCAGACGATCGCGCTGTCGCTCGGCGCGAGGCCGATGCCGGCCCGGAACCGGTTGGCCAGGCCGACGTCGTGGGCGTGGATCGCGGGGACGCCGATCTCCTCGATCAGGTCGAGCGCCGGTGCGGTCCCGACCCAGCTGAACCAGGCCGGGGAGACGTCGAGCCGCCGGGCGCTGGCGGCGAGGCGCAGCGGCGGGCCGAAGTAGCTGGCGTGGACGTCCGCGCCGGCGTACCACCCGGCGCTGTGGGGGACGACGCGCGCGAGGAGGTCGTCGGAGATCGCGAGGAAGGCCGTCCCGCGCGGCGACATCAGCCACTTGTAGGCCGCGCAGACGACGGCGTCGAACCGGTGCCGGGTCAGCGGCAGCCAGCCGGCGGCCTGAGTGGCGTCGCAGATCGTGAGCGTCCGGGTCGCGGCGGCGGCGGCGGTGATCGCGTCGAGGTCGGCGAGGACGCCGGTGCTCATCTGGACGGCGCTGAACGCGACCGCGTCGACGCCGCCCTCGATCGCGTCGACCAGGCGGTCGGCTCGGACGGTGCGGACGTCGAGGCGCTCCTGGACGAGGAGGGGGAAGAGGGTGGAGGTGAACTCGATGTCGGGGACGGCGACGCGCGCGCCGTCGGGGAGGGCGGTGATCGCCGAGCCGAGGAGCTCGGAGACGGTCGAGCCGACGGCGACCTGCGCGGTCGGGACGCCGACGAGGCGGGCGAAGGCGCCGCGGGCGGCCTCGGTGCTCTGGCCCCAGTGCTCCCAGCTCGTGCGCCCGCCGCGCCAGTCGGCCAGGGCCGCTTGGAGAGCGTCCCAGGCGGGCCGGGGCGGGAGGCCGTAGCTCGCCGTGTTGCAGTAGACGGTGGCCGGCTGCCAGAGGTCGCGTGCCGCGGTGATCTCCATCCCGCGGCATTCTCGCGACCTGGGCGGCCGGTCAGCCGATCGACGTTCTGACCGACGAGGCGATCGGGGCACCGACGTCGCGCCAGGTGGCGAACGCGGCCCCGCTCGGCGCGTCGATGGCCACCGCGGCTCCGTCGATGTAGGCCGCAGCGGGCACGATCTGCTCCGGGACGCCGAACGGCTGGCCGGCGGCCGGGCGCGTGACGGCGGCGAGTCCGCCGGGCTGCGTCCCGCGCGGGGGGTCGGCGCCGGCGCGCCCGGGGAGGACGAGGATCGCCGCCTCGCCGCGCGAGCCCTCGGCGGTGGCGGCGAGCACGGTGTCGACCGCGCCGGCCGAGACGATCTGGGGCGGGCCGACGCTGGTGCCGGCGAGCGGCGCGGCCCGAACGACGTAGTGCCCGCCGGCGTAGCCGGTCCACGTCGCCAGGCCGGGCTGACCGGCCGGGAGGGCGACGAGCAGCCCCTGATAGGGGATGTAGCGGCCGGTCCCGGTCACGCGGACGGTCTCGAGCAGCGTCGCCCGGCCGAAGCGCCCGGTGGTGCCGGCGAGGGCGATCCGGGCCGTGAACGGCGACGTCGCGTCGCCCTCGGAGACGTCCTGGCCGGCCCAGGCGACGGCGGCCCGCCCGTCGCCGGGGAGGGCGGCCCGGAAGCGCGAGAAGCCGGTCTCGCCCCCGAGCCGCTGCGCCGGCCCGAGGCGCCCGGTCGTCGCGACGAAGCGCGCGTAGACGCCGTCGTTGCGATCCCAGGCGACGAGCACGCGCCCGCGGGGGTCGATCGCGACGGCGGCGTTGTAGCTGTGGCCCTTCGGACCGAGGACGATCGGCCGGCCGAAGGCGTGACCGCGGCGCTTGAGCACGAGCGACGGGGCGGCGGGATGGCAGCCGGAGACGTTGGTGGCGCACGGCTCGATCACGACGGCGACATCGCCGGCCGCGTTCGTGGCGATCCCGCGGACGGGCGCCGGGAGCTTGCGCAGGGCGAGCGGGCCGGCGAGCGGGCCGGTCGCGACGCCGGCGATCGCGTCCGGGAGGACGACGCCGCTCCCACCGACCCCGGCATCGCCGATGTTCCCGAAGCCGGCGATCGCGAACGACGGGGTGACCGGCTGGGGCGGCGCGGGCAGGAGCCCGGGGCCGAGCGTGCTCACCGAGGTCGAGATCTGGCCGCCCGGACCGGGCAACCCGGGGATCAGGCCGCCGGTGTAGTCGTTCCAGTAGACGGCCCGGGGTCCGGCGGCGCCGATGGCGAGGACCGGCGAGTTGCCGACCGAGGTCGGGATGCTCGACGGTGGGGACCAGGGGGCGGCCGCGGCCGGCGCCCCTCCGAGGGCGAGGGCGGCGACGAGGGGAGGAAGGACTCGCATACCGCGAGAAACGCCGGCCCCGCCAGGAAGTTGCGTTCGTCACAAGCTCACCGTCGCCGTCCGGACCCGAAGCTCTGGACCGGCGGGGCGACGGCCCGGAGGCCGCCGACGGCCGCGACCGGCTCGGTCTCGGTCTCGGGCGGGGGTGTCCCGCGCCCCGGGAGCTCGGTCACGCTGGCCGGCGGCCGGACGAGCTGGTCGGGGTCGAGGCCGCGGAGGGTGCGGACCAGGACGTTGATCGTCCCGCCGCCCCCGGCCGGCCGCTCGAGGCGACCCGAGGCGAAGACGAGCGGCTCGGCCCGGACGACGTGGCGGTGGCGCTCGTAGACGGCGGGGGGGACGATCAGGTTGACGGTCCCGTGCTCGTCCTCGAGCAGCATGAAGACGACGCCGCTGGCCGTCTCCGGACGCTGGCGGGCGACCACGAGGCCGGCGACGGAGACGGTCCCGCCGTGGCGCAGGACGGCCAGCTCGCGGCTCGTCGCCACCCCGTCGAGGTGGGGGCGGAGGATGGCCATGGCGTGGTCGGAGACGCTGACCCCGGTGGTGGCATAGTCGGCCAGGAGGCTGGCCCACCGTCCGAGCTCGCGCAGCCCGGGCGCCGCGCCGACATCGAGGGGGAGGGCGAGCTGGGTCCCGCCGGGGACCCGCCGGCCCGGGGCGGCGATGCCGAGCTCCCAGAGCGCCCGCCGCCGATCCCCGGCCAGGCGGTCGCAGGCGCCCGACCAGGCCAGCTGCTCGAGCGAGGCCCGGCAGGCGCTGGCCCGCCCGGCGAGCTCGGCCAGGCTCCCGAACGGCCCGCCCTCCCGGCGGGCGGTGACCAGGGCCTCGACCTCCTCGCCGCGGACGCCGCTGACGTAGCCGAGCCCGATCCGCACCGCTCCTCCGGCCTCGACCGAGCACTCGGTCTCGGAGCCGTTGATGTCGACCGCGCGCAGCTCGATGCCCCGCCGCTGGGCCTCGTGGACGAGGCTGTCCGGCGGGTAGAACCCCATCGGCTGCTCGTTGAGGAGAGCGCAGACGAACTCCGGGCCGTAGTGGACCCGCAGCCAGGTCGACTGGTAGGCGAGCAGGCCGAAGGCGGCGCTGTGGGCCTTGGGGAAGCCGAACCCGGCGAACCCGGCGACCATCTCCCAGACCCGGGCGATCAGCTCGGGGGGGGCCCCGACGTGGCGCGTAGCCCCGGCGGCGAAGCGCTCCCGGTAGCGCTCGATCGCCGCGGTCGCCCGCTTGCGGCTCATCGCCCGGCGCAGGCCGTCGGCCTCGCCGGGGGAGAAGCCGGCGAACGCCTGGGCGACCTCGAGCACCTGGTCCTGGAAGATGATCGTCCCGAGCGTCTCGCGGAGCGCCGGGACGAGCGACGGGTGCAGGCACGGGGGCTCGTAGTCGGGGTCCTCCCGCTGGCGCTGGCGCCGCTCGATGTAGGGGTTGACCGCCCCGCCCTGGATCGGACCGGGCCGGATGATCGCCACCTGGACGGCGAGCTCCTCGAGGTTGGCCGGCCGGGTCCGCCGCAACGACTGCATCTGGGCCCGGCTCTCGATCTGGAAGACCCCGGTCGTGTCGGCCTCCTGGATCGCCTGGAAGGTCGGTCCGTCGTCGAAGGGGATCCGCGAGAGGTCGATCCGCTCGCCCCGGGTCTGGGCGATCGTCTCGACGCAGCGCTCGACCGCCGAGAGCATGCCCAGGCCGAGGAGGTCGATCTTCAGGAAGCCGGCGTCGGCGCACGAGTCCTTGTCCCACTGGACGAGCTGGCGGCCCTCCATCGCGGCGGGAACGACCGGGCAGCAGTCGATCAGCGGGCGGGTGGCCACGATCATCCCGCCCGGGTGCTGGGAGACGTGGCGGGGAAGGCCGTAAGCCTCCTCGGACAGGGCCTGAAGCCAGGCCCAGCGGCCGCTGGCGGCCCGCTTGGGCCCGAGCGCGGCCGCGACGTCGCGCTCGACCCGCCGGGCGAAGCCGTCGGCGCCCCGGGCGACCCGCTCGATCTCGGCGGGCGGGAGCCCGAGCACCTTGCCGAGCTCGCGGATCGCCGCCCGGGCGCGGAAGCTCGGGAAGGTGGCCACCAGGGCGGCCCGGTCGCGCCCGTAGCGGTCGTGCACCCGGCGGATCAGGACCTCGCGGATGTCGCGGGGGAAGTCGAGGTCGATGTCGGGGAGGGAGGTCAGCTCCGGGTTGAGGAAGCGCCCCATCGACAGGCCGCTGGCCAGGGGGTCGATGTGCGAGAGGCCGGTCAGGTAGCAGACGATCGAGGAGACCGACGACCCCCGGCCCCGCCCGGGCGGGAGGAGGGCCCGGGCCGTGTCGGGTCCGCGCACCTCGATCGCCACCTCCCGGGCCAGCTCGAGCATGTCGTGGTGGAGCAGGAAGAACCCGGCCAGCCCGAGCCCGCCGATCACCCCCAGCTCCTCGTTCAGGCGGGTGCCCGCCTCGGCCAGGGCGCCGCCCCGGTAGCGGTCGCCGAGCCGGGCCTGGCAGAGCTCGACGAGCCGGCCCTGGGCGGTCTGATCCTCGACCCCGGGATACCGGTAGCCGAGATCCCCGACCAGGTTGAAGTCGAGCTGGTCGGCCACGGCCACCGTCTCGGCCACCGCCTCCGGGTACTCGGGGAAGCGCGCGGCCATCGCCGCCGGCGAGGCGAGCACGTGGGTCGCGTTGGCCCGCCGGAGTGGCTCGCTCGCCTCGAGGGTGAGGTTGTGGCGCAGGGCGACGAACGCGTCCTGGAGATGGGCGCGGGAGCCGGCGTGGGCGTGGATGTTGCCGGTCGCCACGCAGCGCAGCCCGAGCCGCCCGGCCAGCCGCGCGAGCCGCCGGTTGCGGGCCCGGTCGTCCTGGAGGAAGGGGCGCTGGAGCTCGACGCGGAGCCGCTCGGGGCCGAACGCCTCGAGCAGGCTGCGGACGCTCGCCTCGTCGCCTACCCCCCGCTCGGCGCAGCCGGTCAGGCAGACGAGGCCCTCGGCGTGGCCGCACACGGCCTCGAGGCGGCTCGCCGGCGGCCGCACGGTCCGTCCCGGCGGATCGCGGGTGCCGGCGTGGGCCCGGGTCAGGAGGCGGCAGAGGTTGCTCCACCCCCGGGGCGAGGCGACGAGCAGGGTGAGGTGGCGGCCGTCGTCGAGGCTGAGCTCGGCTCCGTGGATCGCCCGCAGGCCGAGCCCGTGGGCGGCGTGGGCGAACTCCATCGACCCCCAGACCCCGTCGTGGTCGGTCAGGGCCAGCGCCTCGTGGCCGAGCTCGAGCGCCGCTCCGACCAGCTCCTCGGGCATCGACGCCCCGTCGAGGAAGGAGTAGGCCGAATGGCAGTGGAGCTCCACGTATCCGGTCATCGCTGGCGGAACCAGCTGCCGGTGAGCAGGTCGTGGAAGACGACGAGGTCGCGCCCGGTCTCGCTGACGAGCTCCCAGTAGCGGCGCCGGAGCGGCTGCTCGGTCCACCAGCGGTCCTCGATCAGCCACGACTCGCGGACCTCGGCCACCGCCTGGCGGTCGATCCGCCGGGGCACGCCCTCCGGGTCGGCCGCCACCCGGGCCGCCCGCGCCCCGCCGAGCCTTCGCGTTCCGGTCACGACTCGAACGGGGCGAGCATCATCCGCCGCTCGGGCACGCGGGAGGCGACGTCGACGGCCACCACCCGGAGCGCGGCGTCGGCGCCCGCGGCGGCCCGGGCCTGGCGGACGGCCTCCCGGAGCCGCTCCTGGCGGAGCTCGGCGGCCGGGGCGATCAGCGACCGCTGCCCCGCCACGGTGGGGCCGAAGTGCTCCGCCGTGAGGGCGAGCACGAGCGCCGGGGCGGGCAGCTGCCCGAGCCGGGGGGTCAGGACCAGGCGCATCCGCCGGGGGTCGGCCAGGGCCTCGCGGAAGGCCACCGACGCCTGCCAGCTGCCGCCTCCGACGAGCCGGGCGGCGAGCCGGGCCCCCCGCAGGGTGCGCCCCCGCCGCTCAGGGCGGGCGAGGAGGCGGTCGATCAGCACCCCGAGGGCATGCTCGAGCGCCGGTCCGAGGGACGACTCGGGGAGCTCGAGCGACTCGGAGAGGAGCTCGGCCGGCCGGCGCGGCCGGGGGGGATCGTCCTCGCCGCGGGCGAGCCGGTGCGCCTCCATCCCGGCCGCCCCGAAGCGGTCGGCCAGCGCCGCCCGGGGCATCGCCGCCAGCTCGCCGAGGCTGTCCACCCCGAGTCGCTCGAGCGTGGCCACCAGCGGCGCCGTCGCCGGCCGCGACCGCAGCAGGGACACCGGCTGGCCGCGGAGGTACGCCCGGGCCTGCTCGCGGACGATCGCCGCCCGGCGAGGGCGGGCGGCCAGGGCCGCCGCCAGGGCGCAGAAGCGGGTCGGAGCCCCGCCGACCCGGGCCGGGACCCCGACGGCGCGGCGGGCGGCGGCGGCGACCAGCTCCTCCGAGCCGCCGTAGAGCCCGCGCAGCCCCGCCGCGTCGAAGGTGACGAGGCCCGGACGCTGGGCCTCGACCGCCGCGCCGATCCCCTCGAGCCCGCGGAGGATCCGCTCCCAGGCACCGGCCACGGCGACCGGGTCGCCACTGACCAGCTCGAGCTCCGG
Source organism: uncultured Solirubrobacterales bacterium (assembly GCA_963817865.1). Classification (GTDB taxonomy): domain Bacteria; phylum Actinomycetota; class Thermoleophilia; order Solirubrobacterales; family Solirubrobacteraceae; genus Palsa-513. The sequence goes on along the minus strand of CAWFQO010000057.1, from coordinate 44,822 downwards.
GCAGCGGGCGAGGGCTTCGGCGAGCGTCATCCCGGCCCGGACCCCGAGCGCCTGCGCCGCCCCGGACGCCTCGCCGATCGGCTGGCGACCCCCGGCCCCGCCGTCCGGGGGCGCGAGGGCGACCGCCCGCCCGGCGAGGGCCTCGACCCCGCCGACGGCGACGACGAGCTCGAAGCGGGGGAGGAGGAGGCAGACGATCATACGAACACATGTTCGCAGGCCCGCCGGACCCCTTCAAGGAATCCGCCTCGACCGTCGATCGATCCGGGCGCTATCCTCGGCGGGTGCCCCTGAGCGACGAGAAGTACATGCTGCTCACCACATTCCGCCGCGACGGGACGCCGGTCGCCACCCCCGTCTGGGTGGTCGACCTCGGCGGCGGCGCGGTCGGGTTCTGGACGAGCTCGGGATCGGGCAAGGCCAAGCGCCTGGCCCACACGACCCGGGTGACGGTTCAGCCGTCCGACGGACGGGGCCGGGTCAAGTCGGGGACCGAGGCGATCGAGGCGACCGCCCGCGTGGTCGACGGGAGCGAGTTCGAGACGATCCGGGAGCGGGTCGTCGCCAAGTACGGGGCGATGACCAAGTTCACCAAGCTGCTGGCCACGATCGGCGGGACGCTCAAGCGCAAGCGCATCCCCTACGGCGACATCGGCGTGGTCATCACCCCGACCTGACCGCCGGCCCGCCGGGCGAGGACGGCCGCGACGATCAACCCGTAGGCGAGGTGATCGGCGACCTGGGGGGCGAGCGGGAGGGCGCGGACGCGGGGGAGGCGACGGCCGACGACCCCGAGGTCGATGGCGGCGATGCCGAGCCCGGCGACCCCGCCGGCGACCAGGGTGCGCCGGGGCGGGAGCACGGCGGCGAGCACGGCCGCCCACCCGAGCGACAGGCCGGCGTGGGTCACGGCGGCGGCGAGCAGGAGCCGACCGGTCCGGTGCTCGCCGGGCAGGAGCAGGGTGCCGGCGGCCCGGGTCGAGGCGAGCGGATCGGCGCCGGTCCAGACGGCGTGGACGGTCGAGGGCGCGCCGCTGAGGATCGCGGCCGCGGCCCCGGCGGCGAGCACGTCCCGGGTTCGCGGGCCGGCTCACACGATCGGGGTCGGCGGCTCGCGGCCGTCGAGCACGGCGATGACGTTCTCGGCGCACAGCCGGGCCATCGCGTCCCGGGTGCCCCGGGTCGCCGAGCCGATATGGGGAACGAGGACAGCATTGGGGATCTGGAGCAGGTCCGCCGGGACATGGGGCTCGTCCTCGTAGACGTCGAGCCCGGCCGCGGCCAGGTGTCCGGATCGGAGGGCGGCGGTCAGGGCGGCCGTGTCGATGACGCCGCCCCGGGAGGTGTTGAGAAGGATGGCGCCCGGCTTCATCCGGGCGAGCCGGTCGGCGTCGATCAGGTGCCGGGTCGACGGGTTGAGGCTGACGTGGAGGCTGACGTAGTCGGACGCGGCGAGGAGGTCGTCGAGGTCGAGGGGCCGGGCCCCGAGGCGCCTGGCGGCGGCGTCCATCGGCCGCCGGCTGGCGAAGACGACCCGGACGTCGAAGCCGCGGAGGAGTTCGGCGACCCGCTGGGCGATCCGGCCGAAGCCGACGAGCCCGACCGTGGCCCCGGCGAGCTCCCGGCCGAGGAACTGCTCGGGCTCCCAGCCGGTCCACTCGCCCCGCCGGAGGATCCGGTCGGTCTCGACGATCCGCCGGCCGGCGGCCTGCATCAGGGCGACGGCGAGCTCGGCCGTCGCGTTGGTCAGGACGTCCGGCGTGTTGGTCGCCCGCAGGCCCCGGGCCCGGACCGCCTCGACGTCGACGTTGTCGAACCCGACCGCGAAGTTGGCCACGACCCGGAGGGCGGCCCCGGCCCGGTCGAGCAGGGCCGCGGTCACGGGGACGGTCGGATCGGCGACGATCGCCGCCGCCCCGGCCGCCCGGTCGGCCAGCCAGGCCTCGTCGAGCGGGATCCCGCCGACCTCGACCTCGAAGCGGGCGCCGAGGAGGTCGAGCCCGGCGGCCGGGAGCCCCCGGGCGACGACGACCCTCATCGCCCCCGGCCCCCCGACCGGATCGGGCCCGCCAGGGGGCGGATGCGGCGGGGCGGCGGGGAGCCCGGCATGGCCGGGATCCTGCCCGACCCGGACGGGAGTGACAAGCTCGGCGGCCCGGGCGGCCTGTACACTTCGACCCGATGCGGCTGTAGCTCAGTTGGCTAGAGCGTCTGCTTGCCATGCAGAAGGTCGAGGGTTCGAGTCCCTTCAGCCGCTTCGCCGAAACCCCCGGTACTCGGGGGCTTTGTCATTGGGCAGCCTGCTGCGCGGGGCGTTCGGCGACGACCGGACCGCTCCGTACGCCAATTAGGCGGGGCCGACGGCAGCGTTGGTCTAGTGGTGCGTCACCGGGCACCGCTCGGAGCGCTCGATACCAGCGCGGATCTTCATCGCGCCGAGTTCGTAGCGCCGCGCCTCGAGCTCCCGCGCGTCCCACGGCACCGTGTGGGTGATTCGCGGTCTGCAGTGGTAGCAGCGCCAAGTCTGCTCCTCGGCCTTGTACCACTCGTGATCGCCGCAATCGTCCGGGCCCTTCGGGATCAGGTCAATGAGAACCACCGGGAGGCGCTCCCGAATTGCGGTGCGCAGCCGGTACTTGCCGGTCGCCATCGAGGCGTCCCTGTGTCGCTCGCATCTGAGGTTTTCCGAATCAGCGCTCGCGCGTCTGAAGGTTGCCGAGCCCGCGGGCCTTGGCCTCGCGCTCGACCCGCAGCCTCGTGGCCGCATCGAGCAGATCCCGCCGGGCATAGAACCCCGGGCGCCGCCCGCCATCAGCCCGGGGGTTGACGACCGGATCAACCCGGGTTCAACCCCTGCGCCGACGACAGGACGCCCGCGCCGGGCGATCATCGCGCCATGACTACTATCGATTACCTCATCAACTTGGTGTTCGTCTTCGTCGTCCTCCGCCAGGTGCGCGAGCGGGAGCTGGATGTTCGCGGTCTCGTCGCACCGCTGGTCCTCGTGTTCTTCGTCGCCCAGCATTACGTCCGCACGATTCCGACCGCCGGCAACGACCTGGTGCTGGTGTTCCTCCTCGCCTCGGTCGGGCTGACGCTCGGGATCCTCTGCGGCTTGGCCACCCGGGTGCGCCTGGGCGACGGCGGGGTCGCGCTCGCCCGCGTCGGCTGGCTCGCCGGTGGCCTCTTGATCGCCGGCATCTGCGCCCGGATGGTGTTCGTGTTCGCCGTCGACAACGGCGCCGAGCCGGCGATTCGCAGCTTCAGCGTCGCCCATCACCTCGGCGCCGCGGCATGGCCGGTCGCGCTGGTCGCGATGGCCCTGTGCGAGGTGACCGCTCGGCTCGTGACGGTGGCGCTGCGCGGCCACCGGTTGACCGCCCTGCCGCCGGCGACCCGGATCGCGATAGGCGCCCGGGCGTGACCCGGCCGGCCTGGATGATCCGAGCGCGGCCCGCCTCGGCGGGCCGGGCCGGGTTCTATCGTCTCGGGCCAATGCGCGCGGACGACCCCGCGGGAGGGATCGCGGTTCCCTCGAGCTCCGGGCCCGAGAGTCCGCGCGTGGCCGAGGCCCGCGCCCGCGCCGATGGCCGCCTGCGGCGCCAGCGCGACACCCTCAGGCCGCTCGGCCGGGCGGTGATCCTGATCGTCGCGGCCGAGACCGTCGCCGGCCAGCCGGCGCCCGGGCTCCACGGTCCGGCGATCGCGGTGTCGCTCGCCCTGTGCGTCTTTGTGATCGTCCTCGCCCTGGCGATCACGGATCGCTTCGTCCTGCTGAGCCACGCCGGGCAGGCGGCGGTCATCGCGGGGATCGGGGCGGCCGGGGTGGCGCTCGCGGCGCTCCAGCCGCGGAGCGCGAGCGAGATCGCCGCGGCGGCCGCCGTGTGGATGGCGCTCGCCCGACTCCCGCTGGTGCCCGGGGCCGCGCTCGGCGCGACCATCACGGTTGCCCTCGGGCTCGCCGTCGCGCTGTCCGGCGCGTCCGCGGCGGCGGTCCTCGCCGCGGCGTTGCTCTGCGCGCTGCTCGGGCTCGTGGCCTACTTCGTGCGCCAGGCCCGGGAGAGCCAGGCTCGAACCGAGGTGCTCCTCGCGCAGCTCGCGGACGCGCGCGCCGAGCAGATGCAGGCGGCGGCGGTCGCCGAGCGCGGCCGGATCGCGGGCGAGCTCCACGACGTGCTGGCCCATTCGCTCTCCGGGGCGGCGATCCAACTCCAGGGCGCCCGGGTCCTCGCCGAGCGCGAGCAAGCCCCGCCGCCGGTGCGCAACGCGATCGACCGGGCCAGCGAGCTCGTCAAGGACGGTCTCGCCGACGCCCGGCAGGCCGTCGGCGCCCTCCGCGGCGACGAGCTCCCCGGGGTCGCGCAGCTCGCCGCCCTGATCGAGCGCTTCAGGGCCGACCTGGACGTGGAGCTGACGCTCCGGATCGAGGGCAGCGCCCGGCCCCTACCCCTCGACGCCAGCCTGGCGCTCTACCGCGGCGCGCAGGAGGCGCTGACCAACATCGCCCGGTACGCGCCGGGGGCGAGCGCCAGCGTCGTGCTCCGCTATGACGCCGGCCGCACGACGCTCGATATCGAGGACCGCCTCCCGGAGCCCGCTCGCGCCGGGAGCGGTCTCGGCGACGTCGGCGGCGGCCGCGGGCTCGCCGGCATGCGCGAGCGCCTCGAGCGCGCCGGCGGCACCATGCACGCCGGTCCGACCACGGACGGCTGGCGCGTCGAGCTCGTGGTGCCCGCGTGACCGGACCGGGGATCCGGGTCGTGATCGCCGACGACCAGCGGGTCGTGCGCGACGGGCTGCGGATGCTCGTCGACCTGATCGACGGCGTCGAGGTCGTCGGCACGGCGTCCGACGGGCTCGAGGCCCTCGCCCTGGCGCGGACCGAGCACCCCGACGTCGTGCTGATGGACCTCCGCATGCCCCGGATGGAGGGCGCCGAGGCGACGGGCGCGATCCGCGCCGAGCTCCCGGACACGCGCATCCTCGTGCTCACGACCTACGCCGACGACGAGTCGCTGTTCGCGGCGCTCCAGGCCGGGGCGCGCGGGTACCTCACCAAGGACGCCAGCGCCGAGGAGATCGAGCGCGCGATCAGAGCGGTCGCCGCCGGGCGCACCCACCTCGATCCCGCTATCCAGCAGCGGCTCGTCGCCGCCGTGCTCGACACCCAGCCGGCCATCGGCCCCCGCGGCGACGCGCTCCCCGACGACCTCACGCCGCGCGAGGCCGACGTGCTCAAGCTGATTGCGAGCGGCCTCTCGAACGCCGAGATCGCCCAGGCCCTGTTCGTCAGCAACGCGACGGTCAAGACCCACATCAACCGCATCTTCAGCAAGACCGGCGCCCGCGACCGCGCCCAGGCCGTGCGCTACGCCTACCAGCACGACCTGATCTGAGGCGGCCGCCGGCTACAGGAGGCGGGTCGTCGTGACGATCGCGCTCGGCCCGGTGGACGCCGCCGTGCTCCCGGCGGCCCCGAAGGCGATCGCCACCCCGCCGAGGCGGGCCGCGTGCGCCCGGCGGAGCGCCCGGCGCAGGCGGGCGGCGACCTGGATGGTCACGGATCGCGACTCGCCCGCGCGCAGGACGAAGAGGGCGGACCCGACCGACGCGCCGCCCCGCAGGGGCGGCCGCACGGAGCGGTCCGGGAGGGCGAGGACCCGGGCCACGCCCCGGCACCGAGGGGTGGCCCCCGGGCAGGTCAACCGCAGCGAGAACCCGGTCGCTCCGGCCGGGCGGGGCGGGGAGACGCCGACCTTCGGCGGCCGCCCATCGCCGATCGGCGGGCGCCGGAGCCGTCGGCCCGGGAGGCGGGCGGGCGCGGCCGGAGCGGGCGGCGGGCGGCCGGCGGGGGCGGTGGCGCGGCCGGCGGGGGCGGCGGGGCGGCCGGTGGCGGCGGTGGCGCGGCCGGCGGGAGCGGCGGGGCGGCCGGTGGGGACGGGCTCCCGACCGAGACCGTGCCCGTCGCCGTGGCCGTGCTCCCCCCGGCGTCGGCGATCGTCGTCGTGGTCGTGAAGGTCCCCGTGTCGGCGTACGCGTGCCCCCCGCTGATCGCGAACCCGCCGGCCGGGTCGGCGGCGATCGCCGGATCGGTCGTCGTCGTCCCGTCGCCCCAGGCGATCGTCGCCGTGTAGGCCGACGCCGGGTCGCCCGGGTCGGCGTCCTGGAGGTGGGCGACGGCCGCCGCGACCGGCGTCCCCGCGACCGCGGTCAGCCCCGCCCCGGTCGCGCTCAGCGGCGCGTCCGCCACCGTGCCCGTCCCCGTCGCCATCGTCGCCCGCCCGGTCGGCCCGATCACCGTCACCGTGACCGGGTGGCTCCCCTCCTCGCCGAAGGTGTGCGCCGCGCTCACCGAGTAGGTGCAGGTCAGGACGCCCGGGCTCCCCGGGCCGACCGTCCCCGCCGAGGTGCCCTCGTCGGCCCAGGTGACGCTCGCCGAGTAGGTCGACGCGGCCGGGCACACGACGGCCGCCAGGTCGGTGAAGCTGGCCACCGGGCCGGCGAAGGCCGCCCCCTCGGTCGCGGTGACCGCCGGCGCGGCGATGGTCAGCGCCGCGGCCGGGGACGCCCCGAGCCCGAGTCCGGCGCCGATGCCGAGCAGGCCCAGGAGGAGGCGGACCGGCGCGCGCCGGTCGCGGAGGGCGGGGCGGAGGTGGACGAGGACCTTGACGGCGGGGTTCGGGTCGGGGCGGGCCGTGAGCAGCGCCTACCCAGAGCCTACCCCCCAAACCTCGACGCCGGCCCGCCGCTACGATCAGCGCGGTGATTCGGGCCACCTTCGAGGTCGCGCCTCCCGGATCGGCCGGGACCCTCGCCCGCCGGCTCTCGACCGGCCTCCTCCGCGGGCCCGACGAGGTCCGCGGCCGCGTGGTCGACGAGACCGCCGACCGCGCGGTCCTCGAGTTCCCGACCAGCAACTGGGGCGACAACGTTCCCCTCCTCGTCTCGAGCCTCGTCGCCGGGGAGGTCACCGAGATGCGCGCGTTCACCCGCTGCCGGCTCGTCGACCTCGAGCTCCCCGACCGGCTCCTCCCCGGCCCGGCCCACGGGGCCCGACCGGACGCCCCGCCCGCGGTCGGCCTGATCGTCAAGCCCCAGCTCGGCCTGCGCCCGGCCGAGTTCGCCGCCGTCGCCCGGCTCGGCGTCGACGGTGGAGCCGACCTGATCAAGGACGACGAGATCCTCGGCGACCCGCCCTGGTGTCCGCTCGAGGACCGTGTCCGTGCCGTGGCCGAAGTCCTGAGACCGGGGGTCGTCTACTGCCCGAACGTCACCGGCCCGTCCGCCACCCTCCTCGACCGGGCCGCCCGCGCCGTCGAGCTCGGGGCGACCGGGCTCATGGTCAACGCCTTCGCCCAGGGGCTCGACTCGGTCCTCGCCCTCCGCCGGGCCGGCCTCGGCGTCCCGATCCTCGGCCACCGGGCCGGGTCCGGTCCGATTGGCCGCAACCCCGACTTCGGCGCCACCAACTCCGTCCTCGCCCGCCTGATGCGCCTCTGCGGGGCCGACCATGTGGTCGTCGGCTGCTTCGCTGGGACGTTGTTCGACGATGACCGCTCCATAGAAATGAACCTCGCCGCAGTGCGCGCACCCTGCGGCGGAGCCCGGCCGTCGGTCGCCTTGCTCGGCGGCGGCGTCGGGCCGGCCAACGCGGCCGCCCAGGTCGCCCGGGCCGGCGGCGGGGGGCTGATGGTCCTGCTCGGGACCGCCGCCTACGAGCACCCCGGCGGGGCCGGCGAGGCCGTCCGGGCGACGGTCGGGGCCCTCGGGCGATGACCGCCGACCCGATCCCGCCGACGATCGCCTGGTCCGCCGGCCGCGTCGTGATGATCGACCAGCGGCGCCTCCCCGGCGCGCTCGAGCGCCTCGAGGCCGCGACCGTCGCCGAGCTCTGCACCGCGATCGAGACGCTCGCCATCCGCGGAGCCCCGGCCCTCGGAGTGGCCGGCGCGATGGGCGTCGCCCTGGCGGCCGCGACCGGCGAGCCGCTCGCCGCCGCCGGGCGCCGGCTGGTCGCCACCCGCCCGACGGCGATCAACCTGGCCTGGGGCGTCGCCCGGGCCCTGGCCGCCGCCGACCCGCTCGAGGAGGCCCTCCGCCTGGCCGCGGAGGATCTCGATCGCAACCGGCGGATCGGGGCCTTCGGGGCCGCCCTGCTCCCCGACGATGCCCGCGTCCTCACCCACTGCAACGCCGGGGCCCTCGCCTGCGTCGGCTACGGTACGGCCATCGGCGTGATCCGCGCCGCCCACGAGCAGGGGCGCCGGCCGACCGTCTGGGTCGACGAGACCCGGCCCGTCCTCCAGGGCGCGCGTCTGACCGCCTGGGAGCTCGACCGCCTCGGCATCCCGGCCACGCTCGTCGCCGACGTGATGGCCGGCTCGCTGATGTCCGGCGGCCTCGTCGACGCCGTCGTCGTCGGCGCCGACCGGATCGCCGCCAACGGCGACGTCGCCAACAAGGTCGGCACCTACGGTTTGGCCGTGCTCGCCCACCACCACGACATCCCCTTCTACGTCGCCGCTCCGACCTCGACGATCGACCCGGACTGCCCGAGCGGCGATCGCATCCCGATCGAGCGGCGCTCGGCCGAGGAGGTCACCGGGCCGGCCGGCGCCCGGACCGCCCCGGCCGGCGTCGCGGTCGAGAACCGGGCGTTCGACGTGACCCCGGGGGCCCTGGTGACCGCCCTCGTCACCGAGGACGGCGTTCGGCCCGGGGCCCCGCCCGCCGCCGCCCGGGCCCGGCGCAGCCCAACCTGACCCGCCCATCGACCGGCGCCTTGACGCGGGGCCCTCGGTGAAAGATGATCGAAGCACATGGGGGGCCGGAAGATGCACCGGAGGCACCGCTGCGACCACGCCAGTGGACTCGGCCCCCACCGGGGCGAGGCGAACTCGGAGTCCCCGGGCGGCGCGGAGCCCTGCTCCGGTGACGCGCGCCGCCGGCGACCCGGCGGCGCCAGCAGGCGAGCGAGCGCCCGGGGCAGGCCACCGCCCCGCGGACCCGGTCGGCCCACGTAACCGATAAGCAAGGAGGAGAGGCGATGGAAGCCCGCTCGGCATCCCAGTTCGAGCTCAAGTCGATCCGCAGGCCCAAGCCGCACTACGACGTGGTGATCCTGGGCGGCGGGCTGGCCGGGTTGACCTTGGCTCTCCACCTCAAGCGGTCCCGCCCCGAGACGTCGATCTTCCTCGCCGAGAAGCGCGCCGAGCCGGCCCGGGAGGCCTCGTTCAAGGTCGGCGAGTCGACCGTCGAGGTCGGCGCCTACTTCTTCCGCGAGAAGTGCGGCATGGCCGACCACCTCGAGGCCGAGCACCTCCGCAAGGCGGGCCTGCGCTTCTTCCTCCCCGCCGGGGACAACTCCGACATCTCGCGGCGGGTCGAGTACGTCACCCCCGACCAGTACTGGAACCACCAGATCGACCGCGGGCGGTTCGAGAACGAGGCCTTCGATCGCGCCGTCAAGCTCGGCGTCGATGCCCTCCGCGGCTACCGGGTCCGGGATGTCGAGATCAACCCGGGAGCCGAGGACCACAAGGTCACCCTCGAGGACGAGAGCGGGTCGACCACCGAGGTGACGGCCCCCTGGGTCGTCGACGCGAGCGGCCGGGCGAACATCCTCCGGCGCAAGCTCGGCCTCCAGACGGAGACCGGCCACAACATCAACGCCGCCTGGTTCCGCCTCGCCGGGGGGATCGACATCGAGGATTTCAGTGACAACCAGGAATGGATCGACCGGGTCGACGAGCGCGGGTTCCGCGCCCTGGCCACCGTCCACCTCCTCGACCAGGGCTACTGGGTCTGGCTGATCCCGCTCGCCTCGGGCCCGCACAGCATCGGCGTGTGCGCCGACCCGCGCTTCCATCCCTTCGAGCAGATCAACGAGTTCGACCGCCTGGTCGACTGGTTCAAGGAGCACGAGCCCCAGCTCGGGGCCGCCGTCGACGCCCGCCGCGACGACATCATGGACTTCCTCGTGATCAAGGACTTCTCCTACTCGAGCTCGCAGGTCTTCTCCAACGACCGCTGGACCCTGGTCGGCGAGGCGGCCGCCTTCGCCGACGCCTTCTACTCACCCGGTTCGGACTTCATCGCCTACACCAACACGTTCACCGCCGACCTGATCCGGCGGGACCTCGACGGCGAGGACATCGAGGACCGGGCCGAGTTCTACAACTTCTTCTACTACAAGCTGCTCGACCCGACGATCGCCCTCTACAAGGACCAGTACCAGTTCTTCGGCAACCCCCAGGTCATGCTGGCCAAGCAGATGTACGACAACACCGCGTACTTCTGCACCCTCGCCTTCCTCTTCCTCCACGACAAGATGACCGACCTCGACGAGCTCGCCCTGGTCGTCGACCAGTTCGAGACCATCATCCCCCTGCTCGAGCGGATGCAGGTCCTCTTCCGCCAGTGGCATCAGATCGACCAGCGCAAGTTCGAGGACACCTCGGTCCTGACCAAGCACTTCCAGGTGATGATCGACCGCCAGCGGGACCTCACCCGCCCGTTCGCCGGCGCCGAGTTCGAGGCCCGGGCGAAGGACAACATCCAGCTGCTCAAGGCGCTCGCCGTGTACATCTTCCACCAGGCCGCCCAGCACCTCCCCGACCCGCCCGACCCGACCCGGCCGATCAACCCCCTGGCCGTCGGGCTCGACCCGGAGAAGTGGGAGGAGGAGGGGCTGTTCGCCGACGACGGGCTGACCCTCGCCCAGGCGCGGGAGCGCCTGCCCGGGGCCGAGGAATTCGATCTCGTCGCCCGCGGAGCCACCCTGGTCGGCTGATCTCCCGGTCCGGGGCGGGAGCCGCTGCGCCCGCCCCGTCGCCGCTCAGATCGGCGCGAGTTCGCCCACCGCGACCGCGGCGAGCGTCCGGGGCTTGAGCACGAACAGCTCGGCGGCCAGGTCGGGGTCGACATGGTTGTGGCTCATGAAGGCCATGACCGTCCGACCGGTCAACCGCTCGACGACCTCGGTCAGCTCGGCGCCCATCGTGTCCTGAAAGGCTCGGCGCATGCTCAGCACCTGCTCGACCTTGCCGCTCAAGACCAGGTTCCGCTCGGCCTTGAGCAGGGTGTCGGCCATCACGACGACGACCAGGTCGTCGGTGATCGTCGTGCGCGCCTTGGTCGGCCCGCGCCCGGTGTGCTCATGCCAGAGCTGAACCACGGCCCGGGATATCTGGGCGCCTAGCATGCCCGTCGTAACGTGTGCCTCTTCGCCGGCCATGGCCAGCTCCCGTCAGCTTCCCCTCGGAAACGTGATTGCGCGCAAGGAGGAGGGGAGGCAATAGCACCCGACGGCAATCGCTGACCCACAGGGTAGTCGGTCCGGCCCGCCGGCGCGGGAAAGCGTCCGCCGGGACGGCCCGCGGTCAGGCGCCGGTGACCTCGATGATCTCGCCCATCGTCTCGTGGAGATCGCGGTTCGCCCCGTAGACGAGGCGCTGGCGCTCGGCCCCGTTGCCGTGCTCGAGGAGGTCGCCGAGTCCCTCGAGCTCGGCCGCGCAGCCGAGGTCGTCGGCGTGCTCGCGGAGGCGGTCGAGCAGCCGACCGGTCAGCTCGCCGAGGCGCACCACCGTCTCGGACGCCGGGTCGAGCACCCGGCCGTCGAGGCCGTAGCGGGCGGCGATCCACTTGTTGGCCTCGAGCAGCTCCGCCGGGTGGTCGACCGGCGGCCTGGCCCCGTCGCCGTGCTCTTCGGCCAGGCAGCGGACGAGCGACTGGATCAGCGCGGCGATCGAGACCGTGTGCTCGATCCGGGTCTGCGCGTCCATCGCCCGGACCTCGACCGTCCCGAGCCGCGGGTGGGGGCGAACGTCGTACCAGAGGTAGGTGTAGTCGGCGACGATCCGACCGGCGACGAGCCGGGCCACCCGCGCTTGATAGTCGTCCCAGCCGCGATAGAACGGGGGGATCCCGACCCGGGGGAAGGACTTGAAGATCGGCACCCGAGCCGAGAGCATCCCGGTGTCCTCACCGCGCCAGAAGGGGGAGTTGGCCGAGAGGGCCACGAGCAGGGGAACGTGCTCGCGCAGGGCGTTGGCGACGGTGATCGCCGTCTCCGGCTCGTCGACCCCGACGTGGACGTGCATGCCGAAGACGAGCTCCTGGCGGGCGACGAAGGCGAGCTCGTCGACCAGGGCCCGGTAGCGCGGGCGGCCGACGATCCGCTGGTCCTCCCAGTTGGCGAACGGGTGGGTCCCGGCCGAGGCGATGCGCAGCCCCCGGCGGCCGGCCAGGTCGCTCGCCTGGTGGCGCAGCGAGCGGATCTCGGTGGCCACCTCCGGGACGGTCCGGTGGGGGAGGGTGGCGATCTCGAGCACCGACTCCATCAGCTCGGGCTTGATCTGGCCTCCAGGGGCGTCGGGGAGGAGCTGCTCGATCGCGTTGACGAGGTCGAACGTCTCGGGCGAGACGATCATCAACTCCTCCTCCACGCCGATCGTGTACCGCGGAGGGCTGAAGGCGTGTTCCATCGGTCGGCGGAGACTAGTCGGATTCCGCCCGGCGATCGATATGTGGACGGGCGGGCGCCGGCCACGCTCCTCGGCGGGTGCGGCCCGGCCGGTTTGCCGATGGCCGGCCGTGGGGTAGAAGCGCCCCCACGGGACCGGCCGGCAGCCGGGCCGGGGGCCGGTCAGCCCCGAGCCCGGGGAAACGTCGGCCGGCTCCGCGCCCGCCCATGGACCTCCTGCGCACCAAGAGCATCGAGCAGTCGATCGAGGACACCGAGCTCGAGGGGTCGCGCCTGCGCCGCTCGCTCGGCCCAGTCGACCTGGTCGTGCTCGGGGTGGGCGTCATCGTCGGGACCGGGATCTTCGTCCTCACCGGGAAGGCCGCCGGGACGCTGGCCGGACCGGCGATCGCCCTGTCCTTCGTGTTCGCCGGGGTCGCCTGCGGCCTGGCCGCGCTCTGCTACGCCGAGTTCGCCTCCGCTGTCCCCGTCGCCGGGTCGGCCTACACCTTCTCCTACGCCACCCTCGGCGAGCTCGTCGCCTGGATCATCGGCTGGGACCTGATCCTCGAGCTCGCGCTCGGGGCGGCGACGGTCGCCTCCGGATGGTCGAAGTACTTCCGCGTCGTCCTCAACGACACCTTCGGCGTGAACCTGCCGACCTGGGTCGACGGCACCCACCACAACGTCGTGGCCGCGGCGATCGTCCTGATCCTGACCGGCCTCCTCTGCCTCGGCATCCGCATCTCGACGCGGATCAACCTGGTGATCGTGGCGATCAAGGTGTCGATCGTCCTGCTCGTCATCGTGGCCGGGCTCTTCTACGTCAAGAGCGCCAACTACCACCCGTTCATCCCGCCCTCCGGAGCCCACGCCGCCACGGGGGCGACCGCCGAGAAGAGCCTCCTCCAGGACATCGGCTTCGGGACCGGCTCGTTCGGGGTCGGCGGCATCTTCACCGGGGCGGCCCTCGTGTTCTTCGCGTTCATCGGCTTCGACATCGTCGCCACCGCCGCCGAGGAGACCCGCAACCCGCAACGCGACCTGCCGATCGGCATCTTCGGGTCGCTGGTCATCTGCACGATCCTCTACGTCGCGGTCTCGCTCGTCGTCACCGGCATGGTCCGCTACGACCGGCTCAGCGTCGACGCGCCCCTGGCCAACGCCTTCCGCTCGGTCGGTGAGACCACGATCGCCCAGATCGTCTCGTTCGGCGCGCTGGCCGGGCTGACGACGGTCATGCTGATCCTCATGCTCGGCCAGAGCCGGGTGTTCTTCGCGATGAGCCGCGACCGGCTCCTGCCCCCGGCGTTCGCCCGGGTCTCCGAGCGCTACGGGACTCCCTACCGGACGACGCTCGTCACCGGCGCCGGGGTCGCCGCCCTGACTTTCCTGCTCAGCCTCGACACGTTGGCCGACCTGGTCAACATCGGAACGCTCTTCGCCTTCGTCCTCGTCGCGATCGGCATCCCGATCCTCCGCCGGACCCGGCCCGACCTCGAGCGGAAGTTCCGCACCCCGCTCGTCCCGCTCGTCCCGATCCTCTCGGTGCTCGCCTCGGTCTACCTGATGCTCAACCTCCCGTCCGCGACCTGGGTGCGCTTCTTCGTGTGGATGGCCGTCGGGCTCGTCGTCTACTTCGCCTACGGGGCCAGGCGGAGCCGGCTGGGCTGACGCCGGGCCCCGAGCTTGGCGTGGGATTTGCCGCCGAGCGGGTATGACCCCGTCGATGGCCGTGACCGACGACGTCGCCCGCTACCGGGACATAGAGCGCTTGGGCGTCGGCGGGATGGCCACGGTGACGCTCGCCGAGGACACCATGCTCCGCCGCCGGGTCGCCCTCAAGCGCGTGCACACGAGCGGAGACATCAAGGCGACCTCGCGCCTACGCCGGGAGGCGCTCGTCGGGGCGTCGCTCAGCCACCCGAACCTCGTGGCCATCTACGACGTCGAGGTCGGCGCCGACGGCGACCTCGTGATCGTCATGGAGTACGTCGCCGGTGAGACCCTCCGCGACGCGATCCACCGCTCCGGGGGGCTGCCGGCGGCCTTCGCGCTCGAGGTGCTCGACGGCGTGGCCGCCGCCCTCGACGCGATCCACGCCCGGGGGATCGTCCACCGGGACGTAAAGCCAGCCAACATCCTCCTCGGGCGGGAGGGCGCGGTCAAGCTCGCCGACCTCGGGATCGCCGTCGCCGCCGACCGGACGCAGATCACGGCGGCCGGGGTGATCCTCGGAACCTTCAGCTACATGGCCCCCGAGCAGCTCGAGGGGTCCCGGGCGGCCCCGGCGATCGACGTATACGCCCTGGCGGCGGTGGCCTTCGAGATGCTGAGCGGTCAGAAGGCCCGCCCCGAGGCCAACCCCGTGGCCCTGGCCCACGCGATCGCCACCCGTCCGCCCCCGGACCTGTGCGCGCTCGTCGAGCACATGCCCCGGGCGGCCGGCCAGGTGCTCGCGCGCGGCATGGATGCCGACCCGGCCCGGCGTCCGGCGAGCGCCGGCGAGCTCGTCGCGCGCCTCCGTGCGGCCCTCGGCCCCCCGGCGGAGACCGAGCCCGAGCCGGCTCCGGCGCCGGCCCCGCCGCCGGCGCGCCCGGCGCTCCGGCCGCCGCCGGCCCCGGCCGCCCGCCGGGACCCCGCGCCCCCGTCGCGGACGGCGCGCCCCCGGCCGGCGCCCCCGCCCGCCGTCCCGGCACCGGCGCCGCCGCCCGCCGTCCCGGCGTCCGCGGCCCGCCGGCCGCGCGCGCGGGCCCGCGACGGCGCCGGGGTGGCCGCGTGGCGGCCGGGTCGGCCCGGACTGCTCATCGCCGGCTTCGGTGCTCTCGTGGCGATCGTCCTCGCCCTGGCGCTGCTCGACTCGGGCAGCCCCCCGCCGGCCAAGCACGGAACCCGCGCGGCCGCCGCCCGCCCGAGGACGACCGCCGCCCGCCCGGGGACGACCGCCGCCCGCCCGGGGACGACCGCCGCCCGCCGGGGACGACCGCCGCCCGCCCGGGGACGACCACCGCCCCGAGCAGCCCGTCGCCTTCGACCCCGGCCGGTGCGGTCGAGGCCTTCTACGGGTTCGCCGCCCAACACCGCTACGCCGACGCCTGGGCCCTGGCCGACCCGGCCTTCCGGGCCCAGCTGGGCGACTTCCCGAGCTTCTCCGCCCAGCAGAGCCATGTCCGGACGCTCACCTTCCAGCGTGCCGTGGCGACGCCCGCCGGACCGAACGCGGCCGCGGTCTCGGTGGCGACGACACCGGTGCTCGACGTCGGCACCAGGCACTGCGCCGGAACCGTCCAGGTCGTCCGCTCGGCCGGCGGTGGCTGGCTCCTGCACCAGATCTCGATCAACTGCGCCTGAGACCGCGGCGTGCGGCCGCGTCCGCGCTGTAGGGTCGAGCGATGAAGCCTGAGGATCTCCGGCGCGTCCTCGACGCCGCGCCGACCGCCTTCGTCTCGATCGACGAGGACGGCCGGATCGTCTACTGGAACCGCCGGGCCGAGGAGGTGTTCGGTCGCCCGGGCGCGGAGGCGATCGGCCGACTCCTGGCCGAGACGGTCCTACCCGAGCGCTTCCGCGACGAGCATCGCCGCGCCCTGCGCCGCTTCCTCGAAACCGGCGCCGGGCTTCGCCTGGGCGAGCGGCGGGAGCTGCTGGCCCTGCGGGTCGACGGGAGCGAGTTTCCCGTCGAGGTGACGGTCTCGGCCGTCCCCGGGGAGGACGGCTGGACGTTCCACGCGTTCGTCGAGGACGTCTCCGGTCCGCGCGAGGCCGAAGCGGAGCGCGCCCGCCTCGTGGTCCGGCTCGAGCAGGCACTCAAGGGAGTGGAGAGCCGCTTCGCCGGCGTCGTCGACTCGCTGGCCGAGGCGGTGACCATCCGCGACCGCGACGACCGCATCTTCTACGCCAACCGGGCGGCGCTCGAGTCGCTCGGGTACGAGTCGATCGAGGCCCTCCGCGAGCAGCAGCCGAACGTGATCATGGGCGACTATCTCGTCCGCGGGGAGGACGGCCGGGAGCTGACGATGGACGACGTCCCTTCGGTCCGGCTCCTGCGCGGGGAGGAGCCGCCGCCCCTCCTGATGAACACGGTCAACCGGGCCACCGGGGAGGAGCACTGGCGGCTCCTGAAGGCGACCGGGCTCCGTGACGCCGACGGGAACCTCGAGGCGGCGATCACGATCATCGAGGACCTGACCTCGGTCAAGACGGCGGAGCTCCGAACCCGGCTCCTCGCCGAGGCGAGCGAGATCCTCGCCTCGTCGCTCGACTACGAGCAGACGCTGCGCAACGTGGCCACGCTCGCGGTGCCCGGCTTCGCCGACTGGTGCGGCGTCGACCTGGCCGGCGAGCGGGGCGAGCGAATCCCCGTGGCGGTCGCCCACTCCGACCCGACGAAGCTCTGGCTGGCCGAGCGCCTGCGCTCCCACGAGCCGGAGAAGCTCGATCCGACCCAGGGCCTCGGACGCGTCCTGCGCACCGGGCGGGCCGAGCTCTATCCGGTCGATCACCGAGGAGATGCTCGTGCTGAGCGCCCGCAGCGACGAGCACCTCGCGCTGATGCGGGAGCTCGGAATGAGATCGGCGATGATCGTCCCGCTGCGGATCGGCGGGCGGACGATCGGCGCCATGAGCCTGGTCAACGCCGAGTCCCGCCGGAGCTTCGACGCCGACGGGCTGGCCGTCGCCCAGCAGATCGCCGACCGGGCGGCGACCGCCGTCGAGAACTCCCGGCTCTACACGAGCCGCTCGCAGATCGCCGCCACCCTCCAGCGGAGCCTGCTCCCCGAGGCGCTACCCGAGGTACCCGGGTGGGAGCTGTCGGCCCTCTACCGGCCGGCCGGCGAGGGGATGGAGGTCGGTGGCGACTTCTACGACGCCTTCCCGATCGAGGACGGCTGGCTCCTCTTGATCGGCGACGTCACCGGCAAGGGCGTGGCCGCCGCCGCGATGACCGCGCTCGTCCGCCACAGCGCCCGGATGATCGCCGAGGAGGCGCCGGCGCCCGAGGGGGTCCTCCGCCGCCTGGATGCGACACTCCGAAACCAGCCGCGGCTCTCCCTGTGCAGCATGCTCTGCCTGCGCATCGCCGGAACCCGGGTGACCGTGAGCACGGCCGGCCACCCCCTCGCCCTCCTCATCGGCGACGACGGGAGCGTCCGGAGCGTCGGCGAGCCCGGACCGCTGCTCGGGGCCTTCGACGACTCGGCCTGGTCGGAGGCGACGTTCGAGCTCGGCGTCGACGAGGCGCTCCTCCTGTACACCGACGGCGTCACCGACACGGTCGGCGAGCACGGTCGGTTCGGCGAGGATGGCCTCCTCCGGGTGGCCGGCGAGGCGGCCGGCCGCCCGGCCGAGGAGATCCTCGCCCGGCTCGAGGATCGGCTCGCCGGCTTCCAGGTCGGCGCCCAGGCCGATGACACGGCGGCCCTCGCCCTCCGCCGATCGCGCCTCCCGCTCCGCGGGCGCGACGCGTCCCCGGCGGTGACCGCGTCCGCGTCCCGCTGACCGGCGTTTGCGCCCGCCGGGCGCGGGGGTACCCCACGGCTAGGAACGCGGCGAACAGGAGGTGGCATGCCACCGCGGGGAGTCAAGAAGGGCACCAAGCGGGCTCGTCAGTACGAGCACATCAAGGAGAGCCAGCTCGAGCAGGGCCGGACCGAAGGACGGGCGGAGGAGATCGCCGCTCGAACCGTGAACAAGGAGCGGGCCCGAGCCGGCGAGTCGCGCACGAGCTCGCGCACCTCGACCGAGGACATCTCGTCCGGACGGCGCGGAGGGCTGCGCTCCGGCACCCGCCGTCCCAAGGGCCCGACGCGCGACCAGCTCTACAACGAGGCGCGCCAGCTGGGGATCGACGGGCGCTCGAAGATGAACAAGTCACAACTCGAGCGGGCCATCTCGGCCAAGCATGGCTGACGCCCTCGACAGCCCCCGGGAGATCGACTGGAGCACGGCCGAAGTCAAGGACGGCGCACTCGCCGTCGAGCTGACCGGCGACCCGTCGCGGGCCTGGTCGGAGCACATGGAGGCGGTGCTCGCCCGCCTCCTCGAGCCCGGGCGCTGGGGGGCGATCAAGGTGGGCCGGCGCCGGATCAGGGTCGCATCCGTGACCTCGGATTCGGGGGACGACCTCCGCCATCTCCTCGAGAGCGCCGCGCTCCAGACCAATGCCGATCTGGTGGCGCCCCCGAAGGCGAACCAGCCGGCGGAGGGGGAGGACACCGCCGACCGGGAGCTCACCCGGATGTTCCAGACGTTCGCCGCGAGCGAGCCACGATAAGGCGCTCGCCTCCGGCCACCGCGGGGAACCGCGGTGGTCCACCGGTCGCTCCCGGTCAGAGCCGTGTCCCGGGTTTTGCCCGCGGCCGGCGAGGGTAGCGACCAGGGAGCACTCAGTATCGACCCGCAACGACCCATGACAAGGGAGGCATCGTGCCTGACGAAGAGGGAAGCCAGACCGCCGACGTGCCCGACACCAGCCTGCACGCCTACGGCGACGGCCGCGAGGGAGACGCCGAGGAAGGCTCGCGCGGCGTCACCGGAGATCAGGGTACGGGCGGCGAGGCGTCCTACCAGGAGGGCGGTCACGGAACCGACACCGAGTCCGGCGATCAGCAGGTTCCGGCCGGTGACCACGACGCCGAGGGCGCCTTCGCCGGCGCCGGCTCCGGCGCGATGGACCCCGAGGGCGCGGCCGACGACGGTGGCCGCAGCGACACCGACGACAACATCGACCCCGAGAGCCCGGGTCGCGCGGAGGCGTCCCGCCCGCCGCGGGGAGCTCCGCCCGCCTGACCTGCTCGCGGCCTGTGAGGTGACCACCCGCTCCCCGACCCCTCGGCGGAGCGGGTGTCGTTTGACACGGAGACGCCAGGGGTAACCAGCATCGACTGCAAGCGACGAGGGAGACACAAGTGCCTGACGAGCAGGGAAACCAAGCAGCTGATTCAGAGACCGCGACGCCCTTGCACGCGTACGGCGACGGCCGCGAGGCACAAGCCGAGGAAGGGTCGCGCGGTATCACCGGCGACCAGGGCGCCGGCAACCCCGGGTCCTTCCAGGAGGGTGGCCACGAGGGCGAGACTCAGTCCGGCGAGCAGAGCGTTCCCGCCGGTGACCACGATGACGCCGCCGGCGCGCACGCCGGTGCCGGCTCCGGGGCGATGGATCCCGACCGAGCCGGCAGCGAGGGCCCTCGCTCCTAGGGCCACCGAGTTGACGGCGCCCGCGCCTCCGTCCCGCCGCGCGCGGACGGAACGGCGCGGGCGCTTCGTCGTCGCCGGCGGCCCGGGCGCCGGTCGGGGCCCGTTCCAGCCGCCGCGGCGGGGAGGACCCTCCGGGCCCGCCGGTCAGGGGCCGTTTCCGGCCGCCCGCACGGCGGGGAGGATCTCCTCGCCGTAGGTGCGAATCGTCCCCAGCGGGTCGGCCTGGCCAATCAGCTGGGTGCAAACCACCGTCGGGTCGAGGTCGATGAGTTCCCGGAGGCGGTCACGGTGATGCTCGACGTCGGCGCTCACCACGAACCCGGCGTGCGCGAACTCGTCGTCGGTGAGCTCCTCCTCGGCGAGGCGCTGCATCTCCGCCGGGTCGTGGACGTCGTCCCGGTAGACCGCGGGGAGCTGGGTCGGCTTCCACCGGCGGGCCCCGGCGATCGCCTCCTCCTCGGTCGCCCCCCAGGCGATGCCGGTGTGGAGGATGATCTCCCCCGGCTCGCGCCCGTGCTCGGCACATGCCTCGCGGTAGGCGGCGATGATCCCGGGCGCCTGCTCCGGGTCGCCGAGCGTCCACAGGCCGTCGCCGTGGCGGGCGGCGATCCGGGCCGCCTGCGGCCCGAAGGCGGAGACGTAGAGGCGCGGGCGCGAGGCCGCCCGGGTGTAGAGCTTGGCCCGGTCGAGGCGGAACCAGCCTCCGTCCATGGTCACCGTCTCCCCGTCCCACAGGCGCCGGATCGCCTCGAGCCCAGCGTCGAAGCGGGCGAGCATCTCCTTCGGGGCGGGCCAGTCGAGGCCGAGCGGCGTCTCGTTGAGCGACTCTCCCGAGCCGGCGCCGAGGAAGACGCGACCCGGGTAGAGCTCCTCGAGCGTCATGAACGCCTGGGCGATCACCCCCGGGTGGTACCGGTGGATGACCGGCGTGACGCCCGTGCCGAGCGGGAGGCTGACCCGCTGACCGACCGCGCCGAGCCAGGCCCAGGCCTGGCCGGACTGGCCCTCGGGAAACCACGGGGCGAAGTGGTCGGAGCAGCCGATGCCGTCGAAGCCGGCCCGTTCGGCGGCCACCGCCTGCTCGACGAGCTCGGACGGAGGGAACTCCTCGTGGGAGGCGGCGAACCAGATGCGCGGATCGTTCATGCAGGGGCCCTCCGGTCGGTCGACGCCGGCGGCCTACCCCGGAGCGGCCCGGGTTAGCCCTCCGCGCCCTGGGGTATGCTCCCAGCGTGCTCGCCTACCTGATCGGACTCGTGATCGTCGGACTGATCGTCGGCGGCCTGGCCCGCCTGCTCGTCCCCGGTCCCGACCCGATGGGCATCGGCATGACGATCCTCATCGGCATCGCCGGCTCCTTCATCGCCGGCATCCTCGTCCGCGAGCTCCACGGGACCAACGGGGCCGGGTTCATCCTCTCGATTCTCTGCTCGGCCGGGCTCGTCTACGCCAGCCGCCACTCCCGCGCCGGCTACCTCCGCCGGCCCCCGCCGGGAGCCCTACCGCCCCGCCGCCGGCGCTACTGGTAGCCCGCCGGCCCCGACGGATTAGGGGCCGCCCGCCGCGCTGGACGGATGTTTGATGGCTGGCCCCCAGGGCCGGGCCGATGCTCACCACATGGCGCGATCCCCCTTGCCCGACGGCGCCGAAGGCGAGGCGGCCACCACCCCGCGGCCGGAGCGCCTGACCGTCCATGTCCTGTGGATGACCGCCGGCCTCGGCTGTGACGGGGAGAGCGTCGCGATGACCGCGGCGACGAACCCGAGCCTCGAGGATCTCCTCGAGGGCGTGATCCCGGACATGCCGCGCATCGTCCTCCACAACCAGATGCTTGCCTTCGAGGTGGGCGAGGAGTACATGCGCGCCTGGTACGACGCCGAGAACGGCGACCTCGACCCGTTCGTCCTTGTCGTCGAGGGGGCGATCGGGAACGAGAACGTCAACGGCGACGGCCACTGGACCGGCTTCGGGGTCAACCCGTTCGACGGCCAGCCGATCACCGTGAACGAGTGGGTCGACCGCCTGGCCCCGAAGGCGGCGGCGATCCTCGCGGTCGGGACGTGCGCGACCTACGGCGGCGTCCCGGCGATGCGCAACAACCCGACCGGGGCGATGGGCCTACCCAGCTACCTCGGCTGGGACTGGCGCTCCCGGTCCGGCCTGCCGATCGTCTGCCTCCCCGGATGCCCGGCCCAGCCGGACAACATGACCGGGATGCTGCTCGAGCTCGTCCTCCACATCGGGGGCCTGGCCCCGGCCCCGGTGCTCGACGAGCAGCTCCGGCCCCGGTGGCTGTACGACCGCTCGACGCGCGAGGGGTGCAGCCGGGCCGGCTTCACCGAGCAGGGAAGCTTCGCCACCGAGTACGGGGCCGACCCGCGGTGCCTGGTCAAGCTCGGCTGCAAGGGGCCGATGGTCAAGTGCAACGTCCCGACCCGCGGCTGGGTCAACGGGATCGGCGGCTGCCCGAACGTCGGCGGGATCTGCATCGGCTGCACGATGCCGGGCTTCCCCGACAAGTTCATGCCGTTCATGGAGCCGGATCGGTGGGGCAACGCCGCGGCCAACTTCCAGCGCTTCACATACGGTCCGATGTTCCGCTACTTCCGCAAACGGAACCTCAGGCTGAAGGCCGATCAGCAGCCGGCGTGGCGGGAACCGACGCCGACGCTCGAAACCGGCTACGCCGCCCGCTGGTAGGGGAGCCGCCGTGTTCCCCCGCGCCCGCTGATGGTCACCCTGGGGGAGATGGTCCGGTGGGTCGTCTACCGCCTCCAGCGCGTCTACTTCCGCGTCGTCCGCCGCCTGATGCGCCGCGACCGCCTCCTCTGGGGCTCCGAGCGGAAGTTCCGCGGGCTGCTCGAGGCGGCCCCGGACGCAATGGTGATCGTCAACTCCCACGGTCACATCGCGCTGGTCAACGCTCAGGCCGAGCGCCTGTTCGGCTACCGGCGGGAGGAGATCGTCGGCCAGTCGATCGGCGAGCTCATCCCCCGGCGCTACCGGGCCCTCCACCGTCAGCACATGAAGACCTACCTCCGCAGCGCGAGTGCCCGGCCGATGGGGGTCGGCGGGGAGCTCTACGGCCTGCGCAAGGACGGCACCGAGTTCCCGATCGAGATCAGCCTCAGCCCGCTCGAGGCCGACGAGGGCCTCCTCGTCTCGAGCGCGATCCGCGACATCACCGAACGCCAGCGGGCGATGGGAGAGCTCGCCGCGGCCGAGGAGCTCTTCCGCGGGGCGTTCGACGGCTCCCCGATCGGGATGGCCCTGACCGAGAAGGACGGGTCCGTCGTCCGCGTCAACGATGCCCTCTCCGCCCTCAGCGGCTACCCGGCGGCCAAGCTCGTCGGCGCCCGCCTCGACGTCCTCCTCGATCCCCAGGAGGTCACCGACGGCCCTGAGGAGATCGGTCTGCTGCTCGGCGGCGGGGGCGGCGAGTTCAAGGTCGAGACGCGGTTCACCCACGCCTGCGGCGACCCGATCTGGGTCGCCGTGCAGGCGACGATGATCAGCGGCCGCGCCGGTGACCGGGTCCGGTGCCTCGTCCAGGTCCAGGACATCACCTACCGGCGCCACTACGAGGAGAACCTCCAGTTCCTGGCCACCCACGATCCCCTGACCGGCTTGCAGAACCGGGCGAGCTTCGCCGGTCAGCTCGACGTCCACGCCGACCTCGTCCGCCGCTACGGGGCCGACGGGGCGCTCCTGCTCCTCGATCTCGATCACTTCAAGTACATCAACGACACCCTCGGCCACCACGCCGGCGATCAGCTGATCGCCCGCGTGGCGCACGTGCTCTCCGGCCGCCTGCGCACGAGCGACACGCTCGCCCGGCTCGGCGGCGACGAGTTCGCCGTGCTCCTCCCGCGCGCCGACGCGGCGACCGCCCAGGCCGTCGCCCGCGATCTGCTCGAGGCGCTCCGGGAGGAGCGGATCAACGTGCCGCGGATGCGCGAGCGGACGATCACCGCGAGCATCGGCGTGGCCATGTTCGACGAGCGCTCGTCCGGCGAAGGGGAGGAGATCCTGATCAACGCCGACCTGGCCATGTACGACGCCAAGGAGGCCGGGCGCAACCAGATCGCCGTCTGCGCCCCCGGCGAGCACGCCCAGGCCCGGATGCGCGGCCGCGTGACCTGGGCCGAACGGATCCGCGTGGCGATCGAGGAGGAGCGCTTCAACCTCGTCGCCCAGCCGATCGTCAACCTGCGCAGCGGCCGGGCGACCCAGTTCGAGGTGCTCCTGCGCATGCGCGACGACCACGGCGACCCGATCCTCCCCGGGGCGTTCCTGGCCACGGCCGAGCGGCTCGGGCTGATCCAGCAGATCGACGGCCTCGTCGTGGCCGGGGCGATCCGGGCGGTCGCCGCCCACGGCACCGCCGGGGACGAGCCGCCCCCGCGGGTGGAGATCAACCTCTCGGGGGCGACGATTGGCGATCCGGCGATCCTCGAGCTGATCGAGCGCGAGCTGCGCGAGACCGGGCTCGATCCGGGCCGGGTCATCTTCGAGATCACCGAGACCGCGGCGATCGCCAACATCGCCAAGGCCCGGGAGTTCAGCGAGCAGCTCGCGCGCCTCGGCTGCGCCTTCGCGCTCGACGACTTCGGCGCCGGGTTCGGCTCGTTCTACTACCTCAAGCACGTCCGCTTCGACGTCCTGAAGATCGACGGCGAGTTCGTCCGCGACTGCTGCAGCAGCGCCACCGACCGCCTGGTGATCGAGGCGGTGGTCGGCATCGCCCAGGGGCTCGGCAAGCAGACGGTGGCCGAGCACGTCGGCGACGCCCAGACCGTGCGCCTCCTCACCCGGATGGGCGTCGACTGCGGGCAGGGCTTCTACCTGGCCAGGCCGGAGCCGCTCGAGGACTACCTCAGCGGCCTCGCCCTCGGGGAGCCCGCCCCGGCGGGCCCGCGGCGGTTCTCGCCGACCGGCCGTCTCGGCCCGGTATAGGGCCCGGGCGCCCCCGCCCGCCCACCGGTCCCGATCCGGAGCGGCCCCGCGCCGGACCCCGGCCGACCCCGGCCGGCGACGCTCGAGCGAGTCAGACGCTGGCCGACCGGGACCGCTCCCAGGCATCCCCCCAGGCAGCCCCGAATCGACGCTCCTCGCGGGCCGGGCAAGTCAGGGACGAGCGATCCTGGGTACGCCACGGGTCATCCGCCGATTCGGCCGCTCGCGACCACGCGCGCAGACTGGAGGAGAGACCATGACCGACCCGCATCAGCCCCTTCCGGAGAGCCCGGCCACCACGACCGACGCGGGCATCCCCGCCCCGAGCGACGAGTACTCGCTCACCGTCGGGCCGGCTGGCCCGAACGTGCTCCACGACCACTACGTGGTCCAGAAGATGCAGCACTTCAACCGCGAGCGCGTCCCCGAACGGGTCGTCCACGCCAAGGGGAGCGGCGCCCACGGCTTCTTCGAGGTCACCGAGGACGTGACCCAGTTCACCAAGGCGAGCTTCCTCTCGAAGGTCGGCAAGCGGACGCCGATGTTCGCCCGCTTCTCGACGGTCGCCGGTGAGCAGGGCTTTCCCGACACCGTCCGGGATCCGCGCGGCTTCGCGCTCAAGTTCTACACCGACGAGGGCAACTTCGACATGGTCGGGAACAACACACCTGTGTTCTTCGTCCGCGACCCGACGAAGTTCCAGGACTTCATCCACTCGCAGAAGCGCCTCCCCGACACCGGGCTCCGGTCGAATGAGATGCAGTGGGACTTCTGGACCCTGTCCCCCGAGAGCGCCCACCAGGTGATCATCCTCATGTCGGACCGGGGGATCCCGAAGACCTACCGGAACATGAACGGCTACAGCAGTCACACCTACTCGTGGATCAACGCCGGCGGCCAGCGGTTCTGGGTCAAGTACCACTTCAAGACGGTCCAGGGCATCGAGACCCTCACCGACGACGAGGCGGCCGCCATCGTCGCCGCCGACCACGACCACCACCGCCGCGACCTGTGGGAGGCGCTCGCCCGCGGCGAGGCGGCCGAGTGGCGGCTGGAGATGCAGATCATGCCCTTCGAGGAGGCGGCCGACTACCGCTTCAACCCCTTCGACCTGACCAAGGTCTGGCCCCACGGCGACTATCCGCCGATCCAGGTCGGCCGGATGGTCCTCGACCGCAACCCGGCGAACTTCTTCGCCGAGACCGAGCAGTCCTCGTTCAACCCGTCCAATCTCGTCCCCGGGACCGGGTTGAGCCCCGATCGGATGCTGATGGGCCGGGTGTTCTCATACCACGACACCCACCTCCACCGGATCGGGCCGAACTACGAGCAGCTGCCGATCAACGCGCCCAAGGTCGAGGTCCACTCCTACAACAAGGACGGGCACATGGCCTACCGGCACGCGGGCAGCCAGCCGGTCTACGCGCCGAACAGCTTCGGCGGCCCGAAGGCCGACCCGACCCGCGGGCGCGACCTGACCTGGAACGTCGAGGCAGCCGAGCTCGGGCGCTACGCCTACGAGAAGCACCCCGAGGACGACGACTTCGGGCAGGCGGGCACCCTCTACCGCGAAATCATGAGTGACGCCAAGCGCGAGCAGCTGGTCTCGGCGATCGTCGGCCACGCGTCCGACGGGGTCAGCCCGGAGATGCAGCAGCGGGTGATCGCCTACTGGGCCAGCGTCGATGCCGGCCTCGGCGCGAAGGTCGCCGCCGGGCTCGGCCAGGCGAACGGATCCGGCGGTCGCGCCTCGGCCGAGGCGACGGCCCTGGTCGCCGAGCACGCCAACCGGGCGTAGACGAACCCGGCCGGACGGTCGGGACCGCCGCGGCTCGCGGTGGCCCGGCCGCTGGTCGCCGGGCGGTCAGACCCGCCAGCGCCGCTGGGCGGCGTCGTCCAACTCGCGCACGAGGACCGGGGCGAGGAGGCCGGCCGCCGTGGCCAGGCGCGTGATCGTCGCCTCGTCGCTCGTCCGGGCCGTCCGGGAGTAGACCTCGAGCGCGCCGATCAGGGCCTCGCCGTCGGCGAAGGGCACGACGGCCCGCGCGCGGAGGTCGGCCGAGCGGGCCATCCGCTCGCGGACGCTCCCGCCCTCGTCGCCGAGATCGCCCACCCAGGTCAGCCGGCCGCTCGGATCGACGTCGCCCGACGGCGGCTCGCCGAGGTCGAGCTTGGCCCGCCAGCTGATGCTCTCGAACCAGTCGAGCTCGGCCCCCGGGCGGGTCCAGATCCCCAGGCAGGTGAGGGGCCGGCGGGTCTGGGCCCGGTGCCACATGGCCACCGCCTCCCACCTCGACTCCTCGCCGATCAGCGCGAGTGCCCGCGGCAGGACGGAGCGCAGCGACTGCCCCGGGGCGGCGCCGGCCGGAGCGTCGAGCAGGGCGGCCAGCGCTGGGGCGACCGCGCCGGCCGGGACGGCCACGGACCGATGGACGGTCGCCGAGCGCGCCCGGCGCGGACCGGCCGGACGGGCCGCCTTCGACGTGGCGGCCGCGGTGGCTCGTTGGGGGATCGCGACCGGTAGCGCGGGCGGCGCCTCGTCGACCGGCGCGGGCACCGCGGCCAGCGTCCGGGCCGGCGCCGGTGCAGGCGCCGGCGCAGGGGCGGGGGTCGGGCCGCCGGCGCCGAGGCGGCCGCGGAGAGCCTCGAGGGTCTCCCGGGCCGCCGCGCGCTCGGCCTCGAGGCGGCGCGTGAGGGCCTCGGCCTCGGTGCGGGCGGTGTGCTCGGCGGCGCGTTCGGTTTCGAGTTGGTGTGGCGGCGCGTTCGGTTTCGAGTTGGGTGATGCGGGCTTGGGCTTGGGTGCGGGCGGTGTGCTCGGCGGCGCGTTCGGCTTCGAGTTCGCGCAGGCGGCGCTCGGCCTGCTCGCGGGCTTCGTGCTCGGCGGCGCGGCGGGCCTCGAGGTCGCCGGCGACGGCTTCGACCCGACCGCGGGCGGACTGCTCGGCGGCGGCCACGGTCTCGAGCTCGCGGATGCGGCGCTCGGCCTCGGCCCGGCGGGCGCACTCGGCGGCGTGCTCTGCCTCGAGCTGACGCAGGCGGGTCTCGGCCGCTTCGCGGGCGGTCTCCACGGCGGCGACCTGAGCCTCGAGCTCCCGGGCCCGGCGCTCAGCCTGCTCGCGGGCGTCGGATGCGGCCTGCTCGCGGGCGGCGCCCGCGGCGGCGGCCTGCGTCTCCCGCTCACGAGCGTGGATCTCGGCGTGCTGGCGGACCTTGCGCTCGGCGGCTCGCTGGGTCTCGAGCTCGCGGGCCCGGGTCTCGGCCTGCTCGCGGGCAGAACGTTCGGCCGCCTGGCGGGTCTCGAGGTCGCGGAGGAGGGCTTCGGCGCGGTCGCGGGCCTGGCGCTCGGCGGTGCGCTGGGTTTCGAGCGCCCGCACGCGGCTGTCCGCCAGCTCCCGGGCCCGGCGCTCGGCGTCGAGTCGGGACTGGAGGGTCGCCACCTCCGAACGGGCGCCGGCCGCCCCGTCCGCGGCGGCGGCGAGCTCGTCGCGGACCGAGCGTTCCTCGTCGAGCACCGTCCGGGCCCGGGCGAGCTCGGCCGCCAGCTCCGCGCGGGCCGAGCGCTCGGCCTCGAGGACGCGGAGGGCCTCGTCGAGCTCGGCGGTCAGGGTCACACGGGCGGTGCGCTCCCCGTCGAGCTCACGCCGGGTCTCCGCGACGCGGCTGACCTCGGCCTCCCGGGTGGCCTGCTCGCGATCGAGCGCGGCCCGGGTCTCGGCGAGCTCGGCGGCCAGGACCGCGTGCTCGGCGAGGCGGGCCGCCGGGTCCGGCCCCGGGGCGCTCGCCTCGAGACGGGCCAGCCGGTCGAGCGCGCCCTGGGCAAGGCGCTCGAGCTCGGATCGGGCGACCCGCTCGGCGGCCAGCGCCGCTTCGACTTCGGCCGCGCGCGCGACGGCCAGGCGCTCGCGTTCGGCCGCGGCCGCCTGCTCCCGGTCAAGCCGCTCCCGGGCGGAGCGCTCTCCGGCGAGGAGCGCCTCCGCCTTCTGGCGGGCCTCGCGCTCATCGACGGCGGCCGCCTTCGCCAGCAGGAGCTCGGCTTGGTCGGGACGCGCGGCCGGCATCGGCGGGGCCGGGACGGTCGCGGCGGCCGCGGCGGCCGCGTCGGGGCCGAGCTCGGCCGCGTCGAATGCCCTGGTCCGGGTGCCGGTCGGATCGAGGGCGTCCAGCAACCGGCGAAACTCGGCGAGGATGCGGTCGCGGGCGGTCGCCGAGCCGTACATCCGGCAGACGGCGAGCGGGTAGCCCTGGACGTCCCGCAGGGCGGATCGGCACATGACGACGCGCCGCCGGCCGACGCTGTCCATGACCCGCTCCTCGGCGACGGTCCCGGCCGGCGCGTCGAGGGCCAGGAGGTCGTTCGCGCCGAGCGCGGTGGCCACCGTCCGGGCGACCAGGTCCCGCTCGGCCCGGCCCCGAAGCTCGTCGGGCGTGCCGCCGTGGAGGCTCGCGTAGGCCTGGTTGACCAGGACGTAGCGACCGTCGGGATCGAGAATCGCCGTCGCGTAGCGGTAGTCGTCGATCGGCGGCAGCGCGCCGACGGCGAGGAGCTCGGCCTCGAGGTCGCTGGTTTCGGTCCCGGTCATCGACAAGAGGATCGGTCGCCGCCTCCGCGGGCCGGAGCCCGGGGGTGGCGCCTGGACGGAAGGTGGACCCCCGGGAGGGCGGTCAGGACGGGTCTGGGTGGCGTCGCCGGGGGGCGCGGCCGGGCGGTTGGGTCGGGGTGACCGTGGGGCTCACGCGCCGGGCCGGGAAGGTCCGCGGCTCGCGCCCGACGGTGACCGGATCGCCGAAGTGGCGGATCTCGACCGGCGGTCCGTCGAGCAGCGAGTAGATCGTCTCGGCGTTGCCGACCTCGACCCGCAGGCGGCTACCCCGGAATCCCAGGCGGAAGGCCAGGCGGGTCAGCCGCTCGGGCAGCTGGGGGGCGAAGCTGAGCTGCCCGCCGTGATCGCGCATCCCCCCGAATCCGGCGACCGCGGCGATCCAGGCCCCGGCCATCGAGGCGATGTGCAGGCCGTCGCGGGTGTTGTGCTCGAGATCGGCGATGTCCATCAGCGCCGCCTCGCCGAAGTAGTCGTAGGCGAGCTCGAGGTGACCGACCTCCGCGGCCACGACCGCCTGGATGCACGCCGAGAGCGACGAGTCACGGACGGTCAGCTGCTCGTAGTAGGCGAAGTCCCGGGCCTTCTCCTCCGGCGTGAACGCGTCCCCGCAGGCGTAGAGCGCGAGGACGAGGTCGGCCTGCTTGACCACCTGCTTGCGGTAGAGGTCGAAGTATGGGAAGTGGAGGAGGAGGGGGTACTGATCGGGAGCGGTATGGACGAAGTCCCAGTGGGCGTGGTCGGTGTAGCGCTCCGACTGCGGGTGGACACCCAGATGCGCGTCGTAGGGGACGGTCATGCCGGTCGCCGCGTCCCGCCACGACGCCGCCTCCTCGAGGTCGACGCCGAGCTCGGCGGCCCGGGCCGGGTACCGTTTCACGGCGTCGGCCGCGTTGCGGAGGTTCCGCCGGGCCATCAGGTTGGTGTAGACGTTGTTGTCGGCGATCGCGCTGTACTCGTCCGGCCCGGTCACCCCGTCGATATGGAAGCGTCCGGCCGCGTCGTGATGGCCGAGCGAGCGCCAGAGGCGTGCGGTCTCGACGAGGAGCTCGGTCCCGACCTCGTCGGCGAAGTGCTCGTCCCCAGTCGCCGCCTCGTACCGGGCGACCGCGTCGGCGATGTCCGCCCCGATGTGGAAGGCCGCCGTCCCCGCCGGCCAGTAGGCCGAGCATTCGCGGCCGCTGATCGTCCGCCACGGGAAGGCGGCCCCCCGCAGCCCGAGCTGCTTGGCGCGCTCCCGCGCCGTCGGAAGGGTCCGGTGGCGCGAGCGCAGGACGGCCGCCGTCGCCTTCGGCGACGTGTAGGTGAGGACGGGGAGGACGAACGACTCGGTGTCCCAGAAGCAGTGGCCGTCGTAGCCCGGGCCCGTGAGGCCCTTGGCGGCGATGGCCCGGCCGTCGACCCGAGCCCCGGCCTGGAGGGTGTGGAAGAGCGCGAAGCGGACGGCCTGCTGGAGCTCGGCGTCGCCGTCGAGCTCGACGTCCGCTCCGGCCCAGAACTCGTCGAGGTAGGAGCGCTGCTCGGCGAGGAGGCCGTCCCAGCCGGTGTGGCGGGCCTCGGTCAGGGCCGCGCCGACCTGGTCGCGGACGGCCGGGGTCGAGCGCTCCCCCGACCAGCCGTAGGCGAGGAACTTGACCATCCGCAGGCGCTGCCCCGGCTCGATCGTGCAGGCGACGGTCAACCGCGCGAGGTCGGCCCAGGTCTCGGCCTCGCCGACCTCGGTCCCGGCCGGCCCGTCGACGATGTGGTCCATCGCGGCGGCGAGACGCAGGCCGCTGACCCGGGTCGAATGCACGAGGACGGCCCGCGGCCCGCGCGAGGTGTGCTCCTCGCTGAGAAGCGGCGAGTCGAGGGCGGCGGCGGCCCGCGGGTCGCTGCTCGACGCCGGCTTCGGCTCGTTGGTGACGAGCTCCGACTGGATGACGAAGCGGGTCGTCGCCTCGAGCGGTTCGACCTCGAAGAGGACGGCGGCGACCGCCCGCTGGGAGAAGGAGACGATCCGGGTCGACGCGACCCGCACGGCCCGGCCGGTCGGCGAGCACCAGACGAGCTCGCGGCGCAGGACCCCGGCCCGGAAGTCGAGGATCCGCTCGTGCCGGCGGAGCTCGCCGTAGCGGAGGTCGAACGGCTCGTCGCCGACCAGGAGGCGGATGATCTTGCCGTTGGTGACGTTGACCACCGTCTCGCCCGCCTCGGGGTAGCCGTACCCGGCCTCGGCGTACGGAAGCGGGCGGGTCTCGTAGAAGGCGTTGAGGTAGGTGCCCGGCAGGGCGTGGGGCTCGCCCTCGTCGAGGTTGCCCCGGAAGCCGAGGTGCCCGTTGGTCAGGGCGAACACCGACTCGGTCTGGGCGAGGAGCGCGAGGTTGAGCTCGGTCTCCCGCAGCTGCCACGGCTCGACCGCGAACGCCGGGTGCTCGATCACCGGTTGGCCTCGAGGAGCTCGGCGAGGTCCTCGACGACCACGTCGGCGCCGTGCTGGCGGAGCGCCTCGGCGTGGTTGACCCGGTCGACGCCGACGACGAAGCCGAAGTTGCCGGCCCGCCCGGCCTCGACTCCGGCGAGGGCGTCCTCGAAGACGACGGCCTCCTTCGGCTCGACGCCTACCGCCTTGGCACCGGCGAGGAACGTGTCGGGCGCCGGCTTGCCGCGGAGGTGATCGCGCTCGGCGACGACCCCGTCGATCCGCGCGTCGAAGAGATCGGCGATCCCGGCCGCGACCAGAACGTCATGGCAGTTGGCGCTCGCCGAGACGACGGCCGTCTTCAGGCCGGCCTGGCGGACCGCCTTCGCGTAGCGCACCGACCCCTCGTAGGCCTGGACACCGTCCCGGGCGATCAGGGCGAGCACGAGCTCGTTCTTGCGGTTGCCGAGCCCGGCGACCGTGTCCGCCGTCGGCGGATCCTCAGGCGACCCCTCGGGGAGCGTGATCCCCCGGGAGGCGAGGAACGTCCGGACCCCGTCCGCCCGCGGGCGCCCGTCCACGTACTGGTTGTAGTCCTCGCCCGCGTCGAACGGGACGAACTTCGCCCCCGCCCTGGCCGCCTGATCGCGCAGGAACGCGTCGAACATCTCCTTCCATGCCGCCGCGTGGACCTTCGCCGTCTGGGTGAGCACCCCGTCGAGGTCGAAGAGACACGCCTTGATGCCATCGGGTAGCCCGAGCACGGCGCGAGTCTATGGCCTGCGGGTCGCGTCGGAAGCGCTCGGGCCGGCGGGACGATGTTCGGCCCCGGGTATCGCTGCCGACTACCGCGAGGCGGCATGGTGGCGACGGTAGTGGCGGGCGGCGCGGGCGCGGTTGCCACAGGCGGTCGAGCACCACTCGCGGCGGGGGTGGTCCCTGACGAAGTAGAGGACGCAGCCCGGAGCCCGGCAGGCGCGCAGGGGCGGCGTGTCCGGACTCGTGAGGAGCTCGATCGCCTCGGCGGCGATCGCCGAGACCGCCGTGGCCACCGGTGGTCCGCCGAGCGCCCGGTCGCGTCGGAGGTGACCGTCGCGCAGCTCGAGGCGCGGCGGGTCGGCCCCGGCCGCGGCCGCGGCGTTGACCGCCGCGACCGCCGCCTCGACGCTTCCACCGCTCGCCCCGGGCCGCGCGTCGGCGGTGAGGAGAGCGGCCAGGCGGCGCAGGGCGCCGCGCAGGCGGCGCGCGTCGTCGAGATCGGCGCCCGTGGCCGGCGTGGCCGCCTCGAGCCGGCCGACGGCGGTCAGCCAGGCCGCGAGCTCGGCCGGGGTGGTCAGGGAGTCGTGCTCCCCGTGGCGGTCGGCCCAGATCGTGTTCATCAGGCGCACGGGCGCCGGTTCCCCGGGCAGGACCCAGGCCGGCGGCGCTTCGTTCGACGCGTCGGGCTGGGCCATGGACCTCACGGTACCCGTCTCTGCCTTGCGTTAGGCTCCCGTCTGTGTCCGAGCCGTCCGCGCCCCGTCCGCCGCTGCCGCCGTTCGACGAGGCGTCCGCCCGGCAGAAGGTGCAGGCGGCCGAGGACGCCTGGAACACCCGGGACCCGGCCCGGGTCGCCGGTGCCTACACCCCGGATTCGCGCTGGCGCAACCGGTCGGAGTTCCTTGTCGGGCGGGCTGAGATCGTGGCCTTCCTGACCGCCAAGTGGCGACGCGAGCAGGACTATGCCCTGCGCAAGTCGCTCTGGGCCTGGTCTGAGAACCGGATCGCCGTCCGCTTCCAGTACGAGTGGCACGACGACACCGGCCAGTGGTGGCGCAGCTACGGCAACGAGAACTGGGAGTTCGACGCCGACGGCTACATGGAGCGTCGGGAGGCGAGCATCAACGACGTGGCGATCGGCGAAGGCGATCGGCGGATCTTCGGGCCGCGGCCCGAGTCCGAGCGCGACCAGACGCTTCCGCTGCGCTGACGCACCCGCCGCCCGGCTACGCCTGGGACTTCGAGTCGGCTCTGAAGACCCCGGCCGCGGCGGCGAGCGTCCCGGCCAGCTACAGCGACACGGGCAGCGCCAACTGCCACGGTGGCGGCCTCAACCTCGGCCGGTAGGCGGGGCCGCCGGCCTCAGCGGAGCGTCCCGGCTACCGCCCGGCCGCGCGGGCGCGTACCAGGCCCGCGAGCAGCGGGTCCAGCGCCTGCGCCATCAGGCGGTAGCCCGCCGCCGACGGATGGATCCCGTCGATGATGGTCACTCCCGTCGCGACCGCAGTGGCCGGATTCCACAGGCGGGCGAGGGCTGCGGTGTACGCGCAACCCTCGGCTTGAGCCAGTTGCCGGTCGATCTCGGCGAAGCGCGCGCTGATCGCCGCCGGCACCGGGAGGGGGGTGGGGTCGGCGATCACGCACGCTCCCCCGGCGCCGCGGACGAGCCGCACCCGCGCGCGGAGCTCGGCCGCGTAAGCGCTCTCGTGCTGCCCGGCGTTGCCGACCGCGGCATCGAACTCCCGCCGGTAGACGCCGAGGAAGATCGAGATGTCGAAGCGCTGGGCGCGGATCGCCGCGGCGATACGCGGAGCCGAGTCCTGGCCGAGGTAGTGACCGGTGTGTCCGAGGTTCTCGACTTCGACGCCGGTCCGGCCGGCGGCCGGCGGGCGGCGCACGATCACGCCGTCGAAGGTGAGGCGGCCAGACCGGGGCCCGTGAACGACGATCGTCTTCGTCCCCGGCGGGACGGTGATCCACTGGGCGGCCACCGCGGGTCGTCCCGTCGTGTGGGCGTCGATCGGAAAGGTCTTGCCCCCGGCGTTCACGCTGAAGACGCCGGATCCGGCGGTCCTCGTGAAGAGCACCCCGATCGACGACCCGTCGACGGGGATCGACGCGGCGGCCCGGTAGGACCGGGCGATCGCGCTGTAGCCGCTCAGGCCGTCGGTCCCGGAGCCGAGGACGCCCAGCAGGAGCCACACGCTCGGCGCCGGGGTTCTCCCGACCGGGAGGGTCTTCGCGTTGAAATGCCAGAAGTCGCTCGAGGCTGGGATGAACCCGGCGCCCCCGGCTTCGAGACCGGGGATCTCGGCGAGGCTGGCCCGCAGCTGCGGGACGAGACCGTCACGCAGAGTGTCGGGGATGTCGATGCCCTCGACGACCGAGTCGCCGTAGACGGCAATCGTCACGACCCGATTCGGGGGTCGGGGAGTCGGCCGACCGCCGGCGGGCGAAGCGCCGGCGAGGAGGACGAGGAGGACGCCGAGACCGCGTCGCGAGGCGTGGGAGACGGCGCGCAGGACCTTGATCGCGCGACCCTAGACGATCGCACCGGCGCGCCGCCGCGCCCGACGGGCGACGCCCCGGCGACGCCCTGGACCGGCTCACCCGCGCTCGCCGCCGTCCGGCCGCGAGGCCTACGGCGCTCGGACGGTCCCGCTCGCTCTCCGGAAGCGGACCCGGCGCAGCCACCGCCTCGGCCTGGAATCAGCGTCGGCGATCCAGACGCCGGCCAGCGCGATGAGGACCAGGCCGGCGGCCAGCCACTGGGCGCGGAGCTCGGCGCTCGTGTGAGGACCCGAGAGCAGCTGGAAGTGGGTCGAGAGGTTGAAGACCCCGAAGGCGGCGACGAAGGCGAGGAGGACGTTGCGGTTCCGCTCGCTGCGCGCCCGGGCTCCGTGCTCCTTCTTGTCCCGCGCGAGCTCGACGGCCGAGAGGCGGGCGTGGAGCTCACCGGCGATCGCCTTCGTCCGCGTTGCCTGGAGCAGGCAGTCGAGCAGGCGACGATAGGCGCGCGACCAGCAGAGGGCGTCCGCCTCGATCGCGGTGGTGAACTCGAGCGCGTCGAGCTGGAGATGACGGAGCTCGTCGGACGTGGTCAGCGTCGTCGTTCGCGAGTCGAGTCGCCGGCCGGGTCGACCTCGCGCAGCCGGCCCAGGGCGATGCTCGCCCCGTTGTAGACGACGCCACCGGCACCGGCCCAGAGCTCGCTCGTCGTGAGCGGGCGGACCGGGGCGTCGGACCCGAGCAGCTCCTTGAGCTCTGCGCAGAGCGCCCGGAGCGGACGGCGCACCGGAAGGCCGCGGGCCGCGTTTCGCAGGTCGGCCCGGAGCGCCAGCCGGCGCGGGAGGTCGAGCCGGACGGCGAACGGATAGCAGTAGACGAGCTTGACCGTGCGAAACCGCAGCCCCCGGATGTCCGGCTCGAATCGATCGGCGGTCGCGTCGAGGACATGGGCCCAGCAGGACAGTCGGGACCGGCAGCGATGGCACGCGGCGCGGAGACCGGCCTGGCCGTCGGTGGTGACGCCGATGTCGAGGATGCACTCCCGGACGAACGCGGCCGTCTCCCGGAAGGTGCTCGGAGCGATGTCGAGCGGGGCTCCATGCGGTCGCTCGGCGTACTGGAGGTCGACCGCCTCCTCGTGGGCCTCGAACGTCGACGCCGCCCGCTCGACCCCTTCGTAGTACCGATGGAGAGCCGTGGCTTCCTCGCGCAGCTCAGAGGCGAGCGGATGCTCCACTCCGTCGAGGCGTCGGGCGACCAGGTCGGTCATCTCGCGGGCCCGCCGTGCACACGACACCGTCAGGCGGGCGTCGCACCGGTTCATCGCCTGGAAGACCCGACGGTCCTCGTCGAGCACGGCGAAGAGGTCGGCGATCGACCCGAGGATCTCGCGCTCCGGCCCGTCGACGTCGCGCGGCGCCTCGAGGCGTCCGCGGGCCGCCCGAATCAGCCGGCTGACGGTGACATAGGACATCGACTCATCCAGGAGCTGCTCGGTCAGGCGCCGGAGGCGGTTGAACCGCTCGGGGAAGTCCCTCGCCGGCAGCCAGCGGCCGATCCACGCCGCGAACGCCGCCTCGGCGGCGTCCTCCCGGGCTTCGCGCTCCTCGTTGCTCCACAGCGGCGGGGGCGGGTCGTCGGTACGTCGGCTCGAAGCGGTCGTGGTGGCGCTCGCCGAGCCGGATCCGTTCGGTGGCGACCACCGCATCGAAGTCGGCGAACGCCCCCTCCGGGCCCGCCGGCAACTCCGGCGGGCTCTCGTAGCCGATCGCGGCGAGCATCGCGTCTTTCATGTCCCTCTCCGGGTCCGTCCGGCCGGTTCTCGTCCAGCCGTCAGCCTGACACGGCGACGCCTCGCGTTGTGTGATCTACGTCACGGAGCGCTACGTCACGGGGCGGTCGGCCGGGCCGCGGGCGCATCCGCCGGGGTTTGCCGCTCGGAGCGACGGGTAGGGGTACGGTGATCGAGCACGAGCAACGAACGACTACCGGGATCGGGATCGGCCCGGAGGAGGCGATCACCGTGGGTAAGACGGCGAAGCAGACAGAAAGCGACATGGTCGACCGGCTCCGGGCGATGGGGCTGCGCAAGCAGCTGGCCAAGAACGTCGCCCACGCCGCCGCCAACGTCAAGGGTCAGCTTCCGAAGTCGGCCCAGAGCGCGCTAAAGGACATGGTCTCGAAGTTCGAGGATCGCGGATCGGGCACGAAGGTCGCCGACCCGATCGACACGGACAGCGCGGTGGCGAAGAAGGCGCGCAAGAAGCAGGCGAAGAAGGCCAAGAAGAAGGCGAAGAAGAAGGCGGCGAAGAAGCTCGGGTAGCGCGGGCTCGCTGGGCCGCGGTAGCTCAGCCGCGGTCACCGAACTCGACGATCAGCGGTTCGTGGTCGGATAGGCGCACGTCGCGTCCGGCGACGACGACCGAGTGGTCGGGCATCCGGCTGGCGCGAACCGCGCCGCAACCGCGGGCGATGAGGTGGTCGACCGCGTGACCGCCGGCTGCCGGCCGGTCGAAGGGGGCGGCCGGGTCGAAGAGGTTCAGGTCGCCGCCGAGGATGAGTGGTGCCTGCCGACCGGCCTCGGCGAGGGCCATCCGCCAGACGCGGGCGAGCTCCTCTCTGGCTCGGGCCCTCGGGTCCGGCGTCCGGCTCGCCGGGGTGCTGAGGTGGGTGTTGACGATGACGGTGCCCGACTCGAGACGGACGAGCTGGGCGACGCGTCGCTCCGGCCACCACCGCAGCCGAATCTCCCGATGCGCCACGACGGGGTCGCCGCGGACGAGGATCGCATTCGATCCGCCACCGTTGCTCTTGATCAGATCCGGATATCGCTCGGCGACGGCTCGGCGCAGCGGCAGCAGCGTATTGCGCGAGGTCATCGCCGTCCGGCCGTCCGCCCCGGCCGACCGGGCGAGGTACGAGGTCCACCAGGGCGGGACCTCCTGGAGGAGCGCGACGTCCCAGGGCCAGGCGGCGATCTGGGCGGCGAACTCCGCGGCCAGAGAGCGTCGGGCCGGCGGATCGGACCGGCCGTGGTAGAGGTTCCAGGTGAGGACGCAGCGACCTGCAAGACTCGTCGGCAAGTGCGCGGACCGTATCGGGTCGCCATCCGCCTCACGACCTCGTAACAAGGTGCGGCGCCGGCGCGGCTAGCTTGCCCTCAAGCCGTGACTCCCGCTCGGCCCGCGTCACGCGGGGTCCGCGCGGGCCGCTGGATCACGCCCCGAGGACAAGGACGCTCATGTCAGCTCTCCCGTCGCGCCGCCGTTCGCGCCTGCTCCCTGCCGTCGGCGCCGCCGTCCTGATCGCCGGGGCGCTCGCCACGGGTCCGGCCTCGGCATTGGCCGCCGCACCGGCCCAGCATGTCCTCGTGCTCTCGATCGACGGGATGCACCAATCGGACCTCGCCTACTACGCCGCGCAGCACCCGACGTCCGCCCTCGCGGGTTTGGTGGCCGGGGGCAAGGAGTTCACCGGCGCCGAGACGCCCTTTCCGTCGGACTCGACTCCCGGAATCGTCGGGCAGATGACCGGTGGTGACCCCGGGGTGACCGGGCTCTACTACGACGACACCTACAACCACTATCTCCTCCCCCCGGGTACCACGAAGTGCACGGGGGCGACGCTTGGCACCGAGGTCGCCTATCAGGAGGCGATCGACAAGAACCCACTCGCCCTCGACGCAGGCCAGGGCCTCCCGAACCTGCCGGCCGGGATCCTCGCGATGACCCCAAACCCGCTCGACGTCATCGACCCGGCCAAGCTTCCCGTCGACCCGGCGACCTGCCGGCCGATCCTCCCCCACCAGTATGTGCGCGTGAACACCGTGTTCGAGGTCGCTCGGACCGCGGGGCTGCGCACCGCCTGGTCGGACAAGCACCCGGCGGCGGAGGCCCTCAACGGCCCGTCCGGGACCGGCGTGCAGGACTACTTCACCCCCGAGATCAACAGCAACTCGCCGGTCCCCGGCCTCGACTGGACCGGACAGAACTCGCTCACCCGGCAGTACGACAGCTACAAGGTTCAGGCCGTGATCAACGAGATCAACGGCTTCGACCATACGGGAACGACCAAGCTCGGGACCCCGGCGATCTTCGGCATGAACTTCCAGACGGTCTCGACCGCTCAGAAGCTACCGACCTCCGACGGCAAGCCGGGCGGCTACCTGGCCGACGGCGTGACCCCCGGGCCGCTCCTCAGTGACGCGCTCGACTACACCAACGCCAACGTTGGCGCGATGGTGGCCGCGATCAACGCCGACGGCCTCGCGCCGACGACGGCGATCATCCTCTCGGCCAAGCACGGCCAGTCCCCCCAGACGCCGTCCGCGCTGACGCGCATCCCGGACGGCCCGATCATCGCCGCCATGAACGCCGCGTG
Source organism: uncultured Solirubrobacterales bacterium (assembly GCA_963817865.1). Classification (GTDB taxonomy): domain Bacteria; phylum Actinomycetota; class Thermoleophilia; order Solirubrobacterales; family Solirubrobacteraceae; genus Palsa-513. The sequence goes on along the minus strand of CAWFQO010000057.1, from coordinate 5,558 downwards.
GAAGGCCTTTCGGCCGGGCGCCGGCAACCTGGTCGCCTTCTCGGTCGACGACGACGGAATGCTCATGTGGCTCAACGACCGGGGGCCTCTGGCCAGTTGGTTCGCCCGCGACTTCCTCCTCGACCACTCCGGGATCGGCAACGACATCAACGGCAACCCGAAGCCGTACACCGCCTCGGGCCTGACCCGTGTCTACACCGGCACGGCCGCGGCCCGCCTGTTCGGCGTGCGCCAGAGCCCGCTCTGCGGAGTCCTCCCCGCCGTGGCCGGGCACTGCGACGACCGGGTGCCGGATCTGGTCGGGATCGCCCAGTACGGGACCGTCTTCACCGGCAAGAAGGCGAAGATCGCCGAGCATGGCGGCGCTAACCGGCAGGACCGTAACGTCCCGCTCGTCGTCTCCGGCGCCCCGGTCGGCGCTCCGGCGGTCATCGGGGGCGAGGTCGAGACGACGCAGGTCGCGCCGACCATCCTCAGCCTGCTCGGCCTCGACCCCCGCTCATTGCAGGCCGTGCAGATCGAGGGGACTCGGTCGCTGCTCCGCTGAGTTCGCTTAGGCTCCCGCCGGCCCGCGGCCGGCGGATCGGGAGTGCGAGTCCGGCGATACCGCCGTTCTTGTGCGCTCAGAGCCGGTGGCGCAAACTCTCCGGCATGAACAAGACCACCTTCCTCGGCCATAAGCCGATCAATCGCATCGGCTACGGCGCGATGCAACTCGCCGGGCCGGGCGTGTTCGGCCCGCCTCGCGACCCGGAGGCCGCTCGTGCCGTCCTCCGGCGAGCCGTCGAGCTCGGCGTCGACCACATCGACACCGCCCAGTACTACGGGCCCGACGTCGTCAACGACCTGATCCGCGACGCGCTCCACCCCTACCCGCCGGACCTCAAGCTCGTCACGAAGGTCGGCGGCCGGCGCGACGCGGCCGGTGCCTGGCTGCCGGCCCAGTCCCCGGAGGAGCTGCGGGACGGAGTCGAGGCGAACCTGCGTTCACTGCGTGTCGAGCGCATGGACCTCGTCAACCTGCGGCGGATGGACCACGGCGAGGCCCCGACGGTCCCGCTCGCCGAGCAGCTCGGCACGCTCGACGACCTCCGCCAGGAGGGCAAGCTAGACCTGATCGGGGTCTCGAACGTCGACCGGGACGGGGCCGAGCAGGCCCTCGAGCTGGTGGCGGTGGCCCAGATCCAGAACTCCTACAGCATCATCGACCGGGGCGACGATCCGATCATCGACCTGTGCCGAGAGCGCGACATCGCCTTCGTGCCCTTCTTCCCCCTCGGCTCTGCCTTCACCGGCGGACCGGCCAGGATCGCGCAGGACCCGTCGATCGCCGGCGTCGCCGAGAAGCACGGAGCCACGCCAGCCCAGATCGCGCTCGCCTGGCTCCTCGCGCGCTACGACCGGATGCTCCTGATCCCGGGAACAGTGTCGGTCGCGCACCTCGAGGAGAACCTCGCGGCGATCGAGGTCGAGCTCGACGAGGACGATAACGCCGACCTCGACGGCGTCGAGCAGGTCGGCCATCCGCCCGGCTGAGCCGTAGCGCCGTAGCCGTCGCGGGTCGAAAAGGCGTCGAAGGTGTAGTCGGCCTTTCTCGGGTTCAGCCCCTGCGTGGCCGTTCAGGCCGCGACTCACTGCACGTGAAGAAACGGCGAACAGCCTAGCCGCCCGGACCGAGCGAGCATAAAATTGTGCAACGGCCAACGGCACGGAGGAAGCACATGGCGACTGTCCCACGGGGATCGGTCAAGCACGTGGTGGTAATCATCCAGGAGAACCACACGACGGACAACTATCTGCGGTCGCTGGCACCGTGGGGGGCCAACGTCGCCACCGACTGGCCGATCGCGGCGAACCCGCCCATCCATGACACCCCGCATGATCGCCCCGCCTACTTTCGCTGGCTCAAAGGGGACATCACCGGGGTGCATGAGCAGTTCGACACGGCCGCCGTGCTGCCCTACTACCTCTACCTCGCGGCCACCGGCGCCTGCCTGGAGAATCACTGCTCCGGGTTCGGCACGAACTCGACGCCCAACCATCTGCTGTTGGTCGGCGGGCAATCGCCGACGCTGCGCAACCCGTCGCGCCGCCAGCCCCCGCCGCTCTGGGACATGCCCTCAGTGCCCGGAGCGGCCGAGGACGCCGGGGTCAGCTGGCGCGTGTACGCGGCATCGGGGCATTACCCCGTCGGGTTCTACGAGCAGCTTCACAACTCGCCGAACGTCGTATCCTCGACGCAGTTCCTTGCCGACGTACAGGCGGGACACCTGCCGTCCCTCGCCTACGTGTATCACAACAGCCCGCTCGACGAGCATCCTCCGGCCGACGTGACCAAGGGCATGAACACGACCTGGCAGGCGGTCGATGCCGTCGTCAAGGCGGGTGCCTGGCCGGACACGGTATTCATGCTCACATACGACGACTGGGGCGGGTTCGACGACCACGTCGCCACGCCGGCCGTGGAGTACACCAAGGACAACGTGCAGCTGGCCTTCGGTCCGCGCGTTCCCCTGGTGATGTTCGGCGGCCGGGTTCGCCCGGGAATCGACAGCCGGTGGTGCTCGCACGTGAGCGTCGCGAAGACCGCGATTCAGCTCCTCGGCCTGCCCGACCTCGGGGTCCCGCGCCTCGACGGCGACGCCGGCCTGGCCGACCTCGTGGACGCAACCGTCGCCAACGACCCGCCACCGCCGTTCGGAACGCAGATCGTGCTGCCATCGCCGCCCCATCCGCAGCCGCCGGTCCGGCCACTCCCGTCGCCGCCCGTCGCGCAACCGGTGCCCGTCGCGGAGATCGTGCTGCGCAACGGCGCGAAGCTGCCGCCGCCCGACGACGTCGCGCTGCCGACGCAGCCCAACCCGCCGACGAACTCCTGACGGCGCACGCGCGCGATCCGCGCCGACGCTACCGACGCCTGGGAGAATCTGGGTGTGAGTTCACCGCAGACGCTCAGCGAAGCCGAATTGCGGGTCGTTGCGATATGGGCGGCTGGTTGCGCCGAGCGAGCGCTCGGATTGTTCGAGGCGCAAGCTCCAGGCGATACCCGGCCGCGCGATGCGATCGCGCGAGTGCCGACAGCTCGATTGTTTCCCTCGTGGACGACCAGCAGCCCGACCGTCCCGAACGCCGGCTCCCGGTGCATGCGCTCGAGTTGTCCGTGCGGGCCGTACTCGACGCGCTCGCTGCATGCAGCGTGATTCTGGGCCAGGTGCCCCCTGTGGCGCACGGGAACGCGCGGCTGGCGATCGTGTCAGGGAGCGCCCTTGACCGTCATCTGGTCGAGCCCGCCGCGTCTCGCTTGGAAGCCCGGGGGTCAGCGATGAGACGCGCCTCGCGACCCTGCTCACCCCGGAGAACATCGTCACGAGACCTCAGAGCGCCGGCCGCTGGCGGCTGCGGAACCCGCGGTCACGACTGACGCGACGTGCTGCGAAGCGTTGTCGCGGGCATACGTCGGGTGACCGCCACCACGGGCCCGGCACATCGCCGCTCACCAGCTCATCGGAGGTTCTGCCACCGCCGACGAGCGGGTTCGCGGCGGAAAATCTCCACCAGATCTGAGGACGATTGCGCGATCACGGCCAATGTGCGCGGCCCCGAGAGACGATCACCGCAGATATCAGCTGATCCGCGTTCCTCCGCCCGGTGGCGACGGCTCGTCCACGTCGTCCGCGACGGGCGAGCCATGGGCGCTGAGCCCCAATCACGAACCAGGTCCGCCCCATCTAAGCTTTCAACGGCGCTGACCTCGCCCTCGGGCGGGGCGACTGGTCCCCGACGCCCGATCACTGCGCTTCTGGGCGTGGGCGAACCTACGGGCCGAGAGGCACGGTCGCGACCTGCACGGCAGCCACTACCTGAGGTTACGCATCGAGGATCTGTGGGCGGACCCACAAAGCGAGTGCGAGCGGCTCATCGCGTTCACCGGAGCCGACGCGGGCGCGACCCTGCTCACCCGGAGAACATCGTCACGAGACCTCAGAGCGCCGGCCGCTGGCGGCATGCGGAACCCGCGGTCACGACTGACGCGACGTGCTGCGAAGCGTTGTCGCGGTTCGCATACGTCGGGTGACCGCCACCACGGGCCCGGCAAATCGCCGCTCACCAGCTCGTCGGCGGTCGTCCGCCACCGCCGCCGAGCGGGTTCGCGCCGGAAAATCTCCACCAGATCTGAGGACGATTGCGCGATCACGGCCAATGTGCGCGGCCCCGAGAGACGATCACCGCGGATCTCAGCTGATGGGCGTGCATGGCCCGGTGGCGACGGCCCCTCCCGTGGCGCAACAGCCGAGGCTGTGGGCGCCGGGTCAAATACTGGGCCAGCTGCGCCGGTTGAAATCTAAGCTTTCAACCGGCGCAAGTGGCCTAGTTTTCGATCGGCCTTGACACGGGCCGCGGCGCCCGAGATCGCTCCCCTGGTCGCTGGTCGGCGGCGCGTCCGCATCCCGGGGCCGGGCTGAGCTCTTGCTTCGGGTCTACGTGAGGACACGTCTTTCATCCTCGTAAAGAGCGACTCGCGCTGCGGGTGCCCGCAGACGGCGCGACGAGCGCACAAGGGGCGGCCGCCGACCGATTGTGCGGCGCCCGCGACAGCCTCTCGCCGAAGCAATCGCAAGCCCGACGACGTCGAACTGAGCAACGCGATCGTGCGCGGCGGCGCTCACGGACGGCTTGCCGAGGGCAGTCGCGCGGCTACCGCCGCCGGCTTGCTTGTGGCTGCGTGCGGCGCCGGCGCATAGGCGCACGGTTGAGATCAGCCAGCTATCCGGCGCTCTGGCTGCTCGACGGAAGCCGAGCGGCCGCGGCCAGGCGATCCTGCGGCGCCGCGACGGGCACCCCGCCAGCCCGGGCCGGCACCCGAGAACGCCGGACGCCGCGTCGGCGAGCGGGCCGGCAAGCTCCAAGCGGTCTCGATGGACATGGGCCCGGGTACGCCAAGTCAGTCCGCGAGCACGCGCCTCAGGCCGTGATCTGCATCGACCCGTTTCATATCGTGGCGCTCGCCAACCAGGCCCTCGACGAAGTCCGCCGCGACTACTGGAACCAGCTCCGCCGCCTCGATGACCAACAAGCCGCCAAGCGCTTCAAGGACGCGCGCTGGGCGCTGCTCAAACGGCCCGAGAACCTGACCGAGAAGCAAGCTGCGACGCACCGCGAGCTCAAACAAGCGGGCGGCGACGTCTGGCGCGGCTACACCCTCAAGGAAGCCGCCCGCGGCATCTTCGCGCCCGGCCTCACCCTCGAGGACGTCGCTGTCCTGATCGACCGGCTGCTGAGCCGAGCGGCGCGCAGCCGCCTCAAGCCGTTCATCCGCTTCGGCCGCACACTCAAGAAGCACCGCGACGGGATCCTTGCCGCGATCCGTCTCGGGATCACCCAAGGCCGCACCGAAGCGCTCAACAACAAGGTCCGTCTGATCACCCGCCGCGCCTACGGCTTCCACTCCGCCCAAGCCGCCCTCGCCCTCGTCCTGCTCACCCTCGGCCCCATCACCACCCGCCCACCACACGAGAATCACTCACCATGACCGTGACCACATCGATACCGAGAGAGCA
>CAWFQO010000056.1:0-22513 GCA_963817865.1 uncultured Solirubrobacterales bacterium | reverse complement strand
GTGAGCGAGGGGACTCGAACCCCCGACCGCCGGGACCACAACCCGGAGCTCTACCAACTGAGCTACGCCCACCACGCGCGATGTCCCCGCCAATCTAGCAACGGCCCGCCGCCGGCCCGCTCCCGACCGACCGGGGTGGCCCGGTCTCGGGCCAGCGCTCCTCCCTGCTTGCCCTCCCCTCCGGCCGAGGCCTTCCCTGGCCCCGGCCGGGCTCCTCCCCGAGCATTCGACCGCGCCGCGCCTACTTGCGCGTCGCCTTGGTCGCGCTCTTCTTCTGGCTCTGGTGGCCGGCCACCTTGAGCACGATCTTCTTGGTCGCCCCGCCCTTCATCCGCAGGGTGGCCGAGTGGGCAATCGTCTTCGTCAGCTGATGGATCTTCACTACTCCGCTGCACGTCTGCGACGCCGACCCGACGCAGCTCACCTTGACTCGGATCTTGGTTCCGTGAGTGATCAGGCGGGCCCCGCGGACGACGAGGTGCGGACTGCCGACGGCCGCCGCGTGGGCGCCCGTGACCGAGAAGAACAGACGGCCCGGGGCCAGCGCCCCGGTTCCGCCGAGCACCGGCCCGACCGCGCTCCCGAGGACGCTCCCCCCCGGGAGGGTGAAGCTCGCGACGCCTCCGTCGGCTGCGCTCGACCCCGGCACCGCCGCCTCGGCCGCCGTGACGGCCGCCGCCAGACCGTTCAGCGCACCCTGCGCGTCACCGGCCAAGAGCGAGGTGACCGCCGCCTGGACGCCGGCCGAGACGCCTGCCGGCAGGACGCCGTTGGTCACGCCGACGAGCTGGCCGACCAGGTCGGTGAGCTGACCGACCGCCGCCTGGGGGTTGCCACCGAGGAGGGACGAGACCGCACCCTGGACGTCCGTGGTCGCCGCGTCCGGGTTCGGGATGTTCGCCGAGACGCCCACCAGCGAGCTGAGGGTCCCGGCCAGCGCGTTCGTAACCCCGGTCGGGTTGCCCGACTGGAGCGAGCTGACCGCTCCGCCCACGTTCCCGACCAGCGAGGCCGGGGTCGGCGCCGGCGGGGCCGCCGTCGACCCGAGGAGCGAGTTGACCGTCGTGACCACGACCGCCGTCTGAGCCCCGCCCGAGCTCGTCGATCCGAGCAGGCTGGTCACGGCCGGGAGCAGGCTGCTCACCGGCGCCGTCACGCCGGAGCCGGTGCCCGACCCGGTCGCGCCCGGCACCGCCCCGGTCAGGCCGCCGAGGAGGTCGGCCTGATGGGCCGTCGGTGCGGCGAGCGCCGCGGCCGGCCCCGCGAGCGCCATCGCGCCGCCCGTGGCCAGCACCGCGAGCGTCCGTCGTTTCGTCTGACGATTCATCGTCCTGGTCTCCTTGGTTTGAAGAGTGGCCTTCGCGAACGCCGCCCGCGAGACGAGCTCGCGGGCGGCGACGGCTGGGCGCCGGGTTCGCCTCGCACCCTTGATCGGACGGACTCCCGGCCGCCCCGCCCCGAGGACCGGTCGGCTCGACGAATGCCCTAGGCTGGCCGTCCGTGGCGAGCACACCAGCGCTCTCGATCCTCATGCCGGTGTTCAATGAGGCCTCGACGATCGAGCACGCCATCGCCGTGACCCTCGCCGCCGAGCTCCCCGCCCCGTTCGAGCTGATCGTCGTCGACGACGGCTCGACCGACGGGACTCGCGAGATCCTCGACCAGGCCGATCTTCCCGATCGGGTCACCTATCTCCGCCACCCCGGGAACCGCGGCAAGGGCGCCGCCGTCCTCACCGCGCTCGACGCCGCCCGCGGCGAATACGCCGCGATCCTCGACGCCGACCTCGAGTACGACCCGGCCGACCTCTCCCAGCTCCTCCGGCCGCTCCTCGCCGAACGGGCCAACGTCGTCCTCGGCGTCCGCGCCTTCGACGGCTTCACCAGCCACTCGTTCGTCTACGTCCTCGGCAACAAGGGCGTGACCCTGTTCGCCAACATGCTCTTCAACGTCTACATCCGCGACCTGATGAGCTGCCACAAGATGATGCGGACCGACCTCTTCCGCTCACTCGCCCTCAAGGAGCCGGGCTTCGCCATCGAGGCGGAGATCGTCGCCCGTCTCCTCCAGCACGGCGAGCGCATCTACGAGACGCCGGTCAGCTACCAGGCCCGTCCGACCGACGCCGGGAAGAAGCTCACCTGGGTCGACGGGCTTCGCGTCGTGCGCACCCTCGTCCGCTGCCGCCTCCGGCGCTGATGGCCGGCGGCGCCGGCCGCACCTGGCGCCGGTGGACGGCGGGGAGCCTCGGTCTCGCGGTCGCCGCCCGCCTGATCACCGGACCCCTCCCGCTCAACTACTACGACATCGGCTACGCCCTCGTCTGGGGCCGCGAGATCATCCACGGCCACCTCCCGGCCTACCAGACCCCCGGCGCCTCCACCCCCCACCCCCTCGGCACCCTCCTGGCCACCGTGGCCGCCGTGTTCGGCACCCCCGGCTCCTGGTATGCCGTCGAGGCGATCATCTTCCTCAGCTTCGGGGTCGCCGGCGCCGCCCTCTTTGCCCTGACCCGAGCCTCCCTGCGGCGCGCCCTCCCCGAGGCCGCCGCCCGCTCGCCGGCCTCCGAGGCCGCCGGCGCCCTCGCCGTCGGCGCGCTCCTCCTCAGCCCCCCCTTCCTGACCGACGCCCTCGGCGGCTCCGGGCTCTCGGACCTCCCGGCGGCCGCCCTCGTCCTCGCCGCGGCCGTCCTCGCCGCCGAGCGTCCCGACCGCGACCGCGCCCCGCTCGCCCTCCTCGGCCTCGCCGGCCTGATGCGACCCGAGGCCTGGGGACTCGCCGCCGCCTACTGGCTATATCTCGCCCACCGGCGGCCGTCCCTCGCGAAACTGCTCGAGAGCGCCCTCCTCGTGGCGGCGGCGCCGGTTCTCTGGGCCCTCGCCGACCTCGTCGTCGTCGGCGACCCGACCTACTCGCTCACCCACACCCAGGCCGCCTCCCACACCGGCATGTTCGCCCACGGGCTCGGTCAGGTCCCCCGGGCTACGCTCCGCGGCCTCCGTGCCCTCACCGGCCTGCCCGTGCTCCTCATCGGCGGGGTCGGCGCCGCCGCCGCCCTCGTCCTCGCCCGCCGGGCGACCGCCGCACCACTCGCCCTGCTCGCCCTCACCCTCGGCGAATTCGCCGCCCTCGGGGCCGCCGACGTCCCCCTGCTCGAGCGGTTCCTCCTCGTCCCGGCCGCCCTCATCTGCCTGTTCTTCGCCCTCATCCTCCTCGGCGGCCATCAGGCGATCCGCGATCGGATCGGGCCCGGCTCGCCCTGGCCCGGCCGGGCCTGGGCCGCGCTGTGCCTGCTGATCGTGCTCTACGTCGCCGCCACCCACCTCCGGGGCGCCGTCCGCGTCCGCTCCGACCAGCGCACCGCCGTCCACGCCCAGGCGGACCTCGTATCCCTCGCCGCCCGCCCGGACGTCCGGCGGGCGCTCCGGCGATGCCCGCCCCTCTACGTCCCCCGCTTCACCCTGACCTCGCTCGCTGCCGTCGACTTCGACCTCCCGCCGCAGACGATCCTCCGCACCCCGGCCCGGCCTCCGGCCACCGGCCTCATCCTCGTCCCGGCGACCGGCGACGCCGGCCGCTACTTCGGGCTGACCGGGGCCCGGCTCCGTACGCTCCGGCTGATCACCGCCCGGCCGGCCCGGCCGGTCGGCCAGAACCGGTCCTGGCGCCTCTTCGCCCGCGGGTGCCCCGGTCCCTGACCGCCGACCTCAGGGGGCCGGGAGGAGCGTCGTCGGCGAAACGGGGTGTTCTTGATCTGGTCCCAGCCCGCGACGACCCGGCCCTGCGGCTTCCCGGACGGGCTCCGGGTGAACGCGACGAGCTGGACCGCCCCGAACGCGTGCTGGATCGTCTCCTCGGGCCTGGTCGTCGTCGTGCTCTGGGCCACGCGCGTGACGAAGACCTGAGCCATCCGGTACTCGCGCTGGTCGGTCGCCCCGCCGCCCCCCGCGCGGCCGCGGACGAAGACGGTCGCGTGCGCGAAGTGCTGGCCGGCGGCGAGCCCCTTGAAGAGCACCGGCGAGGTCGCGTCGATCGCCTTGTGCAATTCACGCGCCCCGAACTTCACCTTCCCCGCCCCGGCACCCGCACCGGCCGAGCCGATGTTTGCCGCGTTCGTCGCCTCGAACGCGACATGGTTGATCGCGATCGGCCCGACGTGCGGCCCGCTCGCCGGGCGCAGCGTGATGAAGATCTCGCTCGTCGTGTCCGCCCCACCACCGCCGGCCGTCCCCGTCGACGACCCGGCCGGCCCCGGCGACCCGTTTGTCCCGGCGGACCCGTTTGTCCCGGCCGACCCGTTCGTCCCGGCCAGCCCGACCGGACCGGCCGGTCCGGTCACGTTGAAGGTCAGCGGGACCTCGGACACGGTCACCTCGCCACCGGTCCCCCCGCACGACTGCCCTTGGCTCGGGTCGATGATCCGGATGTTCGCGACCCCCGGACTCGCCACCGGGATCGTCGTTCCGTTGGACACCATCACGCACGCGTGGATCGCGCCGCTCCCGTCCGCACCGAGGCCACGGCGAACGCAGCCCCCCGCCGAGGGCGCCGACCGCGACGAGGGCCACCGCGGGTGTTCGGCGCGACCCAGTCGCCGATGACCGCTCGAACCCGCCTCCCACGGCGATCCTGGCCAATCGGCCCGGCCCGCACCGAAGTCGGCGGCCGCGCTCGCGCAAGCCAGCGCCCCCGGCAGGACTCGAACCTGCAACATCCGGCTTAGAAGGCCGGCGCTCTATCCGGTTGAGCTACGGGGGCAGACCGGCCCAATCATCGCACCGCCTCCGGCGCCCCCGTCCCGCCGTTGAGCCGCCCGAGCACCTCCGCCCACAGCGCCTCGTAGGCCAGCGCCGCCCGCCCCCGGGGGGCGAACTCGGCGACCGCGCTCCGGTGGAACCCCATCTTCTCGATGTCGCTCGCCGCCGGGATCACCGTCGCCAGGAGGCCGGTGTGCTCGCGCCCCATCCTCGCCATCACCTCCCGGTGCATCCGCTTGCGGCCGTCGACCATCGAGAAGAAGGCCAGGACCTCCGGGCCGCCCCGGACGACCCGCTCGAGCTGGGGGAAGGTCCGCATCGACAGGGCCGCCGGGATCAGCGGGACCAGGAGGCTGTCCGCCGCCTCGAAGACGCTCTCCGAGACCAGGGAGATGCTCGGCGGGCAGTCGAGGAAGATGTAGTCGTACTCCGCCGCCAGCGGTCGCAGGACCCGGGCGAGGGCTCGCGTCGGCTTCTTCGTCCCGTCCAGGGCCAGGTCCATCCGCCGGTAGGAGAAGTCCGCCGGGAGCAGGTCGAGCCGCTCCTGGTCGGTTCCGCGGATCAACCCGCCGACCTCGCTCCGACCGGTCACCAGCCGATCGCCCCCGCCCTTGACCTTCGGCTTGATCCGGAAGAGGAAGCTGCTCGCCCCCTGCGGATCGAGATCCCAGAGCAGGGTCCGCGCCCCGCCCCGGGCCGCCAGGTAGGCCAGGTTGACCGCCGTCGAGGTCTTGCCCACCCCGCCCTTGATGTTGTAGCTCGCGAGGACCCGGGTCACCGGAACGCCCTTCGCACGACCGCCCGCTGATCGGCCGCCGCGTAGACGGCGAACCGCTCGCCGAACTCCGCCCGCGCCGCCCCGCTCTCCGCCTCGACCCGCTCGAGCACCGCCCCCAGCGCAAGCAGCGCCGCCGGCCCCCCGGCCACCCGGGCCAGCTCCTCCCCGAGCTCCCGGAGCATCCCCGCCTGGACCTCCCGATCCTGGAACTGGCCGAGCGTCTCCTGGAGCGCCTTCAGCGTCTTCACCGTCGGCCGGACGGCCGACGCCGGGTAGAGGCCGGCGAAGATCTCGAGCAGGTACCGGAGCTCCTTGCCCTGCTTGCGCAGGTCGTGCAGCTGCTCGGCCGGCGTCCGCGCGTCGATCGCCCGGCCCGCCCGGCGCATCTGGCCGTAGACGGCCCGGATCCGACCGCCCACGACCTGCCCGAGCGGCCGCTCGCCGTCCCCCGGCGCCTCGCGGAGCTCCTCGAGGAACGCCCGCCACTCGCCGAGCACGGTCCCCGCGCGGTCTGACTCGAGCGCCGCCACCATCCGCCCCCAGGCGACCGCCCGCCGGGCCCGGAGGAGCACCGCCAGCGGCTCGAGCTCCGCCGCCCGCCCCGGCGGCAGCTCGGCCCGCATCCGGGCCAAGTCGAGGAGCAGGACGTCGAGATCCCGCGTCGGGCCCGTGACCTGGCCGAGCCACCGGAACTCCCCCCGAAACCAGCCCAGCCGCCCGACCGGGAAGACCGCCGCCAGCTGCCGCTGGACCGACCGCGTCCGCCGCACCGCGACCCGCAGGTCGTGGAGGAACTCGGTGTCGACGTCGGCCACCGTCCCCGGCAGCGTCGACTCGATCGTCCGCAGCATCTCCCCGAGGGCGACCGCCGCCCCGGCCGTCGCCGGCTCCGCCGCCGCCAGGCGCAGGTCGAGCTTCGAGGAGACCCCGCCCGGCGTCCCGCCTGCCGCCCGGACCGCCTCGTCGTGGACCGGGACGGCGCTCGCCTCGAGATCGCCGGTCGCCTCGAGCTCGCGCCGAACCCGCCCGAGAGCCCGGTCGTAGCCGCGCACCCCGACGACGAGAACCCGCGACCGCAGGTCGACCTCCGCGCCGTCGCCGCCGACCCCGGCCGCCGCGTAGACCACCACGCGGACGACCGTCTTCTCGTCCCGGTTGCGCACCCGCAGCCCCCGCCCGCGCCCCCGGACGCGGGCGATCGGCACGAGGGCCCGAACCTCGACGATCGGCTCGAGCAGGTCGCGGAGCGCCCCGCCCCCCAGCTCCGTCGCGAAGATGCGCTCGCCCGGCGGAATCGGCCCGGCGGCCCGCTCCGCGTAGGCCGGGCCGGCCGCGGCGACCAGGCGCCCCCGCTCGGCGAACACGGCCAACCCGGCCGCCCGCAACCGCCCGTCGAACGTGTCGTAGAACCTCCGGTCCCACGCCTCGACCGGCCCGCTCTCGATGTCGAACCGCGCGGCCAGCCGGGCCGCGGCGGTGTCGAGCCCGCAACCTTCGGGCAGGAGATATTGGGTCGCGTCGACGGGCATCGCGGCCGCCGAAGTCTCCCACGCGGCGGGTCCGCCCGACCGGCGGGGACGGCCGATCCGGCGCCGTCCCCGCTAGACCCCCGGCGCTCCGGTCAGCTGGCCGTCGTCGCCGTGGTCGTCGTCCCGCCGCCCGGCGGCGGGCCGGCCCCGCGCCGGCCGAACCGGGCCGGAAGGAGCGGTGAGCACCGCGCGTATGCCGCCGTGAACTTCGCGCTCTTCGTGTCGAGCTTCGACGTGTTGAACACCGGCCCCGTGCCCGTCGTGTTCGGCGCCGCCAGGGCGATGCCGTTCGTCCGCATGCACGCCGCGAACTTGACCAGCGCCGCCTGCTGGGCCGCCCGCTGGGCCGGCGTCAGCTGGCGCCGCGCTCCGAAGGCCGGTCCCCCGCACTTGGCCAGCGCCGCCTGGTACTGAGCCCGGGTGACGCCCGCCGGGAGCTGCGGGCCGGCGAAGCCGCCGCCCCCGCCCCCGAAGATCCCGCCGCCGCCGCTGCCCGCGCCGGCCCCGGGCGGCCGCCGCTGCCCGGGCGTCCGCGGGGGAAGGTTGATCCCGTTCTTGGCCAGGCAGGTCCGGAGCGCGGCGAACCGCGCCGCCCCCTGCCCGGTCGTCGTCGTCGACGCCGCGTTGGTCGACGACTTCGACGAGCCCCCGCACCCGGCGAGCGCGACCGCCGCCGTGGCGATGATGACCAAGCCGCCGAGTCTCCGTCGGCCGATTCGAAGTGGCATGCGCGTTCGCTCCTTTGTCGTCACGAGTCAGCCTCCGAAGAGCTGTGGTGTGGCCGCCGCCCCGCCGCCCCCGCCCCCCGCCGCCGCGCCCGACCCGGCGCCCGCGCGGCTCGCCGTCCCCCCGGCCGCGGCTGCGCCCAGGCCGCCGAAGCCGCCCCCGGCCGCGTTCGGCGCCGTCGCCCGGATCGAGCTCGCCGTCACCGAGCCGTCCGACCCCTTCACCCCCTGGACGATCACCGTGTCCCCCGGGTGGATCGCCGAGACCGGGCTCGTCGCCGTCCGGATCACCGTGGCCGACGACGCCGGGATCACCTTGATCGTCGTCCCCTGCGTGTCGGTCACGTACAACGTCCGGCCGTTCAAGGTCGACACCGTCCCGATCGTCGCACCGGCCGCCGCCGCCCCCGCCCGTCCGGCCCCTGTCCCGGTCCCGGCGGCCCCCCCGCCGGCCGCGGCGCGGCGCCCGGCCCCGGCGCCGCCCCCGGTGCTCGCGGAGCTCATCTGCCCCTTCTCGACGAGGACGCCGGCGATGAAGCCGGCGGCCACGACGAGCACGGCGAGGAGGCCGAGGTTCACCGGCGTGGCCAGGCGCCGGCGCGGGCGAGCCGGGAGCTCCTCGAAGTCGTCGAACCCCGCGTCGGCCGCCTCCGGATCGGGGGCCGGCGGAGCGGGGATCACGGCGGTCTGCTGCGCTTGCTCGGACATCGGTGGCTCCTGTCTGGTCGAACGGCCGCGGCCGCGCCGGTCACTCATGACGAAGGGCCTCGATCGGCTGGAGGGCGGCCGCCCGGCTCGCCGGGTAGGTCCCGAAGAAGAGGCCGGTGGCCAGCGCCGCCCCGAAGGCCATGAAAATGGAATAGGTGGCGATCACCGGTTGGACCCCGGCGACCCTGAACTGGCTGCCGAGGACCCCGGCGACGACCCCGAAGACCCCGCCGAGCAGCGAGACGAGCACCGCCTCGGCGAGGAACTGGGCGAGGATGTCCGACCGGCGGGCGCCGATCGCCTTGCGGATCCCGATCTCTCGGGTCCGCTCGGTCACGCTGACCAGCATGATGTTCATCACGCCGATCCCCCCGACCAGCAGCGAGATCGCCGCCACCTCCCCGAGCAGGGTGGTGAACACGCTGCTCGTCGAGTTCGACGCCGCCAGGATCGACCCCTGGTTGATGATCCGAAAGTCCGGCGTCCCCGTCGCCCCGATGTGATGGGTCGCGTCGAGCGCCGCCGTCACCTCCGCCTGGGCGGCGTTCAGCTGGTCGCGCGACTTCGCCTGCACGGTGATCGAGCTGAGGTTCCCGTAGCCGGTCAGGGTGTCCTGCACCGCGGTGAGCGGGGCGAAGGCGACATCGTCCTGGTCGGACACGCCGTTCGATCCCTTGCTCGTGGTCACCCCGATGACCTGGAAGTTGCCCCCGTCGACCTGGACCGTCTGGCCGACCGGGTCCTGGCCGGCGAACAGGTTGGTGACCACCGTCGGCCCGATCACCACGACCCGATTCCGCTGGGTCACGTCGGTCGTCGTGAAGGACGACCCCGCGGCGAGCGCGAACGTGTGGGCCGTCAGGTAGGCGGACGTCGTCCCGATGAAGCTGGCCGGCGAGTAGCTGACGCCGTTGTGGACGAGCGTCGGGCTCGCGTTGACCACCGGGGCCGCCGCCGCCACGTCGGGCGCCGTGGCCTTGTCGTTGAGGGCGTCGACGTCCTTCTGGGTCAGCGGCAGGGTCGGCGCGTTGCTCGCCCCCGACCCGCCCAGCGTGAAGCTCCGGGTCACGAGGAGGACGTTCGACCCGAGGCTCTCGATCCGCTGCTGGACGGTCGCCGCCGAGCCGTTGCCGACGGCGATCAGGATGATCACCGACGCGACGCCGATGGTCAGGCCGAGGATCGTCAACCCCGACCGCAGGCGGTTGGCCACCAGCCCGCCCAGGGCGATCCGCAGGGTCTCGCGCCGGATCATCCGTGGCCGCGCACCGGAACGCTCGCGCGCTCTCCCTGGAACGGCTCGCCCACCCGGGGCGGCTCCGAAAGAACCCCCACCGCCCGCCGGTCCTCCGCGATCATGCCATCGCTCAGCCTGATGACCCGCTTGGCCCGGTCGGCGACGTCCGGCTCGTGGGTGATCAGGACGATCGTCCGCCCGGCGGCGTTCAGCTGGCCGAAGACGGCGAGGATCTCGGCCGTCGAGCGCGAGTCGAGGTTGCCGGTCGGCTCGTCGGCCAGGATCAGCGACGGGTTGGTGACCAGCGCCCGGGCCAGGGCGACCCGCTGCTGCTGGCCGCCCGAGAGCTCCGACGGGACGTGGCCGAGCCGGTCGGCCATGCCCAGCCGGGTCAGCGCGCGCACCGCCCGCCGGCGGCGCTCCGCCCGGGGGATGCCCGCGTAGGCGAGGGGCAGCTCGACGTTGGCCACGGCCGAGGTCCGCGGCACGAGGTTGAAGCTCTGGAAGACGAAGCCGATCTTCCGGCTGCGGATGTCGGCCAGCTCGTCCTCGTCGAAGCTCCGCACGTCGATCCCGTCGAGCAGGTACCGGCCCGCCGTCGGCGTGTCGAGACAGCCGATGATGTTCATCAGCGTGCTCTTCCCGCTTCCCGAGCTCCCCATGATCGCCACGAGGTCCCCCCGGGCGATCCGCAGGGAGACGTCGCGCAGCGCGTGCACCCGGATCTGGCCGAGCTCGTAGGTCCGGCGGACGGCGTCGACCTGGATCACCCACGGCGACGCCGCCCGGGTCCCGGCCGGCGCCTGGCCCGGCTCGGCCTCGCCCTCGCCGCGGGTCGGCCGGCTCGGCCGCCTGAGGCTCATCCGCCCCGGCGCACGGCGCCGCCGCCGCAACCCGCCGCCACCGCCGCCGAGGCCTGCCGCCGCCCCGAGGCCCCCGCCTCCGAGCCGGCCGGTCGCCGCGCCCGCGGCCCCACTCGACCCGAGGCTCGTCGACGTGCTGATGACCACCTGCTCTCCCCCGCTCAGGCCCGAGACGACCTGGGTCGCGCTATCGCCGACGATCCCGGTGACGATCGGCTCGACCACGTCCTTGCCGCCCTTGACCACGGTCACCGTCGGCTGCCCCCCGGTCCGCGAGATCGCCGACGACGGGAGGCTGACCGCGCCCTGGGCCCGGGAGACGACGATCTGGGCCGAGGCGGTCATCCCCGGGCGCAGGCCGAAGTGGAGCTGGTCGAGGCGGAGCGTCACGTCGTAGCTGACCACCCCCCCGCTCGTCGTCGGGAGGGTCGCGACCGCCGTGACGTGGGCGGCCAGGTCGGCCGACGGGATCGCGTTCACCGTGACCGACGCCGGCTGGCCGACCCTGACCTTGGTGATGTCCGCCTCGCTCAGGGGCACGACCAGGTCCATCCCGCTCAGGTCGACGAGGACGATGAAGGCCGAGCTCGAGCTCGCGCCGCTCCCCGACGAGGCCGCCGCCCCGGTGCTCCCCGCCCCCCCGGTCGCGCCGCCCGTCCCCGAGCCGGTCGTCCCGCTCGCCGCGGCCGGCGTCGCCGGCCCGGTCGACCCGGCCGAGATCGTGTCCCCCGGCTGGGCGCCGGAGACGGTGGCGATCGTCCCGTTGGCCGGCGCGTAGAGCCTCGTGTTGCCGAGCCCGATCTCCGCCGACTTGAGGCTCAGCTCGGCGCTCGCCACGCTCGCCTGGGCCGCGGCCACGTTCGCCGCCTGGGTCGCCGGGCTGACCGTCGGGGTCGCCGGCGTCGTCGTCGTGGTCGCCGCCTTCGGCTTGGCCGCCGCCGCCGTCGTCGCCGCCGCGCTCGCGCCAGTGGACCCCGCGGCCGACGCCGCCGTCCCGCTCGGGTCGGCCTCGACCTGGGCGAGCTTGGCGTTCGCCGCGTCGAGGTTCGCCTGGGCCTGCTGGACGGCGACGTTCGCCGCCTGCGGATCGAGCTCGGCCAGCAGCTGGCCCTGGTAGACGTGGGCCCCGGCCCGGACGTCGGTGGCCAGGAGGGTCCCACCCTGCTTGAAGTTGACGTTCAGCTCCGTCGCCGGTGCGAGGCTCCCGCTCGCCGAGACCGTCGACTGGACGACCCCCTTCTCGACGGTGATCACCCGCCGGCTCGTCTGCTGGGTCGACGACGGCGGGCCGACGATCAGGACGGCGACGACCACGGCCGCGACGCAGGCGAAGCCGAGGAGGACGCGAGCCCAGCCGAGTTTGCTTTGAGGAGGTGTGGGCATGGCGGGCGGGCGGGGGCCGAGCAGCCGTCGCCCGGGAGCCAGAGCATGGGGCGCCCGCGTGAGAGCAACGTAAGAAAGCCGGGGCGGCTAACCGGGGGCCGGGGCGACCCGGCGGCGGAGCTCCTCGACCCGCGGGTGGCCGAACCCGAGCTCGTCGAGGACGCTCACCGCGACCTGGCGGATGTCGGCCTCGTGGCCCGATTCCCGAGCCGCGGCGGCCAGCAGGAGGTGGAGCCCGCGGTCGAGGTCCCCGGAGTCGAGCGCGGCGAACGCCTCGCCGAGGTCGACGTCGTCGGACGCCTCGAGCCGAATCCGCGCGGCCAGCCGGTCGGCCCGGAACCCGCCGCTGACCGGTCCGAGGACCGCGAGTGCCTCCGCGTCCCGGTCGGTTTTGTTCAGGAGCTGGGCCAGGGCCACGGCCGTGTCCCCGCGGCGCGGATCGAGCTCGACCGCCCGGCGGAGCGAGGACTCGTCCCCGGCCGCGAGGAGGTCGTCGAGCTCCGACGGGGCGAGGTCGTCGAAGAATCGGGCGACCCGGGCCGGGGGCCGGGCCCCGACGAATTGGGCGACGACCTCCCGGTGGCGGAACGCCTTGACCGCCGGGATCCCGTGGACGTTGAAGTAGGCGGCCAGGCGCGGGTTGGCCTCGGTGTCGACCTTGGCCAGGGCGACCGTCCCGGCCCGCGCCGCCGCGGCCTCCTCGAGGATCGGGGTGAGGGTGCGGCACGGCCGGCACCACGAAGCCCAGAAGTCGACGACGACCGGGATCGCCTCGGACCGCTCGAGGACCTCGTCCTGGAAGTCGGCCTCGCTGACGTCGATCCCCGCCATCGATGGAAGGTTAGCCGCCGCCCGCGCGGCTTCAGCGCGCGGGCGCCCCCGCCGATACCCATAGCGTGTTCACCAAGGCCCGAGGCCCGGACGGGGTCCCCGAGTCGGGCCCGCCCGGTCGTCCGGGCGGTCGCTCGCGCTGGCCCCGAGGACTCCACCGCCCGGTCGGGCCGTCCGCCGGGCCGGACCGGGCGACCGGCGAGGCCCTCCCCGGGTTCGCCGGGACGACGGTCGCGAGCATCGACGCCGGGCGGGGACGGTACGACCACGTGATCGTCGGTCCCCGCGGCGTCTTCCTCCTCGATCGCCGGAGCCCGGGCGGCGAGATCGAGATCCGCGACGGCGTCCCCTGGCTTCGGGGCGAGCGCTTCGGAGCGCCGGACCGGCCGATCGACAGCTTCCGCCGGCGAGCCCTGACCGACGCCGCCGCTGTCTCGGCGGAGCTCCGGCGCCGCGCCGGGCGCCCGATCTGGGTCACCCCGGTCGTCGTCCTCTGGGCGGACTTCCCGGCCGGCCTCGTCGAGACCGACCGGGTCGTCTACGTCCATGGCGCCCGCTTCGGGAGCTGGCTCGGCTCGCTCCCGGCCAGCCTCTCCGCGGCCGAGGTGACCGAGATCGGTGCGGCCCTGACCGCGCTCAAGCGCGACCGTGACGCCCGCCGCCGCCTAGCTCGGCCCGAGGCGCAGGAGCTGCCCGTGCGGTCCGGGCCCGTTGCCCGGCGCTGACCCGTCGTTGGAGATGTAGATCGACCCGTCGGGGCCGACGGCCACCCCCGTCGGATAGACGAGCCCGCGGCTGGCGAGGACGTCCGGGTAACCGGCCGGCCAGCGCCGAGGCGGATGAGCTCCCCGACCCCGCGGGCGTCGTTGAGGCCGTTGCGGTCGATCTCGAGGACGAGCAGGCGGCCGGCGTGGTCGAAGGCGAGCGCCGAGATCGTGGTGAAGCCGGTCGCGTAGACGGTCGGCGCCGCCCCGGGGAGGACCCGCCAGACCCGGGCGCTGCCGAGCGCGAACGGAGAGCCGGTGAGCTCGCCGACGTAGAGCGCCCCGTCGGGCCCGACGGCCACCGACGTCGGCACCGACTGGGCGCTCGCCGGCTTGGCGCCCCCGGCCGCCGCCGGGAACGTGTGCGGGGGGAACACGGCGAGGACGTGCACGCGCCCGGCCGCGTCGACGAACAGGAGGTCGTTCCCGGCCGCGTCGGCGACGGCGTATCCGCCCCGGTAGGCGACGAGTCCGTAGGGGTCGCTCTCGATGCTCGTGGCCGCCGTCGCCCCGGCCCCGCGGTCGGGGTTGCGCGTCGCCTCGTAGCGCGCGAGGTCGGCCCCGAGGCGGACGGCGGGTGCGCCGCGCCCCCGGGGGAGGGCGAGGGCGAGGGCGAGGGGGAGGGCGAGGGCGGGGCGAGGGCGAGGTGGGGCGCGGCGAGGGCGAGGTGGCCGAGGGGCAGCGCCGCGGGTCCGAACTGGTTGGCCCCGGCCGTGTCGATCTTGGTGTCCTGGAGGACGAAGGCCAGCTGCCCGCCTGGCGCGGCCACGACGTCCGCCGGACCGCTCGCCTGCTGCCCGTCGGCCGCGGCGACCGACGGAAGGCCGCCGACCACGGTCGTCACCCGGCCACCGGCGAGACGGGCGATCGCCCCAGTCAGCCCGAGGCAGATCGGCTGGTTGGTCTCGGTGTCCTTGGTGCAGCGGAGGTGGCCGCCGTCTCCGGCCTCGGCGACGTAGATCGCACCGTCGGCACCGACGCTCAGCTGCCGGGGGTCGGCCAGGCCGCCGGCGACGACGGTGAGGCGCGGCGCCGCGGACGCGCCACCGCACCCGACGAGGCCGAGGACCGCGCCGGCCAGGAGACCGACGAGGATGCCCTTGCGCGGGCGCGCGCGGGGATGCGGGAGGAAGGGGATGGCGCTCGTCATCAGGCCGCGGCCAGCCCCGGCGGGGTTGCGACGGAGCACCGGCTCCGCCTGGGGGCGGGCGGAGCCGGCGCATCGTCGGGGGCGGTGAGTCCTACATGTTCGGGCACGCGCCCTTGTGGGCGATGCCGGCTGGAGGTGCGGTCGTCGTGGCCGACGGGGTCGTCGCCGTCGGCGTCGTGCCCGTGTCGGGCGCTGCCGTGGTCGTCGAGGCGGCGCTGGCGATGGCGCTCCGCCGCCGATCAGCGCACCGGTCACGGCGAGTCCCGCGATGATCGATCTCATCTGTCGCATCCTTGTTCACCTCCTTGCGTTCGTCGTGGGCGTGGTCCGCTTCGAAGCCGGCGCCGGGAGGGCTTTGTGCTCCGGGGCCAGGTCTGTCGGGACGACCCCGATGATGGCCGAGCAACCTCAGGGTGGCCTGGGAATCCGGTAAGTCTTGTCTTCAGGGAGGGCACGCGGTCGACTAGGCTGATCCGGCCCATGGCCTACGACGAGGATCTGGCGAACCGTCTGCGCGAGCTGCTGGCCGGCGAGCCGGCGATAACCGAGAAGAAGATGTTCGGCGGCCTCGCCTTCCTCCTGGCCGGCAACATGTCGGTGAGCGCCTCCCGCAACGGCGGGCTCCTCGTCCGGGTCGACCCGGAGGAGACCGATGCCTGCCTCGCCCTCCCCCACGTCGCCCTGATGGAGATGGGCGGGCGGACGATGGACGGGTGGATCACCGTCGCGCCCGATGGTCTCCAGACGGACGCCGAGCTCGCCGGGTGGGTCGAGCGCGGTGTCGGCTTCGCGCGGACCCTCCCGCCGAAGTAGCCGCGGTCATCCGCCCACCTCGTCGATCGTCCGGCCGCTCAGCACCGAGCGCGGGAGCTCGAAGACGACGTCCGAGCCGGGCCGGGCGAGCTCGTCCCGACGCTTGATCAGCAGCCATTGGGCCTTGGCCCCCGGTCGCGTCCGCTGGAGGGCGAAGCCGCCGCCGAGCTTCTCCCCGTGGAGGACGAAGACGGCGTGGCCGCGGTCGAGGGCCTCGGGCCAGGCGACCCGACCGCCCTGCTCGTAGGTCCCGCGGTCCCAGACGATTACCCGCCCGCCGTCGAGCGTCCCCTCGAAGTCGTTGTGCGCCTTCGCGTGATCGGCGACCTCGACGGCGAGGCGCTTGACCGCCGGGTCCATCGACGGCCCCTTGGGGACGGCCCACGAGCGCATCACCCCCGCGACCTCGAGGCGCAGATCGAAGTGGTGGGCGGTCGCCGCGTGCTCCTGGACGACGAAGACCCCGGCGCTGACCCCGCGCACGCCGAACTGCTCGTGGCCCTCGGGTTTGACGTCGGTGATCTCGACCGGGGTGTCTCGGTCGGCTGGCGATCCGCCGCGTCGGAGGAAGGCGACCAGCTCGTCGATCGCCGCCCGGGCGCCCTCGGCGTGAACCTGGACGGTGGCCTCGTCGCCGGTGCGGGCCCAGCCGGTCAGCCCGAGCTCGCGGGCTCGCCGGACGGTGGCGTCGCGGAGGGCGACGGGGTCGTCGTCCCGGTCCGGGAGGCGGACGGCGGCCCGGATCGCCCGCGATGGCTCGGCGGGCGCCGGTCTGGCCACGGTCAGGCGAGCGTTCGCTCGAGGGTCGTCTCGAGCGTCGGGTCGTCTCCGTCACCGGGACGGGTGCACTCGATCCGAAGCACCGCCCGGCGGCCGTCGAGGTGGAGGGTGGCCATCTGGTTGGCGAAGGTCGGCGGCTGGGTCAGCCGCCAGTCGGGCTCGGGTTCGTCGACCCCGGCCGCCCCGGCGAGGCGCCGGATCACCCAGCCGAGCGCGTCCGATCGACGTCCGCGCCGGAGGGGCACGCGCTCCCGGCGGGGGAGGGGATTGCGAAACGGCGAGCACACCGCCTGATAGACGGGGCTCCGCACGCCGGCCGCCGGCGGAAAGGAGGCCTCGTGGAGATAGCCCTGGTGGACGTCGCCGCCGAGCAGGACGATCGACGCCGGCGCCGATCCCCGGCGTCCGGCCCCGACCTCCCGGACGAGGACGAGGAGCCGGTGGAACGAGCTCTGGAAGGCGGCCCAGTGCTCGAGGTCGAAGGCCTGGCGCAGCCACTCGGCGGCCCGGGCCGCCGTCGGACCCCAGGCGCCGGTGCAGACGGCCTCGCTGAGGGCCTCGAGGTAGTGGAAGTTGTGGGGGAGGAGGACCGGGAGCGTGTTCGCGAGCAGGAGGTGGTCGAAATCGCCGGTCGTCTGCTCGGCCAGCCAGCGCCACTCGTTCTCGTCGAGCATCTCCCGGTGGCCCTCCTCGAGGATCCGGCCCTCGCGGCCGTCGAGGACGACGAGCCGCGAGCCGCCGAGGTCGCGGCTGAAGCTCCAGAGGCCGCCGCCACCCTCGCAGTCGGCGGCGAGGGCGAACTCCTCGAGCAGGGGCCCGGCGTCCGCGGCGGCCCGGACCCGGCGCAGGAGCGGATCGCGGTCGAGCTCTTCGGGCGCGAGGTTGCCGATGTGCTGATAGAGCCAGTAGGCGGTGAGGGCACCGGTGATCCGCTCCGGCCACCACGACTCGGTGCGCATCTTGGCCACCCAGGCGGCCGAGGTGTTCCAGTCGTCGTGGACGTCGTGGTCGTCGAAGATCATCGCCGACGGGAGGGTCGAGAGCAGCCAGCGGAGCGGCGGGTCGCCCCAGGCCTCGCGGTGGAGGGCGGCGTACTCCTCGAAGTCGGCGACCTCGAGGCCGGGCGGCCGGCGGACGTCGCGGCGGGCGCGGATGAACTCGGCCGTCTCGGGCGGGATCTCGTCGGCGTAGACCTGGTCGCCGAGGAGCAGGAGCATGTCCGGCCAGCGGTCGGGGTCCTCCCGGCGCATGCGCAGGGCGAGGGCGTAGAGGGTGTCGACGCCGCAGCCGAGCGGGTGGTCGTCGGGGCTGAGGGTGTAGGGCGGCCGGTGGGGGCGGGCCACGCGGCAGGACCCCCAGACCAGGTCGATCGGCCCGGTCTTGGCGAGCGTGCGGATCCGGGAGGCCGGCCATTCGCTCGTCGGTTCGGGCCAACGGCGGACGCCGTCGAGGAGGACCTCGTACTCGACGCTCGCCGCCTCGGGGAGGCCGAGGACGGCGAGGATCGCGTAGTGGCGGCCGTGGACCTGGAAGGTCTCCGTCCGGCGGCCGAGGATCTCGACCCGGCACGGTCCGTCGGTCTCGACCCAGATCGTCGCGGCCGTGTCGCTGACGTAGCGGAGCATCGGGCCGAGGACCAAGGTCGCCATCGGCCGCCAGCCTAGTGGACGCGTCCGCGAGTTCCGCGCGCGTCCACCCCGGGGACGGCGCGGGCCGTCAGTAGTTCGGCCGGCAGCCGTAGGGCGTCGGGTGATAGCCCCGGGCACAGCCCGTGAAGGTGGACACGGCGAGCGTGACGGCGACCGCGCCACCGCGTGGCAGCTCCGTGTTCGGCGCGGGCGACTGGGCGATGACGTGCGTGCCCTGGTACCCCGGCACGGGCTTCCTGGTCACGTGACCGAGCCGGCAGTGCGCCTGGCGCAGCTTGCTCACCGCCACGCCGAGGGGCAGGTTGCTGACGTCCGGGACTACGCAGAACACCGGGGCGCGGCGCGCCGCGCCGGCGGGGGCCCGGGTCGATGGGCTCGCCCACGCGCCGGCGAGGGTCGGGCGGCGGCCGCGAGCGCGGAGACGAGCAGGGCCAGGCAGAGCGGCGACCGGCGCTTCATCGAGCCTCCGTGGTGGTAGGAGCCAGTGGCGCCGATGGTACGGGGCGGGTCGGACGCCGGCAAGCGTCCTCCGGCCCGACGGCGGCGCGAGCGCTGAGCCCGGCTCAGGCGCCCGACCAGGGCGACGGCCACGGGACCGGCGGCCACAGACAGCGCGAGCGCGCGCGCTGCCTATGCGCTGGCGATGGCGTCGAGGACCGCCAGCGCGGCATCGCGCACTCGGCCGTCTACGTCGTACCGGGGGTCGTAGGCGGAGAGGGTGAGCGCGGCGAGGTTGTGGTTGCGGGCGAGGACGCCGACGGCGTCGATGAGTTCGTCCGGTGTGATGCCGGGGGCCACCGCGTACGCGTTGGCGCGGCCGGAGGCGGGATCGAGGACATCGAGGTCCACGTGCAGGCTGATGCGCTCCGCTCGAACGTGTCGCAATCGGTCCGCAAGGCGGCGGATATCACTGGCGTCGACGCGGTGGATCGCGCTGCGCTCGAGGCGTTCGCGTTCCCCGGTCTCGAGGGCGCGGACGCCGGCGAGCAGGACACGGTCCTGCCGGAGCGCAACGAAGCCTGGGACCGTGGCGCATAGCGTCTGCCAGCAGTCGCCGGTGACCATCGCGAGGGCGTACCCGTCGAAGTATCCGGTCTCGGTTGTCTCGGGCGTGTTGAAGTCTGCATGACAGTCGAGCCATACCACCCCGAGACGGTCGGTGCCGAGGCCGGCCACCACCGCCTGCTGGCTGTGGCAGTTGCCCGTGAGCACAACGGGCAGCACGCCGGCAGCCCGGGCGTCCGCCACCTCGCTGGCGAGATGCCGGTTGAGATCGAAGCAGGCGGCGACATCGGTGGTGCGGGGCTCGGTGAGGGAGATCCGGCGGACATCGTCAGAGGCGAGCACGGCCGCCGCCGGTTCCACGAGTGCCAGCGGCCCTGCACCCATGCCGTGGGCCTCGCGGCCCACCTCGTACGGGACGTAGAGAACGCGTACCGCCACGACGGCCGATCAGCGGCCCGGGCGACGTCGGTCGGCGGCCATCCGATCGACCCGGACGATTGCCCGGTCCGGCCTGTCGACCCCCGGCATCAGGCTCATGACGGGAAGCACGAGCCCACGTGTTGACGACCCCACCGCAGCGAGCTCACGCCGCCGTCCAGCGCCAAGCCGATCGGTTTGATCGCACCGTTGACCACGCTGACGTGAGCTGCACCACGGCAAAGCCCAAGCTCATCGCCACCAGCGTAGTGAGCTTGTGCTCTCCTCGCCGCTGCCGGGCATCGGCGACCGAATCCTTGATGAGCAGGTCTGCTTGCTGGCGGTTCGCCTCGCTCCCGCAACACCCGGCCGACCCGATGCCGTGCGCCAGGCGATCCACAGCCTCATACGGTCGGGCTCAGTCGCCCGGGCTCACGGCATGGAACTCGATTCGGTAGACGAGCGTGTCCTCGCCGATCGGCCCGGCGTGCGCAGCCCGCTCGCGCAGCGCCTCGCGGTCGCGCTCGCCCGACCGCCGAACATCCTCCAGGCTCACCGACGCGAACGGGACGAGCTCGAGCGCGTCAACCTCGATCTCACCAGGACCGACGCGGTAGGGGGATCGCATGGTGTTCGAGGAGCGGCTGGCGGCTCCCGGCGTCCTTGGCGTAGCCGGCGGCCCAGAGCTCGGGGCCGGAGGCCGAGATCCCGCCGAGGACGCTGTCACCCGAGCCGGGGCTCGGGGCGCCGATGTCGTGCCATCCGGAGCTGTCCCCGCGGACGATGATCGCCCTCTGCTTACCGGCGGCGGCGTCGTAATAGGTTCCGGTGGCCCAGGGGCTGCCACCGGCGATCGTCACGCCGAGGAGGGACGTGAACGCCGATCCGACCGACGGGGTGCTCGCCGTCCAGCGGCCGTGAAGGTAGTGCTCGACCAGCGCGCGGCCGCCGTGGACGGCGTCGTCGGTCTCGCCCACGGCCCATACCTCCCCAGGACGCGCGACGACCGCGTCGAGTAGCGCACCGGTCCGCCGGTAGACCGGGATCCGCGCGACCGACCAGGCGCGGCCGTTCCAGTGCTCGACGAGCGGGATGTCGGCACCGGTCGCGTTGCTCTGCCCGACCGCCCACACGTCGTGGGCGCTGACGGCGGAGACGGCGGTGAGATGGTCGCCGGCCCGGCCGGGGTTGGCAGCCCGAACGACCGCCCACCGGTGCCCGTCCCAGTGCTCGATCAGCGCGGTGAAGCCGCCGGCGTGGTCCTGTCGTTCGCCGACCGCCCAGGCGCCGCCCCCGGAAACAGCCGAAGCGGCGAACAGAAGGTCTCGGGCGGTGCGCAGTCGTGGTGTGGCCGAGACGCTCCAACCGGATCCGTTCCACGACTCGATCAGGCTGTGGATGTGGTAGCTCGCATCGACTTGGACGCCCACCGCCCACGCCCGGCCGGGGACGGCGGCGACGCCGAAGAGCGTGTCGAAGTTGGGGCCGACGCTGGGCGTCGGCGTCGAGAGCCACTGGCTGCCGTCGAAATGGGCCGCCACCGGCCGGGTGGCGTCGGGATTGCCCGAGGGCTGGTCGGGCAGGTAGTTCCCCACCGTCCAGACATCCGTCGGGGAGGGGGAGGCCAGCGCGCCGAAGCTGTTGTCGGCGGTTCCGAGCTTCGGGGCGGGCGCAACCGACCAGCCGCCGCTGCTCCCAGGAATCTCGGACACGGCGACGGGTTCCGGCGGCGCGGGGGTCGCCGTGTCGTACTCGGGGGCGGCCAGGGCGCGTGTCGGCGTGGCGCGCGTGCCCGCGGGGAGCAGCAGCGGGGTCATGGGGTGGACCGCACGGGTGTCGCAGGTGGCGGCCAGGCAGCCGAGATGGAAAGTCCGCTGGATCGTCGCCAGGAGCGAGTAATGGTTGTAGGTGGCCGCGTCGGTGACGTGGCGTGGCCCATGGCTGGTGACCACGACCGTCGCCACCCGGCCGCCACCCCCGGCGTTGTCAGAGCCCTCGTCGTAGGTGATCACCACGGCGTTGTTGCCCCGCGCCCAGAACGGGGCGCTCGTGATCGTCTGGACCAACTGACCGAGGTACGCATCGCCGGTGGCCACGAGCCGCTGGTCCTGCCTACCTCCGGTCCCACCCGAGTCCAGGCAGTACGGCGGATCGCCATGCTGATCGTGACACTCGTCCGGGATCACGTAGCCGAACGACGGCACCGACCGGGAGCGGAGATCCGTGCGCAACTGCTCGATCGGGACCTGTCGAGCCCAGTCGGCGCCATTGCGGGAGGTGGTGAAGTTCTGGATTCCGTCGTGCTTGGAGACGTAGAGCGGATCCTTGTCGGGCACGCCGTTGCAGAAGGCGGGGTAGCAGATGCCCTGGTAGCCCGCGTGCGGGATCCCCTGCAGGTAGGCCCTCCAGGAGATGTGGGCACGGTCGAGCTGGCTGATCAGGCTCGGCCGCGGCACGCTGTTCAGGTAGTAGGGGTTGTCGTCGGCCACCCCGAACGTCCCGCCGCCCAGGAGGGCCACGTAGTTGGGCTCGGACGGGTGCGCCACGCCCTCATAGCCGGTGGCCAGCCCGTAGCGCCTGGCCAAGTCGTTGAGGTTGGGCGCCGCGGGGTTGCCAATCACATCGCCGAAGCCATGGTTCTCCTCGACGACGACGAACACGTGGTCGTAATGCGGCACCAGCGGACCTCCACCGCCGGGCGGGGTCTGCGCCACGCTCGTCGCCGCGAACACGCCGATCAGGCAAGCCGTCGCCGCCACAACCGCCGCTCTTGACCCAGACATACCCGCCTCCCCCCTCCTTCGACCTTTGAGCATGCCTCACTGGAGGCTAAGCGGCATCCGGGGCGTGGGTTGTGAAGTTTCAGGTACCCAAGCGACGCCGAGGGCAAGGCACCCGAGCACCCTGCCCGGGCGAGGACATGCGGCGGACCACGACATGCGGCACAGACGGAGCGCAACCGGCCACCGTCAAAGTCAGCGGGCGACCCTCACGGGAGGGCGAAGGCTCGGCGCAACCCCACGCTCTTGTTCTCCATGTGGCTGCGCAGTGCCGCCAGGCGCCCATCAGACGGCGAGAGCGCCGCGTGTACCTGCTCCCATGTTGCCGAGACGGCGTCGACGTG
>CAWFQO010000055.1:0-45916 GCA_963817865.1 uncultured Solirubrobacterales bacterium | reverse complement strand
GCCACTGGCGATCCTCAACCGCGACCCCCGAAAACGGATTCGCCGTCCACGTTTGACCGGCGTCGGTCGACGTCGACACGCTGTCGCTACCGAGCCACAGGTCGGTCATGAACAGCCTGCCGTCGCCGGGATCGATCGCGACGTCCGAGTCGCCGCCGCCCGGCAGACCGGCCCGCGTTCCCGGCGGCGTCAGCTGGAACGTAGCGCCACCGTCGATCGAGCGCCACAGTGGACTCGCCGACCCCGGGAGATGCGACAAGAACCCCGACGGGCGGGTGATATAGATCCGGCCAACCGGGTCGACCTTGATCCCCGGCTCGCTCGCGCCGCTGCCGACCACCACGGGCGCGCTGAGCGTCGTCGCGCACGCGACCGACGCTCCGGCCGACAGCGCGAAAACTCCTCCGATCACGAACGCCAGCGCTGACGTGAACTCGCTCCGACCGATCCTAGGCATCCCAATCCCCCTCATCCGGCGACCCTTTAGGTGCGCCACATCGCGCACGCCCGTCCCTGTCATCGTATCCTCCCACACACAACCACCCCGGCTCGCCGAACCGAGACGTCGGTCTGACGACGCCTGCTCCCAGGACAGGCGCGCGCGGCGCGCAGTGGAGCGTAGGCCGGGCCCGGAGGTTTGCTGTATTACGACATTTCTAGCGAAACGCCCGGTCGACTCGCGTCCGGAGGGCCTGATACGCGCGCGCTTCGCGCGAGCACCTACAGTCCGGCCAGCCGTCAGCGTCCGAACCGGCGCGCGCGCGCCGCGTAGTCATCGAGCATCGTCGAGATGTCGTGTGGCGTGATGTCGGGCCACATCTTGGTGGTGAAGCACAGCTCGGCGTACGCCGCGCGCCAGAGCATGAAATTCGAGAGCCGTTGCTCGCCGCCCGTTCGGATGATCAGGTCCATCGGGGGCACCTCCGGGGCGTAGAGGCGCTCTGACACCGCCAGCGGCGTAATGTCGTCGGCATCGATGCCCGCCGCGAGCATCGCGGAAAAGCATCGACGATCTCCGTCTGGCCACCGTAGTTCAGGCAGATCGCCAGCGTGGCGCCGTCTTGGCCGGCTGTGTGCTCTTCGAGGCGTCGCATGGCCGCGTGAAGCCGGGCCGGCAGTCCCTCGGGTCGGCCGAGAAAGCGGACGCGGATGTTGCCTGCGTACAGCTCGTCGACCTGGTCTCGCGCAAAGTCGATGAAGAGGTCCATGAGATCCTCGACCTCGTCCGAGTCGCGACTCCAGTTCTCCGTCGAAAATACGAATACCGAGATGTAGCGCACTCCTCGAGTGAGGAAGATGTCGCGAACCTCCCGTAAAACCGCCACGCCGCGGCGATGGCCGAACACGAGTGGAAGCTCGTTCGCTCGCGCCCACCTGCGGTTGCCGTCGAGGACGATGCCGACGTGTCGCGGGACGCCGGCGCCACGCTGCGCCGAGCCGCGCGGTGGACGCGACGCTCGAGCGGGCCGCGCGGGTGACCGATCGGACGCGGCGCGCCCTGCGGGCGGCGAGCCCGGCTCGACGATCGGCGGCGTGCCGAACACGTCACCATCGCGACGCTCGAGCTCCTCGAGCTGTAAGCGGTAGAACGCCGCCGACGCCCACGCGGCGTCACGCGCCGACGCGTCCACCAGCAGTTCCCAGCCCGAGCCCGCATCGAAGTAGGCACGGGCGCGGGCGGCCTCGAATGCCACGAGCGCGCGGATCGCGTCCGGCGTCCTGCCGCCGTCTGCCGCCGCACGTTCGAGCCCGCGACGATCGACGCCGAAGCGCTCGAGATCCTCCAGCGGCAGGTACAGGCGCCCGCGGACGAGGTCTTCGCGCAGGTCCAGGAGATGGTCCGTGAGCTGAACCCCGGCACCGACCAAGCGAGCTCTGCGGTCGGCTTCCGGCGACGTTCCTCCATAGATCGCGTTCGCCCATGACCCAATGCGCGCGTTGACCAGCTCGACGTGGCGCTCGAACTCCGCGTGCGTCGCGAAGTGACTAAACGAGACGTCGCGCGCGACCCCGTCGAGGTAACCGCGAACCGACTCGGCCGCGATGCCCCACGTCGCGGTCGTGTGCGCGAACGCGCGGCACAGCGACGACTCGAGCTCATCTCCGTCGGCGCGTCCGTCCTGCGCCGCCAGCACGAGTCGGCGCCAGTGCTCGAAGCGGACCTCGCGCTCCGCCGATGTGCTCCGCACATCGTCGACGAGGTCGTCCGTGTACATGATCAACGCCACGTGCGCGTCGCAATATGGCTGCCTCGAAGCGGGCAGGAAGTCTCGAACGATCCCAAACCCGCGGCCTCTCACCAAGGCGTACTCGCGGCACACGCCGTAGTCGTGAGCCAGCTGGCCGTCGTCGTAAATCGGGGCTTGCGGTCCGATGGAGCGTGCGGCGTCGTGCGCCGTCGTGTGGGGGGTCGTCGTCCGCATCAGGAAAAATGTCGCGTGATCGTACTCTCGTGGGAGTCCGCCAGGCTAGACTGCTTTCCGACCGGAACGCCTCTCTCCGACCGGCGCAAACCGAACCCTAGGGAGGAGCATGAACGAGTCCGCGGGCGCCGGCAGCGCCGGCCACGACGACGGGCCGACCCCATCGGGAGCGGTTCTGGGGCCTGGGAGCATCCTGGGCGAGTTCGTCAACGACGCCCGCTGGGGCTTGGTTGCCGTCCGCTCCGCCGTCCTCGAAGCTGCCCACCCGGAGATCGGCGCGGCGCTCATGACGACCTCGACGTTCGTGCAGCACCCGTGGCGCCGCGTCCGCAACAGCGCGACCAGCATACGCCGGCTCGCCGACCCAGACGAGCCGACGCGGCTGAAGGAGGCCGAGCGCCTCAATCGCCTGCACGCACGCATCAGCGGCACCGACGAGCGGGGACGCGAGTTCAACGGACTGGACCCCCAGGCGCGGACGTGGGTCATAGCGTCCTTCTTTGAGTCGACGGTCACGATGCGCCGGCTCAGCGGCGAGTCGCTGGACGGACCCACGATGGAACGCATGTACGCCGAGCACCAGGCCATGCTGGCCCTCTTCGGCGACGAGCGCTGCCAACTGCCGGCGACGTTGGAGGCGTTCTGGCCTTATTACGATCGCGTGCTCACCGAGGAGCTGGAGAACACCGACGCGGTGCACGTGA
Organism: uncultured Solirubrobacterales bacterium; assembly: GCA_963817865.1. Lineage (GTDB taxonomy): Bacteria > Actinomycetota > Thermoleophilia > Solirubrobacterales > Solirubrobacteraceae > Palsa-513. The sequence goes on along the minus strand of CAWFQO010000055.1, from coordinate 42,789 downwards.
TCCTCGACCACCTGCTGGACCGTATCCCGGCGCCGCCGGTGCTGCGCAGCCAGCCCGGCCTGTGGACGGTGAGCCGGACCTTCGCCGGAGCGTTCGCCGGCATGCTGATGGTCGCCTCAGTGCCCGAGCAGCTGCGCGCGCGCCTCGGACTGGCCGAGTTTCCCGGCGCGCAGACGCTGATGCACGGGACCTTCCTGTCCGCCGGTCTCGCGGTCCGGCTGCTGCCAGAGCGGTGGACGAGGATCGAGACCCTCATGGAACTGCTGGACGGGGGGGGTCCGTCCACGACGAGGCCGCCGGGCGCCGTGCGCCGTGCGGCGCTGCAGGCCCGCTCGCTGCTGCGTTTCGCCACTCGGGCGCGTCCAGATGTCAACGGCGACAACGCGACCGAGCGTTCCGCGGAGAAGTTCTTCGCCGAAGTGCTCGACCAGACCGGCAACGGATTCCTCGATTGGCCGGACCTTGCGGCCATGGCTCGCGAGATCGCCGGGCGACTCGACCTCGACGAGCACGACGAGAACCGCCTCTACGACGCCTACGCCGACTGGTGGCGCGAGCTCCAATCCGAACTGGACGAAGACCGTGACGGACGCATCACCCGGCAGGAGTACGCCCATGCCGTTGCGGAGATCCCCGGCAGGGCACTGATCAAGCTCGCGGACGTGCTGTTCGACGTCACCGACGTCAACCACAGCCAGAGCATCAGCGCACAGGAGTACCAGGCTCTGTTCCGCACCGCCTTCAACTGCGAGCTGGCCGACAGCGAGCGCGAGTACTCACGTAGCGAATTCACGAGGGAGTTCCTGGCGTTCATGGCGGGGCGTCAATCATCGACGTCCTACGATCGCATGCTCAGTCAGGAGTGAGCCCCGGATCCACCGATCTGCGTGCGACGTCCGTCCAGCCTGGGACGAAGAATGAACAAGCGATCAGACCCCCCAGTTGACGGCACGCGACGGCGTCCACGCGGCGGGCCCCTTGGCAACGCTCGGCGATCAGCTCATCCGACAACCATCGGCCAGGCATAAGGCCTGCCAACCTCCTTCGCGCCCGAGGGCGTGCGTCCAGCGGCGCAGGTGCTCTGCTCCGCGCCCTGCGCGATGACGATCGCGCAGGGCGCCGCTGACCAACGGCTCCGTGCAGCGGGGGACCGTTGCGAGAGCGGGCAACGACGCGTATCCCCGGCAGGCCAGTCCCGGTGCGAGATTCCCCGCATAATAGGAATTATGCGGGGAATGTGCCCGGCGCTGTTCATGATGAGCCGACGCGCGGTGCTGACGACCGGGCGGTGAGGATCGCGGACTATGATCATCGCGACAGGCTCGCCACGCGGCCCCGTCCGGAGGGCCTCGCGCGATAAGGACCACGCGGCGGTAGAGATAGCTTTCCGCAAAGCGTCGCCCGTCCATTGAACTGAGGAGTCGCCTTGTCGTACGCACGAGCTGTCCTAGGCCTGCTCATCCTGATCGCTGCCGTCTTCTTTCTGCTCAAGGTCGCGATCGTCGGCGCAGTCTTCGGACTCTTTGCCTTGATCGTGCTGATAGTCATCCTCAGGGAAGGGCTCTAGGCCGAGGCACTGGGTCGACACCGAGTGCGAAGGCCGCGCTCGCTCGCCGACCAGGTCGAACCGGCGCCCACCGATCCTGTGCAGCCGCCGGCGAGGCCGCGTCAGGAGGCGCGGTGGTCTCGGCGGGCTGTCGGGCCCGCGGTTGCGGAGGCGTATGCTTTCTGACTGCGCTCGCGCCCCAGGGAGGGACGGGAGAGCTGTCAAATCGCTGGTACGACGAGAGATCGGACCGGTTTCGCGTCGGGCCGTCGCACTTCGTTGGCCTCAGAAACGAGTTGCGATGTCCTCCTACATGAACTGCCCACGCTGCGGATTGACCATCGGCCTGCGTGCGCCCTTCCTGGCTCTGGACCACTGCCCGCGCTGTCTGGCTCGAGCGGGCGCGGCCATCCCGATGTACCTGTCCGAGCAGCCGCCGGCGTCGTCCGCGAAGAGGCCCGCTAACGCGGTGGTCGCGGTTGCTGTCGCGGAGGACGCGAGTCCTGCACCGCTACCGAGCCCGCGTGCCGGGGCGTCAGCGCTGGCCAAACGAGTCGCCGCCCGCGCGCCGATGCCGCTGCGTGCCCTGCCCCCGGGAGTCGCGACGCCGCTCCTTCCCCCCCGGGCCGAGCGAGTCGCGTTTCATTAGGCGGGCGAGCTAGGTCAGGGCGACGGGCGGACCGTCACGATCGGCGCTGACGATTCGATCGAGGACAGCGCTGCGGACGATGTCCGAGCACCAAGCACGGCACCTCCCGGTGATCGACGGCAAGAAGCTCGTCGGGATCGTGGCCCAGGCCGACGTCGCCCGCAACTACGACGAGGCGAAGGTCGGCGATCTCGTCGAAGCGCTCTCACGGTAAGGAGACCACTATCGCCAACTCGCCGGGCGCGTCCAAGAAGGACTGACGAGACTCCGGCCGCGCGGCGTCCTCGGGCAAGAGCGAGCGCCGGCTCGTCGAGGACGCCGCGCGCGAGCATCTGACTGACGGATGGTGGTCGGGCGAGTACTTCTCAGTCGAGCTCGCCGGCGAGGTGGTAGCCCTTCCCCCGCTTGGTGAGGGTGCCTTCCTTCTCCAAGCGCGGGAGGACCCGGTAGAGGTAGTTGGGGCCGATCCCCATCAACGTCGCGAGCTCCGAAGCGGTGATGCCCGGCCGCTCACCGATCGCCGCCAGGGCCTGCTTGGCGCGCGTGCCACTACCGATCGGCCGGCCCCGCTTCGGGCTCGCCGCGCCAGCGCTCACGCGCGGTGATCTCGCCCGCCCCTTGCTTGCCGGCTCCTCTCGGTCGACTGCCGGGCCGGGCCGCCGGGGCTTTGCCGCATCGGGTTGGTACATGCCGAGGATCGCCGCCATCTGCTCGGCCTCGACACGCAGCAGCTCGATCTGTTCCTCGAGCTCGACAAGGCGCGCTCGAATGGTGGCCTGGATGGTCGCAACGTCGGGCAAGGGTCTCCTCCGTGACTCGAATGCCGGCAACAGCCGCAAGCTTACAGCGTAAGCTGTAAGCTTGCGTCACCATGCCACGCGGCGCCGCTTCCCTTGTCCGACCTTGCGGCGGAGTCGGCCGGAACAGATCAATTGGCCGTAAACCCGGCGGCGCCGCTCCGTGACCCGTCTCGGTGGTGCGGGCTCGACCGCGACTGGTCAGACGTTGAAGGTGTCCCTCTGAAGCTTTATCTGGGGTGGCGCGTTCGAGGTGATGCCGGGCGTCACGCCGACGTACTCGCCGTGGATCTTTTTGCCGTCGACGGTCAACTTGACGAACCCGTACTCCGCGTCATCGCCATACTCGAAGGTCACTCCCGGCCCGATCTCCTCGCCCGGGTTCGAGCCGGGCGCAAAGCGGTGCAGGTTGTGGTAGCCGGAGTTCCCGATCACGACGTAGGGGATCGGCTGCGCGAGGTCCGACCGGGTAAACCGTTGGTAGTCGTGGACATGACCGGAGATCACGAGCTGCGGCAGGCGCTTTGACGCCGCGAACGCCGAGTCGAGTGCGTCGCCCATCTTCTGGGATCCCCCGTGATGCGCGTCGACGCTGTACGGCGGGTGGTGCAGAGTGACGATGAGCGGCAGCTTCGGATCGGCGTCTCGAAGCTCGCCGGTGAGCCAGTCGATCTGCGACTGCTCGAGGTGACCGCCCGACGGAACGTTCGAGTAGAGACCGACGATCGTCACGGCCTGGCACTGCAGAGTCCAGTCGCAGTACGGCTGGGTCTGGACGTCGCGGCCGTACTCCTCGCTTCCCGCCGGGAGCGCCGGCTTGGCCGCGCAGAAGTTCGCCATCCAAGTATCGAGCGGCGTGCGGGTCGGGTCGTCCGTCGTGTCGCCATCGTGATTGCCGGGGATGCTCAGAAAGGGCACCGGGAGATGCGCGTACGCCTCGTAGAACTGTGGGTGCCACTCCACCTGGTCGGCGTTGAAGTACACGACGTCGCCGACGCTGTAGACAAACGCCGGCAACGAGTTCGCCTCCATCGCGAGCGTCACCGCGTTCTGCGGGGTCGGATCCTTGATCCCGCCGTGATCGCCGACCACGAAGAAGGTCAGAGGCTTGGTCTCCTTGACGCCCAGATCGGCCGCCCGCGCCCGCCCACCCTGGCCGCTCGGCAGGGGTTGCGTCGGGACTTTCGCCGGCCAGGATCTCTGGAGCTGCTTCCCGGCGGTCGTCGGCTTGATCCCGACGTTGCGCCGGGCGACTCTCGGGGTGGGACTCATCCCTTTCTCCTCTGCGTTTGAACGCCCGCACTCCGCCGCCGCACCATCAAGGGCGCCGACCTTCGCGCGTGGCTAGTTGCCGATCGGCCGTCTCGTCGGGACTCCCCATCCGCCCCCTGCTCCGGTTCAGACTGTCACATTCGCCGCGAATCTTCCACCACCCGGTCGCGGCTTCGATCACAGCCGGCTCCGGACACCCTCGCACCGGTTCTGAACGGCGCCCGTCGTCGTCGAAAACCATTACCGTCAGCGCGACCTCTGGGGCGACGCTAACGTCGCCGAGGCCGGTACCGACGCGAAGACCCTCGACTCGTGAGCCACGGGCCGTTTGCGAGGATCCCTGACCATGGAGCCCGCCGCCGCGAAGGCTGGACCGGCCGCCCCCCGGCTGAACGGGGCTCGGTGAGGGTCGGGCTCATCCTCCCGCCCCGCGCGGTGGCCATCGACGGGTATTACGGGCCATACCTCCACGAGGCGCACCGTTCGATCGGTGGCTGTGGGAGCTCCCGGTGGCGGTCTCCCGGGCGGCGGCGCGCTACGGCGCCCTCCGCGGTGTCCTCCTGTTCATCGCCAGCATGAGGGCCCCGGCGATCGCCGTCGTCCACCAGGATCGCGGCTGGCGGACCCTGCTCCTCACCCGAGCGCTCTTCGGCCGCCGGCGCAAGCTGATCGCCCTCCAGTTCATCGTCCCGACCCCTGAGCCCGGCCGCCCTGCGCGCCTTCGGGCAAAGGTCGAGCGCTGGGCGCTCCGGCGCGCCCTCCGCGCCGGACACGTCCTCACCCGCGCCGAGGTCGACCTCTATGCCAGCCGGCTCGATCTCGACCCCGGCCGGTTCGCCTACATCCCCTGGTACCGGACCACCGCCGGCGCGGTCCCCCTGGAGTACGCGGTCGACGGTGGCCTCCTCTCCGCCGGGCGCGCCTTCTGCGACTGGGAGACGCTCCTCGCCGCAACCCGCGACCTCCCCTGGCCGCTGACCGTCATCTGCTCGCCCGCGGACCGGGCCCGCGCAGTCGGCCTCGACCCCGACGGCCGCGTCGACGTCCGCTCGGAGATCCCGGTCGCCGAGTACCGGGCGCTCCTGCGCGGCGCCGCGCTCGCCGTGTTCGCCATGTACGACGGCGGCGTCAGCCAGGGACAGGTCCGGCTGAGCGACGCCGCCGACGCCGGCGTGCCGGTGGTCGTCACCGCGACGGCCTCCCTCGTCGACTACGTCAGGCCCGGCGCCACCGCCGTGATCGTCCCGGTCGGGGATCCACGAGCCCTGCGGACGGCGATCTCCGCCCTGATGGCGGCGCCCGTCGCCCGCCGCGCGCTCCGCGCTCGCGCCGCCCGTCACGCGTCGGCCTGGACGAGCGACGACTACTGGCGCGCCGTAGAAGCCCTGCTCCACGGTCGCCCGCCCGTGACCCCGGCCGACCCACGAGGTCAACCGACCTGAGCCCGACGGCCGCAGCCAACGGGACGGAGACGATAACCGCGGTCAGGCTCCGCCGAGCAGGTCGGCGAAGACGAAGCCGTCGCGCGCGACGATCTCGCCGACCTCGAACGCGAGCGGCTGCCCGAAAATCGGTCCGGCATGGACGAAGGTGTGGAACTCGCCGTTCTCACCGCACGGATCGGCGTGGCCCGGAAGGTCGGCCAGCAGGTCGGCGTCGAACGCCCTCCCGGCGAACGATGGATCGAGCTGATCGGGGTCCACGCACACGAGCGTGGCGCGGAAGCCGGCGGCGATGAACTCCCGGGCCAGGCCCGCCGTGTCCCGCTTCCAGAGGGGGAACAACGCCTCGATGCCGGCGGCACCCAGCCGCGCCTCCCGGTAGGCGCGGACGTCCGCGAGAAAGAGGTCGCCGAAGGCCACCGCCGAGATCCCGCGCAGCGGCTCCGAGGCGAACGCCTCGGCCATCCGCTGCTCATACAGGTCGTTGGTGGCGCCGATCGGGATCTCGATCTCGACCAGCGCGACCCCGGCGGCCTCGGCCTGTCGCCGGACGAGCTCCCGCCGGACGCCGTGCATCGACACCCGGGCGTAGACGTCGGTGATCGTCGTGATCAGCGCCCGCGGTCCGAGCCCGTGCTCACGGCGCAGCGTCCAAAGCGCGAGCGCCGAGTCCTTGCCGCCGCTCCAGGACAGGGCGAGGGTGGCTGACTGGGCAGCGGTCATGCAGTACGGCAGGCTACGGGGTGATCGGCGGTTCGGGGGCGCGCCGGTCGGGGAAGATCCGAGCCCTGGACCGCCGCCCGACATCGACCGCCCTCTGGCCGGGCAATCTCGTCGCCTTCGCGTTCGCCGTCACCATGCTCGGCACGACCCTCCCGACCCCCCTCTATCCGATCTACGAGCAGCGGATCGGATTCTCAAGCTTCATGGTCACCGTGGTCTTCGCGGTCTACGCCCTCGGCGTGATCGCCGCGCTCCTCCTCTTCGGGCGCCTCTCCGACGATGTCGGACGCCGGCCGGCCCTCCTCGCCGGGCTCGCTCTTTCGGCGGCGAGCGCCCTCCTCTTCCTCCTCGCCGGCGGCCTTCCCCTCCTCTTCGCCGGGCGGGTCCTCTCCGGGCTATCGGCCGGCGTCTTCACCGGGACGGCGACCGCGACGCTCCTCGACCTCGCCCCGCCCGACCGACGCGGGCGGGCGACCCTGATCGCCACCGCCGCCAACATGGGCGGCCTCGGTTGCGGGCCGCTGCTCGCCGGGATCCTCGCCCAGTACGCACCGCTCCCCGTACGGCTCTGCTTCATCGTCGACCTCGTACTCGTCGCCGCGGCGATCGCCGGCCTCGTGCGGATCCCCGAGACCGTCGAACACCGTAGCCGGGGCCGTCTGCGCCTCGAGGGCCTCCGGATCCCGACCGGCGCCCGCGCCCTGTTCGTCCGCTCCGCGACCGCCGCCTTCGCCGGGTTCGCCGTGCTCGGCCTGTTCACCGCCGTGGCCCCGGCCTTCCTCGGCCAGGTGCTGAAGCTCCCGGACCACGCCCTGACCGGCGCCGTCGTGTTCGCCGTGTTCGCCGCCTCCCTCGCCGGGCAGGTCGCCCTCGAGCGCACGACCCCGCGCGTCGCCCTCCCGGCCGGCTGCCTGGCCCTCGTCGCGGCCATGGCCCTCCTCGCCGCCGCCCTCGATCGCCACGTGCTCGCCCTGCTCGTCGCCGCCGGAATCCTCGCCGGCCTCGGACAGGGGCTCAGCTTCCGCGCCGGCCTCGCCTCGGTCACCGCGGCGGCCGCCGCCGGCGAGCGCGCCGCCGTGTCGTCGAGCTACTTCGTCGTCGCCTACGTCGCGATCTCGATCCCCGTCGTCGGGGTCGGCCTCCTCGCCGAGCTCACGAGCCTCCAGACTGCGGGCCTCGTGTTCGCCGCCGCCGTCGCCGCGCTCGCCCTTGTGGCGAGCGTCAGCCTCCTGCATGAGGCCCGGACCATCACGGCCTGACGCCGCTGCGTCCGGGCCGCGCTCGGGTCACGGACCTGCGAAGGCGAAGTCGGCGGTGTACGTCGCCCCGGAGTCGCCGCCGACCACGACCGGCACCGCAGCGACCGCGCCGACGCCGATGTCGCGAAACCCGGGATCGAGGATGTTCGCGCGGTGCGGCGGGTCGCCCATCCACGCGGCCACCATCTCCGCCGGCGTCGAGCTTCCGGTCCCCCCCGCGCCGATGTTCTCCCCGACCGCACATCGCGAGCACGCCGTCATGTAGCCGCTGGCCAGGATCCGGGCCATCGGCCCGTCGCCCTGCGAGCCGGTGTGGTCGAAGTAGCCGGCGGTGACCATGTCGGCGCTGTGGCCCGCCGCCGCCCGGTCGAGATCCGCGTTCTCGCGAAGCCCGGGCAACCCGCGCTCCGCGCGTTCCCGATTGACCAGGCAGATCGTCGCCCCGGCGATCGTCGGGAGGTTGGACACACCCGGCGTCAGGTACGCATTCGGGCAGGCCGCCGGCGGAGCCGCGGCCGGCGCGCTGTGGACAGGCGCCGCCTTCACCGCCGGTCGACGAGGACGGTGACGGGTCCGCGGGTGCGCGTGGTGGCGGCCGGGGCGGGACTTGACGGTCGCAGGGACGATGGCGCCGGCGATGGCGGGACCCCCGAGGACCAAGGCGGCGAGGAGCAGGCCGGCCAGCAGCTCGGCGGATCGGCGCGAGCCCAGGCATTCACAACGGTCTTGCCGGCTCATGTTCCCACGCCCCCTTGATCATCGCCGGTGTGCGACCTGCGTGTCCTCACACCGGCGGAGTTCTCAAATGTCTCAATGCCTGCGCCGACACCCGGGTCGCTGGCTTGTGCGACTGGACCCAACGCTCGTCGCGACCCGGGTGCGTCTCCCGACGACGCGTAGTCTAGTCACATCGGCATGGACCGTGTATCCAAAGTGTGATTATTGCGGGCCAATATTCATGTGAGTACTACGACGCACAACCGATGCCGGTCGGTGGCCGATGCGGTCGGTAGACCCGTTTTCGCTCGGACGCGGCCGTGCTCGTGCGGCCCACCGTGCGCGCTCACCCCGCCTTGATCCCGCGATCCCTCCGCCGATCCCGGCGGCTGGCACTCCCCCGCAGCCTCGAAGCCGCCCGTCCGGAGTTCCCGGCCAGACGAGTGGCGATCACGGTCACTGAGCGTATGCTGAGAAGCCTTGGGGGGGCAAGACCTGACAGCTCCGGCGGCGCGCCGGGCGCCGTGGCGGTCGTACCCGTGGGCGGTTCGGGTGGGGCGCGCGTGACCCGCATCGAGACCGCGGTCATCGTCGCGACCGACCTCGTCGGATCGACCGAGCTCGCCTCGCGCGTCGGGAGCCTCAAGTTCGAGGAGCTGCGCCGGGAGCACGACTCCCTCCTCGGAGACGACATCGAGGACGCCGGTGGCCATGTGGTCAAGAACACCGGCGACGGCCTCCTCGCCGCCTTCCCGAGCGTCACCGCCGCCCTCGCCGCGTCCGTCGCCGTCCAGCAGCACCTCGATCGCCGCAACCGGACGGCCGAGGTCCCCATGACCGTCCGGATCGGGATCAGCATCGGCGACGCCGCCATCGACGACGGTGACTACTTCGGCATTCCCCCGATCGAGGCGACCCGCCTCTGCCGGCGGGCGCGTGGCGGTGAGATCCTGATCGCCGACCCGGTGCGGGCGATGCTTCGCGACCGCCAGACGCACCGCTTCGAATCGGCCGGCGCCCTCGAGCTCAAGGGTCTCCCCGAGCCGGTGCTCGCCTGGACGGTCGGTTGGGAGCCGCTCCCCGAGCCCGCGGGCGCCGCCCTCCCGGCCCGGCTGCGCGGCGGGACGCCGGACTTCTCCGTCGGGCGGCGGGCCGAGCAGGATCTCCTGCTCGAGCGCTGGGTCCAGGCGGTCGACGGGAACCGCCAGGTCGTCCTGATCTCGGGCGAGCCGGGCATCGGCAAGACCCACCTCGTCACCCAGGCGGCCCGGACCGCCCTCACGCGACCAGGCGCTCGTCCTCTACGGACGCTGCGACGAGGACCAGGGAATGCCCTACCACCCGTGGGTCGAGGTCCTTCGCGACTACGTCCGCATCGCGCCCCGTCGTCTCCTGCGCCCGCACGCCGCCGAGCTCGCGCGGCTCGTCCCGGATCTGACCGGGAAGCTCGGCAGCGTGCCCGCGCCGGCGGCCTCCGATCCCGACACCGAGCGCTACCTCCTGTTCACGGCGGTCGGCGCCCTCGTCACCGCGGCGACCGAGCTCGCCCCGGTGCTTGTCATCCTCGACGACCTCCACTGGGCCGATCCGCCCACCCTCCGGCTCCTGAAGTACCTGGTCACCGGCGCGGTGACCGGCCGGTTGATGCTGATCGGGACGTTTCGTGACTCCGACGTCGCCCAGGACGATCCGCTGAGCGCCGTCCTCGCCGACCTGCGACGGGAGTCGGCGGTCACGCGCCTCGGGCTCGCCGGCCTCGAAGAGCCCGAGATCGTCGACCTGATCGAGAGCGTCGCCGGCCAGGAGATCGACGGAGCCGGGCGAGCGCTCGCCGGGCAGCTCCACCGTGAGACGGCCGGCAATCCGTTCTTCGTCGGCGAGATGCTCCGCCACCTGCGGGAGACCGGGGCGATCGCCCTGGAGGACGACGGTCGCTGGTCGTTCGCCAGCCCTCCGCTGACCCGCGGACCCCCCCAGAGCGTGCGGGAGGTCATCGGCCGGCGGGTGGCCCGCCTCGGCGCCGGGGCCCGGCACCTGCTCGGCGCGGCGGCGGTGATCGGCCCCGAGTTCGACCTGGACCTGCTCGGGCGGGCCTCCTCGCTCCCGCCAGCCGAGGTTCTCGACCTCCTCGACGAGGCGGTCGGCGCCTCACTCCTGACCCGCCAGACGGGCGCCACCGGCCAGCACGTCTACGCGTTCAGCCACGGCCTCGTCCAGGCCACCCTGTACGCCGCCCTCCCGTCGGGGCGACGCATCACGCTCCACCGGGCGGTCGGGCGGGCGATCGAGGCGGTCGACGCCGGGCGCCTCGATCGCCTTCCCGAGCTCGCGCATCACTTCCTCGAGGCGACCGTCGACGCCGACTCGGCCCGCGCCGGCGAGTACGCCCGCCGGGCCGCCCAGCAGGCGATGAGCCAGTTCGCCTACGACCAGGCCGAGGCGCTCTTCGTCCGCGGCCTCAGGGTCACCCCGCCGGACCGTCCGCACGACCGGATCGCCCTGCTCCAGGGTTTGGGCGAGGCGCAGATGCGTGGCGGCGACGCCGACGCCGCCCGACGGACGCTGCTCGAGGCCGCCGCCGAGGCTCGGCGCCACGACGAGCCGGAGGCGCTCGCACGGGCCACGCTCGGATGCGGCATCTGGGGCCTCAGTTTCGGCGTCGACGAGGTGCTGATCGGGCTCGCCGAGGAGGCGATCGCCGGTCTCGAGCGCAGCGGCCGCAGCCGTCGCCTGCTCGCCGAGGTCAAGGGCCTCCTCGGCGCCGCCCTGTACTACGCCCCGGCCCCGGAGAACGAGCGCCGGCACAGCCTCTGCGCTGAGGCCGTCGCCCTGGCCCGGACCGAGGACGAGCGGGCGGGCGACCGGGACTCGGCCGCCAGCCTCGTCTACGTCCTCGCCCGGGGGCTCCTCGCCGGCTGGGGGCCGGACTCGGCCACCGGGGACCTCGAGTGCGCCGAGCTCCTCGCGCTCTGCCACGAGCTCGGGCACGGCGAGATCGAGACGCTCGTGCGCAACTGGCGAACAAACCTCCTGTTCGAGCGCGGCGACTTCGCCGGGGTCGACCGCGAGCTGGCCAGCATCGAGCACATGGCCACCGAGCTGCGCCAGCCTCGGGCGATCGTGTTCCTCCCACTCCACCGGGGCATGCAGGCGGTGGTCCGAGGCGAGCTGGTCGAGGCCGAGCGGCTGAACGCGGAGTCGCTGCGGATCGGCGCCGGGGTGCGGCAGTCGGGGAGCGAGCTGGCCGCCACCGCCCAGCTCCTGGTGATCCGCTTGATGCAGGGCCGGCTGCCCGAGCTCGAACAGCCGCTCCGGAGCCTGAGCGCGGCCCATCCCGGGGTGGTCGCCCTGCGCTGCGCGCTCGTGGCGACGCTGATCCAGGCCGGGCGGACCGAGGAGGCCCGGATCGAGTTCGAGGCCGTCATGTCCGCCGGCCTCCCGGGCATCCCGCGCGACAACACCCACATCGTCGCGCTGACCCTCCTCGCCGAGGCGGGCGCCCGGCTCGGAGACAAGCGCCGGGCTCGATCGCTCTACGCCTGGCTGAGGCCGTACGCCGGTCGCTGGGTGGTCTCCCCCACGGCCGCCGCGCTCTGGCCGGTCGAGCGCTCGCTCGGGCTGCTCGCCGGCGCGTTCGGCGCCTTCGACGAGGGCCTCGCGCACCTGGCCGCGGCCCGGGCCACGGCCGAGCCGGCGAGAGCGCTCCCCACCCTGGCCCTAACAGGCCTCGACGAGGCCCGGATCCTGACGCTCCGTGACGCAACCGGCGATCGCGGCCGCGCGACCGTTCGCTCGCGCGAGGCGCGCCTCCTGGCCGAGGCGCTCGAGATGCACCACGTCGCCACCGAGGCGGCCGAGCTCGAGACCGGCTCGGCCGACGCCGTCACCGCGCCGGGGTAGTCGACTCAGGCGGCGAGCCGGTCGAGGGCGGCCATCCCCGGGACGAACAGGTAGTGCCCGCCCCGGGTGGTGACGAAGCGCTGGCCCGGAGTGAGGAACCGCGGCCTGGCCCCCTGGATCGTCATCTTCGCCTCGGGGTCGTCCTCCCCGAGCAGGAAGTCGCGGTCATCGCCCAGCCCGAACGTCCCGCCGTCGCCCAGCCACTGGCCCTGGATGAACTCGAACTGCCGCTCGATGCTCGCGTTCAGGCAGACGAAGACGAGGCCCACCTCCTGGTCGGGGCCACCCGCGTAGGCCATCCCCCGGCGGATGATCCGGTGGCGCTTGGTCCGCTCGGTGCGCCAGCCGAGGGCGTCGCGGGGGTTGGCGCGGCGCACGTGGGCACCCAGCGGGCAGCGCAGACCCCGCGGGTCTTCCGCATAGGTGAAGCCGTTGTCCGGATCGGCCGGGCCGGGTCCGACCTGTGCCGGGCGCATCAGCGACGTCCCGTCGCGCCGGCGCCCGACGACCTGCCAGGCGAGGAGCTCGGCCGCCTCCGGGTCGCCGCCGGAGGCCTCCGCCAGCCACCGCCTGAACCGGTCGGCGTCCTGCGCGAGCTTGCGCCAGACCATGTAGGTCCCGTTGCGCAGGATCTCGCTCCCCGCCCCGGCGACGATGCCGTCCTCGTCGCGATGGCCGAGGATGAACTCGCCGAGCCGGATCGGCCGCCAGCCCAGGCGCCCGCGGACGCCCTCTCCCCGGGGGGGACGCCCGGATCCCTCGACCGCCGGCTGGGAGAAGCCGTCACGGAAGCCGAAGTGCTCGCGCGCCTCGCCGTCGGCGTCGGTCCGCTGGAGGTAGGGGACCTCGAGGCCCGGATGACTGGCGACCTCGGCGGCGAGTGCCGCGGCGTCCGCGTCGCGGGCGGCGGGGCTGCCGGCGTAGAGCGTCAGCAGGACGGCGGCGTCCTCGAGCCCGGGCTCCCAGGTGGACGGGCCGCTCGGACCCGTGTCGCCGAGCTCGGCTTCGGCCCGGGCCGCCATCCCGGCCCGAAACTCCGGGGCGAACGCGTCGAGCAGGGCCTGGCCGGGAGCCAGGGCGGACAGTCCCGGGTAGGTGAGCGCCACGTTGAGTGTCCCGTCGGGGCGCCCTCCACGCGGCCAGGGCGCCGCGGTCGTGACCCGGGGCAGGAGGTCGCGCAGGAGCGCCCGGGCGTGCGCCCCGGCGTCCTCGGCGACGGTGACGAAGAGGTGGGCGGCGTGCTCGAAGGTGTAGCCGCGGAGGATGTTGCCCTGGATGTCGTCGTGCTCGACGGGCGCGGCCGGCGTCATCGGCAGAACTCCGCGCGAAAGGCTTGGGCCAGTCCGACCGGGTCGAGGTTCGCCGCGCGGACGGCGAAGCGCTGGAGCTGGGCCCGCCGGCCGACGGCCGCGTTGACCTGATCGACGGTCTCGGTCCAGGCGGCGACCTTGTAGGGCGCGAGGATGACGTGGGCCTCGAGATAGGTGAGGAGACGGTCGGCCTGCGCGGCGGCCGCCGGATCGCAGAAGGCCCAGATCGACTGGGCGGCCGTCTGGCCCGCCAGTGCCTCGAGGTATGCGCGGGGCTCACCGTCGAAGCGGCTCGAGAAGTACAGCTTGTGACCATCGACGGGGAGCACCACGAAGCGGGCGAAGTGGGTCGTCCCGCCGATCGCGGCGAGCGGCCCGGTGTGTGTGTCGAGGCGGCGGAGGTGCGCCCGGAGGGCGTCCTCCCGCCCGGAGATGACATCGGTCACGACGACCACGTCGCCGACCATGGTCAGAGCCGGTCCTGTACGTCGAAGAGGAAGCGGTCCCAGCGGGCGGCGAAGTCGAGCGGGCCGAGTCCGTTGGTGTCACGGATGAACCGCTCGAGCCGGCGGTCGAGGTCGAGTGCCCCGACGACGATCTCGGTGGTCGTACCGTCGACGTATCCGGTGTGAAAGTGGTCGGCGCGCTCGTCGTGCTCGGCCACGAAGTCGAGCAGGCCGGTCGCCGGGAGCGGACCGGGAAACCCGATCGCGCCGGCCCAGATCCCCCGCCACTGCCAGGGCATGATCATCGCGAAGTCGGGAATGTAGCTGGCCGGGGCACCCGACCAGTTGGTCTCGAACACGAGCGCCGGCGGCCGGCGGGGTCGTTCGATCAGAGTCCACCGGGCGAAGGCGATGACACGGAGCTTGATCAGCGGGCGGATGAGGATCGTCGTGCGGGATCCGAAGGCGAACACGACGCCCAGCCACCTGACCCACGCCCGGCAACGCAGTGGTGTCAGCGCAGTCACCACCTGCCACCGCCCATAACCGGACCCTTCCACGGATATGACTTTATCCATGCCGGCGCCCGAAGTCATCTAAAGTGGCCGAACTGCCATGGCGACGGACAACCGCGAGTCAGAGCGCTTCGATGCGATCATCATCGGCTCGGGGTTCGGCGGCTCGGTCTGCGCCGCCCGCCTCGCCGCCGCCGGCCTCGACGTGGTGGTGCTCGAGCGCGGAGCCCCCCATCCCCCGGGATCGTTCGCCCGTACCCCGCGCGAGATGCGGACCAACTTCTGGGATCCCGACGCTGGGCTCCACGGACTCTTCGAGGTCTGGTCGTTCGCGGAGGTGAACGCGATCGTCTCGAGTGGCCTCGGCGGCGGGTCGCTGATCTACGCGAACGTGATGCTCCCCAAGCCGCCGCACACGTTCCAAGAAACCGCGGCCGACGGGACGGTCGTGCCCTGGCCAGTCGACCTGGCCGACCTCGATCCGCATTACGACGCGGTGCGGGCGGTGCTCCGGCCCGAGCCGCTCCCGGACGGTGAGCCCTACGCCTCGATCCCGAAGACCCGCGAGTTCGCCCGGGCGGCGGCCGCGGCCGGGTTCGCGGTCGAGCGGCCGCCCCTGGCCATCCGCTTCGGCGTCGACGGCGCGGCCGCCGAGCCGGGCCGGGAGCTCCCCCCGGACGAGAACCTCCACCACCGGCCGCGGCTGACCTGCCGCCTCCTCGGCGAGTGCGACATCGGGTGCAACGAGGGCTCGAAGAGCTCGCTCGACCTGACCTACCTCAGCCAGGCCAAGCGCGACGGCGCCAGGATCCGGACCCTCTGCGAGGCGGTCGGGATCGAGCCGGCGCCCGAGGATCGCTGGACCGTCCGCTACGTCCAGCACGTCTGCGCCCGGGCCGGCCACCGCGAGGACCTGCTCGATCCGTCGCTCGAGGTCGACCGGACGATCTCCGCGAAGGTCGTCGTGCTCGCCGGCGGGACTTTCGGCTCGACCCGGCTGCTCCTCGGCCGGCGGGCGGCCCTCCCCGACCTGAGCCCGCGGCTCGGCTGCGGCTTCTCGAGCAACGGCGACATGATCACCTTCGCCCGCGACTGCCGCACCGGCGATGGACGCTGGCTCGACCTGAGCCCGAGCCTCGGCCCGGTCATCACCCAGAGCGGTCACCAGACGGTCGACGGGCACGACCTCTGGCTCCAGGACGCCGGCGGGCCGGAGTTCAGCGAGTGGCTCTGGCAGGCCCCGGAGGTTCCGGGCGACGGGATCGGGCTGGTCCGGCGGATGCTCTTCCGCCGGGCGGCCGAGCTGGTCGGCGGCCGGCACCGGACGCGGATCAGCGCGGACGTGGCCGCCGCGTTCGGGAGCTCCGAGTCCTCGGCGGCGATGGTCCCCCTCCTCTCGATGGGGGTCGACGTCCCCGGCGGCCACCTGAGCCTCGACGGGGACGTGCTCAACCTCGACTGGGATCCCCACGGCGATTCACGCGGATACTTCGACGCCGCCGAGGCGGCAGCCCGCCGGGTGGCCGGGGCACTCGGCGGGCGCCTGGCCCCCCGCTTCGGCCTGGCCCGGGCCCGGGCGATGACCGTCCATCCGCTCGGCGGGTGCGCGATGGGGCGGGACCGCGATCATGGGGTGGTCGACGACCGGGGTGAGGTGTTCGCCGCCGACGGCGTCCACCGGGGGCTGTTCGTCGCCGACGGATCGGTGATGCCGGGTCCGGTCGGGCCGAATCCGAGCCTGACCATCGCGGCCCTGGCCGACCGGTTCTCCGAACGGATGATCGAGCGAGCCTGATGGGCGGGATCGCCTTCACCGAGGAGATGTCCGGGTGGATCTCCTTCGCGGAGACCGACTTCAACCAGGCGCTGCTCGCCGGCCGGAGTGCCGGACGGACGGCGAAGGTCCACCTCGACATCGAGATCCCCGACCTCGACGGGTTCATCGCGGACCCCGAGCACCAGGCCCGGGCCAGCGGGTGGCTCGAGTGCGGCGAGCTCGGCGGTCGCCTGGCCGTCGACGATGGGCGCTTCAACCTTTTCGTCGAGGAGCCCGACGCCTTCCACCTGCGCATGCGCTACCGCCTGTTTGCCGCCGACGACCGCGGCCGCGCGTTCACCCTGGTCGGCTTCAAGCTCGTCGAGAACGATCTCGGAGTCGATCATTGGGTCGACCAGACGACGCTGTTCACGCGGATCTACGCCGGACGGGTCGAGCAGCACCCCCCGGGCGGAGAGCTCGGACCGGAGCTGGTGGCCACGGGCGTGCTCCGCATCCCGGTGGTCGCGTTCGCCCGCCAGCTCTCGACCTACCGGGCGAGCGGGCCGATCCGCCTGGCCGGACTCGGCCAGATCGCGCGGTTCCAGGCGTTCTTCCTCTCGAAGCTGACGCTCGCCTACGCCGGGCCGCGGGTTCACGGCCTGCCGAGCTTCCCCCGTGACGTTCCCCCGGCGGCGGCGCCGGCGGCCTGGGAGGCGGTCGGTCGCGGCCTCGAGCGGGAGATCGTGCATCACGTGACCGAGGATCGCGTCCCGCTCAAGCTCGATCACCTGCGCCGGGTCGACGGGCCGGCGCCGACGCTGGGCCCGGTCCTCCTCGCCCACGGGGCCGGGCTCCGCGGCCAGATGTTCTACGGGCAGCCGAGCGGCCGGTCACTTTCCGACCGGCTGCTCGCGGAGGGCTACGACGTGTGGGTCCAGCACTGGCGGGGGTCGATCGACCTTCCGGCCCGCTCGTGGACGCTCGACGAGGTCGCCCGCTACGACCATCCGGCGTCGGTGGCGACGATCCTCGAGCGGACCGGAGCGTCGGCGCTCAAGGCGGTCGTCCACTGCCAGGGCTCGGTCAGCTTCACGATGGCCGCGGCCGCCGGCCTCGTCCCGGCCGTGACCGACGTCGTGTCCTGCGGGGTGTCCCTCCACATCGAGGTCCCGCGCGAGGCCCGGGAGAAGCACCTCATGCTGCCGTTCGTCACCCGGCTGACGCCGTGGATCGACGCCCAGTGGGCGATCCGCCCGATCACGCCCGCAGGGGCAGGGCCTGGCCCGGATGGGCGCGATGACCCCGTTCGAGCAGCGGCTCTCCGCGGCGTTCATGCACCTGCTCGCTCTGGTTGCCGCCTGGAGGGGAAACCCGGCTCCCACCCACCCGGACGACGAGCCGGCGACCTCGATCGGCCGCAGCCGCCGGGGCACCGACGGCCCGGAGCACCCGGTGTGCCGGATGGCGAACTTCATGTACGGCGCCGGCGCCAACGTCCTCTGGTGGGGGGAGAACGTCACCCGGGAGATCCACGACTGGATGGGCCGCGAGCTCGGGAGCTCGCCGCTCAGCCTGTTCAACCAGATCAGGGCGAGCACCGAGCGCGGGCACGTCGCCCCGGCCGTCCAGCTCGATGGGCTCCCACGGAGCTACGTCGCCGGACGGCCGCGGACCGCGGCGCGCTTCACGTTCGTGGTGGGCCGCGAGAACCGCATGTTCCTACCCGGAGGGATGCGGGCCACCTTCACCCACTTCGCCCGGCACGCCGAGCCAGGTCACCACGACTTCGAGGAGCTCGAGGGCTTCGGCCACCTCGACCTCTTCTTCGGCCGGCGGGCGGAGGCGGAGTTCTTTCCGGTGGTGGTCGCCGGGCTCCACGGGTCCTGACGTCCCAAGGAGTGACTCACGCCAGCGGGTCGGCGGCCTCGGGTGGCGAGCGTAGCCCGTCCGCCACGAGCGCGAAGGTGCCGAGGACCGTGAAGGCGAGGAACGCGAGCACGCCGATCGCGTGCGCCCAGCGAGCGTCGGCGATCGTCAGGCACCCGAAGCCGACGACGAAACACGCGCCGGCCAGTCTCGCCAGCAGCCCCGTGCCCGAGGCCGAGAGCACCGCTCGGGCGGTTGGGGCCAGGCCCGGCTGCGACGGCGCGTGACGGAGCTGCCCGCTCAAGACGAGCCGGAACAGCAGGCCGAGCGACGGGAAGAGGATCATGCCGCCGGCGACGATCGCGACGACCAGGGTCACGAGCGTGTCGTGTGGCGCGGCCGCCTGACGGATGGTCAAGCCCGGCAGGAGGATCGGATTCTGCGCGACGGCCCAGCCGGCGATCATCGCGGCAACCGCCGCGGCGGCGGTGATCCGCGCCGCGTCGAAGCGAGACCGGTGGACGAGCGCCAGGGTGGCGAGGCCGGCGAGGATCGAGAGGATCAGTCCGGCGACGGCGCTGGTGTGCAGCAGCCGCTCGTAGAGCCGGTGGGCGTCCGCGTGGACGACGACGATGCCCAGCCCGGCGACGGCTCCGGCCGACACGCCGGCGACCAGGGCGCGCGTGCGGAACCCGGCGGCGAGGTCGGGCTGTTCGAGGCGGCGGGCGTCGGCGGCGAGGTAGACGGCGGCGAGGTAGGCCGAGGTCGCGACCGCGAGCACGCCGATCAGCAGCGACGTTGGGTTCAGCCAGCTGGCGAACAGCGGCCCAATGGCGTTGCCGACCGGGACGCGGCGCGACGCGATCGCCCCGACCATCGTCCCGAGCGCGAAAGGGGCGAGGATCGACGACAGGGAGAGGACGGTGTCGATCGCCGCGGTCTCGCGTGAGCTCGCGCTGCCCGACCGAGTCGCATACGCCGTGCCGCGGAGGATGATGCCGAGTGCGGCGATCAGGAACGGGACCGTGAGCGTCGAGGCGACCGACGCGAAAACGACCGGGTAGGCGGTCCAGGTCACCGTGATCACGAAGATCAGCCAGACGTTGTCGGCCTCCCAGACCGGGGCGATCGTCTCGTGCGCGTGCTCGCGCATCCGCTCCGCCGCCTCCCCCCGGCCCGGGAACAGGTGCCAGAAGCCGGCGCCGAAGTCGGCCCCGGCAAGGACGGTGTAGAGGACCAGCCCGGCGCCGGCGAAGAACAGCGGCACGGCGTAGAGGTGCATCGCTCAGCCGCCGGCCATGACGGCGGTGGGCGGGCCCTGCGGGATCTCGAGCGGCGCGCGGGCCAGACGGCGCAGGACCCACGCGACGCCGACGACGACCCCGGCGTAGACCAGGGCGAGCGTCACGTAGGCCACCGGAATGCCGCCGGCGCCGGTCACCGCCTGCGAGGTCAGCATCACGCCGTAGACGACCCACGGCTGGCGCCCGACCTCGGTCGTGACCCAGCCGGCGATCATCGCGACGACCGACAGGGGACCGGCGAGCGCGACGGCACGGTCAGGGCGAGCATCACCTTCGACCAGCGCTTCGCCAGGATCAGGTAGAGCGGGTCGCCGGTGCGTCGGTGCAGCCATTCGGCGAACAGGACCATCGCCGCAAAGGCGATCCCGAACGCGACCAGCGGGATGTGCACCATGAACGACAGCGTCTGCATCTGACGCGCCTCGAGCAGGTAGGCCTGATGCACCGGACCCAGTGTCGCCGGTCCCATCGGAGCATTATCCGACTCCTGAATATCTCCTCGCTTGGCTCGCGCCGGGGCAAGACCGCGGCCTGAATGCTCACTGGTCTGACCGCACACGTCGGCGCCGCCGACGATCGCGCCAAGCTGCCGGACCGGGCTACGTCGCAGTGGGATGATCGACCGGATGGACGTTGACCGCGTGCGCGTGGATCGGTGGCTGTGGGCCGCCCGCTTCGTGAAGAGCCGGTCGCTGGCCAGCGAAGCGGTCAAGGGCGGGCGGGTACAGGTCAACGGGTCGCGGGTCAAGCCGAGCCGGGAGCTCCGGCCGGGCGACCGGGTCGAGATCACCTCCGGGCACACGCATCGGACCGTCGTCGTCGTGGCGCTCGCGGAGCGCCGGGGTCCGGCCAGCCAGGCGGCGCTGCTCTACGAGGAGACGCCCGAGAGCCTGGCCGCTCGCGAGCGCGAGGCCGCGGAGGCGCGCCTCGCCCGGGCCCCGGGCGCCGACCTCGGGGCGCGGCCGACCAAGCGCGACCGTCGGCTTATCGACGCGGCCCGCGGTCGGGGCGAGCGCGGCTAGCCGACTCGTTCTCGGCCGGCGCACCCGCAGCTGGCCGGCGGCTCGCCGCCGGCGGGAATCCCGCCGCTCGCGCAGCAGTCTTCCTTGGCCGACGGCGCGCAGCAGCTCGCGAGCGCGGTGGGCGGGCAGCACGCTGAGGGCCCGGGCTTCCGGGCGCGGATGATGGCGGCGCTCGCGTGCGTGTGCACACGGTGGGTCCGGCGGATCTCGATCTCCTCGAAACCGGCGCCGGCGAGCGCGGCACGGAAGTCTCCCTCGGTCAGGGCGCCGGCGACGCAGCCCGTCCAGGCTGCCATGTCCGCGCGGGCCCCGGCGTCCACGTCGGCGTCGGCGATCACGTCCGAGACCGCGAAGCGCCCGCCCGGTCTGAGCACTCGCGCGGCCTCGCCGAGCACCTGCTGCTTGTCGCCCGAGAGATTGATGACGCAGTTGGAGATCACGACGTCGATGCTTCCGTCGGCGATCGGCATCTGCTCGATGTATCCCCTGACGAACTCGACGTTCTCCACCCCGGCCGCGGCGGCGTTCGCGCGGGCGAGGGCCAGCATCTCGGCGGTCATGTCCAGCCCGATGGCCTTCCCGGTCGGGGCGACGCGACGCGCGGAGATGAGGACATCGGCCCCGGCGCCGGAGCCCAGGTCGAGGACGACCTCACCTTCGCAGAGGTCGACCACGGCGGTGGGGACGCCGCACCCGAGTGACGCCTCGACCGCGGCGGCCAGGGCGCCGCCCGCCTCATCCTCGCCGTAGAGGACGGCGCCGAACGCGACGCCGTCCGCGGTCGGGGTCTCGCCGCACGCGCTCGCCGGTCCGCAGCACCCGGCTTCGGCCTCGAGCGCCCTCGCTTCGCGGTTGGCGCCGCGACCGGCCTGCGTGGCGGCGCGGGCGTAGCGCTGGCGGACCGTCTCGCGCAGGTCGGTCAGGTCAGCCATGCCGAGAGCCCCTCGAGGGCGCCGGGGATCACGTAGTAGTAGGCCCAGAGGCCCTGACGCTCGGAGCCGACGATCCCGGCCTGGCGGAGCACCTTGAGGTGGTGGGACACCGTCGGCTGGGCGAGGTCGAAGAGCGGCACGAGCTCGCAGACGCAGACCTGGCCGGCGTGCTTGCGCAGGACGTCGACGAGCTGGAGACGCACCGGGTCGCCGAGCGCCTTCGCGACCCGCGCCATCTGCTCGGCCTGCTGGCGCTCGACGTCGGGGTAGACGACGGGCTCGCAGCACCGGTCCCCGGCGGCGCGCTTGGTCTTCGGGGCGAGCTCCAGATCGACCGGCATCGATACACGTATATCGGTTGAACTGATGCTTGTCAATGGATATGGTCCCTCCGCGCCGCGCCGCGCCGCGCCGCGCCCGCGACGAGCTAATCACCAGACCCAACCCCGACCCACCCCCCGTCGACGAGGAGGCCGCAGCCGTGAACGTCCTGTTCGTCTGCCTGCACAACGCCGGGCGCTCCCAGATGAGCCAGGCGCTGTTCGAGCAGGCCGCCGAGATCGCCACCAAGCGCGCTCGGCCGGCACGACGCCCGCGAACCGCGTCCACCCCGAGGTGCTCGAGGTCATGGCCGAGGTGGACCTCGACCTGTCGGACCGCACGCCGCGGCTCCTGACCCGGGAGCTGGCCGAATGGGCGGACGTCGTCGTGACGATGGGCTGCGGCGACGCGTGTCCATACATCCCCGGGAGGCGCTACATCGACTGGGATCTCGCCGATCCGAAGGGCCGGCCGGTCGACGAGGTTCGGGCCACGCGCGACGACATCACCGATCGCGTCCGCCAGCTCGTCGTCGAGCTCGACGCCGCCGACGCGACCGGAAGCCGGCATGAGCGCCACCGGGCCGACGACCGAGCCGACCAGCCCCCCGGCCCCTGGGTGGCGCCCGCTCCTGGCCGAGTGGCTGGGGAGCGCGTTTCTCGCCGCGATCGTCATCGGGTCGGGCATCGCCGCCCAACGGCTCTCCCCGGGCGACATCGGCCTCGAGCTGCTCGAGAACGCGGCGGCCACGGCGGCCGGGCTCTACGCGATCATCCTCATGTTCGGGCCGGTCTCGGGTGCGCACTTCAACCCGGTCGTCTCGTTCGTCGACGCCGCGTTCGGCGGCCTCGCCTGGCGCACGGCGTGCGCCTACGTCCCGGCGCAGGTCGCCGGGTGCATCACCGGCGCGATCGCGGCGAACCTCATGTACGGCCGCGCGGCGGTCAGCATCTCGACCCACCACCGGGCGACCGGCGCCCACCTGCTCTCCGAGACCATCGCCAGCCTCGGCCTCCTGCTCGTGATCTTCGCCCTGACCCGGACACAGCGCGGGACGTCGGCGGCGGCCGCCGTCGGCGCCTACATCGGCGCCGCCTACTTCTTCACGAGCTCGACCAGCTTCGCCAACCCGGCGATCACCGTCGGCCGCACGCTCTCCGACACGTTCGCCGGCATCGCGCCGGCGTCCGCCCCGGCCTACATCGTCGCGCAGGCCGCCGGCGGGATGATCGCTATCGCGGCGATCAGGACGCTCTACCCGGCGCTCTCACCCCAGCAGGCGGCCGAGGTCGTCGTCCCCCACCCCCGCGCGCCCGGAGCGCCCGGCCGGCCCGACTGACCGCCGCCACCGGACCGGCGCCGCTCGGCCCCCGGACCGCCTGGACGTATGTATGAGCGACCCGGCACGTCACGTTTCGGGCCGCCGCCGCTCTTCCCTTGTGACGGCCTCACCAACGACCTTAACAAAGGATGGGAAGACACCGCATGCGCGCATTCCTCACGATCCGAAACCGGAAGGCGGCGGCGTCCATCGCCGCGAGGGCTCTGCTGCTCGGGGCCGTCGGTGCCGCCACGGTCTTCGCACCCGCCGCCCAGGCCGACTCGGCCTCGAGCGTGCGGAGCCACCTGCACAGCGCCGACAAGGCGCTCCACCACGTCCTCGCCTCCGCCGCGAGCGGCTCGGTGAGCGGGCCGCTGTCCCAGCTCGAGGCGAACCTCGTCGCCGCCGGCCACAGCTCGGCCAAGCTCTACCGGAGCGCCCACCATGCCCACAAGACGGCGGTCACCGTGCGGGCCGCGAACGTCCTGACCGGTCTCGCCGCCCAGGAGAACCGCGACACGACGGCGCTGACGCCGCTGCTCGGCCAGTTGAGCGGCTCGGGCCAGACCGACATCGCCGCGTTCATCTCGGCGGCCACCCAGGGTCGCGAGCAGGCCCTGTCGCTCGTCACCCAGCTGCTCGGCTCGCTCCCGGCGCCGGCCCAGGGCCAGCTCGCGGGCACGGTCGCCGCGCTCTCGGACGTCGGCAGCGGCCAGCCGGGCCAGCTCGCCGGCGCGATCACGCCGGGTTCGATCGCCTGCCCGGCGATCGACGCGGTCAGCACGGTGATCGGGACGGTCCTCACCTCGGTCCAGGCTGACCTGGCCCGGGTGCTCGCCCTCATCCCGATGCTCCCGGCCGGCGTGGCCAGCCAGTTCACGGGGATCGTCAACGGCCTGCCGGCTCAGTTGACCGCGCTGCTGGCCACGATCAAGCAGGCGTTCAACTGCTCGAGCAGCACGCAGGTGACCACGACTCCGGGTCCGACCGCGGGCGTCGGGTCGATCGTCGGGACGGTCGGCTCCCTGATCAGCTCGATCACCGAGCTCGTGCAGAAGCTCCTCTCGAGCTTCCTCCCGGGCATCGGCTCCGGCCAGACCCCGACGGCGCCGGTGACGGTTCCGGGGACCGGCTCGGTCTCGAGCCTGCCGAGCCTGGCGATGAGCTTCATCCCGAACTTCGCCGGCTTCTTCGGCGGCGGGAGCGGGACCGGGAGCGGGAGCGGGACCGGGAGCACCCCGTTCGGGAGCTTCGGAGCGTTCTTCGGCGGCTAGGACCGACCGCGCGAACGCAGGGCGGCGCCTCGGTCCCCGGGCCGAGGCGCCGTCACGCCGCGACGAGGTGCCCGAGGATCAGGGCGGCGACTGCGTCGGGGGACTCGGCCATCGGGATGTGGGCCGCCGGGGATAGCAGCTCGAAGCGGGCGCCGGGCACGGCGGCGGCGATCGCCCGGCCGTGGTCGGGCGGGATCGAGGTGTCCTGCGCCCCGGCGATGACGAGCGTCGGAGCCGTGACGCGGGCGAGCTCGGCCCGGAGGTCGAGCCGCTCGAGCGCCCCGCAGCAGGCGGCGTACCCGGCGGGCGGGCTGGCCAGGACCATCGCCCGCAGCCAGTCGGCGACGTCGGGCCGGCGGGCGGCGAAGCCGGGGGTCAGCCAGCGCCCGACGACGGCGTCGGCGATCGGGGCGGTGCTCGCGGCCGCGCGGACGGCCTCGGCCCGCTCGACCCAGGCCGCGGGGTTGCCGAGGTGGGCCGAGCCGGAGCAGACGACGAGGGCCTCGATCCGGTCGGGGGCGTGGGCGGCCAGCCAGAGCCCGACCATCGCGCCGAGCGAGACCCCGCAGTAGGCGGCCCGATCGATCTCGAGCCGGTCGAGGAGGGCGACGACGTCGCGCCCGAGGTCGGCGATCGCGTACGGACCAGGCGGCGCCGGGGAGGCCCCCTGGCCGCGATGGTCGTAGCGCACGAGGCGCCGGTGGGCGGCGAGGGCGGGGACGACGGGCTCCCACATCGCGGCGGTCGTTCCGAGGGAGTTGCCGAGCACCAGTACCGATGCTTCTCTTTCGGAGCTGTTGATCTCGTGCGCGACGGCGACGGTCATGGACGGGCTCGGCGCTCGGCCGGCGCTTGGGTCACCCGGCCGCCGGCAGGTCGATCGGGCGGCGCGGGAGGGCGGGGTCGAGCCGCTCGCGGGCGAGGACCGCGGCGCTCGGGAACTGGGCGGCGATCAGGCGGTGGACGTGGCGGCGGAGCGGGGCCGCGGTGACCACGCCGATCTGGGTGGCCCCGAGCTCGATCCGGGCGGCCTCGAGCCGGCGGAGGATGTCCCCGGCGCCGGCCAGCGAGTAGACCGGCACCCGCCCGTCGCACGAGCCGACGGCGTCTCGGACCGCCGCCTCGATCGCCGGGCCGAGCTCGACGAGGGGGACCCCGTCCTCGGGCTGACCGCCGTCGAGGCGCTCGCGCAGCCATTCGGCCATCGCCCCGGCGGTCCGCCCGAGGTGGGCGGGGGGCGCCGCGGCGAGCGCCATGCACTCCCGGGCGAGGTCGGGGCGCTGGACGAGCTCGCGCACGAGCTCCATCAGCTGGGGGTCGGCGACGGCGATGCCGTGGGTTACGAGCTCGCGCAGGACCGCGGCGAGGAGGTCGTCCCCGGCCGCGGTCCGGGCGGCCGGGACGGTCTTCGGGTAGCTGTGGCAGAGGCGGTCGAGGAAGGCGCTGGCCCAGTCGGCGTCGGCGAACTCGACGGCCGCCTCGCGCACGGCCGCGCGGATGTGGCGCATCAGCCGGTCGGGGACGTCGAAGCCGCCGGGGACGTCGTCGGCGAGCCGCCGGTGGGGCAGGCCCGACAGGGGGCCGACCCAGATGTCCTCGTCCGCCGGCGGCCCCGGATGGCCCGTAGCGGCCGGGCCGCAGGTCGCCGGTGGCCCGGACGAGGTCGTTGACGAGGATGCGGAAGCCGTCGTCCGGGAGGGTCGGGACGAGCGTGAAGTGGATCGAGTGACCGAAGCGCAGCCCGAGCTCGCGGGCGAGATGGGTGCCGAGCCGGACCCGCTCGCGCTGGAGGCGGCCGTCGAGCTTGCCCTCCTCGAGCACCGACCAGACCCGCGCCCCGCACTCGGCGACGATCCGCCGGCTGCGCAGGTCGCGCTCGAGGCTTGCGCTGCGGGTCATCGTGTCGCGCTCGCGGCGCGAGAGGGCGATCTCCGGATCGTCGGGCGTCCTGGCCGAGCCGGCCGTGGAGGACACGGTGGTCAACTCGAGCGCCCACTCCTCGAGCAGTCCGGCGTCGGGAGAGGAGAAGTCCTGGACGTGGAGGGTCCAGCCGCCCTCGGCCGGCTCGTTGTCGAAGCAGGCGAGCGCCGGGATCCGGTCGGCGTCGACGCCGCTGCGCAGGCGGTCGAGGTCGTCGCCGAACTCGTGGAGGATCGCCGTGGTTCCGCTCGGGCTGGTCAGGCTGATGCGAACGTCGGTCTGATCGTCGTGGTGGAGGATGACCCGGACGGCGAAGTAGCGCAGCCGGCCCGGCTCGTCGACGCGGATCGTGTCCCGGATCCCGAAGGGGAGGTTGTCGGGAACCGGGCGCCGTGGCTTCGACGGGACGATCTTGGCCCCGGGCGGGCGGAGGCTCCCGCTGGCGCTGCGGTCGAGGACGTGCTCGACCGCCCGCTTGAGAGCCGGCTGCGGGCCGAGCGGGACCCGCCGGGCGAGGACTTCGAGCAGGGAGCGGGCGATGCGCTCGCTGGGCTCGGTGCCGAGGACGGCGGTCAGCGGGTTGCGGGGGGCGCCGGCCGCGTCGATGAGCAGGGCCGGGTCGTCCCAGAGGACGGCCTCGAGCGCCCGGGCGGCGCGGTCGCCGGCGCCCGCACCGGTCCGGCCGCCGGCCCCGGCCGCGGCGTGGCAGCGCCACCAGTCGAGCCCGCCGGCCTCCTGCGCGACGAGCCGGGTCACCGCGCCGACCGACACGGCGACCTCCCCCGCCGCGAGGTCGGGATCCTCGGCGACGCGGAGCTCGGGGACCGGCAGGTGAAGGGCGCCGCAGAGGACGTCGAGGACCCGCTGCCCGGAGGCGACGACCGTGTCGCCGGCGCCGCCGGGGCCGAGGCGCAGGCCGACCACGACGGGCTTGGCCGGCAGGCCGCCGGCCGTCTCGACGGGCCGGAAGCGGGTGAACTCGAAGATCGCGGCCAGCTCCTCGGGCGCGGCCGGCGCCACCGCGAAACGACGGATCGCGTCGGCGATGACCGCGGCCCGGTCGGCCTCGGCGGCGGCGCCGTGCTCCCGCAGCACCCCGGGGAGCTCGCGCGGTGGGACACGGGCACCGACCAGCTGGCGGACGACGTCGGCGCGGGCGAAGTACTGCTCGGCCTCGAGCTTGCTCCAGTCCTCCCCGGAGAGGCTGGCCGCCGTCTCGGCGCTGAGGAACCGCGGGCAGGCCTCGAGCGCCGCGTCGAGCGCGGCGAGCACGAGCCCGCGCGGGTCCCAGAAGGGGATCCCGGCGGCCACCAGGTCGTCGGCGGCGCCCGACGGGAGCCAGGTCGCCGGACCGCCGTCCCAGGGCCGCGTCCCGGGACGACCGCCCCCCGGGCAGTCGCCGGGCGCAGCCCCGGCGAGCAGATCGCCGTCGACGCGAATCCGGGCCCGGACCGCGTTGTCGATCACGACCTGGAAGTTCCCGGCCGGGAGGTCCTTCTTCACGCCGACCCAGAGGCCGGGGGCCGGGAGGCCGACGCGCTCGGCGCGGCGGCGGCGGAACTCCTCCACCATCCAGGCGAAGAACTCGCCGCCGACCGTCGACTGGGGGTCGAACCAGGCGCGCAGGTCCTCGGCGATGTCGATGACCAGCTCCTCGACGACGGCTTCCGGCTCGCCGCCGAACTCGTCGTCGCGGCGGTGCTGCTGGTCGAGCTGGTCGAGCATGTACTCGGCCTGGACGCGGACCGCCTCGTCGGCGAGGGCCCGCTGGGCGGACCCGGTGGCCTCGCTCCAGAGGCCGGCCGCCGCCTGGAGCGCGGCGAGCTCGACGAGCGCGCGCCCGCGCGGCGGGTCCGCGGTCGCCACCGCCCGCGCGGCGGCGTCGAGCGCCGCGGGGAGGGCGTCCGGATCGCCCTCGGCCAGCTCGTGGCCGGCGATCGCCCGGATC
Organism: uncultured Solirubrobacterales bacterium; assembly: GCA_963817865.1. Classification (GTDB taxonomy): domain Bacteria; phylum Actinomycetota; class Thermoleophilia; order Solirubrobacterales; family Solirubrobacteraceae; genus Palsa-513. Next base: position 14,546 of record CAWFQO010000055.1, on the reverse strand, counting down.
AGGTCGAGCTCCTCGTCGCCGGGGAGCCGGGCCGTGCTCCAGCCGTCGAGGATCTCCGCTGCGGCCGCGGGACCGAGGAGGCTGACGCCGCGGACGAGCAGGTCGCGCAGGCGCCCGAGGATCGCGGCGCGGGCGGAGCGGGCCGCGTCGTCGTCGAGCTCCCGCGCCGGGAGCGGCGGGAGCGCCCGGGCGGCCTCGAGCGCCCGGCGGGCGACGAGCGCGGCCGTCTCGAGCGCCTCGGCGCCGTCGCCGAGCCGCCGCCTCAGCTCGGCGAGCTCGATCCCGGTGTCGAGGTCGTCGGGGTCGAGCTTGTAGGCCGCGGCGAGGTCGTCGCGGGCCGCGCGGCGCCGCGCGAGCGCCGCGGCTTCGTCCTCGGTCTGGCTCGCCCAGGCGAGGTGGGCCCGCCCGCGGCGGGCCAGCGTCCCCGCGTCGGAGGCGATCGCCAGGGCGGCGGTGAAGCGCTCGACCGCCTCCTGCGGCCGGTGGGCCGCGAGGAACAGGCTTCCGATCTGGCTGCGCAGGAGCGCCTCGTCCGGGCGCAACAACGCGATCGCCCGCTCGAGCTCGGCCACCTCCGCGTCGTCGCCGGCGCGGAGCGCGATGTCGACGAGGCCGACGAGCACGCCGGCCTCGGCCTCCGGCTCGACGAGCTGGCGGTAGATCGACTGGGCGCTGAGGAGGTCCCGGCGGGCGGCCGGGTGGTCGCCGGCGTCGAGGTTGAGCTCGGCTCGCAGGCACAGGACGCGGGCGGCCTCGGCGGCGGCGCCGGTCCGGCTGAGCAGCTCGAGCGCCTCGCCGCACGCGGCGAGCGCCTCGTCGGCCTGCTTGGCGCCGGCGAGGATCAGCCCGCGGACGCGCTCGACCTCGGCCCGCATGCGCGGGTCGAGCGTCTCGGCCAGCTCGGCGGCCTGGACGAGGACGTCGAGGCCGGCGTCACCGTGCTCGTCGCGCCGGGCCTTGGCCGCCGCGAGCTGGGTCAGGTTCAGGCAGCGGAGCGATCGGGCCTGGACCCCGCCGTCGGCCCCTCCGAGCAGCGTCTCCGCCCGCTCGAACTGGTCGTGGACGGCGAGCGGCGAGCGCCCGAGGAGGACGAGGCGGGTCCCGGCGAGGTAGTGGGCGGCGGCGTCGGCGATCGTGCTCGCCGACCCGCCGGCGGAGAACTCGTCGAGGAGCTGGAGCGTATCGGCGTGACGGCCGTTGTGGACCGACCGGACGACCTCGAGCAGTCGCTGCCGGGCGAGGGCCTCGGAGCCGGGCAGCACGACCTCGACGCCGATGTCGAGCAGGGCGACGGCGGCCGCCGGGCGCTCCCAGGCGAGGGCCTCGCCGACGTGGTCGGCCAGGCGGGCGAAGCCCCGGCGGGGCGAGAGCGCGAGCAGGTGGTAGAGCCACTCGGCCAGAGCCGCGAGGTACTCGTCCCACCGGAGGCGATCGGTCGGGTGGGTCGTCGGCTGGTAGTCGAGGACGTCCTGCTCGGACACGAGCCCGGCGTCGTCGGGAAGCGCCCCCTCGAGCTCCCGCAGGCGGGTGACGTGGTAGCGGGCCGCGTAGAGGTGGACCCGCCGGTAGAGCCCGGGGTGGAGCCGGCGGAACTCGTCGACCACCGCCCGGCGGCGCGCCTCGACGTCGATCCCCCAGCCGCCGCCGAGGTTCGACACCCAGGACGGGCGCTGGCCGATGTCGAGGAGGCCGGGGGCGGCCGGTCCGTCGGGCGCCGGGCGCAGGCCGCAGACGTCGGCGATCCCGGTGAGGAGCTCGGCGTTGAACCAGCGCAGCGGCGCGGCGTGAAGGAGCACTTCGCGCAGGAAGGGGTCGCCGACCCGACCGAGGAGGCCGGAGACGAGCCCGCCGGAGGTGAGGTCGCGCGCCTCGGTCGGGAGGCGGTCGTTCGTCCGGGCCTCCGGGTGATCCTCGAAGTAGCGGGCGTAGCCGGCCAGGCGCTCGGGGAACCGGTCGCTGTCCTCGAGCACGGCCCGACCGAGCGGCGAGTCCTTGGGGACCTTGATGTGGCGCTCGAGGAACTGCTCGGCCTCGTCCTCGTCGAAGCGGTCGAGGGCTATCTGCTCGGCGTGGGCGAAGAGCGGTCCGACGTCATCGAGCTCAAAGCGCGGCTCGGTCGACACGGCGACGATCACCCGGGCCCGGGCGATGCGCGGGAGCAGCGAGCGCCGCAGCCAGAGGAGCTTGGCGCTCGACGGGGCGAAGTCGAGGTTGCCGAAGACGAGGAGGATCGGCCGGTCGGCCCTGGCCAGCTCGAGCAGGCCGGTGACGAACTCCTCGCTGACCGCACCGAGGGTCCGCTTGGTCTCGGCGTGCTCGGTCATGAGATCGCCGATCGGGCTCTGGACGGCCGCGTTGATCGCCTTGACCGGGAGGGTCCCGGCGAGCTGGCTGACCGCCGAGCTGCCGGCGCGCACGACGGCCACGGCCTGGGAGGTCATCGTGGGGAGCCCGGCTTCGCGCGAGCGGAACCGCTTGGCCGCCTCGAAGAACCGGCCGAATCGGTCGCGCTCGGGCTCGAGGGCGTCGGCGATGCGCTCGAGGAGCTCGTCGAGCTCGATCCCGGCGTCGTCCTCGAGGTCGACGACGGGCCCGCAGCGGGCCCCCGCCTCGCCGGCGAGGGCGCGGAACCGGTCGAGCAGGGCCCGGCGTCCGCTGCGCGCCGTGCCGGTCAGGTGGATGAACCCCGAGTGGCCGGTGCGGGCGTCCTCGAGGATCTTCATGAAGGTCTCCTGCTCGCCGGTCCGGCCGATGAAGTCCGACGCCGGTGCGGTCGCGGTCGCGGGCGGGCCGGCGGTCTGCTCGCCTGGCTCGCCCCCGCCCCAGCGCCACCTCATCCGAACCCCACCCTCACTCGAAAGCCCTGGACGTCAGCATAGTTCCCTCGCCGGGCGTTTCAGGTCACTCGGCCGCGAAGGTGCGGCGGGCCAGGGCGAGGAACTCGGCCGCCGCCGGGGCGTGGCGCCGCTCGGCGCGCCAGGCGAGCGTGATGTCACGGGAGAGCGCCGGCTCGACCAGGGTGGCCACGGCGACGTCGGCCCCGGGGCTCTCGGCGTCCGAGCGGGGGAGGATGGCCACGCCGAGGCCCTGGGCGACGAGCCGCCGGATCCGCTGGCTCTCGTTCGACTCGAGCTTGACGATCGGGGTGAACCCGGCCTGGGCGGAGGCGGAGACGAGGAGCTCGCGGAGCCGGGCGCCCTCGCGGTAGCTGACGAACTCGTCGGCGGAGAGCTCGGCCATCCGCACCCGGCCGCGCCCGCCGAGCGGGTGCTGGCGGGGGAGCACGACGACGAGCTCCTCGGAGACGAGCTGGCGCAGCCCGAGCCCGTGGCTCTCGATCCGCTCGGTGACCGAGAGGAAGGCGAGGTCGAGCTCGTCGACCCGGAGGAGCTCGGCGAGCTCCTCGCTCGACTGCTCGCGGACGGTCAGCTCGACCCCCGGGTAGCGCTCGTGGAAGCCGGCGAGGACGATCGAGACGTCGACCGGCCCCATCGTGTGCATGACCCCGACGGTCACCCGCCCGGCCTGGATCCCGGTGAGCGCCTCCATCTCGGCCTCGGCGGCGGCGACCTCGGCGAGGATCCGCCGGGCGCGGCGGACGAGGGACGTGCCGGCCTCGGTCATCGCCACGCGCCGGGTCGTCCGCTCGACGAGGGCGAGACCGACCTCGTCCTCGAGCCGGCGAATCTGCTGGGAGAGCGCCGGCTGGGCGATGTGCTCGCGGGCGGCTGCGCGGGTGAAGTGAAGCTCCTCGGCGAGCGTGACCAGGTAGCGCAGCTGGCGGAGCTCCATAAGCTCAGGCTATAGATCTGTCACAATACTCGTCTTGGACTTCTAGAGCATGAAGGGCGATCCTTAGTCGGCAGCCCCTCTCCTCCCTCGACCACGCCCCGCAACCCGGCCCCATACCCGCCGGGACGGGGCGTGGTCATTTAATCGGTGGGCGGCTAGAGCCCGAGCTCGGGGACGACCGGGAGGATCTCGGCCTCCACGGCGCGCTCGAAGATGAGTAGGCCATGGTCACGCCCATCGTGCCGAGGCCGATCGCGCCGACAACGTGGCGCTGGCTGCCCAGCTGGCGCTGCTCCAGTCTCCTCCGGGTAGCGCCGGACGCGCCGGGCGCCGACCGGGCTACTGCTTGACGAGCCTGACCCGTTCCGGGGCGATCACGAACTTGACCCGCTGCTCGCCGGGCTGCCGGTAGGGATACCGATCGAGGCCGAGGTACTTCTTGGTCAGCCGGTCGGCGTGCTCGTCGGCCCCGTCCTGCGTCGCCGTGGCCGCCCCGCGGATCTCGACGTAGTGGTAGGGATTGCCCTGGTCGAACACGAGCACGGTCGCCCGGGGGTCGCGCTCGAGGTTGGCGGGCCAGACGCGCCCGGCCGCGCTGTTGACAGCCACGCCGCCGTCCTCGACGTCGACCCAGACGACCGTACTGTGGACCGAGCCGTCGGCGTTCCCCGTCGAGATCACCGCGTGGTTAGGCTGCTCGAGAAGCGCGCGAACGTCCGTGTCGTCGAGGCTCGCCACGGCGCCTAGCTTAGCGGCTGCCGCGCGTGGTCGCCGTCCACCCGGCGGGCACCACGGCATCGGCTCGGCGACGGCCTGCGCGAGCGGCGCGGACACCATCGCGGCGGTGAGAAGATTTCTCCACGCCGCTGACCGGGATCCTCCGCTACCCCCACTGGTAGGGGAGGAACTTCCCGTCGAGGGTGATGCGCACCCGGTCGCCGCCGGGGTCCGGGACCCGTTCGAGATCGACCTTGAAGTTGATCGCGCTCATGATCCCGTCACCGAACTCCTCATGGATGAGCGCCTTCAGCGCCGGGCCGTAGACCTGGATCACCTCGTAGAGGCGGTAGACCGTCGGGTCGACCGGCACCGGTCCGTCGAGGCCGCCGCGGCTGGGGATGCGCTCGAGCGCGCCCGCGGCGGCGGGTTCCAGGCCGAGGCGATCGACGAGCCGGGCCGCGTCCGCCGGGGTGAACGGGTGCTGGCCGAGCACGGCCGCCGCCAGCCAGACGACCGGGCGATCGAGCTCGGCCGCGAGCGCGGCGAACGTCAGCCCGCGCTCGCGCATGGCCGCCTGGACCGCTTCTGCGGCCTCGTGCTTGGTCATGGCTCGAGCGTCGCGTCGACGGTGATCTCGATGTTCCCGCGCAGGGCGGCCGAGATCGGGCAGCCCTGGGCGGCGGCCCCGGCCGCCGCGGCGAACGCCTCCGCCTCGACGCCGGAGACGCGGCCAGTGACGATTAGGTGCGACGACTTGACGCCCTCCCCGGCGACGAACGCGACGGTTGCCCGGGCCTCGAGGCGCTCGGGCGGCGTCCCGGCCTCCCCGAGCTCGTGGGCGAGGGCCATGCAGTAGCAGGACGCATGCGCCGCGGCCAGGAGCTCCTCCGGGCTCGTCTTGCCGGCCGACCGGGCCGTCCGGGAGGCCCAGGAGACGTCGACCGAGCCGAACGCCCCGCTCTCCGGGGTGGTCACCCCGCTGCCGTGGGCGAGGCCGCCCTCCCACACCGTCGTCGCGCTGCTCTGCACGGACATATCGCCTCCCGGGTCGGTTGGCCCAACCGTACCGCCTCGTCACGCGTAGGGGGCACCGAGGATCCACCCGCCGTAGCGCTCGGGTCGGGCGACGGTCGGGACGACGGTGGCCGGGTCGCCGAGCCGGACCGTGCCCGGTCGGATGACCCAGCAGTTGAGCGCGATCTCACCGCCGAAGTCACGCCGTATATCGCGTAGGACATCGAGGTCCTGGTCGCCGGAGTCGGGGTCGATGGTGGTCACAATGCAGCGCTGGCGCAGCGAGTGGACTCCGATCACGGCGTCGCCGATCTCGAGGGCCTGCCCGGGCCAGCCGGCCTCCGCGGTGGCGGCGACGCCGGCGAGGAGCAGGTTCGGGCGCAGCCGGCGGACGTCGCGTCCGAAGGCGCGGACGGCGCCGTCGGTCGCCACGAGCAGGTTGAGGACGTCGAAGCGCTCGGACCCGGCGTAGGCCGCGAGCTCGGCGGCCGCGCCGGCGCGATTCGCGACGAGCCGCGCCGCCGCCTCGCTGTCCCAGCGGTGCCCGCCGACTCGCGGGATCCCATCGGGGCCGGTGGTCGCGGGCAGCGTCAGGAGGCCGTGCCGGGTGCGTCCGGTGAGCGGCCCGTGCCGGCCCCGGACGTGGACGATCCGGTCTCCGGCGACGCCGTCGTCGGTCAGCTCGGCGACGTCGAGAGGCTCGCCGGCGAGCGACTTCACGGGGTAGCGCCAGAGCCCGGACACCCGGCCGCCTAACGGCTGCCTGCCATTCATACCGTTAGACGATACTCCCGCTGGCCACCGATTAGACCGCGGCCACCCGGATCCGGGCGTCACCTACGGAGTCGGCGTGGGCCGGTCTTCCCAGGCATTGGGTAGAATGCGGCCACCACGAAAACGACAACATCGGGGGGCTCGACATGAGGATCGTGTGGACGGAGGGGCGGCGCCTGGCGGCGACGTCGGCAATCGGCGCAGTGGCGATCGGCCTGGCCTCGGGAGCCGGAGCGTCGGCCCAGCCGGCGGCGCGGGCGTCGAGCAGCCAGCTCACGGTCCTGGCCGCGGCGTCGCTCAGCAAGGTGTTTCCGAAGATCGACTCGAAGCCCCGGTACACGTTTGGCGGGTCGGGGATGCTCCAGACGGAGATCCAGCAGGGCGCCCCGGCCGACGTGTTCGCGGCGGCGAGCCCGAAGCAGACCGCGGCCCTCTTCGCGGCCGGCCTGGCCTACAAGCCGGTTCGGTTCGCGACCAACACGCTGGTGATGATCGTCCCGAAGGACAACCCGGCCCATATCAAGTCGGTCGGCGACATCACGAAGAAGGGCGTCAAGATCGTCGTCTGCAACTCGACGGTGCCGTGCGGCGACTACGCGAAGACGGCGTTCGCCAACCTCGGGATCACGGCGGCGGCGACCAGGAACATCAGGAGCATGGCCTCCGACGTGACCCAGGTCGTGGCCCAGATCTCGGCTGGTCAGGGCGATGTCGGCTTCGTCTACATCACCGACGCCAAGGCGGCGAACGGACGGGTCAAGGCGATCGGCCTCCCGGCCAAGGCGAAGCCGCTGACCCAGGACACGATCGCCGTGGTCAAGGCGACTAAGAACCGGGCGGCGGCGCAGGCGTTCGTCAACAAGGTGCTCTCGAAGTCGGGACAGGCGATCCTGAAGGCAGCCGGCTTCGGCAAGAAGTGACGGCGACGCGAACAAGGCCAGGCCGTGCGCTCACGCCGGCCTGGCTCTCGGCGGCGGGGCGCATCGCCGGCGGTGTGGCCCTGGCCGCGGTGATCGTGGGGGTGCTCGCGTTCCTGCTCCTCCCGATCGTCGCCCTCTTCGTCTACCAGCCGACCAGCCGCCTCCTCGATGAGTTCGGGGCCCAGGTGACGACCGACGCGATCGCCGTCTCTCTCAAGACGAACCTGATCGCGATGGCGCTGACCCTGGGCCTGGGGACGCCGTTCGCCTACGCGATCGGCCGGCGCCGGTTCCCGGGTCGAAAGCTCCTGATCACCCTGGTCGAGCTCCCGCTCGTCCTCCCGCCGGCCGTCGCCGGGATCGGGCTCCTGGTGGCCTTCGGCCGCCTCGGCCTGCTCGGGCACACGTTGTCGGCGCTGGGCATCGACCTCGCGTTCAGCCAGGCCGCCGTGGTCATTGCGATCGTCCTCGTGGCCAGCCCCTTCTACGTCCGCGGGGCGATCGGTGCCTTCGAGGCGATCGACCAGTCGGTGCTCGACGTGGCGGCCACCCTCGGCGCCGGTCCGCTGCGCCGGATGGGCCGCGTTGCCCTGCCGCTCGCTCGGAGCGGTCTCGGCGCGTCGGCCGCCCTCGCCTTCGCCCGGGGAATCGGCGAGTTCGGGGCGACGATCCTCTTCGCCGGGAGCTTTCAGGGATCGACCCAGACCTTGCCGCTCGCCGTCTACTCCCTGTTCGACGCGAACCTCGACCAGGCCGTCGCCGTCGGTGTGTTCCTGGTCCTGGTCAGTGCGGTGATCCTGCTCGCCGCGAAGATCCTCGGCGCCTGGACCGGGTCGGTGGCGTCGGTCGTCTCGCGCCGCGACCGGCCGACGCCGGCGTGAAGGGATCTTGCCACCCTCCGCACCGGTGACTATGCTCAGCCGTGTGACTTTCCGGCGTGTGTCGGCCTCACATCGCCCGCGATGAACGGCGAGTCGACCGCCCCGGCCGGCGACGGGTACTACCACCCGGCGAGCGAGGCGGAGCTCGTCGCCCTGGTCAGGCGGGCCTACCGGGAGGGGCGCGAGCTGCGGGTGCGAGGCGCCGCTCACTCGGTCTCCCACGCCGTGTACACCGACCCGCTCGACGGGATCGCCAACCACGTCGAGCAGCAGACGCCGCCGCCGGGACCGAACTTCGACGTGATGCTCGATCGCTACCGTGGCTGGCGGGTCACCGACGAGGCCCGGCGGCTGGTCGAGGTGGACGCGGGGATCCACCTCGGTGCCGACCCGAGCGACCCGACCGGCACGGCCACGCTCGAGACGAGCCTGCTCTGGCAGCTGTGGCACGAGAAGGGCTGGGGCGTCAGCGACACCGGTGGGATATCCCATCAGACGGTGAGCGGGTTCACGGCCACCGGGTCGAGCGGTGGCTCGCTGCGATTCTCCTCCAACCAGAACCTGTTCGCCTTCCGGATTATCGACGGGACGGGCGAGGTCCGCGAGTTCTCGCGCGAGGATGCCGACCCCGACCTCTTCTACGCCCTGTCTCCGAGCCTCGGACTCCTGGGCGTGGTCTCGACGATCTCCCTCGAGTGCGTCGAGACGTTCAACATCGCCGGCCAGGAGGCGATCACGACGATCGAGGAGTGCTCGGTCGACGTCTTCGGGACCGGCGGGGCGGAGCGGCCCTCGCTCGACGCGTTTCTCCGCAACGTCGACTATGCCCGCCTGGAATGGTGGCCGCAGCAGGGAGGCGAGCGGATCCTCACCTGGCAGGCGCAGCAGATCCGGCCACAGCTCGGCTTCCGGCCGGTGCGCTACGAGGAGTTCACCGACGATCCCGAGGCGGCCGAGCTGGCGATCTCGGTCCTGTACACGATCCTCGGGAACCTCGACGACCTCTCGAAGGCCAAGGAACGGCTCAAGGCGAGCTTCGACCAGCTGGCCACCGTGCTCGAGCAGCTGGCGGCGATGAAGGAGCTGGGCCGGGTCGGCGAAGTCCTCGCCAAGTTCCTGAGCCACGCAATCGAGTTCGGCGTCGACGCGGCGATCCTCACGCTCGAACCGTTCTCCGGGCTGATCAGGCGCGCGATTCCGACCGTGTTTCCCAAGATCCTCGAGGCCTTCGTCCCGCTCGACTCGGCGAAGACCGGCATGCAGAAGGGCGAGCCGCAGTCCTTCCACGACTGGGCCTGGCAGGGCCTGCCGATGGACGACCAGGCCAACGACGTCCTCGTCCCGACCGAGTTCACCGAGATCTGGGTCCCGCTCCCCCGCGCGCAGGAGGCGATGGCCCGCCTGCGCGCCTACTTCACCGAGGCTGCCGACGCCGAGGAGGCGTATCGCCGGACCGGTCTCTACGCGTTCGAGGTCTACAGCGCGATGCCGACGCGCTTCTGGCTGAACGCCGCCCACACCTCCGGGGCCGACGAGTGGCGGGACGGGGCGTTCCGAATCGACATCTACTGGTTCGCCGGGAATCCCGGCGACCCGGCGGCGACCTTCTACCCGCAGTTCTGGGAGCTCCTGCGCGACGCCGGTCTCCCGTTCCGCCTCCATTGGGGGAAGTTCCAGCCGATCTACGCGCCCGGCGACCGGGGATGGGTCGACTACTTCCGCGACCGGTACCCCCGCTGGGATGACTTCCTCGCCCTGCGGGCCGAGCGCGACCCGAACAACATCTTCCTGAACGCCTACTGGCGCGATCGCTTCGGGCTCTGGGACGCGCCGGCGCCGCGGCCGGCGCCTTAGCCGACGACGCGGTCGATCGAGGCGGCACCGGCTGCTGCTCAGCGCGCCGGCACAGGTTCAGTCGTCGGCGCGTGGGGAAGCGGCGTATTCGTCGTCGGTGACGTGGCGTCCCCATGTGACCGGGCTGCCTGACTCGTCGTTCTGATGCATGGCGAGGTGGACCATGAAGCGGTTTGGTGCGGCGCCGTGCCAGTGGTTCTCGCCGGGTTCGAAGAAGACTCGGTCGCCGGGGCGGATCCGCTCGACCGGCCCGCCCTCCCGCTGGCAGACACCGGCGCCCTCGGTGACATAGATCGTCTGACCGTGTGGGTGGGTGTGCCAGGCGGTACGGGCACCGGGGGTGAAGTAAACATTGGCAGCGGCGAATGTCGACGTGCCGGCGGGGCCCGCGACCGGGTCGATGTAGACGTCGCCGGTGAACCACTCGTCCGGGCCCTTGGCGGTGTCGATCGAGCTGCGGGTGATCTGCATATGGGTTCCTATTCCTCGGGGGGGTGCTCGCCCGCTCGGGGGGGTGTTCGCCCGCTCGGGGGTGGCGCTCAGCTGGCGAGCAGGTCGGGCGCTTGTCCGGAGCGGCCGCCCGGCTCGGGGTAGTGGGCGCGGCTGTCCCGACGGCCTGGCGTCAGCCGCGCACAGCGGAGGAACGCGGCGATGTCGCTGGTGGCCTCCACGGAGATCAAGATACCCCGCCGGCGCCGGGGCAAGGGTGCCCTGTCGACCCCGGGCGGGTCGTGGACTTCGAGACCGACCTCGACGGGATCGGCGACGCACACACCGCGATGGACGAGCGGCGCGCGATGAAGTCCCTCGTGCGGGTGGGGAGACTGTGATGCCAGGCTCGACCAGGATTAGCGCCGCCGCGCCGCCCGCGACGCGGACTGTCAGCCGGCGGCCGCGACCAGATCGGAGGTCTTCGCCTGGTCGCGGACCCGGGCGTCGGCGGCGGCGAGGGCCCAGGCGAGGAGCCCGGCGGCCGCACCGAACACCAGGTCGAGGACGACGATCCGGCTGAGCCCGGCGCCGGCGACCGAGACGACCGACGGCCAGAGCTCGGCGAGCGGGATCCCCCCGGTCAGGCTGCGTCCGAGCGGAGCGATCCAGCCGTAGGTGCAGGTGAGGGCGCCCGCCCCGCTGAGGACTCCGGTCGCCCGGCAGGGCGGCGGATCGGCCGCGAGCGCGTCGGCTCCCGGGCCGAGCGCCAGCGCAGCGCCGCGATGGCCCCGAGGCCGCCTGCCCGCCACCGGCTGCTCCCCGCCCCTCGCCACGACCGGGCCACTCGACCTCCATGCATTGCCTAGGGAGCCGAGTTAACGGGCCGGTGCGGTCAGGCGGCGAGGACCCGCACGTCGGCCGGCGCCGCCCGGAGCCCGACCCGGGCGCCCTCGTCGACCGGCGGCCCGGCGGCGGCCGCGACCCGGACCGTGAAGCGGGCGAACCGGATCACCAGGGTCCCCCGATCCGGACGGACGCTGAGCACGCGGTCGGTGAGGGTGCTCGACGCCGGATCGGCGAGCTCGAGCTCCCACGGATGGACGGCCACCCGAACCGGGCCGTCGGCCGCCGTCGCGCTGGCCAGGCGGCCGCCGCCGAGGAGCTCGACGGTCGACCCGCCGGACGGCGCCGGCCGGGCCGTCCCGGCCAGGACGTTGGCCCCGGTCAGGGCGGCGACGGTCGCGTCGGCCGGGGCGCGCAGGAGCTCGGCCGACGTCGCCAGCTGGAGCAGCCGGCCCCGGTCGAGCACGCCGATCCGTCCGGCCAGGGCGGTGGCGTCCTCGAAGGCGTGGGTGACCAGGAGCGTCGGCAGCCCGAGCGTCCGGAGCTCGTCGGCCAGCTCGTCGCGCACCGCGGTCCGGGTGATCGCGTCGAGGGCGGCGAACGGCTCGTCGAGGAGAAGGACGCGCGGGTCGCGCGCGAGCGCCCGGGCGAGCCCGACGCGCTGGCGCTCGCCACCGGAGAGCTGGCCTGGCCGGGCCCGCCGCAGGTCGCCGATGCCGAACCGCTCGAGCAGATCCGGCCGGTCGCCGCGCGCGGCGAAGCGGACGTTGGCGGCCACGCTCAGATGGGGGAAGAGGCCGTAGTCCTGCGGGAGGAAGCCGACCCGGCGCCGCTCCGGGCGCAGATGGGTGCGCGACCCGGCGTCGAACCAGCGCTCCCCGCCGAGGAGGATGTGCCCCTCCTGCGGGCGCTCGAGCCCGGCGACCGCGCGCAGGAGCGAGCTCTTCCCGGCCCCGGAGGGGCCGACGAGGGCGATCGTCTCGCCGCCGAGGGCGAGGGCGACCCGCACGGCGAAGCCACGTCGGGCGAGCGCGATGTCGATATCGAGGAGGTCCACCGGGCGAAAGCTACCCGGCCGCGGGCGACTTGACTTCGCCGCAAAGCTTTACGGCGGCCCGACGGGATGGCGGCCTGAGGCGGGGAGTCTGGCCGGCGAACACGCCCTACGCGGCGCCGACGCCGTCCCCCTGGCCAGCCTGTTCGCCCTCGACGGGGCCGACCCCGTGTTCGCCGTCTGGGATCGACGCCGGCGCGACGGAGCCCACACGGCCGGCGTGCGACTCGCCCCGGCCCCACCTTCGTCGGCGCCGGAAGCCCCGTGAGCGTGACCGTCCACTTGCCCTTGGCCCGGATCTACACCTGACGATAGGTCCCGCGGGTGACGAACGTCTGGCCGCTCCTGGCCCTGCCCGAGACCTCAGCTTGCCCGAGACCATCGAGAAGGTCCCGCCGCTCGCCGTCCAGCGGACGACCGAGTCCGAGGCCACCTTGACCACGGCGAGGGTCCGGTTGCCGCTCCCCGCCTACCGCAGCGGCACGGTGGCCCCGGTGGCGGTCGCGACGGCGACGACGCAGAGCACGCCGGCCACGGCGGAGACAAGGAGGGCTCGCGACCCGGCAGCGCATAGACGAACGGGATGCACGCGCGCAAAGCTAACCGAAGCCGCCAACCGCTGGGCCGCCCGCACCCTGCCGGATGTCCCGCCGAGCCCATCAGGCGCCGAGCGACGCCATGCTCAGCGTCCAGCGGCCGCTCGCGCTGACCTTCACCCCGGAGTAGGTGCCCGAGGCGACGAAGCTCGCTCCGGTCGCCGCGACGCCCGAGATCGCCAGCTTGCCCGAGGCGTCGGCGACGGCGAACCGATGGCCGGACGCCGTCCAGTGGACGACCACGCTGCGGGGGAGCGCGATCGTCCCGAGCGTCGTATCGCCCGACCCCGACCACGTGCGCGGCGCCCCGAGCTTCGCCCGGGCGACCGGGATCGGCACCGGCACCAGGGTCTTGGCCGGGGAAGCGGGCTTGGTGGCGGCGCCCGGCGGATTGACGCTCGCCGTCGAGGTCGACGTCGCGCTCGCGTGCCGGCCGGCGGCCGCCGGCTGCGCGGGCGCGGCATGGGGCCGCGCCGGCGGTGTCCCGGGCTTCGCCGCCGCGGTCGACATCGTCGACGTGGTCTGCGATACCGACGACGACCCGCATCCACCGACGGCGAGGACGGCGACGAGCCCGGCGACGCGGAGGGCAGACTTCGCGAGTGGAGCGGTGAGACGGGGCATCCGCCTAGCTTGCCAGCTCGAGCGCGCCGCCGGTCCGGCGACCTTTGCCGACCGCCAAGGGCGCTCGAAGCGCGCCGGAACGGCCGCCACCGCGCGGCCGCGAGCGCGTCCTCGACCGCCGGACGCCTACCCGATCTGGTCCTACCAGCCCCCGCAGGTCACCTGCGGGGCGCACGACGTCTACCAGCTCGGGCTCGACGGCGTTCGCCACGCCCGCACCTACGTCGCGAACGTCGAGACCCGAGCGTCGTGCGCCTCGACGGCCAGGGCCAATGCTCGGACGTCTCGGGCGGGGCACGACGATCCGCTACGACCTCCCGGTATGAGGCGGCGCGCGCCCGCGCTCGCGTTGGCGCTGGTCGCCTGCGGGTGCGGCGCGGGTCCGCCTCCGGATCGCGCCCGGCCCTGACGGCGATCCTCGGCCACCTCGCCGCCGGCGACGTCGTCGCGGTCTGCGCCGCCCTCACGCCGAACGCGGTCGTTCGAGCTCGCTGTTGATTTTCGGGGCAGGACCTGTTCGCAGACGGTGAGCACGGCAGCGAGGTACGTCGCCCTCCGCCAGGGGGAGCGGGCCTCGGTGGCCGCGGCCCGGGTGCTGCCGGCACTCGACGTGGCGCGCTCGCCGGCGCCCTACCACGGCCGCGAGACGGCGGCGCGCCTGCGGGCCGCCTTCGACGACCCGGTGCTCGGCGGCCGGGCGCAGACGTTCGACGTGACCCTCCGGCTCACCGGCGGCGTCTGGAAGGTGAGCGCCGGGCTGAGCGCCGCGTTCACGTTGCTCGGCCCGTGAGCGGTTGGCATGCGACCGAGGGCCTTGACGGGACGACCGGCGGGACGGTCGGGACCTTCACCACCCCGGCGGCCAGCGGCTGACCCGCAGTTTGCCAACGCCTGTACTAGCATGGCCCGCCGCCTGCAAGTCGCAACCGCCTTTGGGGAACGCCGATGCCGGACACCACCTGCCACATGTCGATCTCGCTCGACGGCTTCGTCGCCGGGCCCGACCAGAGTCGCGAGAACCCACTCGGCAAGCGCGGGAGGG
>CAWFQO010000054.1:0-131044 GCA_963817865.1 uncultured Solirubrobacterales bacterium | reverse complement strand
GCAGTAGCCGAGCTTGTCCCAGCTCCAGCCCTCGATGACCAGCGAGCGCAGCCCGTCGATCATGTAGCTGACCGGATTGGCCCGGGCGAGCGCCTCCATCACCGGGGTGAGGCGGTCGAAGGGGACGAAGTTCGGGGTCAGGAAAAGGAGCGGGAAGAAGAGCAGGAAGCTCGTGCTCGTCGCCTGGACGTTGCGTGTGCGCAGGGCGATCAGGATGGCGAAGCCGGCGTAGCCGACGCCGAAGAAGGCAGCGAGGAGGACGAGCACGACGGCGCCGGGGACGCCGCTCTTCATGTGGGCGCCGAAGGCCAGGCCGGCGAGGAGGACGACCGTCGACCCGAGGACACCGCGGACGAGATCGGCGGCCAGGCGGCCGAAGATGATCGACGACCGGCGGATCGGGGCGGCGAGCAGCTTGTCGAAGTAGCCGAGATCGATCTCGGTGACGAGGGCGAGCCCGGAGCTGGCCGTGGCCACGGCGAACATCAGCGAGACCGGGAGCTGGAAGGCGACGTAGCTCTGACCGCGGAGGAACGGCGTCGTCGACGGGAAGGTCTTCGAGACCTGTCCGATGTTGACGGCCAGGAAGAAGAGCGGGATGAAGAGGGCGGGGATCGTGGCCTCGGGGTAGCGGGCGATCTCGCGGATCGACCTCCGGGCGAGCAGCAGGAGCTCACTCATGCGGCCTTCTCCTCCTCGGCGCCCTCGAGGCGCCGTCCGGTTGCCTTTAGGAAGACGTCGTCGAGGGTCGGGCGGGCGACGGTGATCGCCCCGACCCGGATCCCGCCGGCCTCGAGCCGGCGGACGATCTCGGTGATCGACCCGGCTCCGTTCTCGACGTACAAGGCCAGAGCGTCGGGCTCGGCCACGACCCGCCCCAACCCGTCGAGCTCGGCGACCGCGAGCTCGGTCGCTGCGGCGTCGGCGCCGTCGAGGGCGAGCGTGACCACGTCGTGGCCCATCTGGGCCTTCAGCTCCTCGGGCGTGCCCTCGGCGACGATCGCCCCGGCGTCGATGATGGCCAGGCGATCGCAGAGCCGGTCGGCCTCCTCGAGGTACTGAGTGGTCAGGAAGACCGTCGTCCCGGACTCGTTGATCCGGCGGACCTCGGCCCAGACGGTCCGCCGCGACGCCGGGTCGAGGCCGGTGGTCGGCTCGTCGAGGAAGAGCACGTCCGGCTCGTGGACGAGCGCGCTCGCCAGGTCGAGGCGGCGCTTCATCCCGCCGGAGTAGGTCTTCGTCCGGCGGTCGGCGGCGTCGGTCAGGTCGACGAGCTCGAGCAGCTCCTGGGTCCGGACGCGCGCGGCAGCGCGGCCGATGCCGTAGAGGCCGCACTGGAGCTCGAGCAGCTCCCGGCCGCTCTGCACCGGATCGAGGCCGATCTCCTGGAGGGCCACGCCGATCTGCCGGCGGACCTGGGCCGGGTCGGCGACCACGTCGACGCCGGCGACCGTCGCCCGGCCGTCGGTCGGTGGGAGCAGGGTGCAGAGCATCCGGACCATCGTCGTCTTCCCGGCTCCGTTCGGCCCGAGGAAGCCGAAGACCTCGCCGGTGGCCACGCTGAGGTCGACGCCCCGAACCGCCTCGACGCCGCCCTTGAACGTCCGCTTGAGCTGGTGGGTCTCGATCGCCAGGGCGCCGGTCACAGCGCCCACCGGCCGGTGGGCGGTCGACCGGCTTCCGGTGCCGGCCCTCGGCGGGGGCCCGGGCCGTCAGGGGACCTACGGTCAACCACCACGTCGCCACCTCCGGTTTTCGTCGTCGCCGTGCGTTGCGCCGGCCATGCTAGGTCGGTCGGCCGGGCCCGTCTTCTTGAAACGTGCTGTCTCGGGCCCCATTCATCACATGATCCTGTCCATTGCGGACAGATCATGGCCGCTTCTGGGAGGATCGTCAGCCGGGTGACCGATCCGACGTCTCGCATCCTCAGACTCCTCTCGCTCCTCCAAACTCATCGGTTCTGGTCGGGAATCGAGCTGGCCGACCGTCTCGAGGTGAGCTCGCGGACACTGCGACGGGACATCGACCGGATCCGCGAGCTCGGCTATCCGGTCAAGGCGTCGCGCGGGATCGCCGGCGGCTACCAGCTGCAGGCCGGGGCCAGCCTGCCGCCGCTCGTGCTCGACGACGACGAGGCGATCGCCATCGCCGTCGGCCTGCGAACGGCGACCGGCGGATCGGTGGCCGGGATCGAGGAGGCGTCGCTGCGGGCCCTGGCCAAGCTCGAGCCGGTTCTGCCGGCCCGGCTGCGCCGCCGCGTCCATGCCGTCCAGGCCTACACGGTCCCGCTGTCCTTCGGGCACCGGGCGACGATCGACCCGGAGGCCCTGGTGACGCTGGCCCAGGCCTGCCGCGACTCGGAGCGCCTCCAGTTCGAGTACCGCCGCCGTGACGGCGAGTCGGCCACCCGGGCCGTCGAGCCCCACCGCCTCGTCTCGGTCGGCCAACGCTGGTACCTGGTCGCGTGGGACGTCCACCGCGAGGACTGGCGGACGTTCCGCGTCGACCGGATGGCCGCGCCCCGGACCTCGGGCGCGCGCTTCGCCGAGCGCCCCCTCCCGGCTGCGGACGCGGCGAGCTTCGTCCGCGAGCGCCTCGGGAGCATGCCCGTCCGGTACGAGGCCCGGCTCACCGTCCACGCCCCGGCCGACGCCGTCCGCGACCAGGCCCGCCGGTTCGGGCGGGCGACGGTGACCCCGGTCGACGCGGCGACGTGCACGCTCTCCATCTCCGGAGACTCGCTCGCCTGGCTCGGCGCCTGCGTCCTGCTGCTCGAGGCCGAGTTCGCCGTCCATGGGCCGGTAGAGCTCGCCGAGTGGCTCGCGCGGGCGGGGGGGCGGGTCGAGCGGGCGCGGGCGTCACCGGGCTGAGCCCCCCGAGGTCCGGGCGCGCGATGCCGCCGCTCACGTTCGCTCCGCCGGCGCGGTGATCGGGCGGGCTCGGCTAGCGGCATCGGCTGAGGAGGCCGGTCGGTGCGCCGGGGCGGACTTGTTGGCCTGCTCGTGAATCCGTCGTCGTGCTCAGGTCAGCAGCCGCACCGTGCAGCGTGTGCCGGGAGCGTTGACGAGCTTTCGGTCGCCGGTGAGTAGTTCGCATCCCATGATCTCAGCGAGGGCGACGTACGCCGCGTCGTAGACGGTCACATTGGAGCGGAGTTCGTAGGCGCGACGGATCAGGGGTAGGGTCGGATAGCGATCGAGGTTGACGTCCTGGAGATCCTCAACCGCCGCCAGGAAGCGCTGGTCGGACAGAGCGCCTGCGAGCCAGCGTTTGCGAAGCACCGCGGTCGTCTCGACATCGACGAGGTCGGGGGCCGCTAGATGATCCGCCGAGCGCAGCTCGCGGCGCGCCGCACCTCCGTCGGCGCCATCGTCGGCGATCGCGTTCGCGAGCACGCTGGCGTCGATGACGATCAACGCCCGGCGCGCTCGGTGCCGAGGTCCTCGGCGGCCTGCTCAAACCCCACGGTGCCGCCCGTGCGATTTTCGATCCGGTCGAGCACCTCGCCGAGGCTCGGCCGCGCGACGATGCGGGTGAGCTCGGCGGTGAGGTATTGCTGAAGGGATTGCCCGGCCCGCCTGGCTCGCTGTTGCAGCGCCGCATGAACGTCGTCCGGGAGGTCGCGCACCAACAAGTTGGCCATTGCTTGCAGAATGATAGCATCCGTCGCGGGAACGGCAAACGTCGCGAGGTTGGGGTGGGACCGGTGCGCCCGGGAGCAGTGGCAACCCTGGCACGCACTGCGCGCCGCCCTTCCGGTCGCCGCGCTCTTCGTCTGGGCGCATCTGATCACGAGGAGCGGATCGTCATCGCCGGCAAGGACCGCGGCACGGATCCCGGAGGAACGGTCGCTGGCATTCGGCGGCTGAGTCGTCGCCGCCTGAGCCGGTCGCACCGACGCAGCGAAGAGGATCGAGCCGCGCTCGCTCCTGCCGGCCGCCGGGAGCACACGGCTGGCCCTCGGTCGCGACCCACGCTCGTCCCGAGCGATCGCGCGACCCATGCCGAGGACGGCGCTCGCTCCTGGACGAACCCGCCACGCGTTGGGCGCCGGCCGGCCGGCCGCTCTGCGCCGGTGATCGCTTCGTCGCGAGGCTGTCGGAGTATCCGGAAAGCGCGAATCTGGCTCGGCGTCGGCGTCTGGGTGAACCGCGGGCGTGCGCACGGGTTGGTGCTGCCGTCAGGCGGTGTCGGCGATCCAGTGGGTGTGCAGCTTGAGCAGGTTGTGGGTTGCTGCCACTAACCGCCACTCCGATTGCGCGGCGGCCCTGCCTCTTCGCATGAACCTGTCGATCCGCCGGTTGTGTTTGATCTGTCCGTAGACGGGCTCGACGGTGATCTTGCGCTGCGCGTAGAGCTCGCGGCCGGGGTCGCTTGAGAGGTTGTCGCGCATCTGCTGGTAGAGCCCGTCCTCCCAGCCGGGGCGGTGGCCGTCGCGCATCGTGCCATCGGGTGGGATCAGCACCTGCAGTCCGTGCTCGATGATCGCCTGGATCTGACGGGTGTGCCAGTAGCCCGCGTCGGCGAGCACCGCCTCGGGCTGGTCGCTGATGCCGTGCCGGGCCAGTTGCGTGAGGGTCGTGTCGAGCGCAGGGCACTCCCGCCTCCGCCAGGCCTACAACGCCCAGACCGCGGTCAACGACCGGCAGATCATCCTGGCCGCCGAGGTCACCGTCCAGGCCGGCGACTTCGGACACCTCCAGCCGATGCGTGCGCATCACCCGCGAGTCTGGATCGGAGAGATTGATCGTCCCTGCCGGCAGGTCGGGCGCCGTGAACGGCTTGCTGTTGCCGCGCAACCGGCGACCGAGGGTGTCGCGCGCCGTCGCGCGCCAGTGCTCGTAGGCCTGGTTGGCCGCGAGCTCGACCTCGTGGTTCTCCCCAAGCCGGTGCGCGCCCTCCAGCAGACGCTCGTCGCGATCGCGCGGGATCGCCCGGCGCGCTTGCTCGCGGTGACGCTCAAGCTCGCGGCGGCCCTCGCGCAGCCACTCCCGCCGGCCGCCCTCGCGCGTCACCGACCGCTGCGGATCGATCTCGGGCACGCCGGGCGACTGATCCTCAACCAGGGTGCGACCCTTGCGCTCGGCGAGGCGACGCTTCGCCTCGGCCAGCGCGGCCCGGCGACCCTCGGGCGTGCGCAGCTGCTCGGGCAGCTCATCGCCGCGATCCTGGCCGTAGAGCTCGTCCTCACGCCGGTCGGTCTCTTCGGCTTCACGGAGAATCTCCTTGACCAGCCCGCTGTAGGTGCGGTTCTGATCCATCGACGCGTTCGCCTTGATCTTCGTCCCGTCGATCGTGATCACTCCGACCGACACCAACCCCGCCTCCCGACACAGGCCCAGAACGTCGTCGAACAGCTCCGCGATCTCAGCCTCGTGACGACGGCGGAACTCCGCGATCGTCGAGTGATCCGGCGTGCGCAAACTCGCGATCACCTTGAACGCCACGTCCTCCCAACACGCCCGCTCGATCCCCCGCGACGACCGGTTCCCGCGCGCGTACGCATAGAGCAACAGGGCAACCATCATCTGCGGGTCACACGCCGCGCGACCCGCACCGCCGAGCCGATACGCCTCCCTGAACCGATCCAGGTCCATCACCTCCACAGCGCCGAGCACCGTCCACACCAGGTGGTTCTCGGGCAGCCACTCCGTCAACGACGGCGGCATCAACAGCATCTGACCACGGTCACCCGAAACGAAATCTAGAGCCATCCCAGAAGTCTCTCCAACCGAGCAGACAGACCGATTCTCCGACAGCCTCTCGCCATTGGGATCGCCAGGTCCGACGTCGACGCAGACGCGAAAGCGATCGCTGTCGAGGCCGCCAGGTGGGTCCGCGCGACATTCGTGTGGATCCCGGAGCGATGCCCCGTTTGGCGCCGGCTGAGGTAGCGTATGGCCGAGCTACGTGGCCAATATCTTGTCGACGTCGGGAGTGCGTCATGTCCTACACCGTAGATTTCAACAGCGTGTCGACCGTCGGTTTGGAGTCCTCGCCGGTTGCGGCCCCGCTCGCTGGTCTGCGAGCGAACGAGGCCCGCTACTTCAAGAACAAGTACGACCACGACTTCACGGTCGAGGCTGCGAGCGACGCCAAGACGACCATCGACTGGGTACACCGGATCCTCAGGGAAGAACGCGACATCGTCATCTCGTCTCGCCCGCTCGAGGCGACGGCCTTCCAGATCGAGAACATCCGCATAGCCTACGTCTTCTACGAGAGCGGTCTGTCGATCAACGTGATGTACACCATCGACGATGGCGGGAAGCGGGCGGTCGGCTTCAAGCTATCCGACGGGATGGAAGTTCCCGCGGAGCTCGCGTCGCGATTCAAGTTCGCGAGGCAGAAGTCCAGGCTCGCCGGAACGATTAGAGGGTCCTACTTCGTGCTCAAGAACGAGTACTGATCCCGACGCGGTCAGCCGTGTACTCCCGTCGCCAACGCGATCGTGAGCCCGGCGACGTCGAGCTTAGCAAGCGATCGTCGGTGCCGGCCCTCACCCGAAAGGCCTGCGGAGAGTAGTCGAGGGCTAACGCCGCCCGTTTGCTCGCGGCCGCGTGCGGCCGCCGGCTGCATAGCAGACGGCTGAGAGCACCAGCCATGCGACGCTCTCGCTGCTCGTCCGCGGCGAGCGCCGGCTTTCACCAGACGCTCGCATTGTCGGACACCCTCCCGGCCGGCAGAATCCCCAAACGATTTTGCGTGGGGCTCTCACGCTGCGACACTGGTGTTCATGAGTGGCACGGGTGGACACGGCTTTCCGGGCCTCGCCGACCCTGGGCTCAAGCTGTCTTTCCCTGACGGTGGGCTGCAGGTTGACGGGCTGTTACTGCGGCTCCCTGTGGCTGCCGACATCGACGCGGTCGCGCCGGCGTTCGCGGATCCGGAGCTGCGTGAGGCGGCGAACCTGCCGGCTTTCAGCCGCGAGCAACTCGGAGTGGTGCTGGGGCAAATCGACGCGCTTGTTGCCAGCGGCCGACTGGCTCCAGTTGTTGTCGTCGACAATCGAACTGGCGTGATTTATGGCGGCGGCACCCTCCATCATCTTGACGCCGAGCGTTCGATCATCGAGATCGGTTACTGGCTCTATCCCAACGCGCGCGGCCGAGGTATTGCGACGAAAACTGCTCGAGCGCTTGTCGAGCACGCCTTTACGCTTGGGGTACAGCGGGTGGTAGCCCATATAAGTACCGGTAACGTCGACTCGGAACGCGTCATGGAGCGAGCCGGATTCACGCGCGAGGGCATCAGCCGCTCCATGCCTAAACCCGACGGACGACGAGTCGACAAGATCGTCTACTCGATACTTCCCGGCGAGTAGACGCCAGGACCGAGGCTCCATCGCCCCCCGCCCTGAGCTAACCGGTGCAACCGGTTGCTAGACGCCCGGTATCGCGCACCTGCGACCTCCCAATTTCGGCAGTGGCCCTCCGCGATCCCCTGTCCCTCGACGTCGACGCTCGGGCGCGATTCGCATGGGCGACGTGCCGCTGCTCGGTAGTAGGTCTCTCGTGATCCGCAGAAGCTCGGACACGGTGTCGGCTGCTGGTGCGGAGTCCACGGGAACGAGCCTACAAGTGGCGGTCGATGGTCGCGGTGACGAGACCCTGACCGGCGGCTCGGTGACCCGGAGTTAAGACGCCGTCGGCGCCGCTCTGACGCGGATCGCGCGGCGACGTGAGCGCCATCCGGCGAAAGCGCGCCAAGCTCCGGCAAGAGCTTTCATGGCTGGGTGATCTCAACCGTGCGCCTATGCGCCGGCGCCGCACGTAGCCGCGAGCAAGCGGGCCGCGGGAGCCCTCGACTGGCGACAGGCTTGCTGGTGGTCGGATCGAGCTGCACGGCGTCCGTGACCGCGGTCGCGGGCGATCGCTTTGCTCAGCTCGACGTCGTCGGCTGGCGATCACGTTGGCGACCAAGCAATCGTGATCACCAGCTGTCTGCCGGCCGCTGCGGCCCTCCGCCGTTTCCGACAGAAGTGAACTCGGGGTCGGCCACCACGCGCGACCGCAAACGACGACGACTGGGCGTGATGAGCCGAGACGGCGGCGCGTCTCCTTCGGCAGGGAGGAGCAGGCGACCGAGCCCGGCACCTGCCGGCTGATCG
The DNA here is from genome assembly GCA_963817865.1 of uncultured Solirubrobacterales bacterium. Lineage (GTDB taxonomy): Bacteria > Actinomycetota > Thermoleophilia > Solirubrobacterales > Solirubrobacteraceae > Palsa-513. The sequence continues at coordinate 122,934 of CAWFQO010000054.1, read as the reverse complement.
CCTGGCCCGGCGACCCCATACACGGCGTCGGCACCCGCAACGCCTGACTTGTTCCGGTGCGTTACCCCCCACCAGTCGCCCACCCGGGGAGCCCCTACCGGATCGGAAACGGCCGCCCCGACAATGCGGTCAGAGCCTGGGCCGTCACCCAGACCGGGGACTGCGCGCTCGTCGGCGAGTAGTGCACGGCTCCGTCGGAGCCGGTCAGGCCGCGCAGATACCCGAGCGCCGAGCCGTGGCGCAGGCGCGCCGGGGAGCGACCGGCGTCGAGTAGGGCCTGCACGGCCCAGGCGGTCGACTGGGCATTCGAGTCGCCGCCCGGCGAGAGCGGGAAGCCACCGTCCGCGTTCTGCTCCCCCGCCAGGAAGCTCGCCGCCCGCTGGGCCGCCCGGCCCCCGGGCCGAGCGCCCCCGGCGACGAGCCCCTGAAGCGCCCCGGCCGTGTCGTCGATCCCGCTCGAGGAGCCCCGCCCGGCGTAGTTGAAGCCTCCGTCCGCGTTCTGCTGGCGGGCCAGCCACCCGAGGGCATGGCGGACCTGGCGGTCGCCGGCCGGCCGGCCGGCCGCCCGCAGGGCGAGGATGCCGAACCCGGTCAGGTTGACCAGGTGGTCGAACGACCCGTCCCCGGCCTGGGCCCCGGCCAGCCGGCCGAGGAGCGCCCGCGGCGGGCCGCGGTCCGGGCCGCGCCGAGGGCGAGGATCGTCCGCTCGAGGTCCCCGACCCCCGCGAGGCGCCCGGCCCCGGCCAGCATGTAGGCGACCGGCGACCGCCCGCCCCGGACGACGTGCCGGGGATCCTGGCCGGCCGCGGCGAGCCCGAGGACCGCCCACGACGTGTAGAGCTCGGTCGACGGCTGGCCCGGGGCCGCCCCGAACCCGCCGTCCCCGTTCTGGGCCCTGACCAGGTAGCCGACCTCCCGGGCCAGCGGCCCGGCGGCGAGGGCGAGCGGCGCGGCCAGGGCGAGGATCACGAGCGTCGCCGCGACCGGGACCCAGGTCACCGACAGGCGCGAGCGGAAGCGGACCAGCGCCCGGACGAAGGCCGGCCCGAAGGCGAGGCAGAAGATCGCGTTGCCGATCACGTGGGCCAGGTCGAACGGTAGCGCCGACCCGGAGATGACCAGGTAGTGGTCGAAGGTGAGGTCGCCCGAGAACGTGACCCAGGTCGAGAAGTTGAGGATCACCCCGAACACGAACCCGGCGACCGCGCACGCCAAGGCCAGGGGCACCCGACCGAGGCGCCGGCCGAACACCCGCCCGAGCCCGGCCCCGCCGAGCCCGATGATCCCCCAGGCGAACATCTGCCACGGCGTCCACCCGCCCTGGCCGAAGAAGAAGTTCGAGGTCAGGGCCCCGACCGCCCCGACGGCGAACCCCGGCGCCCCGCCGAGGACGTAGCCGGAGAGGAGGACGATGTCGGTCATCGGCTTGACGTCGGGCAGGGCGGCGAAGGCGACCCGGCCGAGGGCGGCGAGCCCGGCGAGCGTGGCCACGAGGGCGAGGACCTTGGCCGACGGATGGGACCGCTCGTACCAGACGAACCCGCCGGCCAGGGCCACGGCGAGGAGCAGGAACGACGCGGCCTGCCAGCCGATCACGCGAGCTCCATCCCGACCCGGGTCAGCCGGCGGCGCAGGAGCGCGCCGCCCTCCTCCGGGAGGAGCGCCCGGCCGCCGAGGATCCGGGCGGTCTCGGTGGCGAAGTACCAGCCGCCGGTGAGGATCTCGGCGACCGGCCCGTCGGCGATCACCCGCCCCTCGGCCATCAGCACCACCCGCCCGGCGAACGCCGCCGCGAACTCGGCGTCGTGCGTGGCCACGATCACCGCCGTCCCGTCCCCGGCGAGCCTGCGCACCCGGGCGGCGAGCTCGCCCTTGGCGCCCCGATCCATGCCCCGCGTCGGCTCGTCCAGGCAGATCACGGCCGGGGCCTCCCCCCCGGCCACGATGGCCAGGGCCAACCGCTGGCGCTCCCCGCCGCTCAGGTCGCGCGGGTGGCGGTCGGCGAGGGCGTCGAGCCCGGCCGCCTCGAGCTCGGGCCGCCCGAGCTCGTCGCCGACCCGCTCGCCGAGGAAGTAGTCGCCCGGGTTCTGGAGCAGGAGCGCGACCCGCCCGCCGCGGTCGACCCGGCCCCGGGTCGGCTGGCTGAGCCCCTGGGCGTGGCGCAGGAGCGTCGACTTCCCGGCGCCGTTTCGCCCCATCAGGGCGATCGCCTCCCCCGGCCGGACGCGCAGGTCGACCCCGCGGAGGATGGCCGCCCCCCCGGCGAGCTCCTGCCAGACCCCGGTGAGCGCGAGGGCCGCAGGCTCGCCGTGTTCCCGCCGCCCCCAGATCTTCTTCCTCGGAGCTGGCTCGCCGGCCGCCTCGGGCCGCCGGGCCGCGGCGGCCTCGGGTTCGGCCAGGAGGCCGTGGGCCCGGAGCGTGGCCCGGGCGTCCTTGACCCCGGCCGGGGCCGGGCGCATCCCCGCGCACTGGAAGAGGCGGGCTCCGGGGGTCTGGAGGGCCGGGGCGGCGGCCGCCGCCCACTCGAGGAAGCCGACCGGGCTGGCGTCGCAGGCGACGGCTCCGCCCTCGATGACGAGGACCCGGTCGGCCGCGGAGAGGCAGCGCTCGAGCCGGTGCTCGATCATCAGGACCGCCGTTCCCCACTGCTCGTTCAGGCGCCGCAGGAGCGAGATCAGCTCGTCCCCGGCGACCGGGTCGAGCTGGGAGGTCGGCTCGTCGAGGAGGACGAGCTCCGGCCGCCCGGCGAGGGCCGCCGCCAGGGCGACCCGCTGGAGCTCGCCGCCGCTCAGCTCGCGGGTCGTCCGCTCGAGCAGCCGCTCGATGCCGAGCGCGAGCGCCGCCTCCTCCACCCCCCGGGCGACGGCCGTCGCCGGGTGGCCGCGGTTCTCGAGCGGGAACGCGAGCTCGGCCCGGACGGTGCCCATGAGGATCTGGGTCTCCGGGTCCTGGAAGAGGGTCCCGGCGACGGCGGCGATCTCCCCCGGCCCGTGGTCGCGGGTGTCGAGCCCGCCGACGGTCACCCGGCCGGCGAACACGCCGCCGTGGAAGTGGGGCACCAGGCCGCAGGCGGCCCGCAGGACCGTCGACTTGCCCCCGGCCGAGAGCCCGGCGACGACGCAGAACTCCCCCGGCTCGACCGCGAAGGTCACGTCGCGCAGGGCCGGGGCCGGCGCCTCCGGGTAGGTGTAGGTGACGGCGTCGAAGGCGAGGATGCTCACGGTTCGATCCCCCGGCGGTTGGCGAACGGGGCGAGGGCGACGACGACCACGCCGGCGGCCAGCAAGAGCTCGCCCGGGCCGAGCGCCACCGACAGCTTCGGGTCGGCCGAAAACGCGGCGAGGCCGGCCGCCTTGGCCGCGACCGCCCCCGCGACCAGCGCGACGCCGGCCGCCGTGAAGGCGACGTCGTGGCGGGAGATCGCCCGGCGCACGCGCGGCGGCCGGTGGCCGAGGGCGTACCCGCGGACCTCGAGCGTGGCCGCGACGTCGACGGCCCGGTCGAGCGCTCCGGTGGCCACCGCCCGGACGATCGCCACCCGCCGGTGGCGGAGCTCGCCGGGACGGCAGCGCTGGGCGTCGGCCAGGCGGCGGCCGTCGGCCTCGAGCAGGGGGACGAGGCGGGTGGCCACCGCGGCGGTCAGGGCCGACCGGAGCGAGACCCGCCGAAATCCCCGCAGGAGCTCGTCGGGGTTGACCGTGGCCGTGGCCAGGACCGCCACGAGCACGGCCAGGAGCAGTTGCAGGCCGAGTACTGCTCCATAAACGAGCGATTCGAGCGTGATGTCGATCTCTCCGAAGGGGGGCAGGTCGCCCAGGCGGGCGAGGACGGTCAGGCCGTTGCGGCTGATCAGGGCGTTGAGGGAGGCGATGACGACGACCAGGACGAGCATCGGGAGCGCCCCCCTGCGGACCTCGGCTCCGACCCCGGCGAGCCCGGCGGCCCCGAGGACGGCGACGAGGACGGCGACGAGCGCGACCGGGTGGACGAGGATCAGCGCGCTGAGGACGAGCCCGGTGCAGTAGGTCGCCCCGGCCGCGGCCCGGGCCGCGTGGAGGGGGCTCGCCCGCCGCCGGTAGGCCAGGGTCAGCCCGCCGGTCATGGGCCGGTCGGGAGGGGCACGCCGATGTCCTTGGCGATGGCCAGGGCGAAGCGGTCGTGGAGGGAGCCCGGCTCGAAGGCCAGGGCCGCGGCCGCCACCCCGGCCGGGTCGGTCCCGGTCACCACCCAGACGGGCGGGGCTCCCTGGTAGACGGTCGCCGCGACCAGGCCGCTCCCCGGGCCGAGGGTCCGGCTGGGCTGCCCCCGGGCGTCGAGGAGGACGATCGACCGGCCGTCGGGCGCCATCCGTGCGTAGACGCCGCTCGCCCCGGGGCCGGCCTCGAGCCGCCGGGCGGCGGCGTCGTCGCGCATCTGCGGCCAGGTGCCGACGAGGACGCGCAGGGCGTCGTTGTGCTCGGCCAGCCCGAGCCCGCCCCGACCGGCCGGGATGCCGAGGCCGGTCAGCGCGTGGGAGACCCGCGCGCAGGGCGGGCTCGCCGGGTCGAGGCATTCGATCCGCACGGGCAGTCGCTTGCCGCCGGTCCCGTCGAGGAACGGCTCGGGGAAGGACCCGACGACGGCCGGGATCGACTCGGTCGCCCCCCAGTCGTGGCGGTCCCACCAGACACGGTCGCCGTTGTGGAGGGTGGTCGCCGCCGCTCCCTTGCTCGCCTGGATCCCGTTCACGTAGTAGAACCAGTCGACCGGGCGTCCAGCCGCCTGTCCGCCGGCCAGGCCGTCGACCGAGGCGACGAAGCCGCCCCCGAAGGACGTCGTCACCTTGGCGTTGCGCTCGAGCAGGCGCATCGCCGTGTCGGTCCCGTGGATCGCCGGAGCGGTCGTCTCGACGAGGCCGGCCGTCCCGAAGTCGCGGGTGACGGTCAGCTCGACCCCGGTCGGGGTCCGCCCGGCGCCGAGGCCGCAGCCCGTGAGGACCACGGTTGCCAGCACCGCGATCGCCGAGAGCCACGCGCCGAGGCTCCTACTTGACACGGAAGACGATCTCGTTGCGCCCGGGGGCCGGGACGTCGTGGTTGCCGGCCCCGTCGACCGCCTCCATCACCACCGTGTAGCGGCCGGTGGTCAGCCGGGCGGGGAGCAGGTAGGTGAAGATCGACCCGCTCCCGGCGGTGAACGAGGGCGCGCTCGCGACGGCGCACTTGGCCGTGACGAACCGGCGGCGCTTGCCGTCGAACGCCTGGCAGGCGCCGTGGCCGCGGGGGACGACCCGGACGAGGCGCATCAGCACCTTGGGCACCCCGGACGGGTCGGGGTCGACCCGGCCGGTGATCAGCCGCGGGCCGTGGCCGCGGGCGAACTGCGCTCCCTCGGCGATCGAGAGGACCCCGCGCGGGGCGGTCCTGTCTGCGGTCCCGCAGCGGCCGTCGTCGCCTTTGTGCACACAGGCGGGCGCGAGCGGCCCGGCGGGCGGGGTCGTCGTCGGGGTGGTCGTCGTGGTCCCCGGCAGGGTGGTGCCCGGGGGGGCCGGGGTGCCGCAGTTGCCGTCGTTGCCGTTGTGGACGCAGATCGTGTGCGGCTCCGAGCGGATCGAGTTCGGGGCGGTCGCCCGGACGGTGAACGTGCCGGCGGTCGGGAAGGTCAGGGTCGCCGCGCCGCCGGCCTGCGTCGTCGCGGACGCGCCGCCCCCGGAGACGGTCGCGCCGGCGGCCGCGGAGGGCTTGCCGTCGGCGTTGGCGTAGGAGGTGACGGTCACGCCGACCGGGGAGCCCTGCTGGACGATCGCCGGGGCGGTCATCCCGAGGACGTACGGCGAGACGAAGCCGGGCGGGCAGGGCGAGAAGCAGTCGGGGAAGAAGAGGATCTCGTCACCCGAGTTGAGGGCCTGCCCGCAGACGCCGAGCTGGGCGGGGGCATGGTCGTACCAGAAGCTCCAGTAGCTCCCGTCGGTCGCTCCGGTCGGGTGGAGCTCGCCGCCGATCGAGTTGATCAGGAAGTCCTGGAAGCCGGCGTTGAACGACCCGCCCCAGCTCGAACCGTCGGCCAGGGCGGCCAGGTCGAGCGCCTCGGCGGCGCTGGTTCCCGGGCAGGAGTTGCCGCCGCCGAAGTAGAGCCTGTACGAGCCGGGCGTGGTCGCGACGACGGTCGGCGGGAGGAGCGTGGCGTTCGCGCCCTCGACCCGGACGGTGACCGGCCCGGGGATCGGGGCGGCCTGGACGATCGGCGGGCCGCAGAGGAGGGTGAGGCAGATCGCCCCGAGAACGGAGGACGAGAAGACGGCGCGCATGGAGCCACCCCTTTCCACGAGGGCTATTCGGCTTGTGGTCGGAGGCAGGTCTCCTGGCTTGCGGATCGCCGGCCGCGGCCTTCCCGATCGTGAGGATCAGTGACCGCGCACTTCGCGCGATGCCCGCGGGCGGGCACGATGCGACCGGCGTGGGTTCCGTTCACAGTGGCGGGTCCGCCCCGGATTCTCACCGGCCTTCCCATGACCACCGACCAATATCGAGCGGATCGTACGCGATCCGCCGGACGCCGGGGGTACGGCTCGCCGGCCGGGCGGGCCTGTGCCAGACTCGGGGCATGACCGTGAACCTGACGAGGATCTACACGAAGCTCGGTGACGGCGGCGAGACCCATCTCGGGGACATGAGCCGGGTCCCGAAGACCCATCCGCGGATCGAGGCCTACGGGGCGGTCGACGAGCTGAACGCCCAGCTCGGCGTCGCCCTGGCCACCGCCGGCCTCCCACCCCGGTACGCCGGCTGGCTGGCCACGGTGCAGAACGACCTCTTCGACGTCGGCGCCGACCTCGCCGTCCCGGCCAGCGACGGGCGTGAGCGTCTCCGCGTGGTCCCCGAGCAGGTCGCCTGGCTCGAGCGGGCGTGCGACGAGGTCAACGACACGCTCGAGCCGTTGAAGTCGTTCGTCCTCCCGGGCGGGACCCCGGCCGCCGCCCAGCTCCACGTCTGCCGGACGGTCTGCCGCCGGGCCGAGCGACGGACGATCGCCCTGGGCGAGGAGGCCGGGCCCGAGGTGGTCCGCTACCTCAACCGCCTCTCCGACCTGCTCTTCATCCTCGCCCGCGGGGTCAACGGCCCGAACGAGCCGCTCTGGGAACCGGGCCGGTCGGGCGCCTCCGGCTGACCGTCAGCGGCGGAGGGCCACGGTCATGCCGGTGGCGAGCATCGCCGCCAGGCCGGCGATGGCCAGGGCCCCGGCGACGAAGGAGAGATGGGCGGCCCCGTAGGCCTCGACGAGGCGCCCGCGGAGGATCACGACCCCGATCGCCGCGCCGAACGTGGCGGCGAGGAGGGCGGCCGGGGCGAGGAGGTCGCTGCGGCCGTGGCCGAGGCTCACCCGCTGGAGGGCGCTCCGGGGGCTGGCCTGCGGCCAGCGGGCCTCGGCCTGCCAGAGCGCGGCCAGGGCGAGGGCGACCCAGCACCCGGCGACGAGGAAGCCGCCGAGGACGTCGCTCGGGAAGTGCCAGCCGAGGAGGAGGATCGAGTAGCTGACGCCGACGGCAAGCCCGGTTCCGAGGAGGGCGACGACGGGGCGCAGGAGCCGGGGGGCGACGAGGACGCCGCAGAGGGCGACCATCATCGCGGCGGTCGCGTGGCCGCTCGGCCAGGAGGCGGCGAGGAGCGTCCCGCCGCCGCTCAGCCACTCGGAGTAGCGGGGGTGGCCGATGACCGTCTTGAGGATCTCGCTGGTCGCGGCGGCGGCGATCATGGTCAGCGGGACGGCGACGGCGACCCGGGGGCGGCCGCGGAGGAAGGCGACGGCGGCGAGGATCAGCGCGATGACGGCGTACTTCGACGGATCGACCGTGTGGGCGAGGTCGGTGGCCAGGCGGCTGAGGCGGGAGTGGCCGCTGAGGAGGGTGAAGCCGTGGAGGGTCGCCGAGTCGTGGGCCTGGGCGATCGGGACGATCAGGGCGACGGCGCCGGTGAGGGCGAGGCCGACGAGGCAGGCGAGCGCCGCGAGCAGGGCGTTGGCCGGGCGGTGGCGCATCGCGGCAGGGTAGACCGGCCGCGTAAAGCCGCGGCTAAGCGCCGGTGTCGGCGTGGGTATCGGCGTCGGCTTCGGCGGCGGTGTCGGCGTCGGCGAGGGTCCCGGGGTCGGCCAGCTGCTCGCGCGAGACGATCAGGCGCCGGGCCTCGTCGAGGTCGGCCGAGCGGCCGACGGTGAGGGCGGCCTCGACGCGGCGATCGCGGATGTAGAAGACGGTGAAGTCGCCGTCGTCGAGCGCCCCGCGGACGATCTCCTCGTCCCAGGACGGGGCCGGGCCGACGTACTCGAGCGCGGCCCAGTCGGCGAGATCGGAGAAGAAGTACGGGACGACCTCGTGGGCCGAGCGGTCCGGCCCGACCATGTTCCGGGCGGCGGTCCGGGCCTGGGCGGCGGCGACCTCCTCGTGCTCGATGCGCATCAGGCGGCCGTGGATCGTCGACTCGTACTCGCACATGTCGCCGGCGGCGTAGAGGCCGGGCATGCTCGTCTCGAGCTGGGCGGTCGTCCGGACGCCGCCGAGGCCGCCGAGGTCGAGACCGGACTTCCGGGCGAGCATGACGTCGGGGATCGCCCCGACCCCGCAGACGACGGCGTCGGCCGGGAGCGACCGCCCGCCCCGGGTGACGACGCGCTGGACGTGCCCGTCGCCCTCGAAGCGCTCGACCTCGTCGGGGCCGACGACGACGACGCCGTGCTCCTCGAGGACACGCTGGAAGAAGCCGCCGACCCGGCCGCCGAAGTGGCGCTCGAGGGTCAGGGACTCCTGCATGACGATCGTGCACCGCTTGCCGAGGACGGTCAGGGAGGCGGCGACCTCGCAGGCGATGTAGGACCCGCCGACGAGGACGACGCGGTCGGCGTCCTCGACCTCCCGGCGGATGCGCGTCGGCGTTGCCGAGGGCGCGGAGGTAGTGGATCCCGTCGAGGTCGGTCCCGTCGACGGTGAGGCGGCGGACCATCGCCCCGGTGGCGATCAGGCCGGTGGCGAACTCGACCGTCTCCTTGTTGGAGAGCTTGGCGGTCCGCGCCTCCTGGTCGATCTCCATCACGCTGGTCCGGGTCAGGAGCTCGACGTCGTTCTCGGCCCACCAGCTCGCCTGGTGGACGAGCGTGTCCTCGCGGTTCTCCCGGCCCTGGAGGTACCCCTTGGAGACGGGCGGGCGGTGATAGGGCGGGTCGAGCTCGCGCCCGACGAGGAGGATCGACCCGTCGGCCCCGGCCTCGCGGAGGGTGGCTGCGGCGGTGGCCCCGGCGATGCCCCCGCCGATCAGGAGGTGGTCGATGCGGCGGTCGGCCATGCGCAGGACCCTACTATCCGGTCTCGGTCAGGCCGACGACCGTCCAGCCGGATGGGAGGCGGCGGAGGTCGAGGGTGAGCGCGTAGACCGAGGCTCGGTCCTCGACCGCGACCACGACCACGGCGCTCGCCCGGTCGTGGCGGGCGACCGACAGGCTCCGGAGCCGGGGATCGGCCGCGGCGAGGACGGCCGGCGCCGGATCGGGCCGCAGGCCGGCGATCCGGCGGCGGACGTCGGGGCTGGCGGCGGGGATCTGGGCGGCGGTCAGCCGCCGGTAGACGAAGCCGACGTAGGCGGCGACGAACGCTCGGCTGACCGCGCGCGGGCCGGGGCGCGACGCCGGCGGCCGAGCCGGAGTCGGCGAGGACCCGGTGACGACGACCGGCGCCGGCGGCCGGCGGCCGGGCGGCGGCCGGCCGGGGAGGGCGAGCCCGGTGGCCAGGGCGCATGCGGCCAGGCCCGCGAGCAGCCGGCGGCGGCTCACAACCCCGGCGGGTGGCGGGCGACGAAGCCGGCGGTCGAGCGTGTGGCCGGGCGCCAGCGCGGGCCGAACTGCCCGAAGCGCCCGTCGCCGGCCTGGGGGCTCGTGTCGAGGCGGATGCCGGCGACGTAGACGAACGCGTGCACCGGGTTGGCGTAGACGGTGACCCAGAGGCCGGCGCCGGGGCCGCCGAACGCCTCGAGGGTGACCGAGTCCTCTGGGACGGTGAGGTAGCCGGCGCCGTGGAGAGCCCAGCTGACGGCGCTCGAGCAGTCGTAGCCGGGGCCCGGCCGGAAGTCGGCGTGGCCGCCGCCGTAGACGTAGGGCGTCCCGATCAGCTGGTTGCCGGCGGCGATCATCGCCCGGACCGCCGGGGGCGCTGCGGCCGGGGCGATGGCCCGGCCGTCGGGCTCGATGCGGGCGCGGTCGCCCGGGGCGAGGGGGACGGCGCCGCCGGCGGCGCAGTCGGAGGTCGCAAGCGCCGCCGTCGCGCTCGGCGTCGCGGCGGGTGTGGGCCGCTCCCGAGCAGCTGGATGTGATCGGCCTCGGCCGGGTCGGTGTGACCACGGCCGGGGAGGAGCGCGTCGAAGGCCGGGTCAGGCCGAACCGCTCGAGCGTGGCCTCGGAGACCGCCTCGACGCCCGGGGTGTCGGACGCCTGGCCGCGGGTGTGCGGGTCGTCCGGGTAGCCGCCGACGGCGCGCGAGTGCGCCGGCGTGCGATAGCCGGAGAGCCCGGTCAGGCGCAGGCCGAGGGCCCGGCCGAGCGCGTCGAGGCGCCGGGCGATCTCCGGCTCCTGCCCGACCGCGTAGACGGCGCCGGGGGCGGGCGTGAACCCGTATCCCCCGCGAGCGTCGGGCACGCCGACCGGGTCGTAGGCGGCGAGCGGGTCGGGAGCGGCGGGGAAGGCCGCGGCCGGACACGGCTCGCAGCCGGCCGAGCCGGGAGTCGCCGTCGCCGGCGGGGCTCCGCCGGCGCCGAGGTAGGCGGCGGCGTCCCGGGCGGCGGCCGCCCAGTAGCCGAGCGTCGATGCGGATCGGGCGTTGGCCGGGCCGCCGTTGTAGCTGCGGATCGCCCGCTGCCAGTCGGTGGGGGCGCCGAGGGCGCGGAGGTAGCGGGCGGCGGCCCCGATGGCGTCGGCCGGGTCGTAGGGATCCTTGCGGCCGTCGCCGTCGCCGTCGACCCCGTACTCGGCCCAGGTGGCCGGCTCGAACTGCATCCAGCCGACGGCGCCGGCCGACGAGGTGGCCGTGTCCCGGCCGAAGTCGGTCTCGATCCGGTTGACCGCGGCGAGCCAGGCCCACCCGTCGGGTCCGAGTCCGTAGGCGCCGGCCGCCTGCTGGTAGACGGGGATCAGCCGGGCGGGTATCTGTTCGAGCCCGGTCGCCGAGACGGTCGTCGGACCCGCGGCGCAGGAGGACGAGCCTCGGGCGGCCTCGTCGACGACCTCGACGGCGGCGACGAGCACGGCCAGGCCGAGGAACCCGGCGATCAGGCCCCCGGCCAGGGCGACGGGATGGAGCCGGCCGGGGCTCACCGATCCCGCCGGTCGAGCTGGCGCTCCCGGCCTCGCGGACCGGACGCCGGCCGCCGGCGGCTCGGAGCCGCCTCGGGGCGCCGACCGGGACCGGTGCCGGTCTCGCCGGGCGACGGACGGTGACCGAACTGGCGCTCCCGGCGGCTCACCGGACGGCGAGGCGGTCGTGGATCGGCGGGCGGCTCCGGCTCCTTCAGTCCGATCAGGCGGCGCGCGGTCGGCGGGTGGGTGAGGGACCGGCGGCGTTCGAGCATCCGGTCGATCTCGAGCTCGGCTCGCCGCCGGTCGTCGTCGGCCAGGCGCTCGTAGGCGCCCGGCTCGAGGCCGACCATCGGGGCGAGGCCGGGGTAGTCGCGGCGGCCACGGCGTTTGTCGCTGGCCCGGGCGACCCGCGGACGAAGCTCGGCCTCCCGGTCGAGAAGCTCGGCCCGGCGGGTTCGCTGCTCGGCGTCGTGGACCAGGCCGGTCCGCCGGCGCCGCTCCTCCCCGGCCGGCACCGCGGCCCGGGCCGCGGCGAGCTGGCGCTCCCCGGCCTCGATCAGCGTTCTCGACGTCATGCTCGCGCCGCAGGAGCGAGACCGTCCGGCGACGGTCACCGGCCGTCCGGGCGACGCGCCGCTCCCGCTGGAGGCGATCCCGCCGGGCGCGGAGCTCCCCGAGCTCGAGCTCGAGCGTCGGCGCCCGGGCGAGGGTGGCGACGGCCCGGTCGTGGTCGCGCTCGAGCGTCCCGGCGACCTGGCGCGCGAGGGTGGTCGACGGATCGAAGCCGGGTCGCCGGAGGGGCTGATCGAGCACGCGGCCGGGGAGCCGCCGGAGGCGCTCGCCTGCGCGTCCGGCCGTCTTGCGGAGCAGCTTGGCCGGCGGGGCGGCCAGCTTCAACGCCTGCCGGGTGGCGAACAGGCGGTTGGCCAGGGACGCCCGGCGGGTCGACTCGGCGCGCTCGTGGATCACGTTCTCGAGCACCCGGTGGCGGTTGTTGAAGACGAGCCACCAGAAGACGGCGAAGAGGAGCCACTGGGTCCACCAGCCGAGGCCGCCGAGGGTGGAGAGGATGCGCACCATCAGGAGGACGACGCCGAGGAAGACGGAGTAGACGAGCTTGGCCAGGACGGCGCCGAGGAGCCGCAGCGACCAGCGGCGAAAGACGTCGCGTCCGGCGTCGCCGAGCGCCGGGGCGAGGACGGCGACCGGGGCGAGGAGCAGATAGAGGAGGGCGAGGAGGGCGGCGCCGAGGAGCCGGAGGCAGATGAAGCCGACGAGGGCGAACATCCCGGCGGCGCCGATGACGATCAGGACGAGGCCACCGATGCGGGCGGCCGTGCCCTTCTGGGTGCGGAACTCGGCCTGGGGGCCGGTGGCCGCCGGACACGAGGTCGCGGTGTCCCCGCCGCAGAGCGTCCGCAGGAGCGACGGGTTCGTCGCGTCGGCGTTGATCGAGTTCCGCCGGGGACCGTTGGCTGGGAGGGCGAGGAAGAGGTCCCCGTTGGTCCGGGCGGCGGCGACCTCGCCGGCCTCGACCTGGACGGCCCGCCGCCGGGTGGCCGAGGTGGCGTCGGCCCGGTCGCGGGCGACGACCTGGCGGGCGGCGGCGAGGAGGCCGGGATCGAGGGCGGAGGAGTCGCGGCACCAGCCGACGTCGCCGAATTCGAGATAGCACCACGGTCCGGTGACCGAGACGTCGAAGAGCGCGCCGAGGGCGTCGTCGAGGCTTCTCACCGGGTGGCTCGGATCGCCGGTGGCCGCCGCCCCGAGGGCGCCGAGGCTCGCCTCGTTGACCAGTCGGCTCGCGGCTCCGACCGTCCCGGTCGGGTCGGCGATGACCCAGAGGCCACCGGCCATCATCGCCAGGAGCAGGGCCACCTGCCCGAGCGTGTCGACGACCCGGCGCCGGACGATCCCGTTGTAGAGGACGGCGACCGCGGCGATCGCGAGCACCGGGCCGAGCCAGGGCGTCGTCAGGGCGTCGCGCATCGCCTGAAGGCCCCGGGCGACGGGCGCGAGGGCCCCCGAGCCGAGGAGGTCGAGGGAGAAGCACCACTCGAGGGCGACGACGGCGACGTGGGTGAGCCAGACGATCGCCATCCAGACCGGACCGATGACCAGGTCGGGGATCACGGCGGCTGGGGCGAACCCGAGGATCCCGCTGTCGATGTGGACGTCGAACTCGTAATGCTCGAGCGGGGCGACGGCGACGGCGACGCCGGAGGCCCCGCAGTTCGTACGGGCGGTCGCCGAGAGCTGGGCGCGGAGCCGGGGGTCGCGGCAGGACGGGCTGCCGAGACCGTTGGCCACGAGCGGCCCCGGCCCGCTGAGCGACGTCGTCTGCGCGCTGGGGTCGGGACCGAGCGGGACCGGCGCGGCGGGCGGAGCGGCGGGCGCCGCGGGCGCCCGAGTGACGGTGGTCGGCGCCGGAGCTGGGCCGGCGGCGACCGCGGGCGACTTCGCCGGCGGCGGCGCCGCCGCCGGGCGGGCGGCGTACGCCGGGACCGCCGAGATCGCGAGCAGGAGCCCGGCGGCGGCGGCGGCGCGGGGGAGCAGTCGCCCGGTGGCGGCGCGGGCGAGCAGTCGCCCGGCGGCAGCCGGGACGGAGGACGCCGGCGGCGGCGGCCGATCACGACGCACTCGCGTCGGCGGCCGGCCGCGGCGTGGTCGAGAGGGCCCGCAGCAGCCACGGGGCGACCAGGTCGACCTGGACGGCCTCGACGCGGCCGAGGTGGTCGCGCATCAGGCAGCGCCCGGCCTCGAACTCGAGCAGCCGCCGGCGGAGGCTTTGGTCGTCGGGGTCGAGGTCGAGGAGGGACAGGGCGCGAGCGGCCTCCGCCTCGCTGCGCAGGCCGAACACGAACGTCGCCCCGATCAGGTTCTCGAGCGAGTCGCGGCCGTCGAGCAGCGTGTCGCTGACCAGCTGGGTCGAGATGATCGGCACCGCCAGCTCGGACCGGCCCATCCGCTGGAGCCCGGCGAGCAGCATCCGGCCGACCGGGTCGCCGAGGAGGCGCCAGCCCTCGTCGAAGCTGAACAGCTTGAGCCGGTGCCGTTCGGCCGCCATCAGCTGCATGGCGAACATGGCGATCAGCCGGACGATCTGCTCGCCGACCCGCTCGGCCACCGAGTAGTCGGCCCGGGCCGTGCCCGCCTGCGGACCCGGCAGGTCCCGGATCGGGATGTAGGTGACCTGGCGCTCACCGACGGCGGAGATCGTCACGTCCGGGTCGGCGAAGCCGAGCTGCGTCAGGCCGGCCCGGGCGTAGACCGAGAGGGTCTTCGCCACCTGCTGGTCGACGTCGTCGCCGGCCGACAGGGCCCGGACGACCTCGAAGCAGGTCGGCTCCGCCGCGCCCCGGATCACGCCGTCGACCGCCTTGACGACGGCCGTCTCCCAGGCCGCGTCCGACCGGGCCGGGAGCAGGTCGCAGAGAAAGGAGACGGCCGCGTCCTGGCGCATGTGGTCCGGCGCCACCCGGAGCGGATCGAGCATCCCCCGGAGCGCCCGCTCCGGGCGGAGGGCGACCGTCTCGACATCGGCCGCGACGGCGTCGAGCCGGTGGAGGCGGTGGTCGCCCTTCGGGTCGCAGTCGATGATCCGCGCGCCGAGGAGGAACCCCTCGTACAGGAGCTTCTGGTCGAGGGTCGTCTTGCCCGAGCCGAGCGCCCCGAGGCTGAGGATCGCGGCGTTGCGGTCGGTGTCCGATCCCTCGCGCAGGTTGAAGCGAACCGGCTGGCGCGATCCGCTCAGCGTGTGGCCGAGGTAGAAGCCCTGCCCCGAGCCGACGGCGTGGGTCCCGAGGGGGAGCATCGCCGCGACCTGTTCGGCGGTGAGGACGTCGTCGTAGCCGCGGATGCGGGTCCGCTGCCCCGGCAGATGCTGGAGGAACAGCTCGAGCTGGTCTCCGACCGGCCGGTGCAGGCGGACCTCGCCGTAGGCGCGCCGGCACCGCTCGACCCGCCGTTCGAGCTCGGCCTCCCCGCTCGCGGCCACCGCGATCGCCAGGGTCGCCCGCAGGAGCGGCGGCCGACTCGCCGACTGGAGGTAGGCGAGCAGGTCCCGGGCGTCCTGGGTGCGGTCATACCCCCGGTCCGATACGCCCTGGTCGCCGTCGGCCTCGGCCCGGATGATCTGGTCCGCGTCCTGGACCCGCCGGCGGACCAGCCGCAGGGCGAGGTCGTTAGGCAGGTACCGGGCGTTGAGGGTGAGGTCGACCCCGTAGGGCAGCGACTCCGGCGGGCCGAACATCAACTCGAGCCGGGCCCCCGGGAACTCGGCTCGTTCGGGGAGCGCTCCGGCGACGAGCTGGGCCTGCCAGCTCGTACCCAGCTCCGACTCGACGCACAGGCTCCGCCCGCGATTCTCGACGTAGCCGTCGAGCCAGCGCAGGACGTCGGCCTCGAGCGGGGCGAGCACGGCCTGGCCGTTGCGCTCGAAGACGAGCGCCTGCGGTGCGTGCAGGCCGTCGACCACCGGCTCGCCCCGGCCCCGGCAGAACGCTCGTCGTACGAGCCATTGGATCTCGACCGTCCGGGCCGGCCGCGCCTCGATGAACGCACAGATCCGGGCGTGGGCCTCGTCGGCCCGCACCCGCAGGCGCTCGAGCTCGGACGCGGCCAGGAGCCGGCGGTCCTGCCAGGCCAGCGCCTCCCGCAGGGCGTCGAGGAGCTCTCGCGGCGACCGTTCGAGCGCGCCCGAGACGTAGGCGCCGATGTCGCGCTCCGGATCCTCGAGGCTGACCGCCAGGTAGACGGCGGCCAGCGCCCGGCCGACCTCGCCGAGCCCCGCCCGATGCTCGGCCACGTAGCGGGCGTGGGCCTCTGCGTGGGGTCCGGCGTAGCCACGCTCGAGCTCGTCCGCATAGGCCGTGACGTCCCAGGCTCGGGTCACGCGGATCAGCTGGAGGTCCGCCTCGACCGCCTCGAGCGCGGCGAGGACGCGGCCGAAGACCTCGTGCTTGCGCTCCGTGGTCAGCGTCGCGTACGAGCACGGCGTCAGCGCGAACACCGCCCACGGGCCACTCGATCCGAGCAGACAGTTGCCGTAGACGAAGGAAATCGGCTGACGCATCGACCGGCCGGCTCAGGGCGCCGGAACCGTGCGGATCTCGAGGACCGCCCCGGGCCCGAGCTCGAGGCCCGCCGGCCGGAGCAGCGGGTGCCCGCCCTCCCGGGCGTGCACCGTCACCAGGGCGCCGCGCGCGCCCCGACCGAGACCCGGTCGACGCCAGTCGACCCGGTCGTGCGCGCAGCACACGAGGACCGCGCCCGGGCCTCGATAGCGCAGCCGCCGCAGGCGGGAGTCCGATCCGTCGGGGATGAAGACGACCCGATCCGGGCGCCACCGCGCGCGCGGGGCCGGGGCTCGACCGAGGCGCGTCGTGTGGCGCGGAGCCAGCCGGTGGGCGGCGAGGGCCCACGCCGCCAGGTGGAACGGCCGGCCCTCGATGCGGACGATCGTGCCGAGGGCCGCCGCCGCGACCGGCAGGCCGACGTAGCCGACATACCAGGGAAGCACCCCGAGGAGCAGGCCCACCGGCCCGATCCGACTGGCCAGCCCCGTGGCCAGGATCATCGCCGCCGCATAGACGATTCCCCGCAGGGGGACGCCGGCCGGGTTCAGGCGCAGCGTGTCGATCCGGTAGACCCGGCGTTCGAGCTCGAAGACGGCGCGGTAGGAGCGGATCTCCATCCCGGCTCACGCCCCGCCGAAGAGCATCGAGACCGTCTGCTGGAGCACGGAGACCCCCGTCGGGCTGGCCAGCAGGACCGCGACCAGGCCGATGGCGAGGACGCCCACCGCCTCCTTGAAGTCGCGCTTGAAGGCCAGCACGATCGCCGCCACGGCCAGGGCGAGCCCGATGAGGCTGAAGGCGACCTTGCGCCCGGTGTCCCCGGCCCGGGTCGCCGCCGCCTCGAGCGAGCTGCCGTTCTGCGCCGAGACCTGGCCGGCGGACACCGACCCTCCCGACACCGAGGCCGCGAGCGCGCTCCCCGGCGACCCGGCGAGCGTGACCGCGCCGATCGCCGCCACCGTCCCGGCCCAACGCCGGGCCCCTTTCCATCCAACGGCCATGGCCGCCACCACCTCCTAGGTCCTCGGGTCTGATTGGATCGCCCCGACCAGCCACCGACCGGCCGACCGGACGAGATCGAGCTGATAAGTGAGCGTGTAGGTGGCGCCGGCCGCGTCGTGAGCGCTCACCGTGGCCAGGACCCCGCCGCCCGCTCCGACCCGCGCCTGGTCGACCCGGTCGAGGGTCAAGCGCTCAGCCGGCGTCGTGACCGCCGAGCCCGGCGCCAGATCAGCGGTCAGGTTCTGCCCCGACCCGGCCAGGTAGTTGCGCAGCGACCGTTCGACCACGACCGACACCGCCGGATCGGACACGTCGCCGACGCCGACCTCGCCGAGCCCGGCCGCCGGGAGCGTCAGCGGCGGTCCGACCAGGGCCGGGTAGCGCCCCAGGCGCAGCGCGCCCGACCCGTCGCGAACGACGTCCACCGACAGGTAGGTCGGGCTCGCCGCGCCGGTGTCGGCGGCCACCGTGTACACGTGCTCGCCCGCCCCGGCCGTCCGCGCCTGGACGATCTCGGCCCACCCGACCCGCTCCGCCCCCCGGGGCGGCACGCCCAGCCCGGCGTCGGGATCGACCGACCCGCCGACGAACCCGGCCAGCCCCTGCCCATGCGCCGCCGGCGAGGCCGAGTCCCAGGTCAGATATCGCCGGGCGAACAGCGTCGCGAAGCCCTCCGCCCCTCGATCGGCGACCGCCACCCGCACCACCGGGGCGGCCACCGGCCGCGGCGGGGCGATCGCGAAGCGGACGGTCGTAGCGACGCCCACGACCGCCGTGACGTAGAGCACCCACCGGGTGAGCCCGCCCGACGCCCGCAGCCGCCGCAGCGACCATGTGTCGAGCCGGACCCCGGCCCGCGCCGCCTCGCTCATCGCTCGAAGCCGAATTCCCGCTCGACCGCGAACGAGACGTCCGGCCGAGCCGGTCGATGCTTCCGCGGGGATGGCTCCGGCCGCACGGGCCGGATCTGTACCGGCGATGGCTCCGCCGGCGCCGGCCGGTTCGCCGGCCGGGTTGGGGCCGACCCCGCCGGCCGGCGGGTCGGGACCGGCCGATCCGACGGGCGGGTTGGGGCCGACCGCGCCGGCAGCCGGGTTGGGGCCGGCCGATCCGATGGGCGCGTCGGGGCCGACCGCGCCGGTAGCCGGGTCGGGGCCGGCCGATCCGACGCACCCGACCCCGCCCGGCCAACCGCCCGGAGCCCGGTCGGGCCCGGGGTCACGCTCGGCACCACGGTCAGCCGGCCGGCCGGCGGAGCCGACCCACCGGACGGCGGCACCGAGGCGAGGCCCCGGACGCCGGCCGGCGGAGCCGACCCACCGGACGGCGCCGCCGAGGCGAGGCCCCGGGCGCCGGCCGGCGGAGCCGACCCGCCGGACGGCGGCACCGAGGCGAGGCCCCGGGCGCCGGCCGGCGGAGCCGACCCGCCGGACGGCGGACGCGAGGCGAGGCCCCGGGCGCCGGCCGGCGGCGACCCCGGCCGGCGGTCGCTCGGCGAGCGGCCGGCCCGGGGCGACCCGGTTCCGGCGAGGAGGATGCTCGCGAGGCGGGCGACCACCAGCGCGAGCACCAGCGCACCGGCACAGGCGATCAGCACGTCCCGGCGGGCCGAGGCCCGTCGCCCGCCCGCCGGACGAGGCCCGCATCGCCAGACATCGGGCGCCACCGGATCCTGCGCCGGCGGATCGTCGCCACCGACCCGCCCGCCCGGGCCCGGATCGCCCAGCACCCGAGCCGGCCCGGCCGTCGGCCGGATCGAGCCCGGCGTCGAGGTAGTCGCCCCCGAAGAGGAGATCGTCCTCGTCGAGGACCCGGTAGACCGCGGTCGGCCGGCGGCGCATCACCCGCCACCGGCCCCGCTCGTCGAGAAGGTTGCGCGGCCGCCCGGCCCGCACGTCGCCAGCGCGACGTCGCGATCCCGGCAGCGGCCGCGCGGACGGGCGCTTGTCCAGCACGCAACCCGGAGGGGGCGGATCGCGCGCGCGCCCCGAGAGACGCACCTTGAGTCGGGATGGGGAGTGGTCATGGTGTGCCTCGTCGGTTCACTCCGACCGGCACCTTCGCCCGGGACACCCGCCCGCTCGGCTCAGCTCAGCGCTCGAAGCCCCCGAACTCGACCTGGGCCTGGCCCGCCGCCCCGCCGACGCCGACCGACCCCCGGGCCGGCCCGGCTCAGCTCAGCGCTCGAAGCCCCCGAACTCGACCTGGGCCTGGCGCGCCGCCCGGCCCCCGCCGCCCGCGGCCCCGGACCCGCCCGACCCCGAGCCGGCCGACGCCCCCGACCCGCCCGACCCGCTGCCCGACCCCGAGGCGGCCGATCCGCCCGACCCGGCCGACCCCGACCCGGCCGACGAGCCCGGCCCCGCCGCCGCCCCAGAGCTCGGGGACGCCGCGGCTCCGCTCGACGGTCCGGCCGCGCTCGCCTCGTGCGCCGAGGCCGCCCCGAACTCCGCCCGCGCGACCGTCGCCGCCGTCGTCCTCCCGCCGAACTCCCGCCGCGCCACCGCCGACGCCGCCGCCCCGGTCACCGGTCCTCGCGGCCCCGCCGTGCTCGCCACCACCGTCGCCGGCCGTCCTCCCGCCGGCCCCGGCGCCGCGGCGGCGCTCGCGATCGCCACCTGGCGCCGCCGGCCGCCGGGCCGCGTGAGTGTGGTGGTGGGCTCGGCCCGCCGGGTAACCGACGAGCCCCTGCCCGCAGATCGCGTACCCACCGGCCGCCCCGGCCAGGCACGCCGCGGCCACGCCCAGCTTCAGCGCCCCCGCCCCGGCCGCCGACCCCCCGGCCAACCCCGCCCCGGCCGGGCTCGCCCCCCGCCCGAGCGAGCCGAACACCCGGCGCGCCCCGAGCACCAGCCCGCCCAGCTTGGCCAGCGCCCCCACCTGGGCCGCCAGCCCGGGGGCCGGCAGCATCGCCGCCACCTGACGCGACGCCCGGTCGAGTGTCCGGAGCTGGCTCGTGCAGGCCGTGCAGTTGGCCAGGTGGGCCGCCGCCCGCTCGGCCTGCTCCCCGCTCGCCGCCTGTGCCGCGTACGCCAGCAGGTCCGGCTCGAGGCGGCGGCACCGCTCGCCGACCTGGTACTCCGCGACCAGGGCCCGCAGCCGCCCCCGGGCCCGCTGGGCGACCTTGCGGAACTTCTCGGCCGACCATCCGAACCGCCGGCAGAACTCGGCGCAGTCCATGCCCAGGCTGATCTGGCAGGCCAGCACCAGACGCTGATCGTCGGTCAGGTCGGACGCCACCTCCCGCAGCCGGCTGACCTCGAGCCGGTCGGCGACCTTCCGGACCACCTCGGCCCCCCGATCCTCGAGCTCCCCCGCCCCACCCTCCTGGGCGTCGACGGGCAGCGCCCGGGCCATCGCCATCTCGATCGGGCTCCGCCCGCCGATCGCCCGCCGCCGGTCGTCGATCCGCGAGGAGAACTTCTGCTCGAGCGCGTTGACGATGTGCTCCGGGCTCGCGAACGGGTCGCGCTGCGCCCGGGCGACCAGCTCGAGCGTCGCCTGGCTGTAGCAGTCCTCGAGGTCCTCCCAGCGCAGACGCCGCCGGTGGACCCGCAGCAGCCGATCCCGCCGGGCCACCGCCACCCGCGCCACCGCCTCGACCGGATCTCCCCTCCCGAGCGCCATCGCGTCCCCGTCCGACCGGACCGACGGCATCGGGACAGGAAGTTCGCGGGTCGACACTCGGTGACAGCCTCCGGCGCCGCGAGTCTACCTCCGGCCCCCCGCCACGTCGTAGACTCCCACCGAGCGCCGTCACGCCCTCTGGAGCGTCCATGACCGCACCCCGCCCCGAGATCTCCGACCGCCCGCCGAGCCCGTTCTCGATCGCCCTCTCCGGCGGCGGCGCCCGTCCCCTCCTGGCGACCGTCGCCGGCGACGTCGACATCGCCACGGCCGGCTCGATGGCCGATGCCGTCCTCGCCGCCCTCGCCGACGCCCCCACCCCCGGCGTCGTCCTCGACTTCACCAACGTCGGCTTCATGGACTCGAGCGGCCTCCGCGCCGTCCTCGACATCTCCCGCCGGCTTGAGGGCGGGACCCACAGCCTCGTCCTCCTCAGCCCGAACCGTCCCGTCCGCAAGCTCCTCTCCCTCGCCGGGCTCGACGAGCACATGCCGGTCGCCACGACCCTCGACGAGGCCGAGGCGATCCTCGCCGCGACCGACCCCGAGTCCTAGCCGGCCAGATCGGTCAGCGGCCGCGCCGCCCGGCGGCGATCCCCGCCAGCCGCCGGCCGAGCGCCGGCAGGCCCACGGCCGAGACCAGCTGGCGCAGCTCGGCCTGCTCGGCCCGCGACAGCCGCGACGGCTGGAGGCGCGACCGCATTACCAGCTCGGCGATCCGCTCACGCCGGGCCAGCGGAATCGACAGCCAGTGCTCCCGGATCGCCATCGCCACCTGAAAGGCGGTGACCGCCGCCCCGACCCGCCCGACGCTCCGCCGCGCCCCCGCCCGCCTGCTCATACGGGGAGCCTATACGGCGCCCGGAGCCCGGCGACCCCCCTCCCCCGGCCGACCCCCGGGCCGGCCGCGCCCCGGCGACCCCCGCCACCGACCGGGAACCGCTCCCAACCCCCACCCGACTCGGGCCGATCGGCCGCGTTCCCGCCGGGCGGCGACGAGCGGGGGACCGAGGAATCGAACCTCGAGCAAGGGTTTTGGAGACCCCTATGTTGCCGTTACACCAGTCCCCCGAGGGGTCCAAGATACCGGCCGGCCCGGCTCAGGCCGCGCGCCGCCGGCGGGTCGGCGGCCCCTGGTCGGCCGTCGGCGGGGGCATCGGCTGGCCGTCGCCGAGGCGACGCAGGGCCCGGACGGTCGACGCCTTCGCCGTGTCGATGACCGCGCCCCGCCGGTCCCGGGCCATCAGGTTGAGCCCCATCACCGCCAGATCGGCCCCGCTCGGCTGGATCAGGAGCACCTCGACCCCCTCGTCGCGGAGCGTCCGCGCCTCGCTCCCCAGCCGGCGTCCGGCGCTCCCCCGGACGTTCGCCGCCAGCCGCGCCGCCGGGCTCCGCGCCTCGATCGGCGCCCGGCTCGACATCGGGTTCAGGCAGAGCACGAGGTCGAGCCCGTAGCCGGCCAGGAGATCGAGGTTCGAGACCGAGTGGATCCCCCCGTCCACGTACCGTCGCCCGCCGATCTTCACCGGGTGGTAGAAGGCCGGGATCGCGCACGACGCCGCCACCGCCTCCCCGACCAGCGCCGGCGGGGCCCCGTCCCGGCCGAAGGCCACCCGGCGCCCGGTCGCGTAGTCGCAGGCCACCGCCCAGAAGCTCTCGTGCTCGGGCCAGTCCCCCGGGACGAAGCGCTCGACCAGCTCCCGGATCGGATCGGTCCGCACGACCCCCCGCGGCAGCCAGCCGCTGACCAGGGCCGCCGGCGAATGGCTCCGCGGGTGCAACAGCGTCGCCACGCCCATCCGCCACGACCCCGGGCCGATCTGGGGCAGGGTCAGCCGGTACTCGGCCCCCGCCGTCCGGTCGGCGATCTCGTCGGCCAGCCGCTCGACCTCGGCGACGTCCTCCGGGTCCTCGTGCGTCTCCCCGCTCGCGTACCCGGCCATCAGCTCCGGCTCGACCCCCGCCGCGGCCAGCGCCCCGATCACCGACCCGGCCGACGTCCCGACGATCCGCGCGGCCGTGTGCGGCGCCCACCCGGTCTCCTCCTCGATCGCCTGGAGAGCGCCGATCAGCCAGGCGGCTCCGACCACCCCTCCTGCTCCGAGAACGAGCCCGACTTGCATCTATACACCGACCTCCTTGGAAATCATGCTCGGCGACCGCCCGCACCGCTACCCCGAGCCCGGGGCGACCGAACCGCGCTCCCAGCATATTGTCGACGCCGGCCGCCTGCCCCTTGACCGGCGCCGACCCGGCGCCCGCCCGACGCCCTGCCCCGGCGCCGAGCGAATCGGCTGCCATTCGTCGACCATTCGGCGACCGCGGCCGAGCCGCCGAGTAGAGTTCGAGCAGGGCGGCGCGGCACCGATGCCGAAAGCCGGCCGGTTGGGCAGCGGTTCGCAAGACGAGGAGGCCGTGTCGCAATTGCGCAGAACGACGGTCCCGCCCCGGCGCGGCGGCTCCGTCACGCCGCCGGGCGCGCCCTCCGCTCCCCTGCGACCGGCTGACCGCCGGCGGGCGGAGGCCGCGGCCTAGGTGAGCGTCAGCCCGGCCGATCTCCTCCGCTCCGGCGGACTCGATCCCCTCGAGGCCCTCGATGTCTCCGGGCCGTCGATCGCCGCCCGCTCCCCCCTCCAGCTCTTCTGGCGGCGCCTGCGCCACGACCGGGTCGCGATGGCGGCCCTCGGCGTGATCGTCCTGATCGGTCTCGTCGCGATCCTCGCCCCCGCGATCGTCGACCTCGTCGGCGTCCCCGGCCCCGACGTCCAGAACCCCAACCTCAGCGACGCCTTCGGCGTGCCCCAGGGGCCGAGCGGAGCCCACCCCTTCGGGGTCGACACGCTCGGCCGGGACGTGCTCGCCCGGACCCTCTACGGCGCCCGCGTCTCGCTCGAGGTCGGGCTTCTCGCGACCGGGATCGCCGTCATCGTCGGGATCGTCGTCGGCCTCCTCGCCGGCTTCTACCGCGGCTGGGTCGACACCCTCCTCTCCCGCTTCGTCGACGTCTTCCTCTCCTTCCCGATCCTCCTCCTCGCCCTCGGGCTCTCCTCGGCCTGCCAGCTCGGGAACGGCTGCCTCGGCGGCCTGCTCAAGCCCGGGCTCGGGACCGTCGTCGTCGTGATCGCCTTCGTCGGCTGGACCTACATCGCCCGGATCGTCCGCGGCCAGGTGCTCACCCTCCGCGAGAAGGAGTTCGTCGAGGCGTCCCGCTCCCTCGGCGCCTCGAACCGGCGGATCATCTTCCGCGAGATCCTCCCGAACCTCGTCGCCCCGATCATCGTCTACGCGAGCGTCCTGATCCCCCAGAACATCCTCTTCGAGTCGGCCCTCTCCTTCCTCGGCGTCGGGGTCACCGCCCCCACCCCGAGCTGGGGCGCGATGATCGCCGACGCCAGCACGATCTTCGACACCGCCTGGTGGTACATGCTCTACCCGGGCCTCGGCCTCCTGATCACGGTGCTCGCCTTCAACCTGCTCGGCGACGGGCTGCAGGACGCCCTCAACCCAAAGGACTCCAGGTGATGACCAGACCCTCGATGAAAGGACCGACGATGGCAGAAAACGCGAGGACGGCCCTCGGCGTGGGGGTCGCCGTCATGCTCATGGCGGTTCTCGCCGCCTGCGGGTCGAGCAGCAGCTCGAGCGGCGGCACGACGGCCGCCGGCGGGGCGAACACCCCCAACTCGAACCCGGCGAACGCGACCAACGGCGCCGGGGGCAAGCGCGGCGGCATCCTCCAGGAGGTCACCAACGAGGACGCCTCCCACCTCGATCCCGGCCTCGCCTACTTCGTCATCGACTACCAGTTCATCTACGCCTCCCAGCGCCCGCTCTACTCCTACAAGCCCAACGACCAGACGACCCCGGTCCCCGACATGGCCGCCGGCCCGCCCGTGATCTCGGCCGACAACAAGACGATCACCGTCCACATCCGGCACGGCGTCCACTTCAGCCCGCCGGTCAACCGCGAGGTGACCTCGGCCGACGTCGCCTACGCGATCGAGCGCGGGTTCAACCCCCACGTCGCCAACCCCTACGCCTCCGTGTACTACGGGACGGTCGTCGGCGCCGCCAAGGCGAACGGCGGGCCGATCCCCGGCATCACCACCCCCGACAAGTACACGATCGTCGTCAAGCTGACCCAGCCGGTCGGCGGCTACGTCGCCGGCGCGTTCGTCCTCCCCCTCTCGGCCGCCGTGCCCAAGGAGTACGCGGCCAAGTTCGACGCCCACGCCCCGTCCGACTACGGCAACTACGTCGTGGCCACCGGCCCGTACATGATGAAGAACGACGCGACCGGCAAGGTCATCGGGATCGGCTACCAGCCGGGCAAGCACATCACCCTCGTGCGCAACCCCAACTGGTCGGCCGCGACCGACTACCGCCCGGCCTACCTCGACGGCGTCAGCTGGTCGATCGGCGTGACCCCGGAGATCGGCGGACGCCAGGCCCTCACCGGTACGCACATCACCGAGGGCGACACCCCGCCGGCGACGATCGTCCGTCAGGCCTACGAGCACAACCGCAGCCAGATCTTCTTCAGCCCCGGCTCCGGCAACCGCTACGTCGCCCTGAACACCGCCGTCGCCCCGTTCAACGACGTCAACCTCCGCAAGGCCGTGTTCGCCGAGCTCGACCGCCACCAGATGGGGACGGTCCGCGGCGGGTCGGTCGTATCGACCACGGCGACCCACTTCCTCTACCCCGGGGTCGCCGGCTTCGACGAGGCCGGGGGGCTTGCCGGGCCCGGGTATGACTTCACGACCAGCCCGGGCGGGAACCCGACCCTCGCGGCCGCCTACATGAAGAAGGCCGGCTACGCGACCGGGAAGTACACCGGCAGCAAGCCGGTCGTGGTCGTCGGATCGACCGGTGCGCCGGCCGATCAGGACGCCCAGATCGTCAACCAGGCCCTCCTCAACCTCGGCTTCCACACGAGCTTCAAGCTCGTCGACCAGTCGATCATGTACAGCAAGTTCTGCGGCACCCCGAAGCTCGAGGTCAACGTCTGCCCGAACGTCGGCTGGGTCCGCGACTTCGCCGACCCCCAGACGGTGCTCGCCCCGACCTTCGAGGGGTCGAGCATCACCCAGACCAACAACCAGAACTGGCCGCAGCTGAACGACCCGGCGATCAACGCGGCCATGGATAAGGCCAAGCTGGTCAGCGCACCGGCCGCCCGGGCGAAGGCCTGGGGCCAGATCGACGACATGGTCACGGCGACGGCCGCCGCGATCCCCTGGTCGTGGGACAACCAGGCGAACGTCTACTCGAAGGACATCGAGTGCGTCAACGCCCTCTACAACACCGGCAACTGCGACTTCAGCTTCTCCTCGCTGAAGTAGCGGTGGCCGGACCGCCCGCCACGCGCCGCGCCGCGCAAGGGAGTCCCGCCGCCCCGGCGGGGCTCCCGCCCGGCCGGCGGGCGCCGCGGGCGCCCCGGCCGCCCCGGCGTCCGACCGATCCGGCCTCGCCGTCAGGCTCGGCCCGGTCGGCGCCGCCGGCGGGCGGTAGGTAGTTCGCCGATGGGGCGCTACGTCATCCGCCGCCTCCTCTGGGGGCTCGTCCTGCTCGTGCTGGTCGTCGCCCTGACCTTCGTGATCTTCTATCTCCTCCCCTCGGCCGACCCGGCCCAGCTCCGGGCCGGGCGCAACGCCACGGCCCAGAACATCGCCGAGATCCGCCACAACCTCGGCCTCGACAAGCCGGTCTACGTCCAGTTCTGGGACTACCTCAAGCACCTCGTCCTCCACTTCGACCTCGGCTACAGCTACCAGAGCGACGCCTCGGTCAAGAGCCTCCTCTTCGACCGCCTCCCGGCGACCGTCTCCCTGACCGTCGGGGCGATCGTGATCTGGATCCTCGTCGGCATCCCCGTCGGGATCATCTCGGCCGTCCGGCGCCGGACGATCCTCGACCGCGTGGCCATGACCGGCGCCCTGATCGGCGTCTCGGTCCCGGTCTTCTGGCTCGGCCTCGTCCTCCTCTACCTCTTCGCCCAGGACATCGGCAAGTTCCCCCTCCTCCCCGGGGCGAACACCTACGTCGGGGTCACGACCGACCCGGTCAAGTGGGCGACCTCGCTGATCATGCCCTGGTTCGTCCTCGCCGCCAGCTCGGCCGCGATCTACGCCCGGCTCCTCCGGGGGAGCCTGATCGAGACGATGCAGGAGGACTACATCCGGACCGCCCGGGCCAAGGGGCTGCTCGAGCGCACGGTCGTCCTCCACCACGGCCTCCGCTCGGCCCTGACCCCCCTGGTCACGGTCCTCGGCCTCGACATCGGCGTCCTCCTCGGCGGGGCCCTCCTGACCGAGACGGTGTTCAACGTGCCCGGCATCGGCCGGCTCAACTACGACGCGATCATCCACAGCGACTACCCGATCATCCAGGGGACGGTGCTCGTCGCGGCGATCTTCATCATCCTGGCCAACATCGCCGTCGACGTCGTCTACGCCTACCTCGACCCCCGCGTCCGCTACGCGTGAGCCCGGACGCCCCCCTGCTCGAGGTCGACGACCTCCGGGTCGAGTTCGCCACCGACGACGGGACCGTCCACGCGGTCGACGGCGTCTCCTACCGGGTCGGGCGCGGCCGGACGCTCGGGATCGTCGGCGAGTCCGGGTCGGGCAAGAGCGTCGGCGCCGGGACGATCCTCGGCCTGACCCGGGCGTCGAACGCGTCGATCTCCGGACGCATCCTCTTCGAAGGGCGCGACCTCGTCGCGATGCCGGCCGAGGAGATGCGCCAGATCCGCGGCAACGACATCGCCATGATCTTCCAGGACCCGCTCTCCTCCCTGCACCCCTTCTACCGGGTCGGCGCCCAGCTCGCCGAGGCGATCCGGGTGCACAACGACGTCGGCAAGCAGGCGGCCCGGGCTCGGGTGATCGAGCTGCTCGAGCTCGTCGGCATCCCCGATCCGGCCGGCCGGGTCGACGCCTACCCCCACGAGCTCTCCGGGGGGATGCGCCAGCGCGCGATGATCGCCATGGCCCTGGCCAACGAGCCGCGCCTCCTGATCGCCGACGAGCCGACGACCGCTCTCGACGTGACCGTCCAGGCCCAGATCCTCGGGCTGATGGAGCGCCTCCAGGACGAGCTCGGCATGGCGATCATCCTGATCACCCACGACCTCGGGGTCGTCGCCGAGATGGCCGACGAGATCGCCGTGATGTACGCCGGGCGGATCGTCGAGATCGGGGCGACGGCCCAGCTCTTCGACTCCCCCCAGCACCCGTACACCTGGGGCCTCCTCGGGTCGATCCCCTCGCTCGACCGCGACCCCGGCGACCCGTTGATCCCGATTCCCGGCCGCCCGCCGAGCCTGATCCGGCGACCGCCCGGCTGCCACTTCCATCCCCGCTGCCTCTACGCCCAGCCTTCCCACGCCCGCGTCGATCCCCGGCTCGTCCCGGTGACCGGGGAGCCCGGCCATCAGGTCGCCTGCCTGCTCGACGAGGGCGCCCGCCGGCGCGCCTGGGCGGCCGCGCGGGCCGGCGCCGTCCCCGACCCCGTCGACGCCGGGCCGGCCGGGGTGGCCGCGGGCGCCGGAGCGCTCGGCGACACCGACGACGACGACGGCGCCGCCCTATGACCGACGCGGCCGCCGCCCCCGGCCCGGCTCCCGACCCCTCCGGCGCCCGGTCGGACCCCGGCGCCCGCTCCGACCCGGGGGCCGGCCCCGACCCGGGGGCCAGCCCGGACCCCGGCGCCGAACCCGGACCCGGTCCCCGACCCGGCCCCGGACCGGCGCCGCGCCCGGGCAGCCCGTTGCTCGAGGCCCGCAACCTGGTCAAGCACTTCCCGATCACCCGGGGGATCGTCTTCCAGCGCCAGATCGGGGCCGTGCACGCGGTCGACGACGTCAGCTTCGAGGTTCGCCGGGGCGAGACGCTCGGGATCGTCGGGGAAAGCGGCTGTGGGAAGAGCACGACCGCCCGCCTGATCACCCGCCTGCTCGCCCCGACGAGCGGGGAGATCCACTTCGACGGCAGCGACGTGACCCGGCTGCGGGGCGCCGAGCTGAAGGCGCTGCGCCGGGAGGTGCAGATGATCTTCCAGGACCCGTACTCGTCGCTGAACCCCCGCAAGACGGTCGGCTCGATCGTCGCCGAGCCGCTGGTCATCCACGGCCTGGCCCGCGGCGAGGGCGCGCGCCGGCGCCGGGTCCAGGAGCTGATGGAGCGGGTCGGGCTGAACCCCGAGCACTACAACCGCTACGCCCACGAGTTCTCCGGTGGCCAGCGCCAGCGGATCGGCGTGGCCCGGGCGCTGGCCCTCGACCCGCGGCTGATCGTCGCCGACGAGCCGGTCTCGGCCCTCGACGTCTCGATCCAGGCGCAGATCCTCAACCTCCTGCGCGACCTCCAACGCGACCTCGACCTGACCCTCATCCTGATCGCCCACGACCTCTCGGTGATCCGCCAGATGTGCAACCGGGTCATGGTCATGTACCTGGGCAAGATCGTCGAGGCGGCGCCGAACGCGAAGCTCTACGGCTTTCCCCGCCACCCGTACACCGGCGCCCTCCTCGCCGCCGTCCCGGTGGCCGACCCGCACAGCCGCCGCCAGCGCCAGCTCCTGAGCGGTGACGTCCCGAGCCCGGCCGACCCGCCTCGGGCCTGCCGCTTCCACACCCGCTGCCCGAAGGCCCGGGATCTCTGCCATGAGGACGAGCCGCCGCTCGAGGACAAGGGCGGGGGGACCGTCGCGGCCTGCCACTTCCCGCTCACCCGGGAGGAGGCCGACCTCCGCCTCCCCCCGAGCCTCGTCTCGACCCGCCCGGGCTGAGAGGACCCGGGCCGATCGGCCGGCGCTCAGCGACTCGGCGTCGGGGCGCGGATGGCGTTCGGAGCCGACCGGGACATGCCGTTCGGGGCCGACGAGGCGGCGCCGTCGGCGGCCGCCGCGAGCTCGGCGAAGATCAGCTCGCGGAGGGTGGCCACCACGTTGGGGTCGAACTGGCTCCCCGAGCAGCGCTCGAGCTCGGCCAGGGCCTCGGCCGGGCTGCGCCCGGGGCGGTAGGGACGGTCGGTGGTCATGGCGCTGTATGAGTCGCAGGCGGTGACGATCCGTGCCTCCAGGGGGATCTCCTCGCCGACGAGGCCGTCGGGATAGCCCTGGCCGTCGAAGCGCTCGTGGGAGGCGCGGACGATCCGCCCGACCTCGACGAGGGCGCCGCCGACCTGGCAGAGCATCGCCTCGCCGTCGATCGTGTGCCGGCGGACGATCGTCCACTCGTCCTCGTCGAGCGGCCCGCGCTTGGTGATGATCGTCTTGGGGACGCGGATCTTGCCGACGTCGTGGAGGAGGGCGGCGAACTCGACGACCCGCCGGTGGGTGGCGTCGAGCCCGAGGGCGTCGGACACGGCGAGGGAGAGCTCGAGGACGCCGCGGCTGTGCTCGCCCGTGTAGTAGTCGTCGGCCTCGACGACGTCGGCGAGGAGGAGGGCGGTGCCCCGGTAGGCCGAGCTGAGGGTGAGCACCTGGTCGAGGCGCTCGTGGCGCTCGCGGGCGAAGAGCCCGAGCAGGGCGGTCAAGGGAAGGGTGAGCAGGATGAGGCCGACTCGTCCGACGGCCGCCGCGGCGATCAGCAGCCCGACGGTCGATAGGGCAAAGTCGACGCCGAACGTCCAGACCATCGGCGGCAGCTGGTCGCGGGGGTGGACTCCCTCGCCGAACCACAGCCGTGAGATCGTCGAGATCGCATCGACCGTCACCTGCGCTCCGAGGGCTCCGAGGTAGAGCGGCCAGTGCGACCAGCTGAAGTCGGGGGAGCCGGCCGCGACCAGGACCACGGCCGGTCCAAGCGAATACAGGCTGTCGCCGAGCGTGGCGATCAGGCGCGGGAGGGTGATGCGTCCCCGGACGACATCGGTCACCCGAGAGAGGAGCAGCGAGAGGGCCACGGCCACCGGCACGATCGGGGTCGGCAGGACGAAGAGCATCGGCACGATGACGAGTTGGGTCGGGTTGGCCCATACCGTGCCGACCGGGAAGCGGACGTTGGCGGCGACCACGTAGAGGGCGATGGTCAGGACGAACGTCACCGCGTCGAACGGGCGCGTCCACGGCGCTAGGACGGCCAACGCCACGGCGGCCGCGACGAAACCGGCGCTGGCCAGGCCGTGGGCGATGACCTCGTGCCCGATCGGCACGCGCCGGTTGCGACGAGTCCGCGCCGCCTCCAGTAGCGCTTCTGCCTCGGGACTCCCGTATGAGTCGATGTCCATATGGATCAGGCCAGGTCCGATGATACCTGCGATCCCGCGCGCCCCGAGACGGGGACGGTGCGCCGTGGAGCGACCTGCCGCGTGGACGCGCGGTTGCCGCTCACAACGCCGCGGGACCGGCATGCAAATGCCGGTCCCGGGGTGGAACGAAGCGACGGGTATCGCTAGAGCTCAGTGGATCGTGTGCGGATCGACGTAGACGTCGTCGATCTGGGAGGTCCCGGTCAGCTCGGTGAAGCGCAGGGCAACCGGCGCCGTGCCGTCCGAGAGGACACCGGGAACCGCGGAGCCGGTGACCATCGGGACGGTCGGGGCCCAGCCGAGGCCGAGACCGACGACGCCGACCGGGATGGCGACCGGCCCGAGGAAGGTCTGGTAGACGACCGAGACGGAGAGCAGCGAGCCGGGGGTGTCGCTCCGGGCGAAGAAGCGGAAGCTCGGGTAGGCGGCGTTGACGCAGGTCCCGGGCGCCTGGGCGGACCCGGAGGCCGAGAGCGAGAGCGCGGAGGCGCCGACCGTCCCGGTGACGCCGGCGGGTTCGCTCCCGGGCACGCGGCCGGCCGGGCCGGTGAGCGTCCAGCCGGAGAGCGCGCTCTCGAAGTCGCCGCCGGGGACGAGCTTGTAGGAGTTGCCGTCGGCCCAGGGGAGGAAGGGCCGACCGAGCAGCGAGTTGTCGCACGCGCTGAGGCTGAGGACGCTCGCCTGGGCGCAGGAGACGGCGGTGGCACCGAGCGCGAGGGCGCTCAGCGCGGCCGTGGCAGCCAGGCCACGGAGGCGACGACGGACGGACACGCGCATGCGAACTCCTTGAAGGATGAGGTCGACGGACCCGGATGCCTGATGTCTTGACCGGGGCCGGTCTCAACGGCCGGTCCCTGGCCACCCGCCGGGATTCGTTCCGAACAGCAGCAGGCGGGAACCCATCGTCGACCGCGGCGGGCGCCTTGAGCCTCGGCCGGGCGAGACCGACGAATGTTCGACTCAGCCGCGCGCTCGGGATGGTCCGATCGTTGCCGACCGGGTCATCTCGGAGCAGGATCTGGTGCGCCGATGGCGCCGGTCCGAGCGACCGATCGGTGCTCGGCCGTGCGTCCGAGGCCGAGCGCGAGCGCCCCGGCCAGGGCGAGGCCGAGCAGGGCGAGGAGGACGTAGGCGTCGGCCAGGAGCTGCTGGCCGGCGTCGAGGTGGAGCTCGGCGTGGAGGGGGCCGGGGTGGGGGTGCGGGACCCAGTGGATGAGCTGGGAGTAGCCGACCGCGGCGGCTCCGGCGGCCGCCGCGAGGCCGATCCGGCTGGCCCGGCGATGGGCGCGCACGGCGAAGAGGAGGAGGGCCGGGAGGGCCAGGGTCCAGTGGTGCGACCAGGAGATCGGTGAGACGAGGAGGCCGGTGAGGGCGCAGATCGAGAACCCGGCGGCCTCGTCGCCGGCCCGGCCGGCCCGGGCGGCCAGGACGAGGCCGACCGCCCCGACGAGCACGGCGGTCGGAAGCCACCAGCTCGCGACGCCGGTGGTGTGCAGGAGCCGGGCGTAGGCGCCGCGCAGCGTCTGGTTGACGGCGTTCTCGACCCGGCCGACCCGGGTCGGGTCGAGGAAGGCGCCGCCCCAGAAGTCGGCCGCCTCGCGGGGGGCGACGGCGAAGCCGGCGGCGACGCCGGCGGCGAACGTCGCGAGCGCGGTGGCGGCGGCCCGGTAGCGGCGGGTGGCCAGGAGGTAGACGACGAAGAGCCCCGGGGTCAGCTTGAGACCGGTGGCCAGGCCGATGAGGACGCCCTTCCCCCGGGCGCGGTCGGGGCGGGCGAGGTCGCCGAGGATCAGGGCGGCGACGACGACGTTGATCTGGCCGTAGCCGAGGGTCGACCAGATCGGCTCGAGCCAGACGCCGGCCGCGGCGCCGACCAGGGCGAGCCGGGTCGCCTCCTCGCCGGTCAGCCAGTCCCGGCAGGGGGCGAGGCGCAGGGCGCAGCGGAGGACGAACGGGATCAGGGCGAGGCTGACGATCGTGACAAGTGGCTGGAGCACGGCGAGAGGCAGGAGCGTCAGCGGGGTGAAGAGCATGGCCGCGAGCGGCGGGTAGGTGAAGTCGAGGAAGCCGTGGAAGTGGAGGTGGTAGACGCGGGCGCCGTCGAGCAGGGCCTGGCCGCCGCCGCGGTAGACCTCGAGGTCGATGAACGACCAGTGGGTGGCGAGGGGACTGGCGAGGAAGGCGCCGAGCGAGGCGAGGAAGAGGGCGGCCGCGACGCGCCGCGAGGGGAGCCGGCGGAGGCGGCCGCGCACGGGCGTCAGGTCAGGCCGGGCAGGCGACCGGCCCGCTCGGCGCGGGCGCGGTGCCCGGCTCCTGGCCCGGCTGAGCCTGCGGGGGCGGGGGGACGGGATACGGGGTGACCAGGGTGGACTCGAGGGCCCCGAGGCTGGTGACCGTCCCGGTCACCAGGCTGAGCGGGGCGGACGTCAGGCAGTTGCTGAGGAGGACCCGGGTGTCGAGGAGCGACGGCTGGGGGAGCGTCGGGACCGTCCGGTTGGGAGCGGCGAAGTTGAAGGCGGTGGTGAGGTCGCCGGTCACCGACCGGCGCCAGGCGCTGAGGTTCGGCACCTCGGCGCCGAAGCGGGTCTCGAGGAGGCGGAGCACCGAGGTGTGGTCGAAGGTGTCCGAGCAGACGAAGCCGCCCCGGCTGAACGGGGAGACGACGAGCATCGGCACCCGGAAGCCGAGGCCGACCGGACCGGCGACGCCGCCGGCGTCGGCCGGGAGCGGTGAGACGGTGAGGAACTCCCCCGGGGTGCCGGGGGGCGCGGTCGGCGGGCGGACGTGGTCGAAGAACCCGCCGTTCTCATCGTGGGTGATGAAGAGCGCGGTCTTGGCCCAGGCGGCGGGGTTGGCCGTGAGGGCGGAGACGACCTGGGCGGAGATCGCCTCGCCGAACTCGACCGGGGCGGGCGGGTGCTCGCTGGCCAGGAGGGGCGCGAGGATCCAGGAGACCTGGGGCAGCGTCCCGAGCAGCGCGTCGAGCTGGAAGGTGCCGGGGAAGGATGGGACGAGCCCGTTGGCGAGGAGGCTCGGGTTCTGGAGGAAATTCTTGAAGTAGGGCAGGACGTTGTCGCCGTAGTTGCCGTCGGCCGAGCCGTAGACCTTCCAGCTGACGCCGCGCGCGGTCAGCTGCTCGGGCATCGTCGTCCAGGTCAGCTTGCCGAAGCGCTCGACCCGGGTCGGGCTCGTCGAGAGGATCGGACCGCCGGCCCGGCCGGCGGGGTCGAGCGTCCCGGTCATCGCGTAGAGGCGGTTGGGGTCGGTCGGGCCGAGGACCGAGCTGTGGTAGCCGTCGCAGAGGGTGAACGCGTCGGCCAGGGCGTAGTAGAAGGCGAGATCCCGCCGGGCGTAGTAGCCCATCGTGAGCGGGGCGTTGGCCGGGCCGTCGACCGCCGTGTGCCCGGTGAGGAAGGCGTCGAGCCGGCCGCCGTTCCAGTAGGTGTGCTGGGGGGCCCAGCTGTGGTTGATGTCGTTGGTGCACTCGCCGTTGTTGTAGCTGTCGATGTGGAACGGGCGGAGATGGCCGCCGTAGCCGGGAGCGGGGTAGCCGGGCTGGGCGAAGGCGTTCAGGCCGCTGGCGTCGGAGAGGTGCGGAACCCGGCGGTCGGCGAAGCCGCGGACCCCGCGGTAGGTGCCGAAGTAGTGGTCGAACGAGCGGTTCTCCTGGATCAGGATCACGACGTGCTCGATGTCCTGGAGGCGGCCGCAGGCCGGTGGGGCGGCGAGGGCCCGGGCGATCGCCGGGTGCCGCCCGAGGAGGGCCGAGCTCCCGAGCAGGGCCCCGGCGCGCAGGAGCTGACGTCGGGTCACGGGAGCTGGGGGTTCCACGAGGACGATTCTGCCCGAACCGGCGGCGAGTCGTGTCATCCGCGTGTGAAGCGACGTGGCCTATCCGTCCGGGGGCAGGAGGCGTATCTTGGGAGTGTGCCTTTCGCGACGTCCGTGCGGACCGGCGGAAGCCGTCCCGAGCCGGGGCGGTGGTGGTGAGCCCGACCGCCTACTCGCGGGGGCTGGCAGAGCTCGGCGACGGTCTGTTCGCGTTTCTCCAGCCCGACGGCGGGTGGGGCATGTCGAACGCGGGCCTGGTCGTCGCCGACGGGAGCTCGCTGCTCATCGACACGCTCTTCGACCTCGAGCTGACACAGGAGATGCTCGACGCGATGCGGCCGCTGATCGGCGCGCGGCCGATCCGGTCGGTGCTCAACACCCACGCGAACGGCGACCACTGCTACGGCAACCAGCTTGTGCCGGCCGAGGCCGAGATCGTCGCGTCGGCCGCCGCGTCCGAGGAGATGCAGCGGGTCCCGCCGGCGCTCATGCAGGCACTGAAGGACGCCGACTTCGACGCCGACCTGAGTGCCTTCGTGCGCCACGCGTTCGGGGCCTTCCGGTTCGACGACATCGAGCTGCGCCTTCCGACCCGGACGTTCACGGGCTCGCTGACGCTCGAGGTCGGCGGCCGGCGGATCGAGCTCCTCGAGCTCGGACCGGCTCACACGGCCAGCGACGTCATCGCCTACGTGCCCGACGCGCGGGCGGTGTTCACCGGGGACATCCTGTTCGTCGACGGGACGCCGGTCATGTGGGCCGGGCCGGTGTCGAACTGGCTGGCCGCGTGCGAGCGGATCGAGGCCCTCGACGTCGAGACGGTCGTCCCCGGTCACGGGCCGGTGACCGACAAGCGCGGCCCGCGCGAGGTGCGCCGCTACCTCGAGTTCGTGCGCGACGAGGCGACGGTGCGCCACCTGTCGGGGATGAGCGCGACCGAGGCGGCCCTCGACATCGACCTCGGCGAGTTCGCCGAGTGGAGGGATCCGGAGCGGATCATGGTCAACGTCGACTCGATCTACCGCGAGCTCGACCCCGACCACGAGGTGGTGATCCCGCCGGTCCTGCTCGCCCGCATGGGTGCCTACCTCCGCGTGCGCGGGTAGGGGCGGCTAGCGGCCCCAGAAGGCGTCGAGGGCGTACTGGTCGCCGGGGAACGTCTGCATGCGGGAGAGCTTGCCGTCGGCGAGGGTGAAGAGGTTGAGCACGAGGATGTCGAGCTCCCCGTCGCTCGCGGACGCGGAGTTGCGCTGGACGGTGATCACCTGGTCGCCCTCGGCCATGACGTTCAGGAGCTCCACGTTCAGGCCGGAGGCGAACAGCCTCTGGAGCTTCGCCGCCCAGGCCTCGATCCCGACGGCGTCGCCGGAGATCTTGCTGTCGCCGGGGAGGTGCCAGACGACGTCCTCGCTGACGACCGCGCGGACCGCGTCCCAATCGCCGGAGCCGATGCCCTCGAACGCCTGCCGGACGGCTTCGAGGTTCGTCTCGCGCTGGGTCATCAGTCCTCCACGGGCCGGAGATGGGAGGCGCCATTCTACTTCGGCCGGAGCGCTGGAACCGATCATTTCCCTGCCTCGGCTCCGCCGGCATGGGCGCGTGCTCGCCGCCGACCTGACCGCCGAGCTGGGCGTCTCATCGGACACGGTCCGGTGCGACCTGCGCGAGCTCGCCGGGGCCGGGCTGCTCCGCCGGGTCCACGGGGGCGCGCTCCCCGCCACGGGGACGCCTCGTCGTTCGCGACCCGCGCGCGCCGCTCACCGGAGGCGAAGGCATCGATCGCACGGCGGGCGGCCGGGCTGGTCCGCGACGGCCAGATCGTCGTCATCGACGGGGGGACGACCACCCTGGAGGTCGCCCGGGCGCTGCCGGAGGACCTGCGGGCGAGCGTCGTCACCACGAGTCCGCCGATCGCCCTGGCCCTGTCCGAGCATCCGGGGATCGAGGTCACGGTCGTGGGCGGGACGCTCCGCCGGCACGCCCTGGTCACCGTGGGTGCCGCAGCGACCGGGGCGCTGCGCCTGATCAGGGCGGATGTCGTCTTCCTCGGCGTCTGCGCCGTCCATCCGGAGATCGGGGTGACCACCGGCGACCTCGAGGAGCGCCACGCGAAGGCGGCGATGATCGAAGGGGCCGGGGAGGTCGTGGCCCTCGCCGACCACGAGAAGCTCGGGACGGCGATGGCGATCGTCGTCGCGCCGATGTCGGCGGTGACCCACCTGGTGACCGACGCGGGTGTCGAGGATGACGCGGTCGCTCCGTACCGCGACCTCGGCATCGAGGTCCTGCGGGCGTGAACCCGCGGGCGGCGACCACGGTCGCGTTCTTCGCCGGGGCCGAGGCCGTCCTCGTCGACCTCGACGGCACGCTCGTCGACTCGACGGCCCCGGTCCGGCGGGCGTGGGGAGCGTTCGCCGGCCGCCACGGCCTCGACCGGGAGGCGGTCCACCGCCTCGCGCAGGGTCGACCGTCGCGCGAGACGATCGGCCTGCTGCTCGCGCCGGGCGCCGACCGGGACGCCGAGACGATCCGGCTCGAGCGCGGGGAGGTCAACGACACCGACGGGGTGTTCGCCCTGCCCGGCGCGGCCGAGCTCCTCGGGAGCGATCGCCGCCTGGCGATCGTGACCTCGTGCTCGACCGCGCTCGCCGAGGCCCGCCTCACGGCGGCGGGGCTGCCGATCCCGGCGGTGCTCGTCTCCTCGGACGGGCTCGCGCGGGGCAAGCCGGATCCGGCGTGCTTCGTCATCGCGGCCCGGCGCCTGGGGATCGATCCGGATCGGTGCGTGGTGATCGAGGACTCCCCGGCGGGGATCCGGGCGGGCCGGGAGGCCGGGGCGAAGGTCATCGCGCTGCGAACGACCCACGGGGACGAGTCGCTGGGCGAGGCGCAGGCGATCGTCGAGGACATCGCCGCGCTCATATGAGTCACGCGACGGGTGGATAGTGACTCCAGACGAAGGGTAGGGTCGACGTCGGGCGGTGGGTGGTCACACTCGGGGGCTCCGCCGGTCGCGAACGGGCCCGTCCGCGCAGGACGGCCGTGCGGGCCGAACTGTGACCATGGTCACAAACGTGACGTAGATCACGCTTGGCGGGCGGCGGGGGGTGCATCCTGATCCCGAGACCAAAGCCGCGCGTAGAAGAAGTCAGCGATGACGGACTCGGACGAACATCCAGCCGCGACCAACCGGCGAACCGAGGACGAGGAGAACCCGTCGCGCGTGCTCGCCCACCGCTACGTCCGCCCCCGCGTGCGGGAGATCCACCCGGTCCGGACGCGGCGCGCGAACGTCGGCGTGCGGCCGTCGCCGTCCGCCCCGACGCCAGGTCGCGCGGGCGGGGACGGTCCGTCGCGACCGGTGCGGGTCCGCCAGGCCCGCTCGGCGGCCTGACGCGCACAGCCGAAGGATGCCCTTGCCCGGGCCGTGTGTCGCGGTGTAGGCTCCGTGGCGCGGGGTCTCGTTGGGAGCGAGGAGAAGGGGAGCGCGGTCGCTTGCGGCCGGTCAGTGAGTTCGTCGAGCCGATCCGATGCGAGCTGGTGCGTTGTGACGGGTGAGCGGGTCGGGGGCCCGTCGACTCCACGGGCGCAGATCGCGGTGCGTTGCACACTGCGTCGTCGGCGGGGCTCGCCGCTCCTGGTCGAGACCGTCGACCTCGGCCCGAGCGGGATGCTCGTCACGAGCAAGCGGCCGCTGGCCGAGGACGAGACCGTGGAGGTCGAGCTCGACCTGCCCGGCCTCGGGATCCGCGTCGCTGCCCAGGCGCGGGTGCTCCGCCAGCAGCGCCCGGACGTCTACGGGCTGCGCTTCGAGCGGCTTCCCGAGCCGATCTCCGGCTGCCTGCACGCCCTCGCCCTCGACGGCCGTTGACCGCGTCCTGGGCGGCGGCGCCCGGGCGGTAGGGCGACCCGTAGTTTGACGCAGGATCTCGGCGGGCAGGCCGGCGTCCTACCGCTGGATCTCGAAGGTCTGGGTCTGGGTGTCCTGTAGGAGCTGCCAGCGCTCGTCGTGAACGCAGTCCCAGTCGCCGCGATCGCCGGGGCGCGGCCCGGCCAGGGTCCCCGACATCGGGGTGTCGCGGCAGGCGCGAATGGTCTTCGTGATCGTGCCGGTGCCCGATATGACCTGTCCGCTGGGCAGATGGAAGACCATCGTCCACGCGGTCCCGGAGATGGTGACGGAGGTCGGCACCTGCGCGATCGGGCGCCCTTGGTATCCGCGCGCTCGCGGACGGGCGTCCTTGGCGTAGAGGGCGAGCAGCGCCCGCGGCCCGGCCGTCGGATCGGCCGGGATCGTCATCGAGATGTCACCGTGGTATCCGCGGCCGGCATCGGGTCCGCTGCGGACGTGCGCCACGAAGTAGCCGACGCAGGAAACGGCCGTGGTCCCGCGGGCGGCGAACCCCGAGTTGGTCGGGGTGGGGCATGCGCGGTGCCGCAGCCCAAATTCGATCCGCCGAGACTCGATTCTAGCGTCTCGGACACGCCGATTCCACCGGTCGGAGACCGGCGGCGGCCACGCCGCCGCGGCGGCATGCCGCCGCGTCGAACGGGACCATGCCGTCTGTCGGGGCGGGTCGCTGCCCACCCGGCGGCGCCCTCGTCGTCACACTCATGTTGCTCGCCCTACGATCCAAAGAGCCAGTCGTCGATTTCGGACGTGCTCACACGGAGGCCTTGTCCGTCCTCGACGTTGAGCTCGATGCCGCGCGTTAGGCTGTCGACCTCCTCGGGCTGGGGCGTCCGAGCGAGGCGATGACGGGCGAGCCGCATTGCGAGCAGAGGCGGCCCGTCGTCTTGGCCGTCCCAGCCACCTTCGCTGGATGACCACAGAACGTCCTCCTGTCGTCCTCCATCGAGTTGCCCGGGCTGACGAAGCTCAGGATCCGCCCAAGCTTCCCGTAAGGCTCGTGGTCGACGTACTCATCGACGTAGTGGCCATTGGAACCTGCGCGGCCGGAAGCGACTGGCGCCGCTGGGGCCGATCAAGCTGACGCGACCTCTCGGCGCAGACGATCGAGTCGTGGCTCGCGGCGCTGGCCGAAGAGGGGCGCTACGCGCCGAAGACGATCAACAACGCGCTGGCGACGCTGGTGGCGTGCCTGAACGACGCCGCGCGTTGAGGGGAGGCTGCCGCGCAACCCGGCCGCCGGGGGGCAGCGGCTACCGGCCGAGCACATCGAGCGCGACTACCTGCGCCTGCACGAGATCCCCGCGCACCTAGCCGCGTGCGCGCCGGCCTACCGGCCGCTGGCAGAGCTCTTGAGATAGCCACGGGGATGCGGATCGGCGAGGCGCTCGCGCTCACCTGGGCCGACGTCGACTTCGAGAACGGCGCGATCCGCGTCCTGCGCTCGGGCAAGCCCGGCGGCGACGGCTCGACCAAGGGGGGGCGCTTCCGCGCGACCGACTTCGGCCCCCGCCTGGCGAACGTGCGGCTCGACCTCAAGGCGCGCGAACAGGAGCACGGCGCCGGGGTCGAC
The DNA here is from genome assembly GCA_963817865.1 of uncultured Solirubrobacterales bacterium. Classification (GTDB taxonomy): domain Bacteria; phylum Actinomycetota; class Thermoleophilia; order Solirubrobacterales; family Solirubrobacteraceae; genus Palsa-513. The sequence goes on along the minus strand of CAWFQO010000054.1, from coordinate 82,348 downwards.
GGCGCCACGCCGGTCTTCCCGGGGGCGGGCCGCTGCTACGGGCACCTGGAAGCGACGTTCCTCAAGGGCGCGGCCGCCGAGACGGAGGCGGCGATCTGGGGTCCGCCGCCCGCGCGGTAGCGAGCCTGGGCGGGATCAGTGCGCGGCGTCGGCGGCGCGGCGCCGGGTGGCGGCGCGCGAGTCGCCGGGCCTCCATGCGGCGCGCGCCGTCTCGATCCAGTCGTCGATGTCCTGCGGCACGAAACGCAGGGGGCCGCCGGGGCCGCCGATCCTCACCGACGGTAGGCAGGCTGGCCCGTCGCAGCGCACCGTGCGGAGTCACTGGGCCGAGCCCCCGCAGTTCTACGTCCGGTCGACGACGACGAGACGGCGGGCCGCTTCCCGCGCCCGTGTACTCGGTATAAAATCCGCCGGGACCGATCACCACTGCCGGGGGCACCATGAGGGGTTTGCGGAATCAAATAGGGCTGGCCGCGATCATCTGCCTGCTGCTGCCGGTGGCAGCGGTCGCGGCCGGCGGCGCGCGACATTCCGGGACGCGGACGTACCGCGCCCAGCATCAGGGGCGGCACGCGCTGCCTGCTCCGGCCTTGCGCCCGACGGTCAGCGACTGGCAGTACCTGAGCGCAGCCGGCACGCCGCCAAGCCAAGCAGCCTGCAATGCGGTCAACCGTCGCTGCTTCAACCCATCCGCGATGGCCGCGTCCTACGACTACGCGGGCCTGCACGCGTCCGGCCATCAGGGCCAGGGCAAGACGATCGCGATCGTCGATTCGTTCGGCGCCTCGACGATTCGCGGTGACCTCGCCGTCTTCAACACAGCGTTCGGCCTGCCGCACCTGTGCGGGGAGACCGGCCCCAGCGACCCGTCAGCCAACTGCTCCGCCACGAGCCAGCCCCGGTTCGACATCGTCTGCTACCAGGGGTGCCCGCCGCCGACGCCTCCGAATAACCCCAACAATGGCACGGGCCAGGAGAACCACAACCTGTGGTCGCTCGAGGTGGCTCTCGATGTCGAGTGGGCTCACGCGACAGCCCCGCTGGCCAACATCATGCTCGTCACAACCCCGACCGCCGAGACGCTCGGCGTGCAGGGCTTCCAGCAAATGATGAAGGCCGAGCAGTACGTGATCGACAACCGTCAGGCCGACGTCATCACGCAGAGCTTCGGCGCGGGCGAGGGCTCGTTCCACAACGGGACGGCGGCGCTCGGCCAGCTCCGCCGGGCGTTCGTCGACGCGCAGGCCAACCACGTTTCGGTGTTCGCCTCCAGCGGCGACGGCGGCACCACCAACACCTACAAGGAGCCGGTCAAGAACCCGGCCACGATCCCGTACCCCAGCGTCATCTGGCCCGCGTCCGACCCGCTGGTGACCTCGGTCGGCGGCACCTATCTGTGCACCAACGCCGAGACCGGCGTCGGCGTCGACTCGGTCTCGCCCCCGGCCGCGTGCCAGTCGCACCCGGGCGTGCGCGAGGTGGGCTGGATCGGGTCGGGCGGCGGCTACAGCAACGTGTTCGGGCGACCGTCCTACCAGGACGTGCTGCCGCCCGGAAGCAGCTACACGGGCACCTCGCCGGGAGCGCCGACGCCCAACAGCGACATGCGCGGGGTGCCGGACGTCGCCTACCAGGCGAGCTCGAGGACCGGCGTGCTCGTATACCTGACCGAGCCGCAGGGAACCTCGTCCTCGACCGGATGCGGCGGCGCGAGCCCCTGCTCGACCGGCTGGTACGTGGTCGGCGGCACGAGCGCGGCCTCGCCCCAATGGGCGGGGCTCACCGCGTTGGCCGACGAGATCGCAGGTCGCGACCTCGGGTTTCTCAACCCGGCCCTGTACGCGGTGGCGAACTCTCCGTCGCAGTACGCGTCGGACTTCTACGACGTGACGGCCGGCTGCAACCAGACCGACCCGAGCATCCCGGGCTATTGTGCCTCGAAGGGCTGGGATGCGGTCACCGGCCTCGGCACGCCGGATGCGGCGAAGCTGATCCCCGACTTGATCGCGGCCAGCCCGTGATCTGTGGTGGCGTCGGCTTTGCGGTTTTGCCCAGTGTGGGCCTGGGTTTTCGGGCTGGATGGGCTGCCGGTTGCTTGGCTACGAGGCGATCTTGAGGCCGAGCAACTCGAATGCCCGGGTCTGCAGCGGCGTTGGCGTCGGGAGCTCCTTGAACGTCCACCCGGCGGCGGGGACGCGGATCGTGTCGCGGGTGAGCGTGCCGAGATCGGCAGCAGGTCTGGCAAGTCGTGCGCGGCGAAGCCGTCGGGGGCGGCCTGCGTGTTGGCCTTCAGCAGGGCGGCTGGTGAGCGCTGCGCGGGCTTGACGGGGCACGCGGGGCGCTTGGGGGTGGGGTCGTCGAAGAGGAGCGGCTTGAGACGCCGGCGTAGCTCGAACTGGACGTAGTAGACGAGCACGCAGAGAAGACGTGTGCAGCGTCGTGCTCCGGAACGGCGCACGACGTTGGTCACGGCCTCCAGGGCGACCCGGGGGGCACGCAGCGACCTCGATCGCCGCGGGCAGCCGGGGCCTACGGGGCGGGCCGTCGACGACCGCCGTCAGGCCGCCGTTGGGGGTGGCGCGGGACAGGCGGTCGGCTTGGCGCTCGATCGCCCCCACGAGTCGGAGATCTGAGATGGACGCCGGTGTCAAGGGGTGGGGTGGATTTTTCTGGTGTGGTCATGGTGGCGGTGGGTGCTGGGGTCGGGCGACCGGCGCGGCGGCAACGACGACTGTCACTCTGAGATTCGCGGGTCGGGACCGCAGGACAGTGTCCGGTCGTGAGCTGCGTCGAGCTAGTGTCGCGAGTCGGGATCGCATAGATCAATCGAGGGTCCTCCGGGACGACGCGCCGGTCGCCCGGCCCCAGCGGTTGCGGGGGTTTTCAGGCTGCGGCGGTCTCCTTGGTCGGGTTGGTGGTGCGGTTCGGCTGGTCGGTCATGGCGGCCCAGATGAACCCGGTCAGCTCGCGCGCGACGGCGACCGTGGCGACGGTGGAGCGCTTGCCCTGTTCGGCGAGGTGGCGGTGTCGGTGGTGCAGGCGGATCTGGGCGTTCCAGGCCCTTGCGTCGGCTTGCGCGCCTTGGTCGCGCAGTCGGGGTGCATGGCGGTAGTGCCAGGCCGCTTCGACGAGCAGGCGGCGGGCGTGGTGGTTGCCGGCTTTGGTGATGTGGCCGCGGTGGCGCTGGTCGCCGCTGGAGTACTCGCTGGGGACGATCCCGAGCCCCGAGCACAGCTCCCTTGGGTGGCTGAAGCGCGCGAAGTCGCCGATCTCGGCGATCAGCCCGAGCGCTGTCCGGGTCGAGATCCCGCGGAACCGCACGAGTACCCCGACCTGGTCGCGCCAGCGCTCGCTCTGGGCGATCTCCTCGAGTCGGGCGTCGAGCGCGGCGAGCTGCCGGTCGAGGCTGTCGAGGAAGATCAGCATCTCCTCCAGCGCGGCGTGCGCGAGCTTGTCGTCGAGGCGCTGCCGCGTGATCCACAGGCGATGCATCTTGGTCCACTGCGACCTGCCGTCACGGTAGATCCGGCCGTGGCGCAGCAGCTGCTTGGAGACCAGGTGGCGCGCCGCGGTCCGCGCGCCGCGCAGGTCATCGCGGCAGCGCACCAGGTCGCGCAGCCCCTCCGTCTCCGGCGTCGGCGGCTGCACGAACGTCAGCTCGCCGGCGCGGTAGAGCCGCACCAGCTTGTTCGCGTCGCGGCGATCGGTCTTCACGCGATCCCCAGCACGGACCGGGATCAACGACGGCGCGATCACGTCGCACGCGACGCCCATCCTCTGCAAGAGGCGCAGCAGGTCAAACCCTCCGGGCCCGGCCTCGTAGCAGACCGCCAGGCCGTCCGGGCCGCCGAGCCGGTCGACGAAACGACGGATCGCCCGCTCGGTCGTCTCGATCCGATGCAGCTCCGGCTGCCCGCCGGCCGGAGGGAGCGTCGCGGCGACGATCGACAGCTTGTGCACCTCGAGACCGGCCCACAGACGTACGTCGGCGGGCGAGATCGAAGCGGTAACGTCAGGCATGGCTGGTCCTCCACAGGTCGTATGCGGCTCTGGCCCTCGCGGCCCCAAACACCGCGATTGTTGTCAACCCGCGAAAGATGCGACGCGCGAGGACCAGCCTCATGCGTCCATACTGGCTAGCGCCGCCGGGCGCAGCTCGTAGACAAGGCGGCGGATGTCTGTGATCGCCTCGCGCGTCTTCCTCGCGCAACTCGCGAAGGAGGCGCGCCGGTGCCTCGTCGTGGACTGCTGCGCGCGCGGCGTCGAGCTTCAGGCCGATCGCCGCCAGCGCGGGGCCGACACCGTCGTGCAGGTCGCGGCGCAACCGGCGACTCTTCTCCTCGCGCGCGCTGACCAGCCGCTCGCGAGAGCGCTGTAACTCAATGGTCAGGCGCAACGCGTGGGCGGCGGCACTAGCGGGGCGGGCAAGATCGTCCAGACAGCGCCACCTGCGTGACGCTGCCCTCCCGCGACGTCCCGCTTCGGCGGCGACCACGCGGCCAGCCTCGCCGTCAACCGCGATCGCGACGTGCGACACCCGCAGGCGGCGGATACCGAGTCGACGATCGTCCGCACGATCTCATCCGGGTCCACGCTGGCCTGCACGCGGCTAGCCTAGCCAGCCGGTCAAGGGCGAAGTAGGGATCGGCGATCACCCTAGGTTACGGTGCGGCTGGCGAGACGTGCGCATTGCGGCGAGCGACGCGCCGGCAGCTGACCGGCGGCGCGAGGGTTACGCGGCGCAGCCGGCCGGGCGTCGCCCGACGACGAACTCGACCGGCGCCTGCCACGACCGCTCGACGGCGTGGACGTCGAGGAATCCGGCCCGCTCGAGTCTCTCGACCGCGACTTCCGCGACCAGGGGCGTGCCGCCGGATCGTATGACGCGCAGGGCCGTGACGTGGGCGGCCAGCGCGCCCGGCGGGGACGCGTAGGCCCCGAACAGCAACCAGCCTCCGGGACGGAGTGCACCGCGGGCACGCTCGATCGCGACCGGGATGATCGGCTCGGGCAGGAACGGGCCGGCGAGCCAGACGGCGTCGAAGAAGTCACGCTCCGCCAGGTTCTCGACAGCAATCGGTCGAAGGTCTATGCGCTCGCCAAGCCCAGCGGCTGAGACCTCCTGCTCGGCGAGGCGCAGCGATGGCTCCCACGGCTCGAGCCCGACGACGCGGAGCCCCGGCCAGTGCCGGCAGAGCGCGACACACAGCGCTCCGACACCGGCACCCACGTCGCAGAAGACAGCGCCCTCGCGGGCGAGCGCCGCGTCGAGTCCGTCGAGGGTCGGAGCGATCCCGGCGATGACTTCGGCGATCGACGCGGACGCGCGTCCGAGGCTGAGCAGAACCACCGGGTCCTCCCAGCTCCAGCCGGGCGCTCGGCCCGGGTCCTCGAGCAGATCGAGTGCCTGCCGCAGGAATGCGCGCGCGTAGTTGGCGGCGGTCCTCCGCTGGGGACCGTTGACTTCCTCGAGATTCAAGTGCAGCTCGGCCACGGCCCGATCGAGCGCCGCTCCCACCGCCGGGTCGAGCGGGATCGCCTCCACGTCGGCCCGCAGGCGCGCGCCGAGGGCCGCAAGCGCCTCGGCGGACGCCACGAGGCGACCGAGCTCGGCCATCAGCTCGTCAAACGGTCCCACCGCGTCCAACTCTAGCTTCAGCGACGGCCAGCGGCGGCCGATAGGGCATTGAGACAACTTGCCAGGCGGCGCGGCCGGCTTGATCGCGTCACAAGTATGCCGCTGGCCCGTCATCACTCTCAGACACGGAACCCCAACGAGGCGAGATCTCCCTGGGACTCGGTTCAGAAGTGGAGTTGATTGACGATGAAAAAAAATTCCCGGATCGCACCAGTCGGCGTGGCGGTGCTGGCGCTCGCGTTCGGCGGCTCGACGCTGGCCAGCGCCAAGGGCCACCATGGTCACGCCCGCGCGAATCGCGCCGATGTCGTCAGGGACGTCAAGGACACGAGTAAGGACACGGCCGATGCGGCCAAGGACCAGGCTTCGGCGCAGAGCGACGTGACCACGCCTGACACTCCGGCGGACGCCCAGAGGGAGCAGATCGACGCGCAGAACGAGCAGGCCGACAACCAGAGCGAAGCCCAGGACAGCCAGAACGAAGGCGACAATCCCGGGCAGGAGGCCGCCTGCAAGGGCCTCCTCACCGACGATGTCGAGTTCGACGATCAGACCGGAACCTGCACCCCGGAGGCTGGCCCGCCGAGCGGCGCGACCGGCACCGTCCAGGGCGACGGGTCGACCGGGAGCGGCAACGACAACGGGTCGACCGGTGGCGGACAGGCCGGCCGCCAGAACGACTAGCAGCGGTCATGAAGCTGCCGGCCGTCGCGGCCGGCAGCTTCGGCCCGTGCGACCGCGAACAGCTCCCATCTGCCCTCGGGCCGCCCGGCGGCCGGGGATCGCCGTCGGTCTCGCCGGCGTTGGTGTCCTCGGACGCCGCCACCGCGGGCATCGCCCGCTCGCCGCGCGGCGGGTCGATCCCGCCGGAGAGCTGCTCCTGGCCGAGATCCTGGCCGACGCCCTGCGCCGCCGGCCGGCTTGGCTATTCGTGGAGGGCTGCCGATGCCTGGCGAGCGCGTTGCTACCTTGGAAGCTCGCGGCCTGGGCCGCGAGCGGTCCGGGCCGCGACATCGACTGGAGTGCGTGGACCGGGTGCACGTGGCCCGTGTCGGGCCGGCGAGTTGGCCGGCGACGTTCGTCCCCCGGCCGCCGGTGTTGCCAATGAGCGAGAACTCGAACCAAGGACGCCTACGGCCGCTCGTGTCCGGTGTGGTTCTGCGCTCGCAGACCGACGCCCGGCTCTGCGCGCTGGCCCGTGCCGGCCACCAGCAGGCGTTCGGCGTGATCTTCGAGCGCTACCGGCGCGAGCTGTGCTCCCACGCGGCGCGGATCGTCCGGGCCGACCGGGCCGACGACGTCGTCCAGCAGGCGATGCTCGGGGCCTGGACCACGCTGACCGGCGGCCCCCCGATCTTCGACCTGCGGCCGTGGCTTCATCGCGTCGTCCACAACGCCGCGCTCGACACGGTCGCCCGGCGCGGCTACGACGACGCCGAGCTGCCGGACTCCTCGACGACGCTGGCCCTCACCGACGAGCTCGTCGAGGGGCGTTTGGCGGCCAGGGCGGCGCTCGCGGCGATGGCCTCCCTGCCGCAGAACCAGCTGCGGGCCCTGACCCTGACGGCGATCGACGGCCGCAGCGGCCGTGACGCCGCAGCGACCATGGGCATCACCGACGGCGCGGTGCGCCAGCTCGTCCACCGCGCGCGCTCCGGCGTGCGCGCCGCCGCCAGCGCCGTGACGCCGCTGCCGCTGATCAACTGGCTCGTCGGGGCGGGCGGCTCGGCGACGCCCGCCGCCGTCGGCCTCGCCGGGGGCGGGGCGGCCACGGCGGCCAAGGTCATCGCCGTCATCGGCGTCACCGCGACGCTTGGCGTGACCCAGCCGCTCCTGGCTCACCACAGCTCGCGACCGGCCCGGGCCACCCCGACCGGCCAAGCCACGCTTGCCACCCCGGATTCCGGTCGGCCAACCGTCGCCGTCCAGCAGGTCGCCGTCGTCGAGGCGGTCAAGCCCGTCGGTCGGCTCGGCGCGCCGACATCCCCGGCGGCCGGCGCCCAGGAGGGCCCGGCGGCGTCCGGCCAGCAGGCGGGCAACGCGGCGGACGGGCCAGGCGCCGCGGGCGACAGCCACGGTGGCCAGGGCGCTCCGGCGCCGGCGACCGAGCCGAGCGGCGATGGGGGCTCCGCCGGTAAGGAGGACGTGCCGACGCCGGTGGCGCAGGTCGCCGGGGTGGCGGCCGCCCAACCCGAGTCCCAGCCGTCAGGCCCAGTCGCCTCCGACCAGTCCCGGACCGACGGGTCACCGCCGCCGGAGGGCGACGCGAGCACCAACAACGCCAACTGACCGCGGACGCGGCGCGGCCGAGTCGGCCCCGCGTAGGCCCGTCGCCAGCCGAACCCAGGGGAACGCCCAGTTCCGGGCGGCGCCCGGGTAAGGCGGTCTACTTCGTGTAGCCCTTGGCCTTGTGCTTGCCGCAGTTCGTGTGGTGCACCTTCCCCTTACCGCACGGAACATGCTTCGTCTTCGCGACTGCGATCGAAGGAGTCAGCGCCAATGCGCCGCACGTCAGGATCAATCCGATCTTCTTCATCTTGGCCTCATTCCGTTGGATAGGCGAGAGCGTGCCCGGAACAGTCGGCCGGTACGCATGCCCGAGCGGGGCCTAACCCGATCTTCACTGGCTCATAAGCTGGCCTCTCGGCACGGCCGCTACTGGCAGCGCTCATGCCGGCGTGAACGCCAAGTCCGGGCAGCCTGTGAAGGCGCGGCGTCCGATCTCTGACAGACGGCCCTTCGACCTTTGGTGCGCGGCCCCCGCAACCCGTGCCTCCCGCCGCGAACCGCTGTCCTTGCCAGACGGGGCCGGTCACCACGCTCACAACCTTCCAGATGCGAGCGCCCCGGGGCAGACGGCGCCGCGTGGTCGCTACGGACGAGACGCGAACCTGTCACAGCGCCGCGCGCCTGCGCCGCTTAGTCTGGGCGAGCAGGAGTGCTTGTGCGGTGGCGCTGGTCGCATCGGGCGGGCAAGGGCGGACCCGGTTCGCCGACTGCTCGTCCGCCGGCGAACCGTCCGGCCGGGAGGTCGGAGTAGCCGCCCCTCTTGGGCATTCGAACCCGACCAGCCACGACGCCAGCGTGCGGCCCGCTACACCACGCGGATCCCCGCCTCGTACCCGGAATTTCCATGGGCATACAACACCAGGATGCGCAGCCGGTCAACGCGCCCGGTGCTCCTCGGCAGCACGAGCGCCCACCGATGACCCTTCAGATCGAGCCGGGTCGCCCGCACCGAGCGGCTGCGATCCGGCGTCCTGACCCGTCCCAGCCCCAACGCCCCGTGCACGGACAAGGCCGCCAGCGCGGTGCGGATCACGACCCGCTCCCCTCGGTGCACCGTCAGGTACTGCGTGATCGGCGTGAGGATTGGTGCGTCAGCGTGGTTCACCGTGACGAGGCCGTTCGCGCCGGCAGTGAACCAGCTCACCGTGGGGAGCGTGCCGACGCGCACGCCGTTGGCGGCGACCACCGTGACCTTGGGTACGGCAGACCCGCTGCCCTGCTGGGCATCGGCCGCAGCGGCGGCCACGGACCCCGTCGCGACACACGCCATCACCGCTCTCGCCACCCGGATGCTCCCGACTGCCTTGAGCCATTGAAGCTTCTCGACACGCACCATGGAACCTGCTCCCGTCCTCGATTGGCCCTCCCGCCTCAGCCCACCAAACGCGTCGCGTGCAGAAAGTTTCGGCGGATCGACCATTTTCCGGTAGCTGACCCGAAACGAGGGAGCGGACGGTCAACACGGTGGTCGCACAGCGCCGGACACCGCTGTATCGTCGGGGTTTGCCGTCGGTCGGGTCATTCTCGGACGCGCGCCCGCCTCTCGTGGGGCGCGATGACGCAGTCGACCGCGTCCAGGGGACCTTCGACGAGGTCCTCGCCGGCCGCCGCCGCATCATGCTCGTCAGTGGCGAGCCGGGGATCGGCAAGACGCGGCTCGTGGAGGAGTTGGCGGCGCTCGCCGAGGATCAGGGGGCACTCGTCGCCTGGGGGCAGGTCGATGACATCGACGGCGCGCCGCCGTACTGGCCGTGGCTACAGGTGCTCGACCAAGTGCTCGACCACGCCGACCGCGAGACCTCACCGACGCCCTCGCGGAAGACGCCGGCCCGCTCAGCGCGATCGCCCCCGCGGTGGCCCGGCTCCTCGGCGGCGATGTCGCGGCGTCGCCGCTGCCGCTCGATCCGACCGCGGCCCGCTTTCGCCTCCACCAGGCCGTCAGCGGGTTCCTCGGGCGAGTCGGCGCCGGCCGGCCGCTCGTCGTGGTCCTCGACGACATGCACTGGGCCGACGTGTCGTCGCTTGAGCTCATCCGCTTCGTTGCCGCCGACCAATCGGCCACCCCTTTCCTGCTCGTCCTCACCTACCGCACCGTCGACGGCGGCGACACCGGCCTCCTGGACGAGGTGCTCGCCTCGCTCGCTCGCCTGCCAACGCTCGAGCGGATCGCCCTCGACGGTCTCAGCGAGGCCGAGGTCGGTCGCTTCATGGCCCAGACGATCGGCCTGCGCCCCCGCCGCAGCGCCATCGTCAGCGTCCACGCCCGCACCGACGGCAACCCGTTCTTCGTCGCTGAGCTCCCCGGCTCCTCCACAGCGAGGGCCTGCTGCAGGATGTCAGCGGCCACCGCGAAGACGCCGTCCCGATCGCCGTGCGCGACGTCATCCGCCGGCGCCTGGCCCGGCTTCCGGCGGAGACCCGCGACGCGCTCGTCCTCGGCGCCGTGCTCGGCCGTGACTTCGAGCTGAGGGTGGTCGCGGCCTGCGCGGAGTTCAGTGAGGTCGCAGCGGCGGAGCTCCTCGAGCCGGCCCTCGCCGCCGGGCTCCTTCACGCCGGTCGCGGCCTCACGCAGATGCGGTTCTCGCACGCGCTCGTGCGCGACACGATCTACGGCCGAGACCAGCTCCCTGCGCCGGGCGACGCTCCACGCCCGGGCCGGCTCGGCGCTCGAGCGACTCGGGGGATCCCGCCGCCGCCCACCTCGCCGAGATTGCCCTCCATTTCTTCCATGCCGCCCCTGTCCTCGGCCCCGAGCCGGGGCTCGCGTACACCTGGAGGCCGCGACGTCCGCCGAGTCGGCCCTCGCGTACGAGCGCGCCGAGCACGACTTGCGGCAAGCGCTCCGCCTGATCGAGCTGCTGCCGCCCGGCGCGGACCGCGCGAGGCAGAGCTCGCGGTCCAGAACCGGCTCGTCGCGCTAGGAGGGCTTGGCGAAACAATTGGTGAAACGCCATGACGCCGGGCGAGGGGCGGACGCGGTCATTCGTTCGGGAAGTGCTGGGACCATGCTTTGGAGAAAAGCTCAGACTGGGCGTTCAGCGGGTCGGTTTGCCTGGAGGCTTCGTAGAGCTGCGTGACTTCCGATGCGCTCAGGGTGATGGCACAGGGTGGCTTCCATACGACGGCGGGCTGAAATGCCCTGACGATTCCGGCCACGCTCGCGGTGAGAACGCGCAGACTGAAAACAAGGCCGTGGTCGGCTCCGCGGAAGTTCATCCTGAAGGCGCCGTTGATTTGCACGTGCATATCCTCGTGGCAAACGGCGGGCCTGGTTTCCACCCAACCGACTACTGCGCCCGGTTTGAGATCTGGCGCGGGGTCAATCCAGCGGTCGACAATCAAGTCGTGGTCTATGCCGGCGATCTGCCACACGAGACTGTGGCCCGGGCTATGAACGCCGACCGCGAGCTTGAGTTCTTGATGTTTGTCCTCATTGGACAGTTCTCGGAGGAGACGGAGGGGGTGGAACCCAAAGGGCTGCCCGGCCGCTGGATGCTTGTACGGCTGCAACCCCTCGATGAGTGCTCGATGTTTTGGATGCACCCCGCACAAGGCGTTTCTCGTGCTCTGGGAAAAGGCGTGATGGTCGTGATCGGAAAACAGGATCGGGAAGCTATTCCCCCGTGGTCCCCCGCGTGGTTCTTTCCGGTTGAGGATGACGAGCTGCCAGACGAGATTGTCGAGGGTTGCCCGCAACTGATGGATGATGTTGCTGGCGGCGATCCCGAACCGGAGCGGCGGAAGCTTCGACTCCAAGCGAAAAACGTGGACGTTGGCTTCCGGGTTGTACTCAGCCACCGCCATATATACGTGGTCCTGCCCGATCCAGACTCGGGTTTCCTCGTTGAGGGCGTTCAGTGCTTGCTCGCACCAAGCGACGCGGGCAGCGCACACCGAGAGGTCAGCCAATGACGATCACGGCGCGAAGCCTACGCGGCCCTACCCATGTGGGTCGCCAGCTTGGCGAGAATCGTCAGGTCCGCGTGAAGCTGGACCCGTTCAAGGCCACGCACGCGGAGCGGCAGGAGAGCCCACTCGTGCTTGAGTCGGCCGAACTCGCGCTCGACGGCGCCACGGCTCTTGTAGAGCGCCCCGGACTTCGCGGTATGGCGCGGGATCAGCGGGTGCAGCCGGTCGGCCTTGATCCACGTCGACTTCGGCGTGCATTCGCCGGTCGGGCAGCGCCACTTGGTTGCCTGCCGCTTGTAGTCGGTCCCGGCGAACGTCCACTCGCCGTGCTCGCACTTCGGCGCGTGCTGGTCACCACGGACGACGGCAGGAGTCTTGCGGAGCGGCGTGACCGGGCAGACCTTCCGATCCATGCAGCCGTCGTGGAACGGGCCGTTGTCGTAGCCCTTGTCCGCGACGGCTGTCCGCACCTCGAACCCTCGCTTGCGGGCAGCGTCGAGCAGCGGCAGCGCCACGGTCGTCTCGGCATCCTTCGCGGTGCGGATCTCCCACGCCACCGGAAGCCCGGTCAGCGTGTCCACGGCCGCGTGGACCTTGTAGCCGTAGAACCCTCCACCCTTGCGCGTCGAGACAGCGGAGCGATGGCCCCACGACGCATCGGGGTCCGAGTATTCCGACGCGGCGCGCTCGCGCCCGTTCTTGGAGACGAAGCGTTGACCGTTGGCGTAGGCCGGAAGGTCCGATCCGTCGATAGCGATGCTTTCGCCCATGCCGGGGTTCGCAGCGCGCAGGCGGGCGAGCACGCCGTCGATGCAGGAGGCGAGCAGCGGCGCGTACGCGCAGAGCTTCGCGGCGAAGCGGTAACAGGCCCACTCCGACGGGCAGCCACCCTCGCACCCGAGCGCCGTTTGCAGCGCGGCGTGCTCCGCTACGAGCCGCGTCGTGCGCGTCCACGTCGGGATGGCGTACATCGACTTGGCGAGAGCCATACCGACCATCGCGCGGATCGGGTAGCCGGGCCGTTCGGTCCAGCGGGTCGCCTCAAGCGAGGCGATGAGGCCCGCGATCTCCGGCGAGTCGAGCAGTCGTGCAAGCTCGGCAGCGGCCGAACGCGGTGGTACGGTCTGAACGTCCATGGAGCGCTATCTCCCTGGTCCAGACCCCCGGCGACGCCAATCGCGCGGGGGTCAACTTTTGGCTTGGTAGAGCGAAATCTATCAGTTGCACCGGACGCTAAAAGGTAGCCGAACCCCCCTGCGTCGTCATGGTGTTCGCTGGCTTGTTCATCATCGTCTCGGGCCTGGCGTTCGACGTGCACAACGGGCCGGCCCCAAACGATGAAGGGCCATCGCCGCCTTGCTGACCCGCTGGCGTCGGTGCGTAACTTTTATTGGCGCCGGAGCGTTATCGAGTTGATGGTTCTTAGGTGCTTGGTTCGTCGTTTTCTGGGTGGGGCGCGCACGGTCGCGGTGCTGGTGATCGTCGTGTCCATGGGGGTGCTTCTCGGGGGCCCGGCTTTCGGGCGTACGCGGTCGCGGCCGGTCGCTTTGGCGACCGGCACGTCTGACCCGGTAATCGCGCGCGGGCGGCTGCCTGGGCGTTGGCGGCTGGAGGGGCGCCGCTTGACAGTGCGGTTGCCCCAGCCGCTTGCGCTCAATCTGGCTGGCCCTGCTGGGGAGCTGGCGAAGCTGAGGTTGACGGTGGAGTGCGGCGAGAACACGGTGCCGCTCAACGAATTCGAGGGGGCCCCGTACCCGTGGGCGGCGGTCACCAGCGCAAGGGCTACCGTGGCGCCGTCGACCCGCGTCGTGCGAGTCACTCTCGCCCGCGATCTCGCGGGCCGGACAAACCTATGTAGCATCCGCATCGGCGGCGCAGCTTCGTCCCCGTTGCCGCCGTTTGCGCCCCTGGTCCTCGACGAGATCCGCGCGCGAATGACGGTCCGCCGAGGACGCGTCCGAGGCTGCAAGCCCGGGCCGCTCGAGCGCGTCGTGCTCCAGACCGCCCAGATCCGGGTCACCGTCGTCCACCTGACGGACGGCGCCTTCACGATCGACGGATTTCGGGCGTGCCTCCTTCCTCACGGCAGTCTGCGGCAGATCGACCGCGGCGGCGACGCGGGCGGCGGCGCCGGCGGAAAGGGCTTCTCCGCCGAGCGGTTCACCGCTGCCGGGACGTGGCTGGCGTGGGCTGACGGGTACTTCCCGCATTCCGAGCTGGGCGGCGCGCGTTCTTGGACGATTCGCCTGGTCGACATGAGGGTCGGACGTCCGCGGTCGATCGACACGGGGCCGGGCACGGTGACCGCAGTCGCCGCCGGGGCGAGCGGAGCAGTCGCGTGGGTGGTTGAGCCGAACGAGATCGATGTCCCGGCGCTGGCGCCATACGGCTTTGCGAGCTTCAGCTACCCCGCGGCCGAGTTGCGCGCACAGCGGCCTGGCGGGTCGACGGTCGTCCTTGACCGGACCGCCCCGGTGACGTGCCCCATCGGATGCCACGTCGACACCGGCGCGGACCTCACCAACCTCGCAGTGAGCGCCGACGGAAGCACGATCACTTGGATCCATGCGGGCACCCCTCGCCGCGCGACGCTCCCTCCCGTCGGTCAAGTCCCTGGGAATGGGAAGGGCGCGCATGGCTGACCGACGCACAGGTCAACCTGGCGGGGGGCGGTGGGCAGGGCAGTCATTGCTCGCTGGGCTCGGTCTCGCCGCCGCGGTGCTCGCGGTTGTCGGCGGACTGGGGACCTGGGCGACGGCCTTCGGCTTGGTCTCAGTCTCCGGCACGCGCGGCGACGGGTGGCTGGTCGTCGCGGCCGGCGTCATCGGCGGCGCGTCTCTCTTGATCTACGCCTCGCGTCCGAGGGCATGGGCGGCGGTCGTTGCCGGTCTCGCGGGCGCCGGCGGTGCGGTCGTCAGCGGCATCGACCTCCATCAGTTGGCGGGCGCCGAATCGAGCAGCTTCTTTGATCAGCGGGTCAGGCTCGTCGAGCCCGCTTGGGGCATCTATCTCAGCGTGGGCGCGTCGGTTGCGCTCGCGCTGCTTGGCCTAGCGATCCTCGCCGTCGGCGCCGTTGGCGCCGTTGGGACCGCACGCGGCCCGCACGGAGCGACGGTGCCGCGACGACGGCGCCGCAGCGAGTCCGCGTCGCTCGCTGCCTTCGCCATCGCCGCCGCGATCGCGGCGACCGTCCTGTTGTCGGTGCCTGGGAGGAACTCCCAGCCAAGCAGCCGCGGAAGTCCGGCCACATCGGCGGTTCAGACCGGTGCGCCGACGACGTTCACGCCAGAACGTCATTTCTACGGCCAGGCGCAGACCAACAACGGCTCGACGTTCGATCTAGCGATCGACATCGGCAAGCGCCTGAAAGCCACCAACGCTGTGCCCAGCGAGTTCTCTACCATCGCGGACGCATGCACGATCAACAAGCGCCGAGACATCGTGGTGCCCATGCGGCTCGCCCTCACGAACACCAACGGCGGCGGCTCCAGCGAAACTATCGCGACCGGGCTCGCCTTCCGTGGCCTGCAAAGCGCCGGGCCGCGCGCGCTTACCGTCGAGATCGCGTCAAGCTACAGCACCAAAGTAACGGTTGGGGGCGCAACCCACTACACGCCCGGTACCGAGTGCAACTCGGTGCGCGGCACGTCGCATCTGCTCGAGCCGATCGCCGACCAGCGGGTGCCAGCGGGCGCGCACCGTGTCCACGACTTCCTCGTAGTCGTGCGCAACTACTACACACCCACCAACCCGACGGGCCGCACCGCCGACCTCGCGAAGATCTCCGCAAGGCTTTACCACACCCGGCTGTCGTGCTTCAACGGCCGCGGCGGCAGCAGCGGCCGCTTCAAACTTGACGGCTCGCCGGCACCGAAGACGGCAACGGACGTCGGGGCATGCCGACGCCCACGCTGAACCGGGGAAGGTGTCGGACGCGCACGGTCCAGCCGGTCAGCACCGCTCCCGAAGCGAGTCGTGCGGGCGGAGCTTCTCCGAGAGCGCAACAACCGACGGGCGCTTGATACGAACGATCATGAGCAGGATCGATGCCCCACCACAGCTCGACGAGAGCGGGTTCCGCGGATTGCTGGCTGCGAAAGCCCACGCGGCGATCGCTGCTTTGCCCCTTGATTCGCGAAGCGACGGGTCGCAGCGCTCCTGGCGATGTGCGCTCCGGGTGGTGGAGCGCGTCACGAAATACGCGCGCGCCAGGCGGAACGATTCGGGTAGCCCCAGCCCGCGAGCGATGGTTGGCGCCTGCGCAGCGCGTCGCAGGCTGCTCGTATGTTTGCTCGGTGTCGCTGGGCTGGTGATGCCGGCGTCCGCGTTCGCGGACGCCACGGTCGTGGCCGATTCTGCGGCTCAGCAAGTCACCGCGCTCGGCGGGCGCATCGTGTGGGTCACCGGTGCATTCGGTCATCAGAACCTCATGCAGCGCAACGCCAACGGCGCGGCCACCGCCGTGATCGGGGCGCCTTGGACCTCCCCCGGTTTCGTGGAGTCAGGTTGTCGTAGTCGCAGCTCCTGTGGGTAACCGGAGGTTATCCACAGGTTTTTTCGTGCGCGTGCGCGCGTGCGCCCGTGCGCGAGAGGCCGTCGGGATCGCCGGCGGCGTGGTCGGCTTCGTACTCGACTGGGGAGCGCATCCCGAGTGTGCTGTGAAGCCGCATCGGGTTGTAGAACCCCTCGATGTACTCGAAGATCGCCGAGCGCAGCTGTGCCCTGGTGGCCCAGTTGCGGCTCGATCACGTGTGGGCGATCGACTACCAGTTCGACACGACCGCCGACGGCCGGGTCCTGAAGAGCCTGCACGTCGTTGACGAGTTCTCCCGCGAAGCGCTGGCGATGGAGTGCCAGCGCAGCATCGACGCCGACGAGACCGTCGATGAGCTCGACCGGATCGTCCTCACGCGTGGCCGCGCCCCCGAGTTCATTCGCTGCGACAACGGCCCGGAGCTCACCGCGATCGCGCTCAAGGACTGGTGCCGCTACGGCGGCACGGGCACTGCGTTCATCGACCCGGGGTCACCGTGGCAGAACCCCTACGTCGAGTCGTTCAACGCAAGGGTCCGCGACGAGCTGTTCAGCCAAGAGCTGTTCAGCTGCCTCGCCGAGGCCAGGGTCCTCATCGAAGACTGGCGCCAGGACTACAACGAGCATCACCCGCACTCGGCGCTCGGGATGATCGCGCCCGCCGCGTTCGCCCGAGCATGGCGCGAGAACCCCGAAAAGACCCGACCGATCACCCCGGCCGCTCCCGCCGAGGGGCTCTCAACGCCGCAGGCGACGCCGATCCCGAACAGCATCAACGAAAACGAGCCCGATCCGGCGTTCGCGGCCGGTGAGGTCGCCCTCGGCACTACGCTTCAACCAACCACCCACCAGCGACTCTCACAGCAGGTGGACCGATGAACGGGGTCCGGTCACAGGATCGATGCCCCACCACAGCTCGACGAGAGCGGGTTCCGCGGATTGCTGGCTGCGAAAGCCCACGCGGCGATCGCTGCTTTGCCCCTTGATTCGCGAAGCGACGGGTCGCAGCGCTCCTGGCGATGTGCGCTCCGGGTGGTGGAGCGCGTCACGAAATACGCGCGCGCCAGGCGGAACGATTCGGGTAGCCCCAGCCCGCGAGCGATGGTTGGCGCCTGCGCAGCGCGTCGCAGGCTGCTCGTATGTTTGCTCGGTGTCGCTGGGCTGGTGATGTCGGCGTCCGCGTTCGCGGACGCCACCGTCGTGGCCGATTCTGCGGCTCAGCAAGTCACCGCGCTCGGCGGGCGCATCGTGTGGGTCACCGGTGCATTCGGTCATCAGAACCTCATGCAGCGCAACGCCAACGGCGCGGCCACCGCCGTGATCGGGGCGCCTTGGACCTCCCCCGGTTTCGTGGAGTCAGGTTGTCGTAGTCGCAGCTCCTGTGGGTAACCGGAGGTTATCCACAGGTTTTTCGTGCGCGTGCGCGCGTGCGCCCGTGCGCGAGAGGCCGTCGGGATCGCCGGCGGCGTGGTCGGCTTCGTACTCGACTGGGGAGCGCATCCCGAGTGTGCTGTGAAGCCGCATCGGGTTGTAGAACCCCTCGATGTACTCGAAGATCGCCGAGCGCAGCTGTGCCCTGGTGGCCCAGCCGCCGGGCGGCGTGTCGTGTAGGAGCATCCCCTTGGTTAGGGTCGCGAAGAACGTCTCGGCGACGGCGTTGTCGTAGCAGGTGCCGACCGCGCCCATCGACTCGGCGATCCCGGCGTCATGGCAGGCCTGGCCGAACAGCAGCCCGATGAACTGGGCGGATTCAACCGGTTGTCGCAACAGTGTGTTGGTGGCATGATTGCAGATACTCGTCGAGGGCTTCGCCGGGTGTTCTCCAGCCGAGTGTCTTGCAAGGTCGGGTGTTGAGTGTGGCGGCGACTGCGGCGAGGTCATCCGCGGTGTGCCTACACAGGTCGGTGCCTTTCGGGAAGTACTGCCGCAGAAGTCCATTGGTGTTCTCGTTAGTGCCGCGCTGCCAAGGGCTGTGAGGGTCACAGAAATAGACTGGCAGTCCGGTCTTGATCCGCAGCTGAGCGTGTTGTGCCATCTCTGTGCCGGTCCCAGGTCAGCGACCGGCGGAGCTGCTCGGGAAGCGTCACGGCTGCGGCGGCGATCGCCTTGCGGACAGCCGCGGCGCCGTGCCCGGCGAGCGCTGGGCCGTTCTTGACCCGGGAACCTTGGTCTTGCATCGGGGGAAGGCGCAGCAGCATCGTGAACCTGGTGGTCCGCTCGACGAGCGTCCCGATCGCGGAGCTCCCGAGGCCGATGATGAGATCGCCCTCCCAGTGCCCCGGAACGGCGCGGTCCGCCGCCTCAGCGGGGCGCTCGCTGATCAGGACCTGATCGGTCACGAAGCTCTTCCCGCGGCCCCGGGCGCGGGCCCTGGGGACCCTGAGCGCCCGCCCGGTGCGCAGACACGCCGTCAGCTCGCGCCGCAGCGCGCCGCGGCCCTGAACGTAAAGCGACTGGTAGATCGCCTCGTGCGAGCTCCGCATCGACTGATCATCGGGGAAGTCGCGGCGGAACCGGCTCGCGATCTGCTCCGGGCTCCACGACCGCGCCCAGCGCCGGTCCTGGCCAGGCCCGTGACGACGCCCGATCCAGCGAACGTCGGGACCATCGACGACAGTCCCGTCGAGCGCTACAACCGCGTCCGGCGCCACAGCCACTGCGGCTACAAGGCGCCCCTGGCCTACGAGACGCTCACGACCGACGACCCGCCAACGCTTCAGCGGACAGCATGAGACGCCCAGACCCACCAAGCCCCGCGGGTAGCTCCGCGGAGTCGTCGTGTCCAGGAACACCGCTGCGCGGCTCGCTGCGCTCGGCCCTGACAGGCTGCCCTGGACACGCCGCCACCGCTCCGCAAGACCTCAATCAAGGGTGCGCGGGGCGCACCCCACAACTGACACACCATCACACGCATGATATAATGTCACCCTACACGGTTCGTGGGGAGGTCCAGCTGCCCGAAACGGATCTATTTGGGAGAGCGCCGGAAGAAGGAGGAGCGCACTCGCGTCGGCAGGGCAGCTGCCGTAGGTCCATTCGTGGAAATGCAAACTCACGGGATCGTCCTCAAACGACGTAAGGTGCTCCACTGACGCGAAGTCGATGTCGCAAAGACCCATCGACTCCCAGGCGCTCGCTGTTTCCGTGTCTATCACCTGCGTGATGGTCTCGACGTCATCCCGGCCACGGCGTGCCGACCTGCACAGCGAAGGATGGACCACAATCGTGGTCTTGGGCGTAGCGTCCCTAAACGGCACCTGTCCGCACTCCCTACGCCAATACTCCGTGAAGCACGCGATCGAATGGTCAGCCTCAGCATCTATCGTGATACCGAGAATCCGCGTAAGCAGCGACAAGAGCGATCGCAACTTCTCGCTAAGCGGATAGTCAACCGGATGCAAGACGTCACGCGCCGCGAAAAGCGCGACTTGGATTCGCGCCAACCGCTGTCGCTGCGTAGGCGTTCAGGGGGTCGTCGGGCTGGTTTGAAGGTTTCCTCGGACGTGCAGGGAATCTTGCAGTGTGCGGCGTGAGGAGATCGAGCTTGTCTGGACGGCTGGGCGGGATGCGGTCGTCGCGTTGATCGAGGCACAGGCGGTGCGCATCGATGAGCTGGTTGCGTTGAACGGGACACTGGTCGCGCGGGTGAGGAGCTCGAGCGGCAGGTCGGGCGGTCGTCGCGCAACAGTTCGTTGCCGCCGTCGCGGGACTCGCCGGACGCGCGCAAGCAACGCTCCAAGAAGCAGTCTGGTCGCAAGCAGGGCGGGCAGCCTGGTCACCCCGGTCAGCATCGTCAGATGGTCGCCGACCCCGACCGCGTCGTTGAGCATTGGCCGTCGGCGTGCGCGGGCTGCGGGGAGCAGATCAGCGATCGCGTTGGCGACGGCGATCCGGTCGCTCACCAGGTCAGCGAGATCATCGTGCGGGTCGAGGTCACAGAGCACCGCCGGATGCGCGCGCGTTGCCGGTGCGGGTGCCGCACGCTGGCCGGTCTGCCCGCCGGCGTGCCGGCCGGGGCGTTCGGGCCGGCGGTCGCGGCGGCAGCCGCGACGCTGACCGCGGCCCGCGTCTCGCGCCGCGAGGCCGCACGGCTGCTGGCGGACTTGTGCGGTCTTCACCTCAGCGCGGCGTCAGTCGAGACGCTGGTCAAGCAGGCATCTGACGCGCTCGAGGACGCGTACGTCGAAGTGCTGGGCGCCGTGGATCAGAGCGCGGTTCGCGGCGCTGATGAGACAAGCTGGCAGCACGCCGGCAAGACACGCTGGCTGTCGGTCGCGACCGCTGAGCAGGCGGCGTTGTTTCAGATCGCTGATCGCCGCGACCGCGACAGCGCCAAGGCGTTGCTGGGCGAGGATCCCGCCGGCGTGATCGTCTCCGATCGCTACGCCGTCTACCTGTTCATCGACGACAGCCAACGCCAACTGTGCCTCGCCCACATCCTGCGGGACTTCATCGCCCTCGGCGAACGCGGCGGCGCCCCAGGACGCCTCGGCCGCAAGCTGACCCGCGAACTGGCCGACGTATTCACCACACTCAACGCTCCGCGCCGCGACCGCGCCGACCTCACGGCGCTGGCCGCCGACATCCAGCCCGCCCGCGACCGCATAAGCGAACTACTGGCCCAAGGCACCCGCTGCCGCGATCCGCGGACCCGCCGCTTCTGCGCCGGCCTGCTCGAGCACGAAACTGCGCTGTGGACGTTCACGCGAGTGCCCGCGGTACCCGCGACCAACAACGCTTCCGAGCGTGCCCTGCGCCACGCCGTAATGTGGCGCAAGACCAGCTACGGCACCCAGACCGACCACGGCGACCGTCTCATCGAACGCCTCCTGACCACGCGCGAGACCTGCCGCCTCCAAGGCCACCGCCTCCACGAATACATCACCGCCACCATCACCGCCAACCTCCACGGCCAGCCGATCCCCGCCCTACTCACCCCGACCTAACCGGCGGACCCCCTGAACGCTTACGTCGCTGCCTTGACAGAAGGACAGCGCGCGCCGCGTCGGCCGCTGCGGCGCGACAGCTCAATTTCCCGTAGGCATCGCAGAACCTCGAACAGCCTCATTCCGTCTACAGCGGACATGGTCAGCTCCGATCCCTGAATCCCGAGCGGAGCCGGACACAACTTCTCGCCATCCAGGTCGTCTAGAAGCGTCAAGACAGCGTGCTCCAATCAGGCGCCGCGCTCCGCGAAGCAGTCCTTCACAAACACATCAGAACCACTTCCGCGGGGAAACGTTCGTTCGTCCTTCCACAATTCTCTCCGGAAAGTCTCAACGTCGTCTCGCGTCACGGCCCAGGTCATTGATATGCTCTCTCGTGCCGTGGATCCAACGCTCGGTGCCGCATCGGAGCTCAGTAACCGTACTACAAGCCTGCAGCCCTCTCATCAGGAACGTGAAGCGTGATGCCTTCGCCAGCCTGCACGAGGTCGTAGCCAATATTGAGATGTCCCACGGGCCGCCTGAGGGTCGAGATGTCTCTGAGCCCGATTGCGCTTTCGAGAAGATCGTTCTCCTCGTGGATGTGGAGATGATCGCGTGCATCCGCCGATGCGACCGGCTCGATCTTGAGCTCCTCCGCCACGATGGCGACGTTGTGGCGTCGTAGGGACCACGATTTGGGAACACAGCCCTATGACCCGGACGCGGTGAGGGACCTACCGATCCATGATCCTCCTGCAAATGCGCGAATGCGGGCGAAGGGACTCGAACCCCCAAGGGCGTCAGCCCACCGGCTCCTAAGGCCGGCGTGTCTACCAATTCCACCACGCCCGCGGACGGCTTGCGCATGCTCGCCGCAGGCGATTGTATGTTGACTGGCGATGGCGGCGCCCGAGGTCATCCTCCTCCATCCCAACCGCGAGAAGCCGGCCGCCCAGGCGACCCGGGCGGCGGTGGTCCTCCTGCTCCTGATCAGCGCCGCCCTGATCGTCGTCGTCGCCGCCGGCGGGTGGAGCGCCCTCGGCGGCCAGAAGGTCGCCCTCCTCGCCTACCCGGCCGTCTACCTCGTCCTCGCCTACCTCACCGCCCGCTGGAAGCGCGGCGTCCTCCCGGTCGCCGCCACCCTGGCCATCGTCCTCGGGATCATCGCCGCCGTCGCCGCCCCCGCCTGGTTCGCTCGCGACAGCACCGGGTTCACCGATCCCGGGCTCCCGAACAGCCTCCTCGGCCTCCTCACCGCCCTCCTGATCCCCGTCCAGGCGCTCGTGATCCTCTTCGCCACCCGGGGCTTCGCCCAGGACTGGCACGTCGAGGTCGAGCAGCCGGCCTACCCGGCCGGCCGGGCCGGCGTCGTATAGTGACGGCCCCCCGGGCGGCGGTGGAGGAACGGCAGACTCGGTGCGCTCAAAACGCATTGCCCGCAAGGGCGTGTGGGTTCGAATCCCACCCGCCGCACTGAAAGGTCAGGCGACCAGCCCGTAGAGGGCGTCGGCCAATCCGACCGGCGCCGCCAGCACCCCGACCGGGAGCACCCCGCGGGCCGGGAGCTCGCGCAGCTCGAGCCCGGTGCACCGGCAGAGGAGCTCCCCGGCGGCGACGTCCCACGGGTTCATCCCCCGCTCGTAGTAGGCGTCGTACCGGCCGGCCGCCGTCCAGGCCAGGTCGAGCGCCGCGGCCCCGCACCGGCGGATGTCGCGAACCTCGCCGATCAGGCCGGCCACGACCTTGCCCTGCTCGACCCGCACCTCGGCGTCGTAGGCGAAGCCGGTGGCCACCATCGCCGTCCCCAGGTCGATCCCCGTCCGCGCGGTCAGGCCGACCCCGTTGAGCGTCGCGCCCTGACCCCGGGCCCCGGCGAACGTCTCGGCCCGCAGCGGGTCGTGGACGACCCCGGCGATCGTGCCCTCGGCGTCGCACACCGCCACGCTCACGCACCACTGGGGGATCCCGAAGAGGAAGTTGACCGTTCCGTCGAGCGGATCGACGATCCAGCGCAGGCCGCTCGACCCGGCCGCGTCACCCCCCTCCTCGCCGAGGAACCCGTCCCCCGGCCGGCGCTCGTCGAGGAGCGCGCGAATCGACCGCTGGGCGGCGAAGTCGGCCTCGCTGACCAGGTCGGTGCTCGTCGTCTTGGTCCGCACCCGCGCCTCCGGCCCGGCCTCGAACCGCTCGCGCAGGAGCGCCCCCGCCTGCTCGGCCGCCTCCCGGGCCAGCGCGAGGAGCTCTCCCGGGTCCGGCCGGCTCTCGAGGCGAGACACCGCCGGCAATCTAGTCGACCGTCCTGCGCCCGGTCAGAGCGACGCTCCCTTCTCCCGGTTGCACTCGGCGCACAGGAGCTGGAGGTTGCGCTCCCCGTCCGACCCGCCCATGGCCAGCGGGATGACATGGTCGAACTCGAGCAGGCTGTCCGCCCCGCATTCGACGCAGCGCCCGCCGCACCGCTCCCAGACCGCCCGCTTGGCCTCGAGCGGTATGCCCTGGCGGGCGGCGCCGACCCCCCCGGCCATCAGCGCCCGGGCCCGCTCGAGGCGCCGCTCGACGCGGCGCTCCCGCTCGAGCACGAGCGCCATCACGTCCCCTTCGTCGAGGCCGCCGTCCTCCCACCAGAACCGGCCCCGGAACCACCAGTAGCGCCGGCGGCCGTCGCCGATCTCGGCCACGGCCACCGGGCGCTCGACCTGCATCCGCCCCTGCTCGGCGTACGCCCGCCGGCTCAGCGACCGCTCGCAGGCGATCGGGCCGGCGACGAACCGGTAGCGCCGCCGCAGGAGGCTCCGCGCGGCGACGAAGTCGGCGTTCTTGGCCTCGTGGAGCATCGACCCCCCACCGTACGGACGGCCGGGGACGGGACGCAACTTCCGGCCCACCGGAGCCGTACCAGGCCTGAGGGGTAGAACACGACAACCTACGGGGGTCCAGGCCCACGTCCGATCCGGTCGCCGTCGAGGTCGACTTCGTCGGGCTCGTCCTCGTCGTCTTCGCCGCCTGGTTCGTCCTCCTCTTCACCGCCCGCTGGCCGATCGGGATGTATGAGTTCGTCGCCGGCGTCCTGCGCTTCGCCACCCGCTTCAGCGCCTACTTCTACCTCGCCGTCGATCCCTATCCGCCGTTCGGCCTCGCCCCCGCCCCGGCCTATCCGGCGCGCCTCCTGGTCGATCCGCCCCTCCCCCACTACAGCCGGCTCAAGGTCCTTCCGGGTGATCTACGTCATCCCGGCCTACGTCATCGCCTACGTCCTGACCATCTTCATGGAGCGTAGCCGGAGCCATAGGCGTGGTTTACGGGCGCCCCGCCTCAGACCGGCGTGACCGGATTTCGCTTCGCCGGCCGGTCGCGGGACTTCCCGGCGACGGCCGCGAAGCGACGGATGAGCTCCCCGCGCAGGAGCTCCGGGGCGACCACCCCGTCGACGACCAGCTCGCTCGCCAGGTGGAGGATGTCGATCCCGGCGGCGTACTCGGCCCGGAGCTCGGCCGTCCGCCGGGCCCGCTCCTCGGCGTCCTCGAGCGCCGCCAGCTCGTTGAAGTAGACGGCGTTGACCGCCGCCGCCGGGCCCATCACCGCGACCTGGGCCCCGGGCAGGGCCAGGCAGCAGTCGGGCTCGAACGCCGGTCCGGCCATCGCGTAGAGACCGGCCCCGTAGGCCTTGCGGACGATCACCGAGATCTTCGGGACCGTCGCCTCGCTGACCGCGCTGATCAGCTTCGCCCCGTGGCGGATGATCCCCTCCCGCTCGACCCGCGTCCCGATCATGAACCCGGGCACGTCGGCCAGGAAGAGGAGGGGCAGGTTGAAGGCGTTGCACGTCCAGACGAACCGCGCCGCCTTGTCGGCCGAGTCGCTGAAGAGGACGCCGCCCCGATGGGCCGGCTGGCTGGCCACCACCCCGACCGCCCGGCCGTCGAGGCGGGCGTACCCGACGACGATCTCCCGGGCCCAGCGGGTGTGGATCTCGAAGAACGACCCCCCGTCGACCACCCCGTCGATGAGCTCCTTCATGTCGAACGGCCGGTTCTCGTCGGCCGGGATCAGTCCGGCCAGGTCCTCAGCCGCCCGGGCCGCCCCGACCGGCGCCGCCGCCGGGGCGCCCTCGCCCCAGTGGCTCGGGAAGTAGGACAGGTAGCGGCGGGCCAGCGCGATCCCCTCGGCGTCCGATCCGGCCAGGAGGTGGCCGCAGCCGGAGACCCCGGTGTGCATCCGGGCGCCCCCCATCTCCTCGAGCGTCACCTTCTCCCCGATCACCATCTCGGCCATCCGCGGCGAGCCGAGGTACATCGACGCGTTGGCCTCGTGCATGACCACGAGGTCGCAGAACGCCGGGATGTAGGCCCCGCCGGCGGCGCTCGGTCCGAAGAGGACGCACACCTGCGGGACGACGCCCGAGAGCTGCACCTGGAGGTGGAAGATCCGCCCGGCCCCGCGCCGCCCGGGGAACATCTCGACCTGGTCGGTGATCCGGGCCCCGGCCGAGTCGACGAGGTAGACGATCGGGATGCGGGCGGCGAGCGCCCGCTCCTGGATGCGGATGATCTTCTCGACCGTCTTTCGCCCCCACGACCCGGCCTTGACCGTCGGGTCGTTGGCCATCATCGCGACCGGCCGGCCACCGACCGTCCCGAGCCCGGTGACCACGCCGTCGGCCCCGAGCCCGTCCTCCTCCCAGTTGGCCAGGAGCCCGTCCTCGACGAACGAGGACGGGTCGACGAGCCGGGCGATCCGCTCCCGGACCGGGAGCTTGCCCTGGGCGGACGCCTTCGCGTGGTGGCGGGCCGGGCCGCCACCCCGGGCCCGCTCGAGCGCCGCCCGCAGGCCCTCGCCCACCCTAGCGCTCGATGCGCCGGTCGCGGCGGCGGCGGACGAGCTCCCGCCGCGGGTCGGCGACCGCGACCGCCTCGCCGGCCGGGAGGTCGACGCCGACCGCCGCGAGGTCGCCCACGGTCCGCGACGCGTAGACCGAGTCGAGGCGCGCCCCGAGCTCGTCCTCGGTGATCCGCCCGGCCGCGAAGTGGCCGCGGAGCTCACCGGCCACCCGCTCGCGGTCCGCGTCGAAGGCCCGCAGCTCCGAGCTGTCGCTCATCCGAGCAATGTAGCGCCGTCGCACCCCCGCTTAACCGTCGCGGGCCGGCTCTTGGAGCCGGCCCGCTAAGGGGGAGGGAGGGAGTGCACGGCATGTATCGGACGGCCGGCCCGAGACCTTTAGCCCCAATTCACCGGTCCGGCCCGGAGCGTGTGGCTGCCCAGCCGGCGCCCGAGGGCCGCCTCGGCCCGCTCGGCGCACCCGAGCAGGGCCGGGAGGTCGACGCCGGTGGCGATCCCCATCTCCTCGAGCATCGAGACGAGATCCTCGGTCGCGATGTTCCCGGTCGACCCCGGCGGGACCGGGCACCCGCCGAGCTCGCCGACGCTCGCCTCGAACGAGGCGACCCCGGCCTGGACGGCGGCGAGGACGTTGGCCAGGCCGGCCCCCCGGGTGTTGTGGAAGTGGGCGGTCAGCTCGACCTCCGGGTCGAGGGCGGCCCGGGCCGCCGCGAAGAAGTCGCCGACCGACCGGGGGTTGGCCATCCCGGTCGTGTCGGCGAAGCTCAGCTCGGCCGCCCCGGCCTCGCGGAGGACCCGCCCGAGGGCGAAGACCCGGTCCGGGTCGACCGGCCCCGTGTACGGGCAGCCGAAGGCGACGGAGATGATCGCCTCCCCCCGCAGCCCGGCGGCGACGGCCCGGCCGAGGACCGCCGCCGCCTCGGCCAGGGACTCGGCGACCGAGCGGTTGAGGTTGCGACGGTTGTGGGCCTCGGTCGCCGAGAGGAAGACGCCGACCTCGTCGAAGCGCTCGCGCCGCCCGAGCGCCCGGTCGAGGCCCCGCCGGTTGGGGACGAGGACGCTCAACGCGACGCCCGCCGGCCGCTCGATCCCGTCGAGCACGGCCTCGGCGTCGGCGAGCTGGGGGATCACCTCCGGCCGGACGAAGCTCGTCACCTCGACCCGCCGCAGCCCGGTCCGGCACAAACCGTCGATGAGCGCGACCTTCGCCGCCGTCGGGATCGTCCGCGCCTCGTTCTGGAAGCCGTCCCGGGGCCCGACCTCGCGGATCCGCACCGCCGGCGGAAGCTCGCTCACCGGTCCGACTCGGCCTGCTCCTCGAGCTTCTCCCGCAGGTAGCCGGCCTTCTCGGCCCGGCGCTCGTGGGCTCGGGTCTCGCGCTCGGACGGCGCCTCGGCCGCCCGGCTCCGCTCGGCCCGCTCGCGTCGCTCCTGGTCGGCGGCGAGCTCCTCCGGAGCGGGATCGGGGGCCTCGGACGGGGTCACAGACTGACCATATACTCCGCCGCGGTGCCCGCGGCGGTCAGCATCATCGGCGGATCCGGCGCCCTCGGCTTCGGGCTCGCCGTCCGCCTCGGGGTGGCCGGCGTGGCCGTGACGATCGGCTCGCGCGACCCCGACCGGGCGCGGGAGGCGGCCACCCGGGCCGGCGCGGCGGTCCCGGGGGCCGACTTCAAGGGGGAGGACAACGCGAAGGCGGCCGCCGCCCACGAGCTCGTCATCCTCTGCGTCCCGTTTCGCAACCAGTCGGAGACCCTGACCAACCTCAAGGGCGCGCTCCGGTCCGGCCAGCTCCTCCTCGACACGACCGTCCCGCTCGCCGCCGCCGTGAGCGGGCGGGCCACCCGGATGCTCGGGGTCTGGCAGGGGTCGGCCGCCGAGCAGGCCCGGGAGATGGTGCCCGACGGGGTGCGCGTCGTCTCCGGCCTGCACACGGTCAGCGCCGCCTCGCTCGCCGACCTCGACCACGCCCTCGACGAGGACGTCCTCCTCTGCGGCGACGATCGCGACGGCAAGCGGACGGTGGCCGAGCTGATCGACCGGATCGACGGCCTCCGCTGCGTCGACGCCGGCCGCCTCGAGATGGCCCGGATCGCCGAGTCGCTGACCGCGCTGATGATCTCGGTCAACGCCCGGCACCGGACCCGGGCCGGCGTGCGCATCACCGGCCTGCCGCCGAAGTGAGGGTCGTCCTCCTCTCCGGCGGGACCGGCGGGGCCAAGCTGGCCCGCGGCCTCTACGACGTCGTCGGGGCCGACCTGACGGTGATCGCCAACACCGGCGACGACATCGAGATCCACGGGGCCCACGTCTCGCCCGACCCCGACCTGATCGCCTACTGGCTGGCCGACCGCATCGACGACCGGGGGTGGGGGATCGCCGGCGACACCTTCGCGGCGATGGACGCCCGGCGCGCCGCCGGGGAGGACGTCTGGTTCAACCTGGGCGACCAGGACCTCGCCGTCTGCGTCGAGCGCCGCCGCCTCCTGGCCGACGGGCTGAGCCCGACGGCGGCGCTCGCCCTGCCTGACCGACAAGCTCGGGGTCAAGGCCCGGGTCCTCGCCATGTGCGAGGAGCAGGTCCGCACCGAGATCCAGTCCACCGGCGGGCGGTGGATCGGCCTCCAGGAGTTCCTCATCCGCGAGCGCGGCGAGGCCCCGATCGCCGACGTCCGCTTCGCCGGGGCCGACCGGGCCGGCGCTCGCCCCGGACACGGCGGCGGCGATCGCCACGGCCGAGGCGATCGTGATCGGGCCGTCGAACCCGATCATCTCGATCGGCCCGATCCTCGCCGTCCCGGGGATGCGCGAGGCCGTCCGGGCGGCGGCGGCCCCGTGCGTCGCCGTCAGCCCGATCGTCGGCGGCCAGGTGCTCAAGGGTCCGACGGCGGCCTGCCTCGCCTGGGCCGGCCTCTCGCCGGACGCCGCCGGGGTCGTCGCCGGCTACGCCGGCCTGATCGACGGGCTGGTCGCCGACGAGCCGGTCGACGGCATCCCGACGCTCGAGACCGACATCCTCATGGACGGCCCGGGCGGCCGGCGGCGCCTGGCCGGCGAGACCGTCGCGTTCGTCGCCGGCCTCGCCGAGTAGCGTTCACCCGCGGTGCGGACCCTGGCCATCCTCCCGGTGAAGCGCTTCCAGCTGGCCAAGCAGCGGCTGAGCGCCGAGCTGAGCACCGAGTTCCGCGGCGATCTGGCCGAGGCGATGGTCGCCGACGTGCTCGCCGCCCTGACGGCGTGCGCGGCGATCGAGACGACCCTGGTGGTGACCAACGAGGAGCGGGTGGCCGACCTGGCCCGCGAGCTCGGGGCCGAGGCGACCGCCGACCCCCACGAGTCGGGCCAGAGCGCGGCGGCCGCGATCGGGCTCGCCCGGGCCGTGGCCGAAGGCTTCGATCGGGCCCTGCTCGTTCCCGGCGACTGCCCGGCTCTCGATCCGACCGAGCTCGACGGGCTCCTCGCCGACACCCGGACGGCCAAGAGCGTGGTGATCGTCCCCGACCGCCATGGGATCGGGACGAACGGCCTCCTCCTCACCCCGCCGAACGCCCTCGCCCCGACGTTCGGCCCGGGGAGCTGCCGGCGCCATCGTGAGCGGGCGGCCGCGGCCGGGGCCGCGTGCCGGGTCGCCCAGCTCCCGTCGCTTCTGCTCGACGTCGACACGCCACGCGACCTCGACGCCCTCCGCGAGGCGCTCGAGATCCGCGGCGGGCAGGCCGAGCGGACCCGGGCCGTCCTCGCCACCTGGCCCCGCTGAGGACCGCCGATGGGCGCGATCCGGGCGCGCGCGGTCTCCGGCCTGCCGGAGATCGAGCCGGGCGACGACCTTGCCGCCCTGATCCTCGCCGCCGGGGCCGCCCCGGCGGCCACCGAGATCGTCGTCGTCGCCCACAAGGCGATCTCCAAGGCCGAGGGCCGGGTCCGCGCCCTTCCGGCCGTCCGCCCCACCCCCCGGGCCCGAGAGCTGGCCACCGTGACCGGCCACGACCCGCGCCACGTCCAGGTGATCATCGACGAGTCGACCGAGATCCTCCGGGCCGCGCCCGGGGTGCTGATCTGCCGGACGCCCCACGGGTTCGTCTGCGCGAACGCCGGGGTCGACGCGTCGAACGCCCCGGCCGCCGAGACGCTCGTCCTCCTCCCGGTCGACCCGGACGCCTCGGCCCGGGCCCTGCGCGCCCGCCTGCGCGAGCTGACCGGGGGGGCCCCGGCCGTCCTCGTCACCGACAGCTTCGGGCGCGCCTGGCGCCACGGCCAGTGCGACGTGGCGATCGGCTGCGCCGGACTGGACCCGCTCCGCGACTGGCGCGGGCGGCCCGACGCCCGGGGGCGCGAGCTCGCCGCGACCTGGATCGCCCTGGCCGACCAGGTCGCCGGCGCGGCGGACCTGGCCCGGACCAAGGACTCGGGCGAGCCGGTGGTGATCGTCGACGGCCTCGGGGACCGGGTCGGTCCGGCCGACGGACCGGGCGCGGCGGCGCTGATCCGGCCGCTGGCCGAGGATCTCTTCCGCTAAGAGCCGGGCCGGGCCTCGTCGCCCGGATGGCCGAGCTCGGGATCCTCGACCGGAGGCTCGGCGCCGCCGGCCGGGATCTGGAACCAGACGTGGGTGGTGCCCTCGTGGACGCCCCAGCTCTCGGCGAGCTGGCCGACGATGTGGAGCCCGCGGCCGCCGACCTCCTCGATGCCGTCCTCGCGGAGCTCGCGCTCGAAGCCGTCGCCCGCGTCGATCACCTCGCCCTTGACGACCGACTCGTCGGCCTCGACCCGGAGCTCGATCTCGCCGGTGCCGTGGAGGACGGCGTTGGCCACGAGCTCGCTCACCGCGAGCGTGACGTCGGCCACCGTGTCCGGGGGGACGACGTCGGCGAGATGTTCGGTGACCGCGCGGCGGGCGAGCGAGCTGGCCACGGGGTCACGGGGCAGGGCTAGGGAGAAGCTGATGGACATGAGGCCTTCCGTGGCGGCGGCCGATTAGTCGAGAACAGTGAGTCTAGCCGTACGGCGGCCGGGCTCAGCCGCCGAGGCCCTCGCGCCCGTGCGGCGCGGCGAGGTCGATGACCGGGCCGGCGGGAACGATCCCGGTCGGGTTGATGTTGCGATGGGTGACGTAATAGTGGCGCTTGATGTGGTCGAGGTCGACCGTCGCGGCCACCCCGGGCGTCTGGTAGAGGTCGCGGAGGTAGGGCCCGAGGCTCGAGTAGTCGACGATCCGCCGGAGGTTGCACTTGAAGTGGCCGACGTAGACCGGGTCGAAGCGCAGGAGCGTCGGGAAGAGGCGCCAGTCGGCGAGGGTCTGCTCGGCGCCGAGGAGGAACCGCCGGTCGGCGAGCCGGTCGTCGAGCATGTCGAGGGTCTCGAACAGCGGCCGCACCGCCTCCTCGTAGGCCTCCTGCGTCTGGGCGAAACCGGCTCGGTAGACACCGTCGTTGACCGCCTTATGGATGATTTCCTGGAGCGGGTCGATCTCCTTGCGACGGGCCGGCGGGTAGTAGTCACGTTCCGGGTGCTCGGCCAGGTGGTCGAAGGCGGAGTTGAGCATGACGAGGATGTCGGCCGACTCGTTGTTGACGATCCGCCCGGCCTCCCGGTCCCAGAGGACGGGGACGGTGACCCGACCGGCGAACGACGGGTCGCTGGCCGCGTACGCCTCGGAGAGGAGGGACCAGCCGTGGAGGGGGTCGCCGGTCGCCCCCGGGACCTCGCGGAAGGCCCAGCCCCGGTCGTCGCGGATCGGGTCGACGATCGACATGCCGATCGCCTGCTCGAGCCCCTTGAGCCGGCGGAGGATCACCGTCCGGTGGGCCCACGGGCAGGCGAGCGAGACGTAGAGGTGGTAGCGGCCCGGCGCCGCCGGGAAGCCCGAGCTCCCGTCGGCGGTGACCCAGTCGCGGAAGCGGCTGGCCTGGCGGTGGAAGCGCCCGTCGCGACCGAGCTCGGCCCGGCCGGGGCCCGTTTGGGTGGAAGGCGCGGTCATCTCGGTCCGATGGTAGCGACGGGTTGCCCATGCAACGGTTTCCGGGTCGCTATCGTCTGCATTCATGGGCTTCCTCGGACACAAGTCACGGCGTGAGCGCGAGTTCGAGGAGGTCCGGGCCCAGGCCCGGGACGACCTCGTAGCACTCGGCGAGGACATCCGCTCGCTCGACGTCGACGTCCAGATGAAGGGCGTCTCGCCCGCGGCGCTCGAGCGCTACGACCAGGCGCTCCAGGCCTACGACCGGGCGAACAAGATCTTCGAGGCCGCGCACCGCCCGGAGGACCTCGCGCCGGTCTCGGAGACGCTCGAGGAGGGCCGCTACGCGATGCTCGCGGCCAAGGCCCACCTCGCCGGGCGCCAGCCGCCCGAGCGCCGGCCGCCGTGCTTCTTCGACCCCCGCCACGGCCCGTCGACCGAGGAGGTCGACTGGGCTCCGGACGGCGGGGCGCCCCGGCCGGTCCCGGCCTGCCGGGCCGACGCGGTCCGCGTCCGCGACGGCTTCAGCCCCCACGGCCGCCAGGTCATGGTCAACGGCCGCCCGACCGACTACTGGAACGCACCGGCGCATTACGCCCCCTGGGCCGGCGGCTACTTCGGCGGGTTCGGCGGGGGCGGGATGTTCCAGGGCCTCTTGATGGGATCGCTCCTCGGCGGGGCGATCGGCCTGGCCGGCGGCGGCCTCCTCGACGGGATCTTCGGGGACGACGACGGCGGCGGCTGGGGGGACGACGGCGGCGGCTGGGGCGGCGACGGAGGCGACTTCGGCGGCGGCGGCGACGACTTCGGCGGGGGCTTCGACTTCTGAGGCGGGGTCAGGCGGCCGGCCGGCGGCGCGCCTGGGCGACCTGACGGAGGTCGTCGACGTGGAGGCTCACCGCCGGGCCGAACGCGCGCAGGGCGGCGCCGAGCGCCGCGCCGACCTCGCCGGCCGGCCAGGCCGGCGGGAGGAGCTCGGCCGGGAGGCTCGGATCGTCGGCGATCGCCGCGTAGACGGGCAGGAGGGCCGGCCAGGGCCCGGAGGGCATCGGCGCCGTCCGGGGGATCGGCCGCTCCCGCGGCGGTGAGCGCCGCGCCCGGGCGGCGAGCACCCGGTAGCGCTCGGCGAGGTCGGGGAGCGCCCACAGCTGGCTGGCCACCCGCCGGGCGTCCGCGGGCGCGAGCTCGAGCCGGCCGGCCACGACCGACGCGCCGGGCGGGACGCGGTCGAAGAGGTCGCCGAGCTCGGGCCGGCGATCGGCGGGGGCGATCAGGAGCCGGCGCGGAGCGTCCGGTAGCCGGCGACGTGGGCGGCGCGGCGCAGCTCGTCGCGGAACGCCCGGCCCCGCTCGGGGACGCTGACCAGGAGGGCGTGGAACGGACCGCCGCCGACCGGCTCCGGGCCGGCGAAGGCACTGGCCCGGCGGCGCTGGCCGGCGAGGGTCGAGGGCCATCGGCCTGGCCATGCTCGGGCCGCGTCCGCTGATGTTCTACATCGGTCGCAAGTTCGCCACCGACGGATCGCCGGCCGGGCTCGCGGCATGGGGGAGCTACTGGGACCGGTCGCGGACGTTTCGCCGGTCCAACCGGGTCATGTCCGCCGTCTGGGGCGTCGTCTTCCTGGTCGAGGCGGCGATCCGGGTGGTCGCCGCCTACACGCTGCCCACCTCGACCGTGGTCGCCCTGTCGGCGACCGTGCCGCTGGTCGTCGTCGGCCTCTTGATGGTGTGGACGTTCGCCTACGGCCGGCGCAGCCGGGCCCGCAGCCGGGCCGAGGTCATGAGCTACCCGGCGGCGACCGCGACGTCGTAGCGGCGGCGGATGGTGTAGAGGGTGCTCCGCTCGGCGGCCGGGCGCCCGGCCCGATGGGCGGCGGCGATCAGCTCGGGCGGGTCGAGGCGGACGCCGTGGTGGGAGCCGGCCATGCGCGAGATCGACTCCTCCATCAGCGTCCCGCCGAGGTCGTTGACCCCCCAGCGGAGCGACTCGGTCGCCACGTCGAGGCCGAGCTTGACCCACGAGGCCTGGAGGTTGCGGATCGTCCGGCCGAGGGCGAGGCGAAACACGGCGGTGTGCTTGAGGCTCTCCTCGGCCGAGATCTCCTCGATCCCGTGGGTGCGGCCGAGCATCGTGTGGAAGGGGATGAAGGAGAGCGGCACGAACTCGGTGAAGCCCCCGGTCCGCTCCTGGAGCTCGCGGACGACGCGCATGTGCTCGGCGAGCTCCCACGGCTCCTCGATGTGGCCGAACATCACGGTCACCGTCGACGGGATGCCCTCGGCGTGGGCCGCCTCGATCACCTCGACCCACCGGGCGACCGGGAGCTTGTTCGGGGAGATCCGCTCGCGCACGCCGTCGTCGAGGACCTCGGCCGCCGTCCCGGGCGTCGAGTCGAGGCCGGCGGCGCGCAGCCGCCGCAGGACGGCCCGCGGGCCGAGGCCGGAGACGTCGGCCATGTGGGCGACCTCCATCGGCGAGTAGGCGTGGACGTGGAGCTCCGGGGCGGTCTCCTTGATCAGGCGCAGCCAGCGCTCGTAGTCGTCGAGGCCCCAGTCGGGATGGATGCCCGACTGCATGCAGACCTCCGTGGCCCCGTAGGCGACCGCCTCGTGGACGCGGCGGACCATCTCGTCGCGGTCGTGCTCGTAGGCGTCGGGCGAGCGGCGGCCCTGGCCGAAGCCGCAGAACGAGCAGCCGACGATGCAGACGTTCGAGACGTTGATGTTGCGGTTGACCACGAAGGTGACCGTCTCTCCGGCGAGCTCGGCCCGAAGCTCGTCGGCCGCCTGGCGGATGTCCTCGATCGCCTCGGGCCGGGTCTCGGCGAACATCGCGGTCAGCTCCTGCGGCGAGAGGGGCTGACCGGCGCGGCCCCGGGCGACCGCCCCGGCGACGAGGTCCCGGCGGATCGGACGCTCCGAGCGCCGGCCCGACCCCCGCCGGGGGATGAAGGACCAGTAGCGCTGGCGGATCACGTCGAGCACGGCCTGGTCGACCCAGGCCGCGTCGATGTAGCGCGGGTAGACGCAGAGGCGCTCGGTCAGGGCGAACCCGTCGGCGGCGAGGCGCTTGCGCACCTGGTGGGGCGAGGGGAACGGGTGCTCGGGGGAGATGTGGTCGCCGTTGGCCGAGAGACCGCCGAGGTCGGTCGCCCCGGCGGCGACGAGCGCCGGCCACCAGTCCGAGAGGTTCGGCGGGACCTGGATCCCGACGTCCGGGAGCAGCCGCCGGCATTCGGCGATCAGCCGGACGAGGTCCTCGATCGTGACCTCGCCGGCCCAGGCCGGGCGCTCGTGGACCGGTCCGCGACCGATCCCGGTGCGCCAGTAGGCGGCGGCCGCGGCGCCGGCGACCGCGGCCGGCTCCTCCCCGTAGTAGCGGCGGTGGGGGACGAAGTTCTGGAGGATCACCTCCTGGATGTGGCCGTGGCGGGCGTGGACGGCGGCGATCGCCTCGAGCGCGGCCACCCGGTCCTCCTCGGACTCGCCGATCCCGACGAGGATCCCGGTCGTGAAGGGGATGCGCAGGGCGCCGGCCGCCTCGAGCGTGGCCAGCCGCACCGCCGGGTGCTTGGTCGGCGAGCCGGCGTGGGCGGCGAGGCTCGGGTTGGTCGACTCGAGCATCAACCCCTGCGAGGCGGTCACCTCGCGCAGCCGGGCGAGGTCCCCCGGCTCGAGGACGCCGATGTTCGTGTGCGGGAGGAGCCCCCGTTCGAGCGCCCGCTCGCAGGTCCAGACGACGTAGGCGGTGAAGTCGGCGTGACCCCAGGCGCGCAGGCGCCGGGCGACCTCCGGGTTGACCTCGGGCCGCTCGCCGGTCAGGACGAGGAGCTCCTTGACGTTGCGCCGCAGCGCCCCGTCGAGGATCGCCTCGACCTCGTCCGGGTCGTGGAGGTGGGCCTGCCGGGTGGCGAACGCGCAGTACTTGCAGTAGCAGCGGCACGTTCGCGACAGGGAGAGGGTCAGGTTGCGCGAGAAGGTGACGCGACGCCGCACCGGGTCAAGTCTACGCCTGCCCCGTATAGTCCCGGCCCATGGTCCGGGCGCTCAGCGCCGCCGGCGCCCTGGCGGCCGCGGCGGTCCTGCTGCTCGGCTGCGGCGGCTCCGGCGGGGGCCTCCCGAGCGCGACGCTCGTGCTCGACTTCACGCCGAACGCCGTCCACGCCGGCATCTACTCGGCCCTGGCCCGCGGGTATGACCGGGCGTCCGGGGTGCGCCTCGGCGTGCAGGAGCCGTCGTCGTCGACCGACTCGGTCAAGCTCCTCCTCAGCGGTCGGGCCGACTTCGCGGTGCTCGACATCCACGACCTGGCCATCGCCCGCGCCGCCGGCCGGGACCTCGTCGGGCTGCTGGCGCTCGTCCAGCGCCCGCTGGCCGCCGTCCTCGCCCAGCCTGACGTCCGCACCCCCCGCGCGCTCGCCGGACGCCAGGTCGGGGTCACCGGGCTCCCGAGCGACGACGCGGTCCTCCGCTCGGTCGTCGCCGGCGCCGGGGGCGACCCCCGGCGGGTCCGCGAGGTCACGATCGGCTTCGACGCCGTCCCGGCCCTGCTCGGCGGCCACGTCGCCGCGGCCACCGCCTTCTGGGACGTCGAGGGGGTGGCGCTCGCCCGCCGCCGGCCGGGGATCCGCGACTTTCGGGTCGACGACTACGGGGCCCCGGCCTACCCGGAGCTCGTGGTCTGCGCGACCGCGGGCCTCGTGCGGCGCGCGCCGAAGCTCGTCGCGGCGACGCTCCACGCCCTCGAGCGCGGCTACGCGGTGACGATCGCCCAGCCGGCGCAGAGCGCGGCCGACGAGCTCGCCCGGGTGCCGGGCCTCGACCGGTCGCTCCTCCTCGCCGAGCTCGGCGCCCTCCATGGGGCGTTCACCGCCGGCCCGGGGCGGCCGTTCGGCGCCTTCGACCGCACCCGCCTGCGTGCCTGGGCGGCCTGGGAGGCGCGCTTCGGGATCGTCAGGAGACCGCCCGACATCGCGACGATCTTCCCCCCGGTGGCGGGCGCGCGCTAACGTGCTACCGGGGGTAGCCACACACCCGGAAAGAAAGGACGAATCGTGCCTGTCACCAACTCTCATAAGGACGAGGAGCTCTTCTGGAAGAAGCCCGGGGCGACCGGGATGAAGATCAAGCCGACCGGCCGCCCGTCCGGGGTCCTGGCCGAGCTCGCCGGAAGCGCCGAGAACGTCGCCGGGCTGAGCGAAGAGGAGCGCAAGGCCCGCGGCCGTCCGGAGCAGCTCCTCCAGATGAGCGACACGCCGCCCCACGTGGCGGTGACCGACCCGAGCCACTACAAGACGCCGCTGACGCCGTCGACGGTTGCCTTCAAGGCGGTCGAGTCGGTCGTCGGCCTCGCGACCGGAAGTGGCCGCCTCGTGCGGCGCGCACTCGGACGTAAGCGCTAGGCGGCGAGGATCTCGCCCAGCCAGGCGCCGACGGCCGCGGCGACCGCCGCGAGGTCGCTGGTCAGGCGGTGGTCGCCGGGGACGACGACGACCCGGCGGGACGGGCCCGGGCCGGGCACGCCGAACCGGTCGCTCGCCCCCTGGACGACGAGCGTGGCCACCGCCACCTCGTCGAGCTCGGCCTGCCGGCTCGGCGACGGGGCGCCGCCCCGGCGCGCCGGCGGCTGGAGCGGGAAGGCGAGGCAGAGGACGGCGAGCGCGCCCGTCGCGGCCGCCGTCCGGCACGCCACCCGAGCCCCGGCCGAGCGGCCGCCGGCGATGAGGTCGAGGCCGGCGAGCGGGCCGCTGCGGAGCTGCTCGACCACGGCCACCCAGGCGGCGTCGAGGTGTCGGGCGGGCGGCGAGGAGCGCTTCCCGGCGACCCGGTAGGGCTGCTCGATCAGGGCCACGGCGAGGCCCGCGCTCCGGGCCACCCCGGCGACGGCGACGAGGTCGCGGGCGGTCACCGAGCCTCCGGCCCCGTGGCCGAGGAGGAGCGCCGCCCGCGCGCCGGCGAGCGGGTGCAGATGGGCCCGCGCCGGCCCCTGGGGCGTGTCGAGCTCGAGCGGCGGCCCGGCCACCCGGGGCCCCTACCGGGGACCCGAGACCGTGGCGGCCCAGGCGACCCCGAGGCCGGCGAGATCGCAGAAGGTCGCCTGCATGGCGGCCGGCTCGGCGTCCGGGTCCGAGAGCTCTTCGAGCGCGGCCCGGGCCGCGCCGAACCAGGAGGCCGGCGGGGCGGTGCCCCACCGGCGCGCGGCGGCGGCGATCTCCTCGCCCGCCGGGTGGGGTCCACCGGCCGGGGTGGGGATCGGCTTGGCGATCGCCACGGCGAGCGCCGTCGCCGAGATCGCCCGCTCGGCGAGGTCCAGGCAGGCCGACCGCAGCTCCGCCCGGTCGGTCGCCTCGCTGGCCATCCGCAGCGCCTCGCGGAGCTCGCCGAGGAAGCCGTCGGGCGCCTGCGAACGGTCGGCTCCGAGCGCCCGCCGCCAGCGCTCGAGCGCCTCGTTGAGGGTCACTTGGATCTCTGTCGGAAGCTGCGGCCCCAGCACGACCACCCGGTTTCGTGGACAGCGGCCACCGTACCGGTTATACCCGCAGACCCGTGCTCGCCGCACGCGGCCGCCTCAGCGTAGCGTGAAGTGAAGGCTGACCTGCTCGAGGGTCTTGCCCCCCGCGCGCAGGGTGGCGGCGAGCGTGTACGAGCCCGCGGGCAGCGCGCCGTGGAGTCCGAGCGCCGGCAGGTTGACCGTCGCCCCGGGGAGGATCGCGACCGGCTTCAGCACGCTGCTGAGCGCCCGCGACCTCCCGCTCACCCGCACCGAGCCCGCGATCGGCTGGATCGTATTGCCGGTGTTGCGAACGGCGAGGAAGAGTTCGCCGTGGCTGCGCGTGCCGCCGACGACCACCTTGGTCGCCGCGGCGGCCAGCCTCGGCGCCACCGGGTCGAGGCGCAGCGATCCGACGAGGCGGTACTCGACCGTCACCGCGCTGTGCCGGGCCGGCGCCTGGGCCGGGGCGGCGATCACGTCGTAGCTGCCGTACACCGACCCGGTCCTCGGGACGGCGGTCAGGGCCAGCGAGACATCCTGGGAGGCGCCGTCGGCCAGCGTGAACGAGCTCGCGCCGAGGTGGATCTCAGGTAGCGTGCGCCGCTCGTCGGGCGCCACCGAGCCGTCGGCCGACTGGCGCCACGGCCGGGCGCTGACGCTGATGCGCAGCGGCTGGCCGGTCGCGTTGGCGACCTTGAACGAGCCGACCGCCCCGACCTTGGCCGGCTGCTCGATCAGCGGCGGCGAGAGCGACAGGCCGTTGCCAGCGCCCGCGGCGAACGCCGCCGGGAGCGCGGCGGCGGCGAGCACCGCCGCCGCGCTCGCCGCGCGGAGCACCGGGCGGGTCATGGCGCGCTGGTCGAGACGGTGACGAGCACGACCTTGTGCAGGGCCGGCGAGGTGATCGATCCGCCTTTGAGCTGCTGGCGTACGACGATCGACACCGGCGCCTGGGCGACCGTCCCGGTGAAGCGCTCGAGCTGCGGGTCGAGCGGCGCCGCGAGCGAGACGAGGCCCTGGCCGGCGATGCCGACACTCAGCGGCGCCGCCACCAGGTGCGAGCCGTTGCGCAGATGGCCGTGGGCGGCACCGGTCGAATCATCCCCGTCGGCGATCGACACCCGCGTGCTGTCGACCGTCGAGGTGATCCGCGCCGCAATCGTCAGCTGGTAGTCCCCGCGGGCCGAGACCTTGGCGAAGATGCCGGGCGCCGGGAGCGCGAGGGCGATCTCGCTCGCCACCGTCCCGCCCACCTGGACGCCGTCGCCCGACGCGGTCGCGACGACGGCCCCGGCGGCCGCCGAAGCCGACAGCAGGACAACGAGCGCTTGGCGGG
The DNA here is from genome assembly GCA_963817865.1 of uncultured Solirubrobacterales bacterium. Lineage (GTDB taxonomy): Bacteria > Actinomycetota > Thermoleophilia > Solirubrobacterales > Solirubrobacteraceae > Palsa-513. The sequence continues at coordinate 42,432 of CAWFQO010000054.1, read as the reverse complement.
CCCGCGTCATTTTCGCGACGCCGCCCGCTTGGCCGGCGCCGGCGCGACGATGACCGGGATCCGCACCTGGCGCAGGCTAGCGCCGCTCCCGTAGCGGAAGAAGATGGTCCGGGAGCTCGAGAGCCGCAGCACGACGCGGAAGCCCGACGCGGCCACGCGGACCCCGGCCAGGCGGAGCGTGCGCTTGCCGATCTTGCGCAGGACGTCCACCACCGTCCCGGACGTCGCGCTCACCCGGCGCTTGCCGTGCAGGCAGGTGAGCCGCCCGACGAACAGGATCGGGGTCGCCCGGATGACGACGGGCACGCCGTGCGGGGATCGCCGCAGCGGCCGGCTCTGCATGCGCGCCGACAGCTCGGGCGAGACGCAGGCCGGGAGGCGAGCGACCGCGGCCCCGGCCGCGCCCGCCACCCGGCTGGGGGCGCCCGCCGACTCCGGGGTCGGCGCCGACGGGCCGGTCCCGAGCCCGAGGCTCAACGTCGCGCTCTGCGCCGGTGGGTGGTTGCGCACCGTGATGGTCTGGTCGACGACCGTCGTGGCGTTTGCGGAGGCGTCGCTCACCGTCACCGTGAGCTGGTGCGGTCCATCGCCCACTGCGGAGGTGTCAAACGCCAGCGGCGCGCTCTTGACGGTGGCCGGGCAGTCGGCGCCCAGCGGCAGGTCGATCTCGGTCGCGCTCGACGACAGCCGGGCACAGCTCGGCCCGCCGAGCACGGCGTTCGCCACCGGCGCGCCGTCCAGCGTCGCCGTGGCGCTGGCCAGTCCGACGCCGTCGTCGCTGGCCAGGAGGGTCAGGTTCTCCACGCCGGACACCGGGCTCTGGACCCCGCCGACCGCGCCCTTCGGGGGCGCGATGTCGCTGACGGCGACGACGAGGGCTGAGACATCGATCCCCGGAGTCCCCGCCGGTGGCGCGGCGCAGCGCAGGACGACGCCGACCGGGCAGCTGACGCCGAAGCTGACGCTCGCACCGGAAGCCGGATCGAAGCTCGCGCTGCCGGCCAGCGCGATGTCGCTCGCATCGCCGAGGCTCGCCGACTCGAGCGTGCCGGTCGACGTCCTCGTGGAATAGACCAGCGGGTCTCCGGGCAGCGGCGCCGCGCCGAAGCCGATCGTCGCCCGGGAGATCCCCACGGAGGTGAGGCTGACGTTCGCGGGGATGCCGAGGATCCACGCGGCGCTCGACCCGGCGACCGGATCCGGACGGGTGAACGTCGCGCTCAGGCCGCCGTCGCCGACGCCGTTCGCCGGCGCGGCGCAGCCGCCGCCGTAGGCGCCGGTCACCCCGTCCGCCGCCGCGCTCGGAGCGAGCGGCCCGCTGCCGAGCGGCTGGCCGGCCGGACCGTGGCAGACCCAGAACGAGACCGTCCCCGCCCGCGCCGACGCGGCGGCGGCGAGCGTCGCGACGCCGACCAGCGTGGCCAGGAGCCACGCGCGAGCGAGGTGAGCGGGATGGCGGTCGTGCATGTCCTCGGAGCTCGGCCGGATCGGATGCGGACGACCGGATCACGACGCCATGATCGACGGTGGTGCGCACGCGGGACGCGATGCTATTGGCCCGGATCCGGGCGCTGTAGGGACCACCGGTCCAGCCGGGCCGTCCGGAGGCCTGCGAGCGGCCGTCCCGCCTACTGGGCGAAGAGGCGGAGGAACTCCTCGCGGACCGAGTACGGCCGGCCCCACATGTCGGCGACCGGGACGCGGCCCTCGCGGACCTCGCGGACGGCGATCTCGCCGTCGATCCCGGCCGCGTCGAGGAGGCCAAGCGTCCCATGGACGGTGGGCGCCGACGCGGCGTGGCCGAAGCGGTGGGCGACCAGCACCCGCCAGTGCCAGTCGTGGCGGGAGTAGGGCTGGGCGTTGCAGGTCACGACGTAGACGGCCGCCTCGACGTAGCGGGCCTCGTCGGCGATCCGCAGATCGAACTCGAGATCGGTCCAGTCGTCCGGCAGCGACGCCAGGATCTGGTCGAAGGTGTCGGCGAGCGCCATCCCCGGCGATCCTACCCAGGTCCGGCGCGTGATCAGCAGGTCTATGCTCGCTCGCATGACGACAAACGCCTCCGTCCAGCGCCCCGACGCCGACCAGCACCGGGCGGTCGTCGAGACCGTCGGCCTGTTCGACCGCTCCGAGCGGGGCAAGCTCAGCGTGACCGGCGACGAGGCCGCCGCCTTCCTCGACTCGCTCCTCTCCAACGACGTCAAGAGCCTCGAGGTCGGCTCCGGCTGCTACGCCACCCTCCTCACCCACAAGGGGCGGATGCTCGCCGACGTCCGTGTCCTGCGCACCGCCGACGGCGTCTGGCTCGACACCGAGCGGCCCGGGCTCCAGGCCCTGTTCGATGCCCTGCGCCAGTTCCGGATCGGCTACCGGGCCGAGCTCCACAAGCAGACCCTCCAGCGGGGCCTGCTCTCCCTGATCGGCCCGGAGGCCGACGCGCTTGTGCCCAGCCCGCCCCGGCCGCAGGAACACGCCAACGCGCCGGCCACGCTCGCCGGGACCGAGGTCCTCGTCGTGCGCACCGACGCCGGCCTCGACCTGATCTGCGCCGCCGAGGAGCTCGCCGCACTCCGCGCCGGCCTCGAGCGGCCGGGGCCGTGCCGATCGACGAGGCGACGGTCGAGTGCCTGCGAGTCGAGCGCGGACGGCCCCGCTTCGGGATCGACATGGACGAGACGACGATGCCCCAGGAGGCGGCGATCAACGAGCGCGCCGTCAGCTACACCAAGGGCTGCTACGTCGGCCAGGAGACGGTCGCCCGCCTCTACTGGAAGGGCAAGCCGAACCGCCACCTCCGCGGCCTGCGGCTCTCGGCCGAGGCCGCCCCCGGAGCCCCCCTGCACCTCGGCGGAGCGGAGGTCGGCGTCCTGGCCAGCGTCGCCGTCTCCCCCGTCCACGGGCCGATCGCCCTCGCCCTCGTCCGGCGAGCGGCCACCCCCGGCGACGTCCTCGAAGTCGGCGCGGACGGCGCGGTCACCGCGACCGTGACCGAGCTCCCGTTCACCCCCCCGACCGCTGCCCCCCGGCGATGCCCCGGCCTAGTCGCGCCTCCTTCCCCTCTGCCTCGCCGCTGGCCTCGCCGCCTGCGGCGGGGAGGCGAAGTTCGCCGATCACCCCCGCCCGGCGGGCCGATCCTCGTCGCGGCGGCGATCACCCCGACGCGGCGTCAACCTCTCGCCCGACCACTTCGGCGCCGGGCTCGTCCAGGTCATCGTGACCAACCTCACCGGGAGCTCCCAGCAGCTCGTCCTCCAGTCGACCGGGACCGGCGCCTTCCAGCAGCAGACGGCGCCGATCAACCCGAAGGAGACCGCCCAGCTGAAGGCCCACCTCGGGGCCGGCCGCTACACGGTCAGCGTGAAGGATCCGCCGTCAAGGCGGCCAGGCTCGCTGTCGGCCGTTCGCGGGCGCCCGTGGCGGGGCGGCTCCTCGGGCCGTAGTAGTCAACGGCGGTCTCGTCCTGGCCCACCGGGCTAGGAAGACCGCCCGATGTTCAGACCGACGGGCCATTTTAGGTGCCGCGGTCCACACGTATGCTGCGCTGGCTTCAGCGGGCGGAGGGAACCGCCCCGGGGTTGCGAGCAGGGCGGGGACTGTTGCGGCGCTAGGGCGCACGTGCGGATCCGGCGCTCCGCAGTCGTGTCCACACACACTCAGGCGTCCTCCAAAAGAAGCCCAGTCGATGCTCCTTGCGCAGAATCAAGCCGACGCGGCCCCGGCCCGCAGATCGCTGCGCTGCCGCGCGCTCTGCGCCGCCCTGGCCGCCACGCTCCCGACCGGCGCCGGCGCGACGCTCGCGCTCGCCGCCGGTGGGCTCTCGATCACCCCGGAGGTCGTCGAGCATCCCGCCCAGCCGGGCGTCGTCGGCGCCGTGCGGATCGCCAACACGACCACCGGGCCGCTGTTGATCAGCGTCACCCCACGCCCGTGGATCCAGGCGCCCAACGGCGCGATCGCGCCGAACCCGGCGAAGACCCTGAAGAGCCTCGTGAGGATCGTCGGCAACTCGTTCACCCTGGCCCCCGGCGCGGCGACCAGCGTCACGGTGACGCTCCTCCTCCCGCCTGCGGGCAGCTCGCTCTACGGGGCGATCGACGTGATCGGGCAGCCCCCGCCGCCGAAGAAGAAGACGACCGGGGTCCTCCTCGGCTACCGACTCATCGGCAGCCTGCGGCTCGACGCGCCCGCGGCGGCCCGCCGGCTGCGACTCAGGCTGGCCAGCCCGCGCCTGATCGGCCCGGCCGCTCGCCGCCAGCTGGTGGCGGCGCTGACCAACCTCGGCAACACGATCGATCCCGTGCGCGGCAGCGCGCAGATCATCGGCGCCGGCGGCACGCGCACCGTGGCGATCGGCGCCCGCGCGATCGTCCCCGGCGCAACCGTCGATCTCCCGCTCGGCCCGATCAAGGGCCTGCCCCACGGCAGCTACCGCATCCGAGTCTCGCTCTCGCAGGCCAGTAGGCCCGTCCTGGTCGCCACGCGCACGACCCGCATCCATTGAGTCGCACCACTCCCACCACTAAGGACGGCCATGCCTCGACGCCAGATCCGCCGCCTGCTGACGATCCTCGTCGGCCTCGCGAGCCTCTTCGCCTTCCACGTCACGGCGGCGACCGCCGACCCCATTCTCAACCTCCAGACCCTGACCGGCTCGCAGGCCGAGCAGATGTTCAAGGCCGGCCAGCTGACGTCCGTGCAGCTCGTCCGCGCCTATCTCGCGCGCATCGCCGCCATCAGCAAGGCCGGTCCGGGGCTCAACGCGGTGACGCAGATCAACCCGAACGCGCTCACCGATGCGGCGGCGGCGGACAAGGCGCGGGCCGACGGGAAGGATCTCGGTCCGGCGATGGGCCTGCCGATCCTGCTCAAGGACATCGTCGACGCGGCTCCGATGTTCACCTCGGCGGGCGACTGGGCGCTCCGCGCGTCGTTCGCGCCCGACTCGGGCGTGGCGGCTGAGCTCAAGGCGCACGGGGTGGTCATCCTCGGCAAGCTCGGGCTCTCGGAGTGGGCCAACAGCTTCGGCAGCCAGCCGTCCGGCTTCAGCAACCTGACCGGTCAGGTGCTGAACGCGACGGACACGGCGGCCGGTCCGAGCGGCTCGTCGTCCGGTTCGGGCGCCGCCGCGTCCGCCGGACTCTCGACCCTGACCATCGGCACCGAGACGTCGGGGTCGATCATCAGCCCGTCCACGGCGCAGGCCGACGTCGGTCTGCGGCCGACCGTCGGCCTCGTGCCCGGCTACGGCATCGCGCCGATCGACGTCTCGCAGGACACCGCCGGTCCGATGGTCAGGAACGTCACCGACGCGGCGATGACGCTCCAGTCGATCGCCGAGGTCCCCGGATCCAACCCGACGGCGAGCCAGGAGTACCTCGACGTCGAGGGCCCGAACGCCTTCACCAACGGCGACGTCCCGGTGGCACCCTTCACCGCGCTTCCGGACTACATGTCGGCGATCTCGTCGACCTTCGTCCAGGGCAAGCGCATCGGCTTCAACAGCACGACGTGCACCCCGGTCCCGCCGGCGACGACGTGCACCCTGTCGGTGCAGCAGCAGGCGAACCTGACCGCGGTCAACGCACTGGCCGCGGCCGGGGCGATCATGGTCCCGGATCCGTTGACGACGACGGCCACCGTGCCGGCCAACCCGACGGGCTACGAGCAGCACGCGACGATCGACGAGTACTACAAGGGCCTCGGGCCCCTCGCGCCGGTCCAGAGCCTGGCCCAGGAGGTGGCGATCGACAACACCAACCCGCAGGAGGCGACGAAGGACGGCAACTCGGCGCACACGAACGAGTCGCTCGTCGACATCACGCCGGGCGGCGCCAACGAGATGGCGTTCCGAGCGAACCTGCCGATCCGCAAGAAGGCGTTCCACACCGCGATCGACGCGATGATGAACTGCCCCGGCGCGGGTGTCACCGTCAACTTCGACCCGGCCAACCCGAGTACCACCGGCATGACCACGTGCCCGAGCGGCACGGTCAATCCCGTCATCGCGGTGATCGGCGCGACGCCCGGCAACACGACGGCCGGCTATCCGGAGATGGTGGTCCCGATGGGCTACACGCCGACGCAGCGGCGTCCGATCGGCGTCGACATCAACGGCGGCGCCTATGACGAGCGCAACATCATCGGCGTGGGCTACGTGATGGAGCAGGGGACACAGCTGCGCCAGCCCGTCGGCCAGGTCGACCCGGCCTCCTACCGCTGCGCTCGCACCGTTCCCCCAGAGCCGTTCGCCAGCCGGGGCCACTGCAACCCCGACTACCAGTCGATCCTCAACATGATCGGTGGCACGCCGACGATCCTCCCGTTCCCGCTCGAGACCACTTCGGCGTCGCAGCTCGAGGCGATGATGGCGGCCGGGACGCTGACGTCGGTGGCGCTGGTCAAGGCCGAGCTCTCCCGTATCGCCCTGGCCAACGCCAACGGCCCGGCGGTCCAGTCCATCCGCAACATCAACCCCGGGGCCATCGCCGACGCGACCCTGAGCGACGGGCAGCGGGGCGCCGACGGGCCGCGCGGGCCACTCGAGGGCATCCCCGTCGTCGTCGACGACTCGATGGACATCGCCGGGCTGCCGACCAGCGGCGGCTCGATCGCCCTGCAGGACAGCCTGCCGGCCGCAGACGCGAAGCTCGTCGCCAAGCTCAAGGCGGCCGGGGCGATCGTCCTCGGCGACACCAACACGACCGAGCTCGGCGGGGTCTTCGATCCGAACATGCCGCAGGGCTACTCCTCGCTCGGTGGCCAGGCGCTCCTCCCCTCCGACACCAACAAGTCCCCCGGCGGATCGTCGGCCGGATCGGCGGCCGCCGTGTCGGCTGGCTTCGCGCCCCTCTCCGTCGGCCTGGAGACGGGGACCGACGGCGCGCAGATGATCACCCCGGCCGGCAACTCCGGGGTCGTCGCGCTGAAGCCGACGGTCGGCCTGATCAGCCGCGCCGGCGTGATGCCCGTCGCCAAGTCCCAGGACGCGCCCGGGCCGATGGGCCAGACCGTCACGGACGTGGCCAACGAGCTCAACGTCCTCGCGGGCCCCGATCCGAGCGATCCGGCGACGGCCGGCCAGCCGGCGACGCTGCCGAACTACACCGCCGGCCTCGCGACGGCGACCCTGGCCAGCAAGCGCATCGCGGTGATCTCGACCACCACCGGCCCCGGGGCGACGGCACCCTACCCGGCGGCCGTCTTCACGCTCGGCAATGCCGGCACCCAGGTCCAGACGGTCACGATCCCCACACCCAGCCCGAACCCGCCGAGCATCGTGCCCAGCGAGTTCAAGCGCGACCTCAACACCTACCTCTCCGGCCTGCCCGGCAGCGGAGCGAAGTCGCTGCAGGACATCATCAACTACAACATCGCCAACCCCGTCGAAGGCCTCAAGTTCCAGCAGAACGGGCTGCTCGCCGCCCAGGCGATCGACCTCACCGACCCGGCCACCAACTCGACCTATCAGACCAACCTGACCACCGGCAAGGCCGCCAACCAAGCCGTGATCGACGGAATCCTCAACAGCGGGACGCCGGGCGACGGTAGCGACGACAGGACCGCGATCATGGTGCCGAGCGGAAGTCCGCTCGTCGGCATCGCCGACCGCGCCGGATACCCCGTCCTGACCGTCCCAGCCGGCTACGGCGTCAGGGACAGCTCAACCGGTGCCGACCCGATCGGGGTCAACTTCATCGGCGGCGCCTACAGCGAGCCCGAGCTGCTCAGAGACGCCTTCGCGTTCGAGAAGGCGACCGCCATCCGAGCCGTCGGACCGCCGTACTTCGTCGGCTCCGCCGTCCTGCCGGGCGTGTCCGGTGCACCGAGCGAGACGAACCAGAGCATGTGGCGGTGCGTGCCGGGAAGCGCGTTCTTCCACCCGTACCTCTGTAACGCGGGTGACCTCCAGAGCGCAACGGCCTCCGGCGCGACCAGCACCTCGGTCGAGACCGGGATCAGTGGGACCGTCGCACCGACCCTGTCGCTGTCCCTGGCCTCCCCGGCGCCGAGCTTCGGCTCGTTCGTGCCGGGTACGGCGGCGGATTACAACGCCAGCGTCACGGCGACGCTGACGAGCAGCGCCGGCAACGCCACGCTGTCGATCGCCGACCCGAGCAGCACGGCACCGGGTCACCTGATCAACGGCGCGTACTCGCTCGCGCAACCGGTGCAGGTGAAGGCGACCAATGCCGGCAACCCGTCGACGGTGTTCGCACCACTCGGTGCGACGCCGCTGGCCCTGCTGACCTACACCGGCCCGACCGCCAACGACCCGATCACGATCGGCTTCAAGCAGTCGATCGGGGCGAACGAGGCATTGCGCACCGGGACCTACAGCAAGACGCTGCTGCTCACGGCGTCGACGACGAACCCGTAGGCGGGGACCAGAGCGCCGGGGGGCACCGGGCCGTACCGCCCGGTGCCCCCAGGCGGGTCGATGACGGGACCCGGCGGCCCCGGCGGGCGGGACGTCGGCGCCGGAGATCCCGGCGCTGACGACGGGAGGTATGCGTCGACCCCACCGAGAGAGGACTCCCGCGGCTGCGTGGGCGTATACGATCCCCCGGCTGTGGCCGCCTCCTCCGTCCCGCCCGCCCTCGACGTCCTACCCGGCACCCTGCCGGCGACGATGGCCGCCTGGGTGATCCGCCAGGACCGCGAGGGCGAGCCGCGCGACGCCTTCCGGATCGAGGAGATCGAGGTTCCCGAGCCGGGCGCCTTCGAGGTGATCGTCCGGGTCATGGCCGCCGGGGTCAACTACAACAACGTCTGGGCGGCGCTCGGCAAGCCGGTCTCGGTCTTCGGCTACGGCGACCACCCCGAGTTCGGCCACCACATCGGCGGGTCCGACGCGTCCGGGATCGTCTGGAAGGTCGGCGCCGGGGTCACCCGCTGGTCGCCGGGCGACGAGGTCGTCATCCATTGCAACATGGCCTCCTACGAGGACGTCGAGGTCCACGGGCTCGACCCGATGGCCGCCCCGTCGCAGAGGATCTGGGGCTACGAGACGACCTGGGGCTCGTTCGCCGAGTTCACCAAGGTCCAGGCCCAGCAGCTCCTGGCCAAGCCCCCGTCCCTGACCTGGGACGAGGCCGCCTCCTACGGCCTCGTCTACTTCACCGCCTACCGGATGCTGATCGACCAGTGCCGCCTCAAGGCCGGCGACCGCGTCCTGATCTGGGGGGCGGCCGGCGGGCTCGGGGTGTTCGCGGTCCAGCTCTGCGCCGGGGCCGGCGCCCAGTGCGTCGGCGTCGTCTCCTCCGAGGAGAAGGGGCGCCTGGTGATGGAGCTCGGGGCCACCGGCTACATCAACCGGGGCGACTACGACGGGATGATGCGCCGGGGCGGCGAGGACCCGGCGGCCGAGAAGGCCCGCTTCGCCGAGAGCCGCCGCTTCGCCAAGGCGGTCAAGGAGATCCTCGGCGAGGCGCCGGACATCGTCTTCGAGCACGTCGGCAAGGCGACGTTCCCGACCTCGGTCTACGTCGTCCGGCCGTTCGGCAAGGTCGTCATCTGCGCCGGGACGACCGGCTACGACCTCGACTTCGACGTCCGCTACCTCTGGATGCGCCAGAAGCAGATCATCGGCTCGCACTTCGCCAACGCCTACGAGTGCATGAAGGCCAACCAGCTGATCGACCAGGGCCTGATCCGCCCGGTCCTCTGGCGGACGCTCGGCTTCGACGGCGTCGCCGAGGCTCACCAGCTGATGATGGAGAACAAGCACTTGGGCAAGATCGCGATCCTCGTCGGCGCCACCGCCGAGGGGCAGGGCCGGACCGTCGAGGGGCCCGGGGCGATCCGGGCCGAGGTCGGCGCCTGATGGCCGCCGCCGGCGTCGTCCACATCCCCTGGTACGCGACCGGCTTCCGGTCCGACGACCTGGCCGAGGAGCTCGGGCGCGTCTCGGCCATCGCGATCCGCTACAACGCCCGCTCCCACGTCGTCTACCGGGCCCGGGACGACCGCTACAAGTTCCTCCAGGTGCTCGAGTTCGAGACCAAGCTCGACTGGGAGCGCTACTGGGAGGGGCCGGAGATGATCGAGTTCCGGATCAACTGCTCCGGCTGGTTCCAGGTCCCGATCGTCTACGCCTGGCAGGACGTCGTCGCCCGCGGCTTCGGCCCCAACTTCGGGGCCGGCGAGGCGCCGACCAGCACGCCGGCGTTCGCCGAGGGCGAGAGCGCCTAGCGCTCGAGCGGGGCCATCGTCAGCCCGGCGTCGCGCAGCTGCTCCCAGTAGAGCTCGGCCGTCTCCTTCTCGCCGGTCCAGACGATCGCCAGGCCCGTGTTGTGGATGCGCTCGGCCAGGGCGTAGCCCCGGTCGAGGCTGACCCCGGGGACGACGCGGGCCAGGGTCGCCGCGACGTGGTCGAAGGTGTTGTGGTTGTCGTTGCGGACGATCACCTTCCACGCGCCGCCGGTGCCCGTCCCGGGGCCGCCGACGCGGGGAAGCTCGATCGTCTGACTCATCCGTTCCCGGAGCTTAGCTCGCGCTTGGACCAGTATCGGCGCAGGCCGGCCCAGCTCTGGTCGGGCGGGAGCGCCTGCCGGTAGCTGGCCGCGGTGGCGGGGTCGGCGGCCGCGTCGAGCTCGCTGACCAGGAGCTCGCAGAAGGCCGCCTCGGCGAGCGTGCGGCCGCGCTCGCCGAAGCGCGCGAGCTGCTCGCGCATCGTCTCGAGCTGGGCCGGCGGGTCCTCGACCGAGGCGAAGTGGGTGAGGCCGAGGGTCTGGGGCCGCCACGCCGCGATCGCGTCGAGCGAGGCCTGCCAGGCCTCGAGGTCGACGTCGGGCGGCGGGGTCGGCGGGAGGGTCAGGGTGGCCGGGGGGATGCGCACGCCGGCCGTGTCCCCGACGAAGGCGCGGCCGCTCGGCTCGTGGAAGTAGGAGACGTGATGGGAGGCGTGCCCGGGGGTGTAGGCGACCGCGAACGGGCCGAGCGCCTCCCCGCCGTCGAGGATCCGGATGCGCTCCTCGGGCACCGGCTCGAACGCGCCCCACAACCGGTCCATGTCCTCGCCGTAGAGGCGCCGGGCGCTGGCCAGGAGCCGGGTCGGGTCGATCAGGTGCGGGGCGCCCCGGGCGTGGACCCAGACCTCGAGCTCGGGCCAGCGCCGGGCGAGGGTCCCGGCGGCCCCGGCGTGGTCGAGGTGGATGTGGGTGAGGGCGAGCGCCCGCGGGCGGACCCCGCCGAGCCCGGCGAGGAGGCCGTCGAGCGCGGAGGTCGGCCCGGGGTCGACGACGACGCCGTCGACCAGCCAGGCGCAGATCACCCGATCGCGGCCGAGGTGGCGGACGTCGATCGGTCGGGGATTTTTAGAATCGCCGGGCGTGGTCATCGGCCGCTGGTAACCGTATCGTTCACCTGCGGGGCCGGCCCGGCCCCCTAGGCACAGAGGAGCAGCCGCAGGCCAGCCTCGAGGCGCTCGAGCAACAATACGGTCCGCGCTACGCCGAGCGGCTGTACCGCGACTAGAATCGCTGTCATGAGCGGCGACACCCATCGGCTCGCGAAGCCGGACCGGCCGTGGCTGATCCGCACCTACTCGGGCCACTCGACGGCCCGCGCGTCCAACGCCCTCTATCTGAAGAACCTGGCCAAGGGCCAGACCGGCCTGTCGATCGCCTTCGACCTGCCGACCCAGACCGGCTACGACTGCGACCACGAGCTCGCCCGGGGCGAGGTCGGGAAGGTCGGGGTCTCGATCTCCCACCGCGGCGACATGGCCGTCCTCCTCGACGGGATCCCGCTCGGCGAGATGAACACCTCGATGACGATCAACGCGACCGCCGCCTGGCTGCTGGCCCTCTACATCGTCACCGCCGAGGACCAGGGGGTCGACCCGGCCCGGCTGTCGGGGACGACCCAGAACGACATCATCAAGGAGTTCCTCGCCCGGGGCACCTACGCCTTCCCCCCCGAGCCGTCGATGCGCCTGATCGCCGACACGATCGCCTACGCGGTCGAGCACATCCCGGCCTGGAACCCGATCAACATCTGCTCCTACCACCTCCAGGAGGCCGGGGCCACGCCGGTCCAGGAGATCGCCTACGCGATGAGCAACGCGATCGCCGTGCTCGACGGCGTGCGCGCCCGCCTCGGCGGGGACGCCGACCTCATGGCCGCGGTGTTCGGCCGGATCTCTTTCTTCGTCAACGCCGGCGTCCGCTTCGTCGAGGAGCACGCCAAGCTCCGGGCGATGTCGGTCCTCTGGGAGGAGATCGGCCGCGGGCGCTACGGCGTCAGCGACCCCAAGCTCCTGCGCTTCCGCTACGGCGTCCAGGTCAACTCGCTCGGGCTGACCGAGCCCCAGCCGGAGAACAACGTCCAGCGGATCGTGCTCGAGGCCCTCGCCGTGACCCTCGGCCGCGACGCCCGCGCCCGGGCGATCCAGCTCCCGGCGTGGAACGAGGCGCTCGGCCTCCCCCGGCCCTGGGACCAGCAGTGGTCGCTGCGCATCCAGCAGATCCTCGCCTTCGAGACCGATCTGCTCGAGTACCCGGACATCTTCGCCGGGTCGGTCGTCATGGAGGGCCTGGTCGGGGAGCTGCTCGACGGGGCCCGGGCCGAGATGGCCGTGGTCGCCGAGCACGGCGGCGCCGTGGCCGCCGTCCCCTACATGAAGGCGGCCCTGGTCGACTCCCACCGGGAGCGGATCCGCCGGATCGAGGCCGGCGAGCAGACCGTCGTCGGCGTCAACCGGTTCACCGAGACCGAGCCGTCGCCCCTGACCGCCGACGCCGAGGGCGGGATCCTCGTGGTGGCCCCCGGGCTCGAGGCCGAGCAGGTCGCGGCGCTCGAGCGCTGGCGCTCGGAGCGCGATCCGGTGGCCGTGACCGCGGCGCTCGACGCGCTCCGCCGGGCGGCGGCCGGGGATCAGAACATCATGGTCGCCTCGATCGACGCGGCCCGCGCCGGGGTCACGACCGGGGAGTGGGCCCAGGCCCTGCGCGACTCCTTCGGCGACTACCGCGCCCCGACCGGGGTCGGCCAGGCCGGGGCGGGCGCCGCGCTCCCGACCGCCGAGCTCGAGGCCGTCCGGGCCCGGGTCGAGGAGGTCTCGGCCCGGCTCGGCCGGCGGATCAAGCTGCTGGTCGGCAAGCCGGGCCTCGACGGCCACTCGAACGGGGCCGAGCAGATCGCCGTCTACGCCCGCGACGCCGGGATGGAGGTCGTCTACGAGGGCATCCGGCTGACCGCCGGCCAGATCGCCAACTCGGCCCTCCAGGAGGGCGTCCACGTGGTCGGCCTGTCGATCCTCTCCGGGTCGCACCGCGAGCTGATCCCCGAGGTCATCGCCGCCCTCGCCGAGCGGGGGGTCGACGTCCCGGTGGTCGTCGGGGGGATCATCCCCGAGGCCGACGTCGAGCCGCTGCGCCGGGCCGGGGTCGCCGCCGTCTACACGCCGAAGGACTTCCGCTTCGCGACGATCATCGGCGACATCGTCGGGCTCGTCGCCGCCCGCCACGATCAGGCCGCCGCTCCGGCGTGACCGGGGCCGACCTCGGCGCCCGTCTGCGCCGGGGGGATCTCGAGGCGGCGCCGGCCACGCTCAACCTCCTCGAGAGCACGGCGTCCGCCGACCGCCTCGAGGCGGCCGCCCTGCTCGGGGCCGTCTCCCCGGCCGCCCTCGGCCGGGAGGCGCCCGGCCACGTGATCGGGATGACCGGCCCGCCCGGCGTCGGCAAGTCGACGCTCCTGTCGGCGCTCGTCGCCGAATGGCGGGGGCGCGGGCGGACGGTCGCCGTGCTCGCCGTCGACCCGTCGTCCCGCCGCTCGGGCGGGGCCCTCCTCGGCGACCGCGTGCGGATCGCCTTCGACCCGGCCGACCGCGGGGTGTTCGTCCGCTCGACGGCGACCGGCCCCCGGCTCGGCGGCCTCGCCCCGGCCACCCGGTCCGCCGCCCAGGCGCTGGCCGCCGCGTTCGACGTCGTCGTCGTCGAGACGGTCGGGGTCGGCCAGTCGGAGACCGAGATCGCCGACCTCGCCGACACGGTGGTCGTCGTCCTCCAGCCCGGCTCGGGCGACACGATCCAGTTCCTGAAGTCCGGGATCATGGAGATCCCCGACGTCGTCGTCGTGACCAAGGCCGACATGGGCCGCCCGGCCGCGGCCACCCTCCGCGACGCCCAGGCCGCCCTCGGTGCCGCCGCCACCCCGATCCTCGCGGTCGCCGCGCTTCCTCCGGGAGAGGGGGTCGACGCCCTGGCCGACGCGCTCGACGAGCACCGGCGCCGGATCGACCTTCCCGGCCCGGCGCGTCCGCGCCCGCCGGGCCGGCGCCCTCGGCGACTTCACCGGCGAGTTCGGCGAGCGCGGACTGCGCCGGCTGGGCGGCCGGCGGGCGGCCGAGGACTGGCTCGCCGGCCAGCCGGACGGCGGCGACGTCCCGGCGCTCGTCGCGGCGCTCGCGGCGCGGGCCGGGCTCGACGGGTAGGCGAAGGGTCTCGACCTCAGCGTCGACTCCAGGAGCCGAGCGAGGCCGCTCAGCAGCCGTCGATGCCGCAGGTCTCGCCGCCGGCCGCCACCGGCACGCCGGCCGGGCGGGCCGCCCAGGCCCGCTGGAGCAGCTCGCTGAGCACCTCGGGCGACTGGGCACCCGCGGCGCCGAAGGCCCGGTCGAAGACGAAGAAGGGCACGGCGTTGATCCCGAGGTCGCGCGCCGCGCGCTCGTCGGCGCGCACCTCGGCGGCGAAGCGGTCACCGGCCTGGAGGGCGCGGACCTCGGCGACCGGCAGACCGACCTCGACCGCGAGCCGCTCGAGCACGGCCGGGTCGCTGATCAGCTGCCCCTCGGTGAGGTAGGCGCGCATGATCCGCTCCTCGAGAGCGTCCTGGAGGCCGTGGGCGGCGGCCAGGTGGACGTGGCGGTGGGCGTCGAACGTGTTCCCGGCCCGGGCGAGGTCGAAGCGGAAGTCGAGGCCCTCGCCGGCGGCGACCGCCGTCATCCGCGCCTGCATCGCGAGCGCCTCGGCCCGGGGCATCCCGTACTTGGCGGCCAGATGGGTCGCGCCGTCCTCGGCGCGTTCGGCCGGGGCCGCCGGGTCGAGCTCGAAGCTCCTCCAGGTCACGCTGACCTCGTCGCGGTGCTCGAAGCCGGCGACGGCGGTCTCGAACCGGCGCTTGCCGACGTAGCACCAGGGGCAGGCGATGTCCGACCAGATCTCGACGTGCACGGGGTCTCCCTCCTGGCCCGGCGCCGGCTTGCGCCAGGCGGCGGTTGTGTAGGCAACTACTTTCAGGGTACCACCGCCGGGCGGGAGGGTCGAACGGCCGGGTGCGTCATGATCGAGGAGTGGACGAACCGCCCGAGCCCAACGAGGCCGTCGCGATCTACGACCTGGCCGACGCCATCGGCGGGCCGCTCGGCATGGTCGAGACCTCGCTCCCGGCCGTGGCGTTCGTCGCCGCCTACGCCGTCTCGGGGTCCTCGACGAGGACCGCGGCGATCGTCGCCGTCGGCCTGGCCGTCGCCCTGGCCCTCGGGCGGCTCGTGCGCCGCCAGACCCCCCGGCACGCTGTGTCGGGGCTCGTCGGGGTCGGCTTCGCCGCGTTCATCGCCGTCCACAGCGGGCGAGCCCAGAACTTCTTCCTCCCCGGCCTGCTCCTCAACGCCGCCTACGCGGCGGCCTTCCTCGTCTCGATCGCCGTCCGGCGGCCGCTCGTCGGGGTCATCGTCAGCCAGCTCGACCGGACCGGCGACACCTGGCGGAGCGACCGCCGGCGCCTCCAGACCTACAACCGGGCGACCTACGTCTGGGCCGGGCTCTTCCTCCTGCGGCTCGTGGTCGAGCTCCCCCTCTACCTCGCCGGGGCCGTCCTCGCCCTCGGCGTGGCCCGCACGGCGACCGGGCTCCCCCTCTTCGCCCTCGGCCTGTGGATCACCTGGCTGCTCGTGCGCACCGCCCGGGCCGACGCGGCCAAGGCCCCCGCCGGGGCCGAGGCGGGCGCGTAGCGCAGCGCAGGTGTCCCGGAGGGCCCGGCCGGTGGCCGGCCGAGCCTCTGCTCAGCCGAGGACGATCTGGCTGCTCAGCGTCGCGTTGCCCGAGAACTGCGAGGCCGAGCCGGCGAGGCCGTTGATGACGACGGTCGGCGTCGTGATCGAGTCGCCGGTGGTGACGCCGCCGTCGGCGCTCTGGCCGGAGTTCACGCCCTGCGCGTTGGCCTGGGTCGGCGTGCCGATGACCACGCTCGAGGCGCACGGGGCACCCGGGACGGCGCAGCTCTGGTCGCCGCCGACGATCTGCGAGTTGAGCAGGGCGTTGCCGGAGACCTGGAGGCCGATCGCGCCGTTCGACGAGGTCTGCTGGCTGTTGGCGCCCTGCTGGTTGGACTGGGTCGGGCCGCTGCCGGTCGGCGAGATGAACGTGTCGCCCCCGCCGGGGCTCCCGACCGCCTGACCGCTGATCTCGGTGTTGCCCGACGACTGGACCCCGGCCGGACCGGCGCCCACGCCGACGACGATGACGTCGCCGGTGGCCGTCGGGGCGTTCGCGCCCTGGGTCGAGTTGATGCCCTGCTGGCTGCTCTGGCTCGAGCCGCCGATGACGGTGGCCGAAGCCGACGACGCTGCGAGGGCGAGCGCGGCGGCGGCGCCCGCTGCTGTGAAGAGCCTGCGATTCATGCGTGATCCTTTGGGCGTAGACCGAGCCCCGTGGGCGCCCGGCGACTCGACTCTGGCAACTCGCCCGGCCACGACAAGATCATCTCCCCGGCGACCGCGGCGGCGCGAGACTACCAGCGCGAATCGACCGTTCTCCTAGCCCGGCGGCACAAACCGCGAGGACCGACGGGCGACCTACCTGAGGGTGAAGATCGCCACCGACTCGCTCGACTGGAGGGCCTTGTCCGGGCGGACGTGGACGATCGCGAAGACGGTCAGGCTCGCTCCGCTCGTGTGCGCGTAGTTGCGCAGGGCGATCCCCTGGGGGCTGAAGGAGAACGCGATCTGGCCGGCGTTGGTCGTGTGGGTCAGGGTGTTGCCCATCGTCGTGAAGCCGTCGCCACGGGGGAAGCCCGGGTTCCCCGGGCGGATCTCCTTGGCGCGCAGGACGATGCGCACGCCCGCGCTGCACGCGGCCTTGAAGGCGCCCCCGGGGGTCCCGGTGAGGACGGCGACGAGCGAGTTGACGAGGTCCCGGGCCATGGCGGCCGCGTCGCACGCGGGCGGCGGCGGCGGGGAGGTCCCGGGCTTCGGGCCGGCCGCGGTGATGACGACCGCCTCGGACGGGTCGGCGCAGCCGCTGCTCGCCCCCGCGTTGGCCGCGTCGCCGCTGTAGGTGGCCACGAAGCGGTAGGTCCCGGCTGCCGTCGGGGCGTAGGCGCCCGAGACGGTGGGCGAGGCGAGACCGACGAACGAGGTGAAGACGGGCGGGCCGGCGCAGGTCGTATCGGCCGGGCCGTAGAGCTTGAAGGTGACGGTGCCGCCCGGCTTGTAGCCGCCGGTCAGGACGGCGGTGTCGTTGACCGCTCCGCCGAGGCCGACGGACGGCGAGGCGACCGTGGTGAGGGTCGGGTGGGCCGCGCTGACGGCGACCGTCTCGCCCGGATCGCCGCACTTGCCGGCGACCTTGGCGTTGGCCGCGTCGCCGCTGTAGGTGGCGATCCAGTTGTAGGTGCCCGCCTTGGCCGCGGTGAACGGCGCCGAGACGGTGGGGACGGCCACGGGGACGGTCTGGGTGAACACCGGGGTGCCCGCGCACTTCGGGTCGGTCACGTCGTAGAGGGCGAAGGTGATCGTCCCGCCCGGCTTCGACGGCGACGCCCCGGCCAGGAGGGCCGTGTCGGTCAGCGCCCCGCCGACGGCCACCGACGCGGAGGCGGCGGTCGCGAGCTTCGGGGTCACGAGGTCGGCGCGGGCCGAGGCCGCGGTGAGGAGGAGGACGAGCACCGTGAGCGCGAGGCCACCGAGCGCTGGGTGCCGCGAGTGCCGAGTCAGACCGTCTGTGCGCATGAGGATCGCTCCGATCGTCCTGTGGTCGTCCGGCCGCAGCGGCCCAATATAGAGGTTGGCACGATCGTGCACGACCGCACCCGCCCTCCTCAGGCGACGAGCTCGCCGTGCCAGGCGGCGTAGGCGACGAGCTCGTCGCGGCCGAGGAGGGGAATCCCGTACTCGTCGGCGGCACGCTCGCGCCGGCGTCCGCCCTCCCCGCGATCGAGCCGGCTCCCCCGGTCGAGCAGGGCGATCGGCCGGGCGTACTCGGCCCGGAACCCGAGCTCGCATTCGACCACCCTCCCCCACGCCACGACGGCCCCCCACACCGCCTCGGGCGCCGGGAGGTCGGGCTCCGCGGGGAGGGCGTAGTAGGCGGAGAAGCCGCAGCCGCACCGCTCGTGCGGGGCCTCGTGACCGCCGAGGGCGAAGCACTTCGCGTGCCGATCGTGGCCGTGGGGCCAGGGGGACGGCATCGCCCGGGGGGCGATCATGGCCAGGGCGGGATTGGGGACGAACCGTCCGGCGACGAAGATCCCCGAGTAGAGGCCGCCCCGCCGGCAGCCCCACCGGCGGAACCCGACGATCGGCTGGGCGACCGGCTCGGGCGTCACGCCCGGGCGCGCACCGGGCGGTCGCGGTCGCGGTCGCGCCCCGGCGCCACCGCCGGGCGGGCCGGCGCCGGCGCCGGGCTCCGGGCTCGGGCCGGCCGGCTCCGGCGCGGGCAGCGGCACCGGGGCCGGCCGCTCGGTCTCACGCAGGGGCTTGCCGATGTCGCTCATACCGAGCGTTGGATCCTACGCGAGCGGCGACGCCACGTGGTCGCCGAGCTCGGCCAGCCGGGCGCGCACGCGGCCCCGACGGTCGGCCAGGTCGGCCTCGAGCCGGGCGAGCTCGCCCTGGCGGCGGCGGACGAGCTCGAGCTGACGCTCGAGATGTCCGAGCGCCTCGGCGAGGAGCTCGCGGCGTCGGACCGGGCCGACGTCGTCGCGCTGGAGCTCGCTGCGCAGGGCGGCGCGGGCGTCCTCGGCGGCGATCAGCTCCTTGAGCTCGTCGAGCGAGACGCCGAGGAGGGCCTTCAGCCGCATCACCTCGCGCAGCCGCTCGACGTCGGCCTCGCCGTAGAGCCGGTGGGCCCCGGCCAGGCGGGCGTCGCCGTCGGGGAGGAGCCCGATCTCCTCGTAGTAGCGGATCGTCCGGGGCGTCGTCCCGGCCAGGCGCGCGACGTCCCCGATCCGCAGGCCGCGGGTCGCCTGGCCGGTCATCGGCTGAGTGCCGGCTCGGCGGCCTGGACGGCCGCCGCCGGGTCGGCGACGTGCCGCGGGCGCATCATGCAGACGGCCGCCCCGACCAGCGACGTCGCCGCGAGCACCCACAGGGCGACGTGCATGTTGTGGATGAAGGGCGCGAGCCTCTGGTCGGAGAGGCCCTTGGCCAGGCCGGAGAAGATCGCGAACAGCGTCGACTTCGGGACCGTCGAGGTGACGATGGCCAGGACGAAGGCGATCGACAGGACGGCGCCCGTGTTCTGCAGGAGCATCCGCGCCCCGGCGGCGATCCCCCGCCGGTGGGCCGGGACGGTTCCCATCATCGCCGCCGTGTTCGGGCTGTTGAACATACCCGACCCGACGCCGACGATGGCCAGCCAGAGCGTGCTCTGCCAGTAGGCCGTGTGGACCTCGAGCGTCGTCATCAGGGCGAGGCCGGCCCCGGAGACGATCATCCCGAGGGCGGCCAGGCCGCGCGATCCCCGGCGGTCGGCGTATATCCCCGACAGGGGCGACGACACGAGCATCCCGAGGGCGAGGGGGGTCAGCTTGATGCCGGCGGTGATCGGGTCGTCGCCCTGCGCACCCTGGAAGTAGAAGACGAACAGGAACATCAGGGCGAAGCGCGACAGGCCGTTGATGAACGACGCCGCCGACGCCGCGGCGAACAGACGGTTGCGGAAGATCGACAGGTCGAGCATCGGCGCCCGGACGCGGCTCTCGATCAGCACCCACGCGGGCAGGAGCACGGCCGCGGCCCCCAGACCGCCGATGACCACCGGGTCGTTCCACCCGTTGATGCCGCCCCGAGAAACCCCCAGGACGAGTCCGGTGAGGCCGATCAGGAACGTGACCGTCCCGCCGAGATCGTAGCCACGGATCGCGTCGGGCTTGGCCAGCTCGCGCAGGACCACGCCGCCCCAGGCGGCGCCCAGGAGCGCGAACGGGACGTTGAACCAGAACACCCAGTGCCACGAGATCGACACCAGGGCCCCGCCCAGCACCGGCCCGAGGACGAGGCCGACCGCGGCGATCATCGTGTTCGCCCCCATGGCCAGGCCGAGCTGCTCGCGCGGGAAGGCGTCGGTCACGAGGGCCGCGGCGTTGGCGAAGAGGAAGGCCCCGCCGATGCCCTGGAGGATCCGCCAGAGGATGAGCTGGGTCACATCGGCCGAGAAACCGGCCCCGAGCGAGCCGACGGCGAAGACGACGAAGCCACCGACGTAGGCCCGTTTGCGCCCGAACAGGTCGGACAGGCGCCCGGCGGTGAGGACGAGGACGGTCGAGGCGATCATGTAGGCGAGGATCACCCAGACGAGGGCGAGCAGGCTGGCGTGGAGGCTGCGCTCGAGGTCGGGGAGGGCGATGATCAGGGTGCCCGAGTTCGTCGCCGCGAGGAGCATTCCGAGGCTCGTGCAGGAGAGGGCCCACCAGCGGTAGTGGCGATGGTCGGCGGCGACGCCGGGGCGCCGGCGCGCCGGTGCCCCGATCGCTTCCCTCGTGCCCCTGCTGGCCATGCAATACCCCCTCGGATTTCTCACCGGAGCTTACGTCAACGTCAGGTTTCAGGCTAGCACGGCGACCGGCCCGTCTGGTGGGTCCGCGGGAGATCGAGCCGGTCGTCCGCCCGCTCGACCCGCCGCCGCCCCGGCCGCGGCCGGATCAGGGGATGAGCACGATCTTGCCGTGGGTGTGGCGCTCGGCGAGCTCGCGGAAGGCATCCCGGACCCGGTCGAGCGGGAAGGTCCGGGCGATCGGGACCTCGAGGCTGCCGTCCGCGACGAGGCCGGCGAGCTCGGCGAGCACGGGCGCGCTCGCCGCCGCCTGGGTGCCCGCGCCGCTCACGCCCAGCCGGGCGACAGCGTCGAAGTCGATGATCGTGTTGATCCGACCGGGGGCGACGCCGAGCTCGATCGCCATGTCGACGTAGCCCGATCCGAAGGTGTCGATGAACGCGTCGACCCGACCGCCGCCTGCCGCGCGGATCCGCTCGAGCTGTCCCTCGCCGTAGCTCACCGGGACGATGTCGTGGTCGCGCAGCCATTCGTGGTTGTGCGCTCCCGCCAGCCCGATCACCGTCGCCCCGGTCCGCCGGGCCAGCTGCGCGGCGATCGACCCGACGCCCCCGGCCGCCGCGGAGACGGCGACCGCCTCGCCGGCCCGGACCGCGACGGCCTGGACGGACGCGTAGGCGGCGCAGGCGGCGACGAACAGCGATCCGGCGACCTCCCACGAGAGCGGCGGCGGCTTCGGGACGAGCTGCTCGGCCGGGACCGATACGAGCTCGGCGTGGCTGGAGCGCTCCTCGCTCCAGCCGAGCACCTCGTCGCCCGGGGCAAAGCCGGCGACGGCGTCGCCGACCGCCTGGACGACCCCGGCCAGGTCGGTCCCCTCCCCCGAGGGGAAGGTCGCCGGCCAGCGCGCGTGGAGCTGTCCCTCGCGGATTGCCATCTCCCCCGGGTTGATGCCGGCGGCCCTCACCGCGACGAGGACGCGGCCGGGGCCGGCGACCGGATCGTCGACCTCGCGCACGTCGAGGACATCGACGCCGCCGTACTGGTCGAAACGCACTGCCCGCACTCAGCTCCTCCTTGTCTCAGTGGCCGGTCTTCGCCGGACCTTACTCACGGGCCTGACCGGGACCGGCGCTTGATCGCCGGCTCAAGCGGGTATGCGCGGCCGAGGAGAAACTCGGGCCGGGAGGGACGGTTGCTGCGCCTGAACGCGAGCACGCTCGACTACACGATCCTCGCGATCTACTTCTGTGTCGTGCTCGGGATCGGCCTGGTCGCGCGCCTGTCGATCAAGACCGACATCGACTTCTTCCTCTCCGGCCGGTCGCTCCCGGCCTGGATCACCGGCCTGGCCTTCATCGCCGCCAACCTCGGCGCGCTCGAGATCCTCGGCCAGGCGGCGAACGGCGCCCAGTACGGCATCCCGACCGTGCACTTCTACTGGATCGGGGCCGTCCCGGCGATGGTCTTCCTCGGCCTCGTGATGATGCCCTTCTACTACGGGGCGAAGGTCCGGAGCGTGCCCGAGTACCTGCGCCTGCGCTTCAACGAGTCGACCCACTTCTTCAACGCGGCGACGTTCGCCGTCGGGACGGTCCTCATCGCCGGGGTGAACCTGTTCGCCCTCGCCCTGGTCGTCCACCTGATGCTCGGGTGGTCGATCAACGTGGCGATCGTCGCGGCGGCCGCCGTCGTCCTCGTCTACATCACCCTGGGGGGCCTGACCTCGGCGATCTACAACGAGGTCCTCCAGTTCTTCGTCATCATGGCCAGCCTCATCCCCCTGACCGTCGTCGGCCTGCACAGCGTCGGCGGCTGGCACGGGCTCGAGCAGAAGGTCAGGCAGTCGCCGCTCAAGGACGCCGGCCTCCACGCCTGGGAGGGCCTCGGGTTCGGGTCGCACAACTCGATCGGGGCGAACTGGATCGGGATCGTGATGGGGCTCGGCTTCGTCCTGTCCTTCGGCTACTGGACGACCAACTTCGCCGAGGTCCAGCGGGCGCTCTCGGCCAAGAACATGTCGGCCGCCCGGCGCACGCCGCTGATCGGCGCCTACCCGAAGATCTTCCTCCCGGCGGTGACCATCATCCCCGGCCTGGTCGCCCTGGTCAGCATCAAGGGACTCGGCGGGACGAACGCCAACCTCGCCTACAACAACGCGGTCCCCCTGCTGATCGCCAGGTACTTCCCGGAGGGGATGCTCGGCCTCGCGGTGACCGGCCTGCTCGCGGCGTTCATGGCCGGGGTGGCGGCGAACGTCACGGCGTTCAACACCGTCTTCACCTACGACATCTGGGAGTCCTACGTCCGGCGTGACCGCGACGCCGCCTACTACCTCCGGGTCGGGCGCCTGGCGACGTTCGGCGGGCTGGTCGTGGCGATCGGGACGGCGTTCATCGCCAAGGGCTACTCGAACATCATGAACTACATCCAGCTGCTGTTCTCGTACTTCAACGCCCCGCTCTTCGCGACCTTCATCATCGGCATGTTCTGGCGGCGGTCGACCCCCCGGGCCGGGCTGGCCGGGCTGGTCGCCGGGACGCTCGCGGCGTTCGTCACCCACGAGCTGTACTCGATGCACCACCTGACCTTCGGCTCGGCCCAGAGCGCGAACTTCGGCGGGGCGATCGTCGCCTTCGTGGCCGACGCGGTGGTCACCGTCGCCGTCTCCCTGGTCACCGCCCCGAAGCCCGAGGAGGATCTCCGCGGGCTGGTCTGGGGCCTCCAGCGGCGCGAGCAGGCCGACGACGACTTCGTGACCGGAGACGCGAGCTGGTACCGGTCGCCCTGGCTCCTCGGCGGCGGGGCGCTCGCCGTCGTCGTCGTGCTGAACGTCCTCTTCATCTAAAGGAGCACCCGCGATGCCCGAACCCGACTACCCCCACGGCGAGCCGTTCCGCGCGCGGGTGGTGGCCCAGCCGACCGGGGCCAGCGACCTCGACGAGGCAGCGGCGGCCCGGGCGGCCAACCGCTTCGACATCCGCCGGATAATCGGCGGCCTGTTCTGCCTCTACGGGGCGATCCTGCTCGTCACCGGCGTGACCGGCGACCACACGGTGAGAACGAAGGCGGCGGGGATCAACATCGACCAGTGGACCGGCGGCGCGATGCTCGCGGTCGGGGTCTTCATGCTCGCCTGGGGGCTCCTGCGCCCGGTCCAGCCGGAGCCGCCCGAGACCCGGGGCGAGGGCTCGGGGCGGATCCGCAGGGCCCCGGCGACCTGATCTCGCCGGCCGGTCAGGCGTCGAGGAGGCGGGCGCCGGCCGAGGCCGCGACCACTTCGGCCGCCGGCGGCCGGCGCCCGGGCGGAAAGAGCGCGAGCACGTGGCCGCCGAACCCGCCGCCGACCATCCGGGCCCCGGCGGCGCCGGCGGCCTTGAGCGCGGCGACCGTCGCCTCGACGCGCGGCGTGCTCGCCGCGTAGAGGTCGCGCAGGCTGGCGTGGGAGGCGTCGAGGAGGCGCCCGGCGGCGGCCCGGTCGCCCCCCGCGAGCGCGGCGATCATCGCCTCGACGCGGCGGTTCTCCTCGATCACGTGACGGACCCGGAGGTCGAGCGGGGACGGCAGGGCGGCGAGCCCGGCGAGCGTGGCCGCGCGGAGGCTCTCGAGGCCGAGCCGGTCGCGGGCCCGGTCGCACTCGGCCCGCCGGTCGTTGTAGCCGGACGCGGCCAGGGCGTGGGACTCGCCCGAGTCGACGGTCACGAGCTCCCAATCGCCGAGGTCGAGGGCGACAGAGCTCCGTTCGAGCGTGGCGAAGTCGATCCGCAGGGCCATTCCGGGGGCGCCGAAGAGCGAGGCCAGGGGGTCGAGCAGCCCGCTCTCGACCCCGGCCCACCGGCGCTCGACCCGGGCGCAGACCCGGGCCAGGGCGAGGCGGTCGGCGTTCGCCCGGGCCCGGGGCGAGCCCGAGGAGGGCGAGGCCGAGGGCGACCTCGAGCGCGGCCGAGGAGGAGAGGCCCGACCCGGACGGGATCGTCCCGGTGATCTCGAGCCGGGCGGCCGGGAGCTCGTGGCCGGCGGCCTGGAGCTCGGCGACGACGCCGCGGACGTAGGCCCGCCAGCCGCCGCACGACCCCGGGCGAGCGAGGGGGAAGCGGTCGGCCTCGCCCAGGTCCTGAGCGATCGCCTCGACCTCGCTGCCCCCGGAGAGCCGGGTGGCGGTGACCGTGACCCCGCGGGCGACCGCGAACGGGAGGGCGAGCCCGTCGTTGTAATCGGTGTGCTCGCCGATCAGGTTGACGCGGCCCGGAGCGAAGGCGACGACGCGCCCGGCGGTCAGGGCGCGGGCGCCTTCGAGGCGGACGCCGGCGTGAACAGCGACTGGATGCGCCAGCCGCCGGCGACCTTCACGAGCTCGATCGTCCCGTCGAGCGGCTGCTGGTTGGCGGCGGCGGTGTGGACGTCGGCGAGCGCGGTGGCGCCGTTGACCCTGACGCTCTTCACGGCCAGCGTCGGGGCCACGACCGGGCCGAGGGCGCGGGCGAGGGCCGCCTTGCAGCGGAGCTGGATCGAGCGGAGCTGGTCGAGCGGGCGGGGCCCGAGGTAGCGCTTGCAGATCGTCGTGTAGTCCTTCTGGGCGCTCGCCTGGGCGTAGCCGGCGAGCGTGGCCCGGACGGCCTGCTCGTCGCCGCTGGCCCCGCCGCCGCCGCGCAGGAGGAGAACCGCGACGACGACGATCGCCGCGAGCCCGACGACCACGAGCAATCTCCGCTGGCGCACGCGAGCAGGGTACTGGGATCTCAACCGAGCGTGACCGGGTCGCCGCAGGCGACCCGCCCGGACTCGATGACCTCGCCGTAGACGCCGAAGGCGAGCGGCTCGGTCGTCTCGAGGCCGGAGCGATACGAGCGCAGGAGATCGAGCACCGGGAGGTCGACGCGGCCGGTGTCCGGATCGCGGGTGGTGACCAGACAGCGCCCGACATGGCCGCGGACGCGGATCAGCGCCCCGCCGACCCGCAGGCGGCGGCCGATCCAGGCGTCCTCGGCATGGGCGGGCGGACCGTCCACCTCGATCAGCATCCGAAAGCGGCGGGCGTCGACCGCGTCGGCGCCGGCGACGGCGGCCAGCCGCGCGAGCGAGGCGCGCGAGATCAGGGTGACCGCGCCGGCCCGGCCCCGGTCGACGCCGATCCGCCCGCCCGGGTCGGGGGCGACGAGGCGCAGGGGCTGACCGGCGAGGTCGGAGAGCGCCTCCGCCCAGGGCCCGGCGACGAGCCGGGCCTGGGCGGGCCGGGAGAAGAAGCGCGTGTCGATCAGCGGCCCGAGCGCGACCGGGGCGCGGACGGGCACCTCCGCGCCGGGGAAGGTCAGGCTGAGCGTGCCGGCCGGGGCGTCGTAGTCGCCGACGACGCGGCAGAGCTCGCCGAGCTGCTTTGCCGTTGACCATCCGACCCCGGGCGTCGACCAGGTAGAAGCGGCGGTTGCCGGGCGCGCCGTCGGGCCCGAGCCGGAGCTCGTCGACGGCCAGGAGGCGCAGGCCCTTGACCGGGGTGAGGGCGAGCCGGCGGACGACCGCGGTCGCCGCCCGAGCCTGATCCGGGGACATTCGCCCGAACGATACGGGCGCCGATCGACCGCAGGCGGAAACCGGCGTGGCGGCGACCGGCGTGGCGGATGATGTCCGGCGATGGTCGTCCTCGTCCTCTTCGCCGTGCTGGCCGGCGCCGGCACGGCGCTCAGCCCGTGCGTGCTCCCGGTGCTCCCGGCCCTCCTCTCGGCCAGCGGCGCGGGCGGGCGGCGGCGGCCGCTGGGCATCGTCCTCGGCCTGAGCGTGACCTTCACGGTGACCATCGTCGGGGTGGCCAAGGTGGCCGGCGGGGTCGGCCTCGGGTCCGATCCGCTGCGCGACGTGGCGATCGGCGTGCTGCTCGCCTTCGGCGTCGCGGTGGCCGTCCCGGCGGTCGGGGCTCGCCTCGAGCGACCGCTCGCCGGCCTCTCGCGCCTCGGGCCGCGGACCCGGGGGGACGGCTTCGCCTCGGGGCTCGTGGTCGGCGGGGCGCTCGGGTTCGTCTACACGCCGTGCGCCGGCCCGATCCTGACCGCGGTGATCGCGACCAGCGCCGCGTCGGGGCGGATCGTGGCCGTCGCCGTGGCCTACGCCCTCGGCTCGGCGGCCGTCCTCCTCGCCCTGGCCCTCGGCGGGCGGCGGGTGGTCGACCGGCTCCGGGCGGCCGGGCGGGGCGTGCGCCTCCAGCGGGGGCTCGGGATCGTGATGATCCTCACCGCGCTGGTCATCGCCACCCAGCTCGACGTCAAGCTCGACCAGCTGATCGCCCGGGACATCCCGAGCGTCAGCCTGACCGCCGGCCTCGAGCAGAGCCGGGCCGTCTCGAAGCGACTGGACGCGCTGCGCCCGCCGTCGCGGTTCGCCGCGGTGGCCACCCCGACCGCGGCGCGGCTCCCGTCGCTCGGACCGGCCCCGGACTTCACCGGGACCGAGCGGTGGTTCAACACCCCGGGTGGGAAGCCGCTCTCGCTCGCCGGGCTCCGGGGCCGGGTCGTGCTCGTCGACTTCTGGACGTACACGTGCATCAACTGCCTGCGCACCCTCCCCTACCTCGAGGCCTGGGACGCGCGCTACCGCGCGGCTGGGCTGACCATCGTCGGCGTCCACACACCGGAGTTCTCCTTCGAGCACGACGCCGGGAACGTGGCCTCGGCGATCCGGTCGCTCGGGATCGGCTACCCGGTGGCCCAGGACAACAACATGGCGACGTGGAACGCGTGGGGCAACCAGTACTGGCCGGCGGAGTTCGTGATCGACGCGAACGGCCAGGTGCGGAGCGCCCACTTCGGGGAGGGCGACTACGCGAAGACCGAAGCCGACATCCGGGCCCTCCTGGCCGAGGCCGGGGACCGAGCGGGCGGCTACGCCCACCCGGTCGGGGTCGTGGTCCCGTCGCAGCAGGCAACGCCCGAGACCTACCTCGGCGCCGCCCGGGCGCAGGGGTGGCTGCCGGCGGCGCCCACGCCCGGGGTCCACGCCTACCCGGTCCGGTCGGGTGGGCTCCCGCTCAACGCCTTCAGCTTCGGCGGGCGGTGGACGATCGGACCCGAGCAGGCGGTGGCCGGCCCGGGGGCGCGGATCGACGCCGAGGTCGAGGCGAAGGACATCTACCTCGTCCTCAGCCCGCCGGCCGGCGGCCGGACCGGCCGGGTCGAGGTCGACCTGGACGGGCGCCCGGCGCCGGCCGGGGGCGACGTCCGGGCCGGGGCGGTGACCGTGACCGGCCAGCGCCTCTACACGCTGGCCGCGCTGGCGGCGAACGGGCGCCACCGGCTGACCCTGCGCTTCTCGCCGGGCACGCGCGGCTTCTCGTTCACGTTCGGCTGAGGCCGTCCGTTCCGTCGTCAAGCGGGAGTCGTAGACTGATCGCAATGCAGTCCGATCCCCGCAGCTGGCTGCGTTGCTACCGCTGCTGGTCCCAGGACCTCGAGGTCCAGGTCCACTACGAGGGCATCCACAAGATCGACCCGGACACCGGCGAGCGGGCCGAGGTGGTCGACGAGCTCCAGGAGGCGGTGGTCCAGTGCCTCGACTGCATGCACGACCAGCCCCACCTCGGCTTCCACGACGGGCGGGTCGAGCCGATCGAGGACCGCTGGGAGCGGATGGTCGCCGGGACGCCGTGGGTCGCGTCGTGCACGGTCACGGTCGACGCCGACGAGGTCGAGAGCTGCTCGGGGCCGGAGGCGGGCGACGCCCTCTCCTACGCGGCGTTCGGCGACTACGGGGTGCGCGAGTTCTTCACCCACGTCCGCTTCCACAAGCACGAGGACGACAACCGGATCGTCGTCCACCTCCTGGTCGAGCTCTACGCCCGGTCGCTCGACGAGGCGACCGAGGTGCTCGAGGAGGCGGCGCGCGGGGCGCTGGCCATCACCTCCCTGGCCGAGGAGTCGCGGCCGCCGGCGGCGACGCCGGGCGCCGACCCGCACTGAAGCGACGCGCCCGAGGCCCACGACGCCGGTTTGGAGCTGTGGCTGGCAGCGGCGGCCAGGTCCCGGGAGGTCGGGATCTATGATCGGTGCTCACGACGAACGGAGGAATCACATTGGCTTTCAAGGTTGGAGACCGGGTGCTCGCCGAGATCAGCGGCCGGCGCAAGCGCTCACAGCTCGGTGCGATGCGCCCGCGCCGGGGCGGGGTCGTCGCCGAGGTCCTCCGGGGGGACCCGAACCCGCGCTACCGGATCCGCTGGGATGCGGGCGGGGAGACCGTCTACTCGCCGGCCAACGGCGGCCTACACCCGGACACGCAGGAGGACGCGGCCTAGGCGCCGGGCGCCCGCGGCGCGGTCGGGCGCGGGCCGTCCGCCGCGGTTGACGCAGGCTTTATCCAGGCGCCGCAGAATAAGGATCGATTCGGACGCCGTCCGCCGTCCGTCCCCCTAGGTTGGAGAACAACTGGCATGTCCACATATCGAGGCTACGCTCCCCCCGCCCGGCAGAGCCTGGCCGCGAGCCGCGCCGTCTTCGGTCAGGTCATGGGCCTGGTCGCGGTCACGGTGGGCTTCACGGCGCTCGGTTCCTACCTCGGGCGCAACGCGCCGTCGGGCACCGGCATCGCCTGCCTGATCGGCGCCTTCGCCTGCATCTTCGGGCTCAACTTCGCCGTGCGCCGAGGCTCGCACCAGCTCGCCGTCGGGCTCCTCTTCGGCCTCGGCACCCTGCTCGGCTTCACCGCCGGCCCGCTCCTGAACGCCTACGCCCAGGCCGAGCCGACCGCCCTCTACCAGGCGGCCGGGAGCACGGCCGTCTTCGTCGCCGGCCTCGGCGCCTACGGCTACGCGACGCGGCGTGACCTGAGCAGCTGGGCGCGGACGCTGTTCTGGGCGCTCCTGGCCCTGATCGCGTTCGGGCTGGTCACGCTGTTCGTCTCGATCCCCGGCGGCAACCTCATCTACTCGCTGCTCGGGCTCGGCGTGTTCGGAGCGTTCACCATCTTCGACTTCAACCGCCTGCGGCGGTCGTCGATGGACGACTCGGTCCTGATCGCGGCGTCGATCTTCCTCGACGTGTTCAACGTGTTCCTGTTCATGCTCCAGCTCTTCGGCGGCGGCGGCCGCCGCTGAGCCGGGGGCGCGGCGCGACCTTTACGAGGCGGCGGCCGCGACCGCCGCCTCGAGCGCCCGGGCGTCGAGGTCGCGGCCGGACCAGCGGAGCGTACCGCCGCCGCGGATCGCGCGGCCGGCCACGACCCCGCGCGCGTCGGGGGCCTGGGTCACGCGCCCCCATAGGCCGGGGCGCCCGATCGTCCAGCGCTCGGCGCCCGGCGCCGCGATGACGCCGGCGCCCCCGCCCCAGCCGGTCAGGCGCAGGGTGCCGGCGCCGTCGAGCGTGTAGAGGCGACGGTCGCCGGCGGCCCGCGTCAGCCGGAGACTCGCTCATCGGCGGCGGGCGCCGGGCGGCCAGACGGCGGCGGCGATCACTCGGCCAGGCGCGCCTCCAGGGCGTCCAGCTGCTTGGCCAGGGGCTCGGGGAGGCGCTCGAACCGGGCGTAGTGCTCGCGGAACTGGGGCAGCTGGGCCCGCCACTGGTCGGCGTCGACGCGCAGCAGCTCGGCCAGATCCTCGGCCGGGATGTCGAGGCCGTCGGTCTCGAGCGACCCGTCGGCCGGGAGCCGGCCGATCGGCGTGTCCACCGCCTCGGCCGTCCCCTCCAGGCGGCGGAAGATCCAGGCCAGGACGCGGCTGTTCTCGCCGAAGCCGGGCCAGAGGAAGTGGCCGTCGGCGCCCTTGCGAAACCAGTTGACGTAGTAGATCTTCGGCAGCTTGTCCGCGTCGGCCTGGCCGCCGACCTTCAGCCAGTGGGCCATGTAGTCGGCCATGTTGTAGCCGCAGAACGGGAGCATGGCGAACGGGTCGAAGCGGAGCTTGCCGACCGTGCCGGCCGCGGCGGCGGTCATCTCCGAGGACATCGTCGAGCCGAGGAAGACGCCGTGCTCCCAGTCGAAGGACTCGGTCACCAGCGGCACGACGCCGGCGCGCCGCCCGCCGAAGAGCATCGCGTCGATCGGCACCCCGGCCGGGTCCTCCCACTCCGGGGCGATCGCCGGGTCCTGGGCGGCGGGCGTGGCGAAGCGGGCGTTCGGGTGGGCGGCGGTCGTCGTCGACTCGGGCGTCCAGTCCTGGCCGTGCCAGTCGATCAGATGCTCGGGCTTCGCCTCGGTCATCCCCTCCCACCAGACGTCGCCGTCGTCGGTCTTGGCGCAGTTGGTGAACACCGTGTTCTCGGCGATCGTCCGCATCGCGTTGTAGTTGGTGTGGTCGCTCGTGCCCGGGGCCACGCCGAAGAACCCGGCCTCGGGGTTGATCGCGTAGAGGCGGCCGTCGTCGCCGAACTTCATCCAGGCGATGTCGTCGCCGATCGTCTCGACCGTCCAGCCCTCGACCGTCGGGATCAGCATCGCCAGGTTGGTCTTCCCGCAGGCGGACGGGAAGGCCGCGGCGACGTACTTGACGCCGCCCTCCGGGGAGGTCAGCTTCAAGATCAGCATGTGCTCGGCGAGCCAGCCCTCGTCCCGGGCCATGACCGAGGCGATGCGCAGGGCGAAGCACTTCTTCCCGAGCAGGGCGTTCCCGCCGTAGCCCGATCCGAAGGACCAGATCTCCCGGGTCTCGGGGAAGTGGACGATGTACTTGTTGTCGGCGTTGCACGGCCAGGCGACGTCCTCGACGCCGTCGTCGAGGGGCATCCCGACCGAGTGGACGCAGGGGACGAACTCCCCGTCGTCGCCGAGCACGTCGAGTGCCGGCTGGCCCATCCGCGTCATCACGCGCATGCTGGCCACGACGTAGGGCGAGTCGGTCAGCTCGACGCCGACGTGGGCGATCGGCGAGCCGACCGGACCCATCGAGAAGGGCACGACGTACAGCGTGCGCCCGGCCATGCAGCCGGTGAACAGACCCTTGAGCACGCCGCGCATCTCCTCGGCCGCGCGCCAGTTGTTCGTCGGGCCGGCCTCCTGCTCCTCGGCCGAGCAGATGAAGGTGCGGTCCTCGACCCGGGCGACGTCAGCCGGGTCGGAGAGGGCGAGGAACGAGTTCGGGCGCTTCTCGTCGTTCAGTCGCTCGAACGTCCCCGAGTCGAGCAGCGTCTGGCAGAGGCTGTCGTACTCGGCGTCCGAGCCGTCGCACCAGTGGATCTGGGCGGGCTGGGTCAGCTCGGCGATTTCGGAAACCCAAGCGAGCAGGGGCTGATGCTTGGTCGGTGCGGTCGTCTCGATCACGGCGGCGATACTCCTCGATCAGTTGCGGGCCGATGGTTACTCTACGCGGCTTCGGGTGCGGTGCCGGCGGTCCGGCGGGGGACGAGCACGAGGCGCTTGAACTCGGCGACGAGGACACCGTCCTGGTTGAGGACGCGCGTGTGGACGCGGACGGTCCCCCGGTCGGGCTTGGTCTTCGACTCGCGCTTCTCGAGCACCTCCGACTCGCAGAAGAGCGTGTCGCCGTGGAAGACCGGCGCCGGGTGGCGGAGCTCGTCGGTCGCCAGGTTGGCGATCGCCTTGCCGCTGACGTCGGAGACGGACATGCCCAGCGCGAGCGAGTAGACGAGCGGGCCGACGACGACGTTGCGGCGCTGCTGGGACGCGGCGGCGTAGACGTCGTTGAGATGGAGCGGATGATGGTTCATCGTGATCAGGCAGAAGAGGTGGTCATCCGACTCGGTGACCGTCTTGGCCGGCCAGTGCTTGTAGACGGCGCCGACCTCGAACTCCTCGAGGTAGCGCCCGTAGGGATGGGCGCCGCTCGCCTCGCGGGCCGCTTGGCCGGTCTCGACTTCGCTCATGGTTCCTCCTTGTGGGCCCCGCGGTCGACGGACCGAAGACGTCGACCGAGCGCTGCGGTCGACCGGTGGACGCCGGGCGCGGAGGCCCGGCGGGTCGACGGGGTCGGGCGTGCAGGCCGGGCAGAGCATAACGGCAGCGACTCTCTTGGGAGGGTGAGGGCGCGCGCCCCGTTCAGCGTCGCGATCGAGCTCGGCCTCCGGGCCGGCTTCGCCGCCGCGGCCGCCCGGCGTCGCGTGTCCTCACACCTCGCTCGCGGACGGCCGGGGTGTAACTTCCGGCCGATGGCCAAGTCGAGTCGAACCGAGCTGATTCGACTGCTCACCGTGGCGGCCGAGCTCGAGCACTCGCTGTGCTGCCAGTACCTGTTCGCCGCCTTCTCGCTCAAGCACGACACATCCGAGGGGCTGACCGAGGACCAGGTCAACAGCGTCGTCGACTGGGAGCGGCTGATCCTCTCGGTGGCGCGCGAGGAGATGGCGCATCTGGGCATCGTGCTCAACCTCCTGGCCGCGATCGGCGGCGCCCCCGAGCTCGACCACCCGACGTTCCCCTATCCGACCCTCCTCTACGGCCACCGGATGGCCCTCGAGCCGTTCTCGGTCCCGACCCTCCAGAAGTTCGTCTGCTTCGAGCGGCCGCGCGACATCGAGCCCGCCGACGCGTTCTGCGGCACGCCGCCCGCCCCGCGGGCGTCCGCGGACTTCGCCACGGTCGACGAGCTCTACGAGCGGATCCGCGCGGTGCTCGTCGAGCTCGACGCCCAGCCCGGGGCGCTGTTCATCGGGCCCCCGTCCGCCCAGGTCGGCGGCCAGTCGCTCGGCACCGACTTCCCGCGGCTCGGGGCGATGGGCGGGGGCTACGACATCTTCATGCTCGAGATCGTCGACCTCCCGAGCGCGCTCGCGGCGATCGAGCGGGTGGTGGAGGACGGCGAGGGCGCGCCGGAGGCCCGGGAGGTCGACCACTACCACCGCTTCCTGCACATCCTCGGAGCCGTCGAGCGCGCCGACCCTCCGTTCGAGGCCGCGCGCCCCGTCGTCTCGACCCCGGTCCTCGACCAGCCGGTCGGCCGGGCCCCCGGGACGGTCGTGACCGATCCGCTCGCCCGGGCCGTCATGGGCCTGTTCGACGGCGCCTACCGCGTGATGCTGATGGCGCTGACGCGCCTCTTCGCCCACACCGACGAGACCGAGGACGACCTCGCGGTGCTCCGCTCGGTGGCCTTCTTCCCGCTCATGACGATGGCCATCCGCCCCCTCGCCGAGGTGCTCACCGGGCTGCCGGCGCACGCGCCGGACGACGGCACGCGGGCCGGGCCGTCGTTCGACGCCGGCGGGCCGATCGCCTTCCTCCCCCACCGGACGGCGGCCTGGACGGTGCTCGAGGAGGAGCTGCGGGAGGTCGCCGACCGGGCCGCGGAGGTGGCCGGTCGGCCGGGGGCGCCGCCCCGCCTGCGGTACGTGGCCGGGTCGCTCGACCTCACGGCCCGGCGCTTCGCCGCCGGGATGGGAATCGCGGCCCAGCCATGATGACGATCGCCTTCGAGGGCTGGTGGCAGTGCCGCTTCGCGACCGACCCGGATCCGACCGACGACCCCCGCGGCGTCAGCGGCCCGACGTTCACGGTCGCCGGCGAGCCGCCGTTCGACCGGGTGATCCGCTTCCAGCGCCCGGTCGCCCCGCGCTATCCGCACGAGCACGACGTCGGGGTGACCGTGCGCGAGGTTCGGATCGCGGGCACGGCGGTGCCCGGGCACGCGCTCGTCGGGGCCGCCGTCGACCTCCTCGGCGAGCCGGAGTTCATGCAGCGCAACCTGATCTACGTGACCGAGCCCTTCGTGGCGATCGTCGATCCGTTCGAGCTGTCGATCGAGGGGTCGGGGATCCTCCTGCGCCGGGCCGCCCTCTGGGACATCACGCAGCCCGACGCCACCTACGACGATGTGTTCCTCGAGGCGGCGGTCGTCGCGCCCCGGGTCAACCGGATCGAGGTCCAGTCGGCCACGGTGGCCGAGGCGACCGGGGTGATGGACTACGACGGCGTCCGGGCCCAGCGGCTGCGCGACCTCGAAGCGCAGCACGACCGGACGACCGACCCGACGACCCGAACCGCGCTGGCCAAGCGCATCACCGCGATCCGCAACGACGCCGTGCTCGAGGGCGCCCACCTGGCGGCGACGCAGTTCATGGGCATGCGCGCGAGCTACGCCTTCCCGCTGGACGGCGAGCCCCGGGTCGAGGACGCCGAGCGCCGGCTCGGGGGCGTCGTCGGCACGTCGCAGCTCTGGCAGGTCGCCTTCTGGCTCGGGGGCTACGACGTCGACTCGCTCTGCGGGTACGCGCGCGGCGTGCTCGAGGTGCCGTTCCACCCGGGATGAGCCCGGCGCGGGAGCTCGTCCCCCGGTTCCTGCTCGAGCGCATGGCCGCGGGCGAGGACCGCGGGAGCGTCGCGGCGGCGGCCGTCTACGTCGATCTCGCGGGCTTCACGCCGATGACCGACGCGCTCGCCCGCCACGGCGCCCACGGCGCCGAGGTGCTGGCCGAGATCGTGCAGGCGGCGTGCGTCCCGATCGTCGAGGCGGTCCACGGCCGCGGCGGGTTCGTGGCCACCTTCGCCGGCGACGCCGTGATGGCGCTCTTCCCGGGCGACACGACCGGCGCCGGCGGTCTCGCCGCGGCGGAGGCGATCGCCGCGGCCGTGGTGGCGGTCGGCGAACGGGAGACGCCCTACGGGACGTTCTCGGTCGCGGCCAAGGTCGGGGTCGGCGCCGGGGAGGCCGAATGGGAGATCCTCCGGGCGCCCGACGGGCGCCGGCAGAGCTTCCTCTTTCGGGGCACCGCCCCGGCCCGGGCCGTGGCGGCCGAGCTCGGGGCGAAGCCCGGCGGGCTCGTCGTCCACCGGTCGGTCGTGCCCGGCCCGGCGCCGGCGCCGGCGCCGGCGCCGATCGTCGTCCCGCCCGTGCCCGATCCGCTGGCCGCGGGCTTCCTCCCCCGCGACGTGCTCGAGTGGACGGGCCCCGGCGAGTTCCGTCCGATCGTGCCCCTCTTCGTCGGCGTGCCGGCTGAGCGCCTGGGCGCGGTCGTCGAGGACGTCTTCTCCCTGCAGGAGCGCTACGGCGGCCGGCTCCTCCCGATCGAGGTGGGCGACAAGGGGTGCGTCCTGATGCTCGTCTGGGGCGCCCCGGTCGGTTACGAGGGCGACTCCGGCCGGGCCGCCGGGCTGGCGCTCGAGCTCCGGCGTCGCCACCCCGAGATCCGCGCCGGCGCGGCCCTGGGGACCGCCTTCGCCGGCTTCGTGGGCGCACCGGTCCGGGAGGAGTACGCGGTCTACGGCTCCCAGGTCGTCCTCGCCGCGCGTCTGATGGGGGCCGCCGGCCCGGGCGACCTCTTCATCTCCCCCGCGCTCGCCGACCGGGTCGGCGGGCACTACGCCCTACGCGCGGCGGGCACCCACCGGCTGAAGGGCATCGCCCGTCCGGTCGCGGTCCACGCCGTCCTCGCGGAGGCGGCGCCGGTCGCCGCCGGTCGCGGGTTCGTCGGGCGCGAGGCGGAGCTCGCCGCGCTCGCCGGCTTCCTCGCCGCGTTCGGCGAGGGCGCGTCGCCCGGCTCGGCGGTGATCGCCGGGGAGGCCGGGATCGGCAAGAGCACGGTGGTCGCCGAGGCGCGGCGCCGGTTCGCGGCCTCGGGCCGCGGGCGCTGGCTGGCCACCGCGGCAGACCCGGTCTGGCGCGGGGCGCTCCAGCCGCTGCGCCGCCTCGCCGCCGCCCTCTTCGAGCAGGATCCGCGCACGGACCGGGAGACGAATCTGGCGCGCTTCGAAGCCGCGGTGGCCGGCCTGGTCAGCGACGAGCACCGCGCCTTCCTCGGCGCCCTCGTCGACCTCCACTGGCCGGGCTCGGCCTGGGAGCGGGCCGAGCCGGCGGCGCGGCTCGAGGGCACGCTCGCCGCGCTCGTCGCGCTGCTCGGCGCCCTGGGCGAGCCCGGTCTCGTGCTCCAGCTCGACGACGTGCACTGGGCGGACCTCGAGACCATCGCGTTCATCCCCGACCTCCTCCGGGCGCTGGCCGAGCCGCCGTCATTCGCCCTGGTGGCGACCTCGCGCCCGGTCGCCGGCGGCGCCGAGGGCGCCCTCGGCGCGGCCACGCCGACACTCGCTCTGACCCTCGGCCCGCTCGGCGAAGCCGACCTCGGCGGACTCGCCGCCGCGCTGGTCGGCGAGCCGCTCGCGCCGGCGACGGTCGCCTGGCTCGGCGCCCGCAGTGGGGGCAACCCGTTCTTCGCCGAGCAGACGGTCCTCTACCTGCGCGAGCGCGGCCTCCTCGCCTCCTCCCCGGAGGGGCTGGCCGCGGTGGCCGCCGACGAGGCGCTGCCGCCGACGGTGGGCGAGGTCGTCGTCGCCCGCCTTGACGGCCTGCCGGCCGCCGTGCGCCGGGTGGTGAAGTCGGCGTCCGTCCTCGGCGGGCGCGCCGACCTCGGCGAGCTCGATCGGGTGCTCGAGCTCGACGACGCCCCGCCGGGGCTCGTGGCCGCGGTGGCGGCCACCGGGGTCCCCGGGGTCCTCACCGGCGACGGGATCGCGCTCGAGTTCGCGCACTCGCTCGTCCGCGACGCGGCCTACGGGACCCTGCTCGTCGCCACGCGCCGCCGCCTGCATGCCGGCGCCGCGCGGGCGATCGAGGAGCTCCAGGCCGACCGCCTCGGCCCGCACCTGCATCGCCTGGCCGGTCACCACGCCGCGGCCGGGGCCGCGGGCCGGGCGATGGCCTGCGAGCGCGGGGCGGCCGATCACGCGCTCGGTCTCGGCGCATACCGGGAGGCCGCTGAGTGTGCCGAGGCCGGACTCGCGCTCGCCGCGGGCGTCCCCGACGGACCCGAGCGCCGCCGCGAGGAGCTCGGCCTCTGGCTCGCCCTCGGCGCCGCGCGCATCGTCACCCACGGCCAGGCGGCGCCCGAGGCCAAGGCCGCCTACGACCGGGCCGCCGCGCTCAGCGGTGACGCCGGGGCCACCCGCGAGGGCTTCCGCGCGCTGTTCGGGCTGCGGACGTACTACCTCTTCGCCGGCGACCATGCCACCTCGCTCGCCATGGCCGAGCGGTCGCTCCCGGTGGCCGAGGCGATCGGCGACGAGGACCTCCTCGTCCAGGCGCACCTGATGGTCGGCAACGCCCGCTTCTGGGCCGGCGACCTCGCCGGGGCCGAGCGGCATCTCGACGAGCTCGTCGACCGCCTGCGCGACGACCGCCACACCGACCACGTCAGCTCCTTCGCCCAGGACCCTCGCTTCACCGCCCTCTTCCCGGCCGCCCTCGCGCGCTCGCTGCGGGGGGACCCCGGCGGGGCGCTCGCCATGGCCGAACAGGGGCTCGAGGCGGCGCGGGCGGTCGGGCACCGGTTCAGCGTCGCCGTCGTCCTCCAGGTCATCGGCTTCCTCCACTGCCTGGCCGGACGCGCGGACCGCGCCCTGGCCACCGGCCAGGAGCTCGTCGCCGTCGCCCGCGAGGAGGGCTTCCCGGTCTACGTGGCGATCGGCTCGCTGATCGTCGGGTGGGGGCAGGCGCAGCGGGGCGAGGTGGACGCCGGACTCGAGCTCATGAACGTCACCGCCGAACGGATGCGGACCGGCGGGATGAAGGTGGCGGGCACCCTGATCGGCGCCCTGGTGGCCGATGCCCACCTGTCCGCCGGGCGCCCGCGAGCGGGCCTCGAAGAGGTCGAGGCCGCCCTCGCCGACGCGCACGATCGCCGGGAGCTAGCGTTCGTACCCACGCTCGAGCGTCTGCGCGTGGCGCTCGCCCGCCAGACCGAGGCCGCGAGAGGAGAGCTCTGCCCATGACCGACCCGACCCCGCCCGACCGGACCCTCTCGGAGGTGGACCTCGAGGACATCGTCAACGGCGCGACCCTCTACGGGGCCGGGGGCGGCGGGCCGTGGAGCCTCGGCATGGCCCTGGTGGAGGAGATCGTCGCATCCGGGCAGCCGGTCGTCCTCGCCCACCCGGCGAGCATGGCCGCCGGGTCGCGGGCGTGCGTCTCGGCCGGCGTCGGGTCGCCCGACGCGGCGGCGGGCGGATTCCCGTACTTCGTGGCCAGCCGGGCCTTCGACGCGCTCGCCGCCCTCGAGGACGCCCCGTTCGCCTACGTCCTCCCGCCCGAGCTGGGCGCGGCCAACTCGATCATCCCGATGACGGTCGCCGCCGCTCGCGGCGTGCGGATCCTCGACGCGGCCGGCTCGCCGCGCGCCGTCCCCGAGCTCGAGCAGTCGACGTTCGCGGCGGCCGGGGCTCCGGTCGGGACCGTCGTCCTGGCCAACTCCGCCCAGCGCGTCTACTTCGACGGCCACGACCCGGCGAGCACCGACCGGACGATGCGCCAGATCATCTCGAGCGGGGTGTTCAGCGAGGATGCCGGGGCCGCGCTCTGGGCCATGGACGCCGCGACGGTGGCCCGGGCGGCGATGGCCGGGACGACGACGCGGGCGCGCGAGCTCGGGGCGGCGCTGCGGGCGGCGCGCGCCGCGGGCGCGGACCCGGTCGCCGCGGTCACCGAGCACCTCGGGGGGCGGGTCCTCGCCCGCGGCCACATCGTCTCCTCGACCGAGCAGACGGCCGGCGGGTTCGACGTCGGCGTGCTGAGCGTGGAGGCGAACGACGGGGCGAGGATGCGGATCGTCAACCAGAACGAGAACATGCTCGCCTGGCCCGAGGGCTCGACCCACCCGGTCGCGCTCGCGCCGGATCTCGTCTCCTTCATCACCCTCGCCGGCCAGCCGTTCTCGAATGCCGACCTGAAGCTCGTCCAGGGGGAGGACATCGCCGTGATCGGGGCGCCCGTCGATCCGGCCTACCGCCGGCCCGCGATCATCGACGCGTTCCTGCCCGTCCTGCGCAGTGCCGGCTACGGCGGCCCGTACGTGCCGATCGACCAGCTCTGGGGCTAGTCGCCCGGGCGCTCAGTCCTCGGCGCCGCGATCGGAGCCGGCCAGGAAGGCCGCCGCCCTCAGCAGGCGTAGACCGGCGCGAGCGGGCAGGCGATCACGGCGAGGGCCCGCACGGAGCCGAGCGGGCAGGCGACCGGCGGGCCACAGGGCGCCGGCCGCGGGCACGGCGGGCAGACCGGCGGCGGCGTCGGCGTCGGCGAGGGCGTCGGCATCGGCGTCGGGGTCGGCGGCGTCACCGGGACGGCGCAGAGCGCGTTCGGCGGGCAGCACCCGGCGACCAGGCTCGACCCGCACCCGCTGACCACGCGGGCGAAGGCCGGGTCGGCCGGCAGCCCGCAGACGAGGTCGAACGC
The DNA here is from genome assembly GCA_963817865.1 of uncultured Solirubrobacterales bacterium. GTDB lineage: Bacteria > Actinomycetota > Thermoleophilia > Solirubrobacterales > Solirubrobacteraceae > Palsa-513. The sequence continues at coordinate 2,631 of CAWFQO010000054.1, read as the reverse complement.
CTGGGCGACGGCGGCGGCGGCGCCGAAGCCCGGGAGCGCCGGGCCGGTCGCCGAGGAGCGCCCGCAGGTCACCCGCGGCCAGCGTCCGGCGCTGCCCGGCCGGACCGCACACGGCCGCCGAGGCGCCGCCCCCGCCCACCGGGCGCCGGAGCGGGTCGGCGACCTGGCGCACGACGGCCGCGCCGAGGCGCCGGGCGGCGGTGACGGCGAGCCCGATGCTCAGGCGATCGGCGGCCAGGGAGCCCCGCGGCCGGCGGTTGACCGCGAGCACGAGGGCCCGCGGGCCGCCGGCGCCCGGCCGCCGGACGAGCGCCGCGGCCACGAAGTAGAGGCCCGGCGCCGCGCGCAGGCGCAGGCGCAGTGGCCGCCCGGCCCCCGCCCGGAAGCCCACGGCGGCCAGCGTCAGGTTGAACTGGGCCGGCGCTCTCACCACGACCGCGGAGGTCCGCGTCGGCGCCGGGGCGGCGGCGCCGGGTACGGCGAGGACGGCGAGGACGACGGCCGCCGCGGCGGCGACGGACACGGGCAGGCGCAGGTCGGGCATGCCCTCGTCTTACCACAACCTCGCCCCCCGCACGCCGGGCCGGGCGGGCACCCGCCGACTCGCTACGGTTCACCCGACCGCCCGCCCGCCGCGCCGATTGGAGAATCGCCTTGCGCAACCCCCGCGCCTTCCTCGCCCCGCTGGCCCTCGGCGCGCCCGAGCCGATCCGCGAGATCCCGGTCAAGCCGTCGCGGATGATCCACTTCTTCGACCCGAGCAACGAGAAGATGGCGGCCAAGCTCCCCGATATCGCCGGCCGCAGCGACATCGTCCTCGGCAACCTCGAGGACGGCGTCGCCGTCGAGCGCAAGGACGCCGCCCGCGACGGCCTCGTCCGCCTAGCCCGCGAGCACGACCTCGGCCGCGGCGGCACGGCGCTCTGGACCCGGGTCAACTCGCTCGAGTCGCCCTGGGCGCTCGACGACCTGACGACGCTGGTCGGCGAGATCGGCGACCGCCTCGAGGTGATCATGGTCCCGAAGGTCGAGGGCGCCTGGGACATCCACTACGTCGACCGCCTCCTGGCCCAGCTCGAGGCCCGCGCCGGCCTCGAGCGTCCGATCCTGATCCACGCGATCCTCGAGACCTCACTCGGCGTGGCCAACCTCGAGGAGATCGCCGCCGCCAGCCCGCGCATGCAGGGGATGAGCCTCGGCCCGGCCGACCTCGCCGCCTCCCGGCGGATGAAGACGACCCGCGTCGGCGGCGGCCACCCCGGCTACCGCACGATCGCCGACCCCGACCCGGAGAACCCCGATGCCGAGCGCGCGAGCGCCCAGCAGGACCTCTGGCACTACTCGATCGGGCGCATGGTCGACGCCTGCACCGCCGTCGGCGCCCTTCCCTTCTACGGACCGTTCGGCGACATCCGCGACGTCCTCGGCTGCGAGACCCAGTTCCGCGCCGCCTACCTGATGGGCTGCGTCGGGGCCTGGTCGCTCCATCCGGCCCAGATCGACATCGCCAAGCGGGTGTTCAGCCCCGACCCGGACGAGGTCCGCTTCGCCCGCAAGGTGCTCGAGGCGATCCCCGACGGGCGGGGCGTCCACATGATCGACGGGAAGATGCAGGACGACGCGACCTGGAAGCAGTGCAAGGTCATGGTAACCCTGGCCGAGATGCTGGCCGAGAAGGATCCAGACCTCGCCGAGCGGTACGCCAGCTGAAGGTGGGGACCGCTCCGCAAAGACCGGCTCTGGACTGAGTGTCCATATAGTGTCGGCGAGATGAGGTTCTTCGAGTACGAGGCGCGTGAGATCGTCAAGCGCGCCGGGATTCCGGTGACGAAGTTCGGCTTCGCGACGACCCCGGAGGCTGCCGAGGAGATCGCCCGGGAGATCGGCGGTCAAACCGTGATCAAGTCGCAGGTCCTCACCGGCGGGCGGATGAAGGCCGGGGGGATCCAGTTCGCCGACACCCCGGCGCAGGCCGCCGCCCACGCCCGCGACGTGCTCGCGCTCGAGATCGGCGGTCACGTCCCCCGCGGGGTCCTCGTCGACCCGCGAGCCCAGGTCAGCCAGGAGTACTACGCCGGCGTCGTCTGGGACGGCGTGCGCAAGCAGCCGGTGATGCTCTTCTCCGACATGGGCGGGATCGACATCGAGGAGGTCGCCGCCGAGCATCCCGACCACGTCGGCCGCGGCCACTTCTCCAACCTCCTGCCCATCTCCGACTGGCAGGCCAAGCAGGTGATCGCCTCGATCGGGGTCACCGGCCGGCGCCTGAACCAGCTGACGCCGATCCTCGCCCGGCTGGCCCGGCTCTTCGTCGAGTACGACATGACGCTCGCCGAGATCAACCCGATCGGCGAGCTCGAGGACGGGACGTTCGTCGCGCTCGACGCCCACATGGACATGGAGAGCGAGGCTCGCCCCCGCCAGCACGAGCTGCTCGCCGCGCTCGGCGTCGGCGCCGAGGAGACCCGCCAGGCGCGCGAGCCGACGCCGTTCGAGCTCGCCGGCGAGGCGGTCGACGCCCAGGACCATCGCGGCGTGGCCGGCAACGTGACCGAGTTCGACGGGAACCTCGGCCTCGTGATCGGCGCCGGCGGCGGGTCGCTCACCCTCTTCGACGCGGTCCGGGCCCAC